>CP034537.1:5784166-6405000 GCA_004000515.1 Pseudomonas poae
GCCGCTATTAACAATCATTCTCGTTTGTTATATTGCGCCGCGCTTGCTTCCATGGCTGTCAGGTAGCTTTATGTCCGGCTCAGATCTCAAGGCGCTTTACCTCGCCCATCGTGGTGAAATCCAGGCTTACCTGGACCGCCGTCTACGCTGCAAGGAAACCGCAGCCGACCTGACGCAGGACGCGTTCATCCGCCTCTCGGAGCAGATGGGCCGCACCCGTATCGAAAACTTCCGCGCCTACCTGTTCTCGGCCGCACGTAACCTGTTCATCGACCACACCCGCCGCCAGGAACACCGCAAGGGCGAGCCGCTGGACATGCAGGAGCCCGGCTCCCTCGAACAGCCGAGCCCCACCCTGGAACAAGCCGCCATCGCCAACCAGCAGCTGGCGGCTCTCAATGACGTGCTGCAGCACATGCCCGAACCCTGCCGCGACGTATTTTTGCTGGTGCGGGTCGAAGGCCTGACCTATGTGGAGATCGGCGAACACCTGGGCATTTCGCCCAAGACCGCGTACAGCCGCATGGTGCGTGCACTGGACTTGTTGAAGCAGGGCATGCCCGAGTGAACGCCTTCACTTATACTCGCCGCCTGACCGGTTTTTGTTGAATTGATTAGCCCATGAGTGTTGAACCGCCGCGCCACGCCACGCCCCTCGCCCGCCCCGATGACGCCAGCCACCGGGCCAGTGAGTGGTTTGCCTTGGTCCATGGCGGCACACCGACCCCAGCCGAGCGCGATGAGCTGGCCCAATGGCTGGCCGCCGACCCGCGCAATGCCCAGGCCTATGCCCATCTGGAAAAAGTGTGGGCGGCGACGGCGCTGCTGGCGCCACCGGTCATGCAAGCACCCAAGCTATCGCGGCGGCGCTTTGTCGGTTTTCGCCGCAGCCGCCAGTGTGGCGGTGGTTGCCACCAGCGCAAGCACCCTGTGGCTCAAAGGCGTCAGCTCACCCTTTGCCGATGTGCGCACGGCCGTTGGCGAGCGGCGCAGCGTGCAATTGTCCGATGGCTCGACGGTAGAACTGGCAGGCAATAGCGCACTCAACCTGAACTTTTCCCCGACCCAGCGCGCCGTAGAGCTGCTGCAAGGCGAAGCGTTTTTCAGCATCGTGCCCAAGGCTGCCGGTGAGTTTTCGGTGCAGACCCAGGCCGGTCGTGTGTTAACCAACGAAGCCGACTTCTGCCTGTCCTGTGACGGTGCCAACGCGCAGTTGAGCGTCAGCCGCAACACGGTGCGGGTGATGACACCCAGCCAGCAAACCGACCTGGGCGAAGGCCTCTCGCTGCATTTCAGCGCCACCAAGACCGGCGCCATCCAACGCGCCGAACTGGAACAGGTATTGGCCTGGCGCAACGGCCGCCTGGTGTTCTTCGACACACCGCTGCTCACCGTGGTCAACCAACTGCAACGCTGGCGTGAAGGCAAGATCTTCATTCCCGACCCACAACTGGCGGCGCGCCGGGTCAGCCTGATCCTCAACCTCAACCGCCCGGACCAGATGCTCGACGTATTGTCCAAGGCCCTGGCCGTGCGGATGACGCGTTACACCGACCTGGTTACGCTGATCCAACCGGCCTAATTGCAAATAATTCACATCGCCATCAGGTATCGCCGCGCTTCATCCGTCCTAGAGGGACTGATAGCGCGACCTCATAGGGAAACACCTGAATGGCAAAGCATCCTCAACCCACCCAGCACTGGCGCGCCGCCACCCTCGCCTGCAGCCTGCTCATGGGCGCAGTGCCGGCGTATGCGGCACCGGCCCCGGGCACCTCGGTCGATAAGCTGTCGCTGAACATCCCGGCCCAACAACTGCGCCAGGCCTTGTTGGTGTTCAGCCAGCAATCCGGGCAAAACGTGCTGCTGGACGGCAACCTCGACAGCGCCCTGCGCAGCTCGACGGTGGCGGGTGTGTATTCGCCGGAACAGGCCCTGGCCGAATTGCTCAAAGGCAGCGGCTACAGCTTTTCGCGTACCGATGCGGTAACCCTGTACCTGGTGCCGTTGCCTAAGCAAGCGGACAACATGACCTTGCCGGCCATCCACATTCAGGACTATGCCGGGCAGGACGGTGGCCCAAGCGTCGGCTACCAGGGCAAGCCGAAGTCCACCACCACCAAGCTCGGCCTCACCGACCAGCAAACCCCGCAAGCCGTCACCGTGGTAACCCGCGAGCAAATGGACGACTTCAAGCTCAACAGCGTGAAAGAAGCCCTGCGCAGCGCTCCTTCGGTGACCGTGGAGCAATTCGAAACCGACCGCACCGCCTTCACTTCCCGTGGCTTCAAGATCGAAAATTTCGAGTTCGACGGCATGGGCTTGCCCTTCTCCGGCGGCGTGCTGGTGGGCGAGCAGGACATGACCGAGTTCGAACAGGTCGACGTGTTGCACGGCGCCAACGGCTTGATGAGCGGTGCCGGCGACCCCTCGGCCACCGTCAACCTGGTGCGCAAGCGCCCCACCGACACCTTCCAGGCCCGCATCGATGCCAGCGGCGGCTCCTGGGATAACCGGCGCCTGGCCCTGGACGTATCCGGCCCGCTGACCGACAGCGGCAACGTGCGCGGGCGCTTTATCACCTCCACGACAAGGGCAATTCCTACCTCGACAACTACAGCCACGAAGTCAACGTGATGGCGGGTTTGTTGGCCTTCGACCTGTCCGATGCCGACACCCTCACCGTGGGCTTTTCCCAGCAGGACAGCTATTCCAACGGCAGCACCTGGGGCGGCCTGCCGATTGCCGACTACGCTGGCAACCGCATCCACTACAGCGACCGTAGCGCCAGCGTCGGCCAGCCGTGGACCTACTGGAATATCCAGACCCAACGCGCCTTCGCCGAACTGGTCCATGCCTTCGACAACGGTTGGACCAGCACCCTCACCGTGTCCGGCATGAGCCAGCACTCCGACACCAAAATGCTCTACGCCATACCGATCAGCGCCAGCACCGTCGCCGCGTACATCAACCGCACCACCAGCACCGAGCATCAAGTGGCAGCCGAAGGGCAACTGTCCGGGCCTTTCAACTTCCTGGGCCGTGAACATCAACTGACCCTCGGCGCCAACTACGGCCGCCTGCACCACACTGAACGAGGCCACTACAACTCCGCAGCGGGCAACCAGGTGGAAAGCCTCGCCGATGTACTGGCCGGCAATGTGGTGGAGCCAGCGATGAACTACACCGACGACCTCAACACCCAACTGTTCACCGACCGCCAGAAAAGCCTGTTCGCCGGCGCGCGTTTCAGCCTCACCGACGACCTGCACTGGATCGCCGGTGCGCGCATGCTCAGCGCTGATGGCGAAGGCATGGGCTACGGCTCGCCCCACAACACCCGGGTGCACGGCAAAGTCACGCCGTACACGGGCCTGGTCTATGACCTAACCCCGCAGTGGAGTCTTTACACCAGCTGGACCGAGATCTTCAAACCGCAATACCTGCGCAGCACTGCCGGCGGCATTATCGAGCCACTGGAAGGCAAGAGCATGGAAGTCGGCGTGAAAGGTCGCCTGCTGGATGAGCGCCTGGGCGTCACCGCCGCCGTGTTCAAGACCGAGCAACAGAACGTCGCCGAGGCCACCGGGGCCATCGTCAACGGCCAATACGTGTATCGCGGCGTGGATTACAAAAGCCGTGGCGTGGAGCTGGAAGCCAACGGTGAAGTCCTGCCCGGCGTGTCCCTGGCCGGCGGCTACACCTACGTGCACATCGAAGACAACAATGGCGAAAAAAGCCCGCCAGTACGTGCCCACTCACAGCGTGCGCGCCAGCCTGACCTACCGCCTGCCCGGCGTGCCCCAAGCCAAGATCGGCAGCCGTGTGCAATGGCAAAGCCACACCGAGGTCGACAGCAACAGCCGCGTGTATCAAAGCGCCTACGCCCTGGTGGACCTGATGGGCAGCTACGACTTCGACGAGCACTGGAGCACCTCGCTGAACCTGAACAACGTCACCGACCAAAAGTACCTGCTGTCGCTGTACCAGGCTGCCGGCTCGACCAATTACGGCGCGCCGCGCAACCTTACCGCGTCAGTGACCTGGAAATACTGAGCATGACTTTTTTGCACAACCCATCGGTGTTTTTGGGCGTTCATCTCTAGATTTATGCGTGCCTATACTCGGTTCAGCCACCCGGCTGAGCCGGGGGTCAGTCCCTACAACAATAATCAAGGACACCGACCATGACGCACCCCTTCCTGGCCGCCCGGGATTTTCTGCTCGCCCACCGCACCGACTACGCCACCGCCGTACGGGATTTCCGCTGGCCGCAACTGGGCGCGTTCAACTGGGCGCTGGACTACTTCGACGTCATGGCCGAGGGCAACTCGGCCAATGCGCTGTGGATCGTCGAAGAAGACGGCAGCGAACAACGCTACAGCTTCCAGCAACTGGCCACGCGCTCCAATCAGGTGGCCAATCACTTGCGCTCGCTGGGCGTGCGGCGTGGTGATCGGGTGCTGTTGATGCTGGGCAACGACGTGGCGTTGTGGGACACCATGCTCGCCGCGTTCAAGTTGGGCGCCGTGGTCATTCCCGCCACTGCCCTGCTGAATCCGGATGATTTGCGCGACCGTATCGAACGCGGCCAAGTGCGTCATCTGGTAGTCGGCGAGGCGCATGTCGGCAAGTTTGCCGGCCTGGCGGACGGTTGCAGTCGCGTCTGTGTCGGCGAAGCACCCGCCGGCTGGGTCGCCCACAACGCCGCGTTTGAACACCCCGAACACTTTGAAGCCGAAGGACAGACCCAAGCCACTGACCCGATGCTGCTGTATTTCACCTCCGGCACCACCTCCAAACCGAAGATGGTGCTGCACAGTCACCAGAGCTACCCGGTGGGCCACTTGTCGACGATGTACTGGATCGGCCTGCAACCGGGCGACCTGCACCTGAATATCTCATCCCCTGGCTGGGCCAAACACGCCTGGAGTTGCCTGTTCGCGCCGTGGAATGCCGGGGCTTGCATCTTTATCCATAACGTCGCGCGGTTCAGCGCACCGGCGTTGCTCAACGCGTTGGAACGCTACGGCGTGATCAGCCTGTGCGCGCCGCCCACGGTGTGGCGCATGTTGATCCAGGAAGACCTGGCCAGCTATAAACCGCGCCTGAGCCTGCGTGAACTGGTGGGCGCCGGCGAGCCACTGAACCCGGAGATCATCGAGCAAATCCAGCACGCCTGGGGCTTGCCACTGCGCGATGGTTTCGGCCAATCGGAAACCACCGCGCTGGTGGGCAATACGCCGGGGCAGTTGCTCAAGCCGGGGTCCATGGGCCGTCCGTTGCCGGGTTATCAGGTGGCGTTGCTTGATCCGGATGGCATCCCCAGCACCGAAGGCGAAGTCGCCCTGCCCTTGGCTGTACGGCCACTCGGCCTGATGCTGTGCTATGAAGACAGCCCGGAAAAACCGCCGAAGTAATGCGCGACGGCTACTACCGCACCGGCGATACCGCGCAGATCGACGCCGACGGCTATATCACCTTTGTCGGGCGTGCCGACGATGTGTTCAAGGCTTCCGACTACCGCATCAGCCCGTTCGAACTGGAAAGTGCGCTGATCGAGCACCCGGCGGTGATGGAAGTGGCCGTGGTACCCAGCCCCGATCCGTTACGCCTGGCCGTGCCGAAAGCCTTCCTGATCCTGGCCCACGACGCCCCCCGGCAGCGATGAACTGGCGCGCCATATTCTGGCCTTTGCCCGTGAAAACCTGGCGCCGTACAAGCGTGTACGGCGCATTGAGTTTGTGAGCGAGTTGCCCAAGACCATCTCCGGCAAAATCCGTCGCGTGGAGCTGCGGCAGATGGAGGTGGTACGGCGCCAGAGTGAAACGCGGGGGGAGCAGGAATACTTCGAAGAGGACTTCGCGGTGACCACCCCACGGTTTAACTTCCTTGCGCGGTTCAAAATGTGGGAGCGGGCTTGCTCGCGAAGGCGGTGTGTCAGTCAGAGATGTTCTAACTGAACGACCGCATTCGCGAGCAAGCCCGCTCCCACATTTGGATTGGGTTGTGTCAGTCATTCCCTGCTTAGAAATCGACAGTGGCCGACAGCTGCAACGTGCGCGGATACCCCGGCGAAAACGCGCCATACGAGGCCACGCCCGACCAGTATTCCCGGTCAAACACGTTCTGCACCGTGGCGCGGAATGTGGTTGGCCGCCCTTCGATCTTCGTCGCATAACGCGCGCCAGCGTCGATGCGCGTCCATGAATCGAGTGCCTGGGTATTGGCCTGGTTCACATACTGGCTGTCGGTGTAGATCGCGCCGCCGGTCAGGGTGAAACCTTCCAGCCACGGCGTATCCCACTCGGCCCACAGGTTGGCCTGGATATCCGGCACGCCCACCGGCTTGTTGCCACGGTTGGCAGCAGTGGCGGATTGGGTCAGTTCGCCATCGAGGAAGGTCACGCCGCCCATCAAGCGGGTGCCCGGCGCCACTTCGCCGAACACGCTCAACTCAACGCCACGGTTACGCTGTTCAGCCTGCACCGAATACACACCATCGGCGCCCACTTCGCCACTGGGCTTGGTGATCTGGAACAACGCCACACTGGTCATGAAGGTGCCGTGTTCATACTTCACGCCGAGTTCGTGTTGCTTGGATTCATAAGGCGCGAACGTCTCACCGGCATTGCTCGCCGTCCCCGGCGCCGCATCGCCTTTGCTCAAGCCCTCGACATAGTTGTAGTACAGCGACACGTCGTCCCAGGGCTTGATGACCACGCCCAGCAACGGTGTATTGGCACTGGCGTCATACCGCGAGCTGACCCCGCCGGTGCTGTTGTAGTTACGCGACTCAATCGATTGGTGGCGCATGCTCCAGGGTCAGTTGCAGGCGATCATCCAGAAAGCCCAGGGTGTCGGTGAGCGCTACGCCTGACAGCTCCGTCTCGGAAATGCGCAATACCTTCGGCGCGTTGATGGACTGTTTGGGCGTGTCCACCGGGTGGTAGATATTCGACAGAATCGTCGTGCCATTGTTGATGCCCCGGGATAACTCATCCTCGTACCGGGTCGCCATCAGCGTGGTCATATGGGTCACCGGGCCGGTGGCAAACAAACCGCGCAGGCCCACATCGGCAGTGGAACGGTCGACGTTGAACTTGTAGTAGCCGGGAATATTGCTGGTATCGCCAGCGTCATTGAGGATGCGCGGCACCTGGTCGGACATGCGCTTCACATCCGACCGGCCTCCACCGGCATGCGCGAACGCGGTGAGGTTGTCATTCAGGTCGTATTCACCACCGAGCAACAGTGATTGCTCCTTGGTGTCCGACCAACCCCACTTCTGCGGCAGGCTGGTGCGGCCATTGGGAGCAGACGGCACCTGCACGTTCGGCGCAATAGTGAACGGCCGTGAAGCGCCGTCATAGCTTTCTTTCTGGCTGATGTAATCGAGGTTCAGGCGCAGCCGCTCGCCACGATAATCCAGGGCAATGGCGCCGATGCCCACGTCGCGGTGCTGGTCATCCACGGCGGTGTCGCCGCCCTGCAGGCTGCCATTGAAGCGCACGCCAAACTGGTTTTCATCACCGAAACGACGGCTGATATCGAGGTGGCCGCCGACTTGGCTGTCCGACGCATAGCTGCCGGTGAAACGGGTCAGGTCCTGATCCAGTGGGCGCTTGGGCACGATGTTGATCACACCCCCTACGCCGCTGTTAGGCGAGATGCCGTACATCAGTGCGCCCGGCCCCTTGAGCACTTCGACGCGCTCAGCGTACTCGGTGAACGCCCGGTAGTTGGGCGCCACGCCGTACACGCCGTCATAAGCGAGCTCGCCGAGGTTGCCTTCGCCAATCGCAAAACCACGGATGAAAAACGAGTCGACGATGCCACCGGTTTGCCCGGTAGAGCGCACCGACGGGTCACGCTCCAGCGCGTCGGCCACGGTGACGGTCTGCAGGTCGGCAAGGGTCTTGGCGGTGTAGCTGGTGACACTGAACGGCGTGTCCATCACGTCCTTGTTGCCCAGCATGCCCAGGCGTGCGCCACGGGCCACTTGGCCGCCGGCGAGCACGTCGGGCAAATCCGTGGGGCCGTTGTACACGGCGTTGACGTTGGTTTCACCGAGCGTCAAAGGCTCATCGGCGGCCCAGGCAGTGGTGCTGGCGGCGGCCAATAACAAGGCAGTTCGAATGGCGAGGGTTAACCGGCTGGCAACAAGCATGGCGTCGGGGGTCCTTTCATCGGGAGAAGGTGGAATTACTCCTGATGCCAGCCGGCGCGCGAAAAAGTATCAGCCTGCGGTAAGTTTTTTCCTTGGCTGCGACGTTGCGCTGTCGATGGGTTGTCACTTAGCATTGGGAATACTTCTCAATTGCACAGACCTGCGCCATGAGCGAAACCCATAACAATCCGCACCTGAGCGCGATCGAAGCCCTGTACAGCGGGCATCACGGCTGGCTGTACGCCACGCTCAAACGCAAACTCGGCAACGCCATGGATGCAGCGGACCTGGCCCAGGACACCTTCACCCGCATCCTCGCTTCCCAGGTCACGGTGATCGACCAGCCACGGGCCTACCTGACCTGTGTGGCCAAGGGCATCCTGGTCAACTGGTACCAGCGCAAGGCCCTGGAACGCGCGTATCTGGAAGCCCTGGCTTGCGTACCGGTTCATGAGGTGCCGTCGCCGGAAGCGCACTTCGTGGTGCTGGAAACCCTGCATGAAATCGACGCGATGCTCGATTCGCTGCCGCCGCTGGTGAAGCGCGCGTTCCTGCTCTCGCAGCTCAACGGCCTTAAATACCAGGACATCGCCGATCAATTGGAGGTGTCGCTGATCACCGTCAAACGCTACATGAAACAGGCATTTGTGCAGTGCCTGATGCTGGTGGAATAGATGCCCGCCCTGTCTCCCAAAGCACTCGAGGAAGCCGCCGAATGGCTGATGCGCCTCAGCGAAGGCGACCTCAATGACAGCGAGCGCGCCGAATGGGAACACTGGAAACTCAGCAGCCCTGAACGCGACCGCGCCTGGGCCCGCGCGCAGTTGCTGCAAAGCAAGTTGGGCGGCCTGCCGCCGTCGCTGGCGATGTCGGCGCTGGACCGTCCTGCGAGCCCAGAGCGTCGCGCAGCCTTGGGCAAACTGGCGCTGCTGTTGGCGGTGATGCCGGTGGGCTGGGGCAGTTGGAAGCTGGCGCAAAACCAGCAATGGACGGCGGACTACAGCACTCGCGTGGGCGAACGCCGCGAGCTTGTGTTGGCCGATGGTTCGCGCATAACGCTCAATACCGAGACCGCCATCGACGTGCGGTTCGACAGCCAGCAGCGCCTGGTGCACCTGCGCGAAGGCGAAATACTGGTGCAGACCGCGCATGAGGCCACCCGCCCGTTTTTGGTCAGCACCGCCAGGGGCGCATGCAGGCCCTGGGCACACGTTTACCGTGCGCGAACTGAACGCGCGGACTCATGTGGCGGTGTTGGAAGGTGCCGTCAAGGTGATGCTGGCCGAGAATAGCCAAACGGCGCCACTGATCGTTAATGCCGGGCAGCGTACGGATTTTTCTGCGCAGACGTTTGGTGCGCTGGGTACGGCTGACGGCAATGTGGATGCCTGGACCCGGGGTATGTTGATGGCCGACAAGATGCGCTTGGCGGATTTTGTGGCTGAGCTGTTGCGCTATCGTAGGGGGTTTGTGCGGTGTGATCCGGCGATTGCCGATTTGCGGATTTCCGGGGCGTTTCCGGTCGGTGATAGCCAGCGGGCGTTGGGTATGTTGGTGCAGACGTATCCGGTGCGGGTGAGTGGGCATTTGAATGGGTATTGGGTGACGTTGTCGCCTGCCTGAACCTACCAGGCCACCGCGTTTTATCATCTATGAAGAGATTCAAATGTGGGAGCGGGCTTGTCGGGTCGCCGCATCGCTGCGATAGCTATGTGTTGGGCGCTAGAAGGTTTGGGTCGGAGTACATATCCGTTATTTGGGTGAAGGCTGATATGGGTTCCGCTCTTACAGCGGCTCACTTTTGAAAAGCGCAAAAGTAAGCAAAACGCTTCGCCCCACCACTCGGCACCTCGCCTAGGCTCGGTGTGCCCTCTCTCCGGCTAGCGTGGTTTAACGGGGCGCCTAAGATCAAGATCAAGATCCAAAGCAAAGCAAAGCAAAGCAAAGCAAAGCAAAGCAAAGCAAAGCAAAGCTGCGTCTGACGTAGTGGGCGCGAAAATAAAATGGCAGTTGGCTGATACTTTTTCCAATCTCAACTGGCAAACCTTGGAACTCCTTTACCTCTCGTCCAAAGGCTCCCCCTTTCATGCTTGTGATTCGCAGCGTGTTGTTCAGTCTGGTATTGAGCGGTGCCACGATGGCTGCGCAGCTAGATGCGGTTGCGCTGCACGCTTATCAGATCGCTCCGGGCCCGCTCGGCGCTACGCTGTCGCGCTTTGCGGTGGACGCAGGTATTGCATTGTCGTTTGTACCGGCCCTGACCGAAGGCCTGACCAGCCCCGGGCTGTCCGGGATGTATTCGACCCAGGAAGCGGTCAACCTGCTGCTGGCCGGCAGTGGTCTGGCGATGGTGATGCGCAGCGACGGCACCTACACCCTGGTGCAGCGCCGGGTCACTCTGGACAACATCGAGGTCAGTGGCGTCGAGCAACGGGCCGATAGCCTGCCGCCGGTATATTCCGGCGGCCAGGTGGCAGTAGGTGGGCGCCTGGGCATGCTGGGCAATACCGATGTAATGGACGCACCATTCAGCGTCAGCACCTACACCGCCGCGTTGATCAAGGACCAACAGGCCACCACCGTCGGCGATTTGCTGGAGCGTGACTCTTCAGTGCGCTCCACCGGGCAGACCGGGGGTATTGTCGACTCGTTTTTCATCCGCGGCTTCCCGGTGGGCGAAGGTAACCTCGGCGAGTTGGCGTTCGACGGGGTATACGGCGTGGCCTCCAATTACCGGGTGTTCACCGAGTACGCCGAACGCGTCGAAGTGGTCAGGGGCCGGGCGCCCTGCTCTACGGCATGTCGCCCAACAGCGCGGTCGGTGGCGTGATCAACGTGGTGCCCAAGCGCTCCCTGGAAGAAGACCTCACTCGCTACACCGCCAGCTACGCCCAAGATGCGCATTTGGGAAACCGCATCGATATCAGTCGGCGCTTTGGCGAGGAGCGCCGCTTCGGTGTGCGTTTCAACGGCGGTGTACAGCAAGGCGATACGGTGATCGAGCACCAGGACCGGGCCGTCGATATCGGCGCGCTGTCCCTGGATTATCAGGGCGAGCGCCTGCGCACCAGCCTGGACCTGATCGCCCAGGAGGAAACCTTCGACGGCGCCTCGCGGCCGTTCCTGATCGCCGCCGGCGTAAAGATCCCCGACGCCGCCAATGGTCGCACCAACGTTAGCCAGGACTGGGGCTGGTCGAAAACGCGGGACAAATCCGCCTTGCTCACCGGCGAATATGACCTCACCGACCACCTGACCGTGTTCGGCCACGCCGGCGGCGGCCGGTCGGCGGTGGCGCGCCTGTCCGATCAGACGCCGAGCATCGTCAACAGCGCCGGTGACACCTCGTCAATCCCAGGTTATTACCGCTTCGAAGTACAGCGCTACACCGTCGACGCCGGCGCGCGCCTGCGCTTTGATACCGGGCCGATCAGCCACAGCAGTACCGTGCAGGTCACGCGTTATCGCGATGAGCTGTCGCGGGGATTATTTCCGGCGCACCGGTGCTGTCGAATATCTACCACCCCAGCGAAAGCCCCAAGCCGTCGATCCCCAAACCGGACGCCCCCAAGGTCTCCGCCAGCGAACTGACCGGCGTGGCCATCGCCGACACCTTGTCGGTGCTGGACCAACGTGTGCAGGTCACCCTGGGCCTGCGTAAACAGACCATCGAGTCCAACAACTACAACGCGGCAGGCACCGTGACCAGCACCTACGACGACGGCAAGACCACACCGCTGTTCGGCGTGGTGCTCAAGCCTTGGGCGCATGTGGCGTTCTACTACAACTACCTCGAAGGCCTGAGCAAGGGCGATGTCGCGCCGTCCAATGCGTCCAACGCCGGCGAGGTGTTTGCCCCCTATGTCTCCAAGCAGCACGAAGTCGGCGTCAAGTTCGACTACGCCACCTTCATGTCCACCCTGGCGCTGTTCCAGATCCAGAAGCCCAGCGGCGAACTGGCCGGCGGGCGGTTTGCCGTACAGGGCGAACAGCGCAACCGAGGCCTGGAATTGAATGTGTTCGGCGAAATCGCCCCGGGCATCCGCCTGCTCGGCGGTGTCACCCTGCTGGATGCAACGTTGACCCGCACCGGCATCGCCGCCAACCAGGGCAATACCCCCGTCGGCGTGCCCAAGGCGCAGGCCAACCTGTGGGCCGAATGGGACACGCCCTGGGTCGAAGGCCTGACGCTGACCAGCGGCGCGATCTACACCGCCAGCCAGTACATCGACCAGGCCAACACCCAACAACTGGCCCCTTGGACGCGCTTCGACATAGGCGCACGCTACACCACGCGCATCGTCGAGCGACCGACGACGTTCCGCGCCACGGTGCAGAACGTGTTTGACCGCGAATACTGGTCCGGTGTGGCGTCCTACGGGGCGTTTTCACAAGGCTCGCCACGCACCCTGCTGCTGTCGGCCACAGTCGACTTCTAATACCGGCTGTCTCGCCTAATCCTGTTGAATACTTGCCTGATCCTCCGACTTATCGACTAGCGGATAACTGTCGCCTTGCGCCGTGGACTAGAGTTCAACCATAAGCGGCCATCACGTCTTCATAAAAAGGCCGCACCTACCGTCGATCAGCAGGTGAGCCATGGAATTACGGATTAATCAAAAGACCTATCAGGTTGATGCAGACGCCGATACGCCATTGTTATGGGTCATCCGCGATGACCTGGGGCTGACCGGCACCAAGTACGGCTGCGGCCTGGCCCAGTGCGGCGCGTGTTCAGTGTTGGTGGACGGTAACGTGGTGCGCAGTTGCGTCACGCCGGTGGCTGGGGTGGTGGGGCGTGAAATCACCACCATCGAAGCGGTTGAAGAGGACGCAGTGGGCAAACGCGTGGTGGCGGCCTGGGTCGAACATCAGGTGGCGCAGTGCGGTTACTGCCAGTCCGGGCAGGTCATGGCGGCCACCGCGTTGCTCAAGCACACTCCTGCCCCAAATGATGCGCAGATCGAAGCGGCGATGATCAACCTGTGCCGCTGCGGTACTTACAACGCTATCCGCACTGCTGTGCAGGACCTGGCCAAGCCGGAGCGTGCCTGATGAGTGCGCACACCGAGTTATTCGATACGCCAGTGAACCTGTCGCGCCGACGTTTTCTGGCCAGTACAGCCGTGGGTGCGCTGGTGATCGGTTTCGGCCTGCCACTGGGTTCGTCCAGGGTCCAGGCAGCCACTAGCCCGGTTGCCGAACGCGGCACCCAGGTGCCGGCCTTCCTGGAGATTCGCCCGGACGGCACAGTGCGCCTGCTCAGCCCCTTTATGGAAGGCGGCCAAGGCACTCACACCGCCATGGCACAGATTGTCGGCGAAGAGCTGGATGCCGACCCGGCCACCTTCGTGGTGGAAGCCGCCCCGCCCGGCGACGCCTATGTGGTGATGGAAAACGGCATGCGCATCACCGGCGGCAGTATGTCGGTGCGCATGAGTTACCCGGTCATGCGGCGCCTGGGCGCCCTGGCGCGCACCATGTTGCTGCAGGCCGGTGCCGAGCAACTGGGCGTGCCGATGGCCGAACTGACCACCCAGCCAGGCCGCGTGGTGCACGCCGCATCGGGCCGGTCGCTGGGTTACGGTGAGTTGGCAGGCCGCGCGCTGGATATGCCCGTGCCTGACCCGGCCAGTGTAAAGCTGCGCGACCCAAGCCAGTTCCGCTGGATCGGCAAACCGGTGAAGCGCCTGGACGCCTACGACAAATCCACCGGCAAGGCGCTGTACAGCATCGACCAGAAGGTCGACGGCATGCTCCACGCCGCCGTGCAGCACGCGCCGCGCCTGGGCATGACCGTGGGCAGCCTGCGTAACCAGGCGCAGGTCGAAGCCATGAAAGGTGTGCATTCCGTCCACCAACTGCCCGGTGCCGTGGCGGTGGTGGCTGAGCGCTGGTGGCACGCCAAGCGGGCAGTCGAGGCGATTCAAGTCGACTGGCAGGAGCCCGGTGCCGATGCGACTGTACGGGTGATGCCGGCGGATTTCTCCAGCGATGGCTTCCGCGACTTTCTGGCGGCCCAGCAAGGCCCGGCACGTGACGACGAAAACGAAGGCGATGTAGCCGCCGCGTTGGCGGGCGCAAAGACCACAGTCGAAGCCACCTACCACAACCAATACCTGCACCACGCCCAACTGGAGCCGCCCTCGGCACTGGCGCGGTTCAACCCAGACGGTACGTTGGACGTGTGGCTGCCCAACCAGGCGCCCGACATGTTTCGCGCCGATATCGCCAAGCGGACCGGCCTGAACATCGCGCAAATCAACCTGCACTCGCCGTTGCTCGGCGGCTTTTTCGGCCGGCATTTCCTGTATGACTCGGCCAGCCCGTACCCGCAGGCCATTGCACTGGCCAAGGCGGTGGGCCGTCCGGTCAAGCTGATCTGGAGCCGCGAGGAAGAGTTCCTGCGCGATGTGCTGCGCCCGGTGGCGGTGGTCAAGTTCCGCGCCGCGCTGGATGCCAAAGGCTTGCCGGTGGCCATCGAAGCGGTAAGCGCCACCGAAGGCCCTACCGAAGCCATCGCCGGCAAACAGGGTGAAAAACTCGACCCCACAGCCCTTGAAGGTTTGTCGGGCAAGTCTTATGCAATCCCCAGCAAACGCATCGCGCAGATCTACGTCAAAGGCCCGGCCATGCTCGGTTACTGGCGTTCGGTGGGTAACTCCCTGAATGACTTCTTCTACGAGGCGTTCCTCGATGAACTGGCGGACAAAGGCGGTCACGACCCCTACGAATTGCGCCTGCATTTGCTGCGCGACAACCCACGGCTGACCACCCTGTTGCAAGCGGTAGGCGAGCTGTCCGGTGGTTGGAAGCGCGGCCCGTACACGGCTGAAGACGGCACTCGGCGCGCACGCGGCGTGGCCATGGCCTCGCCGTTCGGCTCCCACGCGGCGGTGATCGCCGAAGTGTCGATTGACAGTGGCCAGGTCAAGGTGCACCAGATCTGGGAAGCCATCGACCCCGGCAGTATCGTCAACCCGGCGATTGTCGAGGCGCAGGTCAATGGCGCGGTGGCCCTGGGCTTGTCCCAGGCGTTGCTGGAGGAAGCGGTGTACGTAGACGGCAAACCACGGGCGCGCAACTACGACCTGTATCCGATTTTGCCGCCTTCGCGCATGGCGCAGGTGCATGTGCGGATTGTCGAGAGTGGCGAAAAGATGGGCGGCATTGGCGAGCCACCGTTGCCCGCCGTGGCGCCGGCCGTGGCCAATGCGGTGGCGCAGTTGACCGGCCAGCGCATCCGCAGCTTGCCGTTGAGCCGACACACTTTCAGCTAACCGACAGAGACCGCCCATGAACAACCGTCGATTCGTAAGAACCGCAGGCTGGCTGGCGCTGCCCTGCCTGGTCGCCGCAGGTGTGCTGGCCTGGTACGTCACCCGCCAGCCCGCCTCCCCCTTGAACAAGCACAAAGCGTGGATACCGCCTTGGTCACCCGCGGCGAGTACGTCGCAAGACTCAGCGACTGCGTGGCCTGCCACAGCTTGCCGGGCAAGACGCCGTTTGCCGGCGGCCTGAAATGGCCACGCCGCTGGGGGCGATTCATGCCACCAATATCACTCCGGATCGCGAACACGGCATCGGCGCCTACAGCTTGGCCGACTTTGACCGCGCAGTGCGCCACGGCGTAGCACCGGGTGGCCGCAGGCTTTACCCGGCCATGCCCTACCCGTCCTATGTGAAGCTCAGCGACGATGATATCCGCGCGCTGTACGCGTTTTTCATGCAAGGCATGCAACCGGCCAGCGAACCGAACATCCCCAGCAGCATCCCTTGGCCGCTCAACCTGCGCTGGCCCATTGCGCTGTGGAACGGCGTGTTTGCCCCGAGCGCCCCCTACGCCGCCAAGCCCGACCAGGACCCGTTGTGGAACCGTGGCGCCTACATCGTCCAGGGCCCCGGCCATTGCGGCAGCTGCCACACGCCACGTGGCCTGGCCTTCAACGAAAAAGCGCTGGACGAATCCGGCAAGCCCTACCTCGCCGGCGCCCTGCTGGACGGCTGGTACGCACCGAGCCTGCGCCAAGACCCCAACACCGGCCTGGGCCGCTGGACCGAGCCGCAGATCGTGCAGTTCCTCAAGACCGGGCGTAACCAACATGCGGTGGTGTTCGGCTCGATGACCGAGGCGTTCAACAACTCCACGCAGTTCATGGCCGACGACGATCTGGCCGCCATCGCCCGCTACCTCAAGTCCCTGCCGGGTGATCCGCAGCGCGACGGCACGCCTTGGCACTATCAGACCGCCGCTGCCGACACCGGCCCGGGTGCTCACACCTACGCCACCCGTTGCGCGTCGTGCCACGGTCTGGACGGCAAGGGCCAGCCCGAGTGGATGCCGCCGTTGGCCGGTGCCACCTCGGCACTTGCGAAGGAAAGCGCCTCGGCCATTAACATCACCCTCAATGGTTCGCAGCGGGTGGTGACTGCCGGAGTACCGGACGCCTACCGCATGCCGGCGTTTCGTGAGCAGTTGTCTGACCAGGAGATTGCCGAGGTGCTGAGCTATGTGCGCAACACCTGGGGCAATAACGGGGGCGCGGTGGACGCGCAAGCGGTGGGCAAGCTGCGCGGGCATACAGACCCGGCGAGCAGCAGCCCGATTATTTTGCATATGCGTTGACACCTGGATGGGACTTTAGACGACCTGTAGTGAGCGGGCTTGCCCCGCGCGGCGGTGTGTCAGATAAGCATGAGCCACCTGAAAAGCCGCCGCGCGGGTGTAGAACCGTAGACATCCTTTACATCTGAAACCGGAGACATCGTTTACACATTTGAAGCTTGGACGCGGCTCATTCCTCGTCCAAGCCTCCCCAGGGATAATCACACAGGTAAAGATCCCAAACATCTTCTTCAACTTCCTTGAGCGCGATCCGTTCTCCTGATAGTGCTTCGCTAACAAACACCAACTTTCCTTTCCACATGATCGAGCCGTTCTTCCTTACGCTTCGTACTTTCATTTCCGCCGCATATTCCACATCCGGCAAGCATCCTGGATAAGGTCGATTAGACGGCACATACAGCTCTCCTGGGCGCTTCATGCCGAGCGCCTCGTGGGGGCGTATGTAATTGAATTCATGTCGAAAGTGCTCTAGAAAAAGCTGCTGCTCAACCAGGTTTTTCCCGATCGGCAGCTCTAACTTCATACTGCGATGCATCCGTTCATGTCGGCCATTTTGGTCCGGTCTTCCCGGCATTGTTCGCTCCGGATATATACCCAAACGGATCCACCAAACGGCCAGTGTGGACATTCTTGCCAGGCCTGGAGACGCAAAAGGAACGCCGTTGTCAGACCGAATGACTTCAGGCATTCCGTACTCATGGAAAAGCCTCTCAAATGCTTGTTTTACAGGCTTGGTCATGATCCTGGAGTGAGCTCTGCACGCCAAAAATCATACGAGAGGCATGGTCTGTAACAGTTAAGGGATAGCACATATGGGCGTTGAGCATCTTGAACTGCCCTTTGTAGTCAGCGCACCACGTATTGTTGGGCTCGTTGGCTTCGCGCATTTCCCTGTGACCGGTACTGTGCCGTCGTTTGAAGCGTCGTTTTTGACCAGCCCAAGACGGTCAAGCCATTGGCCTGCCGTGCTTGGAGATGGCCAGGCGACCGACGAATCATCGATTCCTAATAGCCTGACAAGCTTCTTCGGCCCCCATTCATAGTGGGCTTCTTTCATCGCCACTATGCGAGCCAAGATCTCATCGTCAGTCTTGTTTGGGCTGTTATGGGGTCGTCGAGATAGCTCTGCCAACGACTTTAAATCTCCTTCAACGTGACGGGAGATCCATTTATCTACAGTCGGTCGACTGACGCCGAAGCGCCGAGCTAACTGGCTTTTGGTGAAGTCACCAGAAAGCCAGTCGATGACCAGTTTGATTCGTTGATCCATGGGAGACTCTTGGTTCCAGGGCATGATCAGTTACCTCCTGATCATGTGTAATAACCTGTAAACCATGTCCCCGGTTAGAAATGTAAACGATGTCCCCGGTCTGTACCGGGGCAAGCCCGCTCACTACAGGGTTATTCCAATGCCCTTTGAGTGACAACAGGCGCTGCCTTGCGCCGCCGCTCAAACCACAGGTACACCACCGGCGTGGTGTACAGCGTCGAAGACTATGCCGCCAGCGTCGACGCGGCGCTGAACGAAGCCAAGGGTTTACTGCTGACCTTCAAGGCGCTGCTGCGCCGGTTGTATCGCGCCGAAGCGAGCCGGCATACGCTGGGCAATGGGTTGGGGTTGAGCATGGTGGCGGCGGTGGCGCGGTTGCATGATCTGCAACTGACGGTCAGTGATGCGGGGCCGGGGTGTCGGGTGGAGTTGGTGGGCAAGGGGTGATTTCGTTGAGTTGCGGGTATTGAACGTGCACTTTATGCGCAAATTGTTGTGCCTGACACTTGAGCCAATCAAACAGGCGAGCGATATCCGGCTCTGACTGCCTGCCATTCCGGCAAATGATGTAGTACGCAGCGGGCGACATCATCACGGGGCCGTTTAATGCAACCAACGAACCGTCTCTCAACGCGTCGTACACCAACGCTGTGCGACCCAAGGCAATCCCCCTCCTTTTAATGCCAGGCTGATAGCCAGGCTCGAATCGGGAAAACGGGGACCATGATGATAGGGTGGCGCAGCCAGCCCTGAAACGAAAACCAGCTTTCCCATCCTGGGCACACTTGATCGTCAACCCGATGAATCAACGGGTACTCTGCGATATCCGCGAATGCGATATCGCCATTCACTGCTGAAACTGCGGCGAACACACTGGAAATACAGCGTCGCGCATCAGCAATTCGGCGTGAAAACCCGGGCAGTCACCGTACCCCATCACAATCGCGACATCGAACTGATGAGCCCCCAGGTTGGCGCTGTTCATGTCCGCGCTGGTCAACACCAGGTCAAGGTTGAATGAAGCCTCGGTGTGAGAACCGTGCATCCTGGGAATCAGCCACGTTGAACACAGCGAGGACGTGCACGCGAGGTAAAGCGGTTGGGGCTTGCTGGGGTTGAGCGAATGCAACACCGCGTCCAGTGTTGTGAAGAATCCATCTGTGACCGGAAACAGCGCCTGCCCTCTGCCGTGAGCTTGACGCCACGCGAGTGCCGCTCGAAGAGTTGCACACCCCACCACTCCTCGAGACCCGAAATTTGATGGCTGATGGCACTGGCGGTGAGGTTAAGTTCGGAGGCGGCGCGCGCAAAGCTGCCTGTTTTTGCAGCACTGACGAACGCTTGAAGCATCGGTGTCGGTGGCGGACGTTGGGCCATCAGGTGCTCACTTTGATCAGAATGATCCCGCAAACAATGACGAACGCCGAAAACATCCGCCGCCAACCGAAGCGTTCATGAAAAAACAGCGCGGCAATAATGGCGCCGATGATAACACTGGTTTCCCGCAATGCTGAGACCTTGGCCACCGTGTCCAATGACAGTGCAAACAACACCAAACCGTAAGACGCCAGATAAAACACTCCCCCATCACACCCACCCGCCAGTGCTTGCCAATAGCCTGGGCGAGTGCCGCACGCTCTTTAAAATAGGCCAGCAGCGGGATCGGCATGCTCTGAAAGAGTGTCAGGTAGATGATGTACTGTAGAACCGTCTCACTGGCTCTTACGCCTTTGGCATCCACGACCGTGTAGGACGCAATGAATGCACCGGCACACACCGCCATCAGTATTGGTTTGAACATCTGCGCCGTCATCTTGCGCACAAACGTCAGACTGATAATCCCCAGACAAATCAGCAGCACACCCGCCATCGCCTGAAACGACAGTTGCTCATGCAGCAAACAGTAGGAAAACAACGCAACCAACACGGGCGGCACGCCCCGCATCACCGGATAAACCTGGCCAAAGTCACCGGTTTCGTAAGCCTTGATCAGAAACAACCGATAGACCGTATTGAGCACCACGGAAATCAGCACATAGCCCCACACCTCAAGACTGGGCAGCGTAACCAGCGGCAGCGCGGCCAGGCAGATCAACAGCGCAGTGCCATCGACCATGGCCAGGGTCATGAAACGGCTGCTTCCGGCACGGACAACGGCGTTCCAAGTGGCGTGCATAAAGGCGGAGATCAGGACCAGGGTGATTGCGATGTCGGCGTTATCCATGGGGCTCGGCTTTTGGTGGGTATTGGAGGTCGAACGTTATCTACGGCAGACATCATTGTTTGCGTAACCACATCCGTAGCATGTAGCGATTCAACCCACTCAAAGGTTCGGCATCATCAATATTTTCTCGCGCCGCATTCGTATCGATGAAATGCGTTCGTGTATGAAGAAATTTATTGTCCGCTGAAATAAGCATCTGCCCAGGTTCAAGCAGCACTCGATATTGAACCGATGATTGATCGAGGGCCGTATCCAAAAAATTCAATGCCTGGGTCTGCGCTGAGGTCAACGGAACTCCGGCTTTGAGGTGAGCCGATTCAATGTAGACCCGAAAGTATCGGATCAAAGGAATACCCTCGTCGGAGAAGCTGAGAATAGGCGCTTTAAACAGCTGTTCTTCCTCTGACATACCTCGGTTCTCAAAGTAAAAGTCACACTTTAGTTCTTCAAGTATGTCGGGGAAAGCCATGAGTTCCGCGTAGACCGCGCTCGCATCGATAAGAATACTTTCGCCGCCTAAACGTGCTTTCTGACCACAAGCCAGAATCAAGTAGTCGATGGGCAGAGGATCGCTAACGCCATCGTTGTGCACGTAAGCACCTTGGCGGGTTTGATGGTATCTCGCACCTTCTTCAATGCGTCTACTCCCACGGTCGTAAACCTCAATTACCTTATGGCCTAGATGATTTTGAATCATCGGCGCCCCCAGCAAAGAGCCAAACGTCCACACCAATGATTTGAAACTTGCAAGGTCTTTCGTCTTGAAGCCATCCAGGATCAACACATGACGTTCATGATCAATAAGATCTCGTAGGTTCCTCAATTCTGTGCTCAACACGTGATGACGAATCGAATCAATGCAAGCAGGCCTCATATCCAACCGTTCGTTCTGCTCTCCAACTTCTAATGCATTAGTTGCATTGAGTAGTTCATTAAAGGCTGTCTCTGAGCGCCGAACTTTAGAGACTTCCTGACGGAAACTACTTAGGTTTATGTTCATCGCAATCCTTTACGGTAGTTGGTTGGGACACCCATTTAACTAAGCGCCCAACACCTGAAAAAGCGAAACCTCGTCATGGCTGCCATCAAAATTTGTCATGCCAGACCATTCCTACAGATAAACACCTTTCAACTAACAGGTAGTGGCACCTGGTCATGGTTTGTAAAGGGCCAGCAAGGCGCATCGCTTTTAATTGCAGGACGTTTCCTAGACAATCCCTGCCGCCTTGTGCCTGCTGGAATCGGTGGCTAGTCTGCGGTCCGTCACTGCCTATTCAGTGATCGGGTTTAGTCGCCCGGAATGACACAAGGCGCATGGTCACATGAAGTTTTATGGTGGCTGTGCGCAGGGCACCTTCGGGTGCGCCGGATTTGCTTGTGGCCGGTCGACTAACCTGCGTACAGCCGCCACCCTTCGTTAAGACGCCCTGCTCTATACCGCCAGCTTGCTCGATAGCGCGTCGGCTACCGCGCTCGATTGTGGTGAGCAATTGGCAAGCCCCGAACGGGCGAAGATCCTGGCGGTGTGGCATTTGCTGGAAATTGCCAAGACGACAGTAGATCGCTCCATCGAATGCCTGAAACCCAGCTAAAAACTGACACCGCCTGACGACAATCTGTAGTGAGCGGGCTTGCCCCGCTGGGTGGCAAGCCGCCCTAAACCCAGGCACCTCGGTTTTTCTGAAAGCTCTCGGTGACTGGATTGGGGCGGCTTCGCCACCCAGCGCGGGGCAAGCCCGCTCACTACAAGTGCGGTGTCCAGAAGCTTATTCCACGACGATATTTATCACGTTTCTTTGACGTTTTTTCTCATTCCCCCCTCTACATTCGCCGCGCCCAAACATGCAAATGATTCCTATTGGTCTAGTCTCAATCGACCTCTCGCGGATTTCCCGTGCATTAATAAAAACCGGAGCGCTCACCGCATGACCACCCGTCTTCCGTCCTTTATCAAAAAAGCCCTGCTCGCCACCGCATTGTTCAGCGCCGGGCACGTGTATGCCGCCGACTCGGTGGGCATTGTGGTGTACAACGCCCAGCACGAAAGCCTTACCAAGGCGTGGGTCGAAGGGTTTACTCAAGAAACCGGCATCCCGGTGACGATCCGCAACGGCGACGACACCGAGATGGGCAACCAGATCGTGCAGGAAGGCGCCGCCTCCCCGGCCGATGTATTCCTCACCGAAAACTCCCCGGCCATGGTGCTGGTGGACAACGCCGGGCTGTTCTCGCCGTTAGCGCCGACCACCCTGGAACAGGTGGACGCCGCCTATCGCCCGGCCCATGGCAAGTGGATCGGCATTGCCGCGCGCTCCACGGTGTTCGTGTACAACCCGAGCACGCTCAAAGAAGCCGACCTGCCCAAGTCGCTGCTGGACCTTGCTTCGCCAAGCTGGAAAGGCCGCTGGGCCGCCTCCCCGGCCGGTGCCGACTTCCAGGCCATCGTCGCCGCCGTGCTGGAGCTGAAAGGCGAAGCCGCCACCCTCGACTGGCTCAAGGCAATGAAAGCCAACGCGACCATTTATCGCGGCAACAGCGCGGTACTCAAGGCCGTCAACGCCGGCCAGGTGGACAGCGGCGTGATCTATCACTATTACAGCTTCGTCGACCAATCCAAGACTGGCGAAAACAGCAAGAACACCAAACTGCACTACTTCAAACACCAGGACCCAGGCGCTTTTGTGAGCATTTCCGGGGCCGGTGTGTTGGCGTCCAGCAAGCATCAGGAACAGGCCCAGGCCTTCGTGAAGTGGATCACCGGCAAAGACGGCCAGGCCATCCTCAAGGACGGCACTTCGTTCGAGTACGCCGTGGGCCAGAACGCCCAGTCCAACCCCAAACTGACGCCGCTGGCACAGCTGGACGCGCCGAAGGTCGATGCGTCCAAGCTCAACAGTAAGAAAGCGGTGGAGTTGATGACCCAGGCCGGACTGCTCTGATTGTTGCCTGAAACCTCCCTCCCAGGCGTTGCACACGCAGCGCCACGCAAACGCGCCCACGGTTTGTTCAAAAGCCGTGGGGGCACGTGGGTCACCGGGTTATCGGTGCTGGTGTCGTTGCTGGCGCTGCTGCCGATTGCGTTTGTGATCGGCGTGTCCTGGCAGATCGGCTGGGCGCAGATCGAAGCGTTGGTGTGGCGCCCTCGTGTCGGCGAATTGCTGACAAACACCGTGCTGCTGGTGGTACTCACACTGCCGTTGTGCATTGTGTTGGGTGTTGCGCTGGCGTGGTTGACCGAGCGCACCGACCTGCCGGGGCGCCGCTTCTGGTCGCTGCTGGCCGTTGCGCCACTGGCGGTGCCGGCGTTTGTGCACAGCTACGCCTGGGTCAGCCTGGTACCGTCGATCCACGGTTTACCAGCCGGTGTGCTGGTGTCGGTGATTGCCTATTTCCCCTTTCTGTACTTGCCGGTGGCGGCGACCTTGCGCCGGCTTGATCCCGCGATTGAAGACGTGGCCGAGTCCCTGGGCCTCAAGCCCTGGGCGGTGTTTTTCCGGGTGGTGTTGCCGCAGTTGCGCCTGGCGATCTGCGGCGGTGCGCTGTTGGTGGGCCTGCACCTGCTGGCCGAATACGGCTTGTACGCGATGATCCGCTTTGACACCTTCACCACGGCGATTTTTGATCAGTTCAAATCCACGTTTAACGGCCCGGCAGCGAATATGCTCGCGGCCGTTCTGGCGCTGTGTTGCCTGGCGATGCTCACTGTCGAATCCGCTGCCCGTGGCCATGCGCGTTATGCACGGGTGGGTTCAGGCAGCGCCCGTGAACAGCGCATCGTTGTGCTGGGCACCGGCACCACCCTGCTCTCCCTCGGGTTGCAGATGGCAACCTGCGCACTGGCCCTGGGCGTTCCGCTGATCACCTTGGGCAAATGGCTGATCGCCGGTGGCCGAGATGTCTGGCAGTTGGGCGAACTGTTGCCGGCGCTGGAGCAAACCGTACTGCTGGGCATCGCCGGTGCCGTGTTGACCACCTGCGCGGCGGTGCCAATCGCCTGGCTGTCGATCCGTGCGCCGGGGCGGTTGCAGCGCATTCTGGAAGGCTGCAACTACATCACCAGCTCCTTGCCCGGCATCGTCGTGGCCCTGGCGTTGGTCACGGTGACCATCCATTTCGCCCGGCCGATCTACCAGACCACGATTACCGTGCTGCTGGCCTACCTGCTGATGTTCCTGCCACGGGCGCTGGTGAGTCTGCGCGCCGGTATCGCCCAGGCGCCAGTGGAGCTGGAAAACATGGCCCGCAGCCTCGGTCGCTCGCCAGGCCGCGCGCTGTGGCTGATCACAATGCGCCTGGCCGCACCGTCTGCCGCTGCGGGCGCGGCGCTGGTGTTCCTGGCGATCACCAATGAATTGACCGCCACCTTGCTGCTGGCGCCCAACGGCACGCGCACCTTGGCCACCGGCTTCTGGGCGATGACCAGCGAGATCGACTACGCCGCGGCGGCGCCTTACGCGCTGATCATGATCCTGCTGTCTCTGCCGTTGACCGGCCTTCTCTACCATCAATCCAAACGCACGGCAGGCCGATGAACGCCCTCGAACTGAACGCACTCTGCAAATCCTTCGGCGCCCAGCGTGCCCTGGCAGACGTCAGCCTGTCGGTGCCCACCGGCAGCCGCACGGTGATCGTCGGGCCGTCCGGCTCGGGCAAGACCACCTTGCTGCGGATGATTGCCGGCTTTGAATTCCCCGACACCGGCAGCCTCACGCTGAACGGGCAAACCCTGGTCGACAACACCCACGCCGTGCCAGCGCACCAACGCCAGATCGGCTATGTGCCGCAGGACGGCGCGCTGTTTCCGCACATGACCGTGGCCGACAACATCGGCTTCGGCCTGGCAACCAAGGGTGAACCGCGCCACGAACGCATCGCCGAACTGATGGACAGCGTGGCCCTCGACGCCAACATGGCGCGGCGCTGGCCCCACGAACTCTCCGGTGGCCAGCAACAACGCGTGGCGCTGGCCCGCGCATTGGCGCAACAGCCACGCCTGATGCTGCTGGATGAACCCTTCTCCGCGCTGGACACTGGCTTGCGCTCGGCCATGCGCAAGATGGTCGCGCGCCTGCTCAGTGACGCGGGCATCACCACGATCCTGGTCACCCACGATCAAAGCGAAGCGCTGTCGTTTGCCGATCAACTGGCCGTTATGCGCCAGGGTCGACTGGTGCAATCGGGCCATCCGATGGACCTGTACCAATACCCCGTCGACGAGCAGACTGCGTTGTTCCTGGGCGAAGCCGTGGTGATGCCCGCCAGGATCGAAACCGGCTGGGCCCACTGTGGCTTGGGCCGCGTGCCGGTCGACAGCAAGCTCGACCACGCCACCACCCGGATCATGCTGCGCCCTGAACAGTTGCAGCTCAGTACCACCGACGATTCCGGTTGCCGTGGCGTGGTGACCGAGCGCGAATTCGGTGGCAATACCTGCACCCTCACCGTGGAACTGCAAGCCGACGGCCAAGCCATCCTGGTGCGCAGCTCCGGCCTGCAGGCGCCACCGCTGGGCAGCGTGGTGCACCTCACCACCGTGGGCCTGGCCCACGTCCTGAAAAAAACAGCGGCCCTCAGTCCCAGCTAAGTTTCGCGGTTTACCTTCTCCTCTGCGCCAACCACTGCGCCGTCAAGGAGAGGTAAACCCGATGAATGCCACAGCAGCCCGTTGGCTGAACAAAGTACCCGAGGTGACACTGTCCTTCTGGGTGATCAAGATCCTGTCCACCACCGTGGGCGAAACCGGCGCGGACTACCTCGCGGTGGATGCCGGCTTCGGTGCCGGCTGGACCAGTCTCGGCATGGCTGCACTGCTGGCCATCGCCTTGTTCGGCCAACTGCGCACCAAGGCCTACACCCCGTGGATCTACTGGTTGACCGTGGTGCTGGTGAGCATCGTCGGCACGCAGATCACCGACATCCTCACCGACAAGCTCGACGTCAGCCTTTACACCAGCACGGCGATTTTCTCGGTGCTGTTGGCGCTTAATTTCATGGTCTGGTACCGCACCGAGCGCAGCCTGTCGATCCGCGACATCGTTACACCACGCCGCGAGTGGTTCTACTGGACCACGGTGCTGTGCACCTTTGCCCTAGGCACTGCCGCCGGCGACTTGGCCACCGAGGCACTGGGCCTGGGCTTTACCCTCGGAGCAGTGATCTTCGCAGTTTTGATCGCCGTCGCGATGCTGGCCTGGAGCGTGGGCGTCAACAGCGTGCTGACCTTTTGGGTCGCCTACATCCTCACCCGCCCGTTCGGCGCCTCCCTCGGCGACCTGCTCACCCAGGCCAAGAACTACGGCGGTCTGGGCATGGGAGCCAACTGGACCAGCGCCCTCTTCCTCTGCGTGATTGTGCTGCTGGTGGCCGTCGCGCAGCTCAACGTCGGCAACCGCAAAGCGATTACCCAATGATTATTCACACCAAGGAAACCCTCATGCGCCCTGTTCAAAACCTGATTCGCCGCGTCGCCATCGCCTCAGCCATTCTGATGCTGGGCATCGCCACCGGCTGCTCCAAACCTGCCGACAAACCCAAGGACGCCACCGGTGCGCCGACCAGCCAACGCCAGGCATCGAAACTGGGCGACCTGTCCGAGTTCCGCAACATCGCGGTGGACGTCTCGGCGTTGGTTGCCAGCAACGACCTGGCAGGCGCCAAAGCCCGCATCAAGGACCTGGAAACAGGCTGGGACGCCGCCGAAGCCGGCATCAAGCCCCGCGCCGCCAGCGACTGGCATGTGCTGGACAAAGCCATCGACCGCGCGCTTTCGGCATTGCGTGACGGCAACCCGAACCAGGCCGACTGCAAGGCCTCGATGGACGACCTGCTCAAGGCCTTCGACACGATGAAAGGCTGACGCTTGTCGGCACAGGTGCTTCACTACACACGCGGCGATCACCTCGCCGCGTGTGCTTCTGCGGAGAGTGCCATGCGGATACTGCTGGTCGAAGACGACCCGATGATTGGCGATGCCATCCAACGCGCCCTCAGCGATGCGAGCTACGCCGCCGACTGGGTCAAGAACGGCCTCACGGGCCTGGCCGCCCTCGACACCCACCCCTACGACCTGGTGCTGCTGGACCTGGGCCTGCCCGGCAAGGACGGCCTCGATGTGCTGGACACCATTCGTGCGCGCAACAACCCGGTGCCCTTGCTGATCATCACCGCCCGCGACAACCTGGACGACCGCCTGCGCGGCCTCGACGGTGGCGCCGATGACTATTTGCTCAAGCCGTTCGACATCTCGGAGCTGCTCGCGCGCATCCGCGCCGTGCTGCGGCGCAAAGGCGGCAGCGCGTTGTCGATGCTGGGCAACGGCGTGGTGTCGCTGGACCTGCTGTCCAAAGAGGCCAGTACCGAGGAGCAACGCGGCGTGGCGCTGTCGGGCCGAGAGTTCGCACTGCTGCAGGCGTTGTTGATTCGCCCGGGGGCGATCCTGTCACGCAGCGAATTGGAAGACCGTTTGTATGGCTGGGGCAACGAAGTCGAGAGCAACGCCATCGAGTTCCTGATCCATGCGTTGCGGCGCAAGTTGGGCAGTCATGTGATCAAGAATGTCAGGGGCATGGGATGGATGGTTTCAAAAAGCGTTTGAATGAGTCGGTGCAACTGCGGCTGTCGGTGACGCTGTCACTGGCAATTCTGTTGGTGGCGCTGCTGGCCAGCGTATTCGCCTTTGTCTCGGCGTTTGAAGAGGCCCACGAACAGCAGGACGACACCTTGCGCCAGGTGGCGATGCTGTTTGACCGCCAGCAGATGACCTTGCAATACCCCCAAGGCCCGGCTATCGACGGTGACGACGAAGAGTCGCGGGTGATCATCCAATACCTGGGTGACGGCCAGCATTCGCCGGGCACCACCGATGAGGCATTGCCCCTGCCGTTTCCGACGACGCTCGCCGATGGTCTGTCCACCGTTGAATTGGCCGGTGAGGCCTTTCGCGTATTGGTGCGCAGCACCGCGCAGAACCAGCGGATTGCTGTGGCGCAGGAACAGGACGCCCGCGACAAGGACGCCCGCGAAAGTGCCTGGCGCAGCTTGTTGCCCTTCCTGATTCTGTTTCCGGTGCTGTTGCTGGTGGTCGGCGACCTGGTGCGCAAGCTGTTTCGCCCGATCGGCGTGCTGGCGGCAGAGATCGATCAGCGGGCCGAGCAGGAACTGCATCCAATCCAGGAGCAGCACCTGCCCACCGAAGTGCGCCCCTTTGTGGTCGCCATCAACCGCCTGCTGGCGCGGGTGGCCCAGTCCATGGAAAGCCAGCGGCGCTTCGTCGCCGATGCCGCCCATGAGTTGCGCTCGCCAATGACCGCCTTGTCATTGCAGGCCGAGCGGCTGGCGGCCACCGATATGTCGCCTGCGACCCGCGAGCGGTTTGACCCGTTGTCACGGGGTATTGAGCGCGGCCGTAAACTGATTGATCAGCTGTTGAGCCTGGCGGCGGCGCAATCGATATCGGAGCGTGCGCAAACGCGGCTTTCGGTGCATGAACTGTATCGACAGGTATTGGAAGACCTGCTGCCCCTGGCCGAACGCAAGCAGATCGACATCGGCGTCGACAGTCCCCAGGACGCGCACGTGGTCTTTAACGAGTTGGACCTGTTTACCTTGGTGAAGAACCTGGTAGACAACGCCATCCGCTATACCCCGGCGGGAGGACGCATCGACTTGTCGGTCCAAGCAACGCCCGGCGCTGTACACCTGCAAATCAAGGACTCAGGCCCAGGCATTTCCGTGGAAGAACAGGCCCGCGTGTTCGACCCGTTCTATCGCAGCCTGGGCACCGACGAAGCCGGTTCCGGGCTGGGGCTGTCGATCGTCAAGGCGATCTGCGAGCGCACCGGGGCGCGGGTTGAACTGTCATTCAGCGACCCGGCGGCACAGCGTGGGTTGTGTGTGTTGGTGTGGATTGCCCGCACCAAAAATCAAGCGTAAACCGAACCAAATGTGGGAGCGGGCTTGCTCGCGAAGGCGGTGTATCAGTCACCGGATGAGTTGGCTGAACCACCGCTTTCGCGAGCAAGCCCGCTCCCACATTTGAACCTATTCAATCTAGAATCCGGGTTACAGGTCGTACCGCACCGCCATGCCGAACGTACGCGGTGCACCGGCATCAATGATTTCATCGTCTCGGTTGTTGGTGACGTATTGCTTGTCGAACGCGTTTTTCACAAAGCCCGACACTGCAACGTTTTTGGTGACCTTGTACTCGCTGCTGAAGTTAGCCAGCACGTAGTTGTCGCTGCGCCGCTCCCCGGTCACCTTGCCGGCTGTGTTGAACTCATACGCCGACGGCGCTGCACTCTGGTACGTGACGTCGGTGTTCAAGGTCAGGCGCTCGTTGACACGATAGACAGCCCCACCGATGCCTTGTACTTGGGCGCATACAGGAACGCCTCGCCGCTGCGGTCCTGGCCTCTGTCGGTGATGAAGTCCTTGTACTGGCTATCGGTGATCGCACCACCGGCGGTCAGGGTCAGTTGCTCGCTGAGGTCTTTCTCGACGAACACTTCCAGGCCTTTGATATCACTGCGACCGGCGTTGTATACGTTGATCACATTGCTGTTGGCCTGGCGCACGCTCACCTGCTGGTCTTTCCAGTCGGTGTAGTACAGGTTGGCGCGGGTGCGCAGGGTGTTGTCGAAGAACGAACCGCGATACGACAGCTCGTAGTTGGTGGTGTATTCCGGGTCGTAGGCCTCGTGGCCGCTGCCGGAGCGCACGTTCACACCGCCGCCGCGATAGCCCTTCTGCACCATGAAGCCCAAGTATTGCCCGGCGGCAAGTTCGTAGTTGATGCCCACTTTGGGTAACAGGGCGGCGAACGACTTGCTGACGTTAGCGGGTCGGGACAGCTGGTCCTGCTTGATGTCGGTGTCGTTGGTCTCGTGGTCGTAACGCAGGCCCGTGATCAAGGTCCAGCGCGGGGCGAAGGTCCAGTCCACCTCACCAAACAGCGCCTTGTTTTCAATGAGCGTGTCGCCTTTGACCGTCCTGGCGAGCACGCCATCGAACAGCAACTGATCATGGAAATTGTTGGTGTTGTGGCCGTAGTAGGCACCGACAAAACTCTTCACGGTGTCCGAGCTGTAGTTAAGGCGCAGCTCCTGGCTGAACAGGTTGCCATCCTGGCGGCGGCGGATCACTTCGTTGTCGACGGCGGTCTGGTCGAAGTCCAGGCGGTTATTGTAGTCCGAGGCGGTGTTGGCGGTCAGGCTGGTCAGCGACCATTGGTCGTCGAGGCGGTAGTCGATTTTAGCGCTGACGGTGTCCTGGATCAGGTTGTCGTAGGCCTGTGTGTCGGACGAAATCTTGTAGTAACGCACCTTGTCCTTCGTACGCATCACCGAGTTGTCGCCCTGGCGGTGCTCGTTGTGGGCGTAGGTGAGCAACACGTCAAGGTCATCGGTGGGCACGATCAGCAGCTTGCCGCGGGCATTGCTGGTGCGATGGGGTTAGCGTCCTTGCCCAGGGCGATGTTGTCGATGTAGCCGTCACCGTCCTGATAGTCCAGGGCGATGCGCCCGGCAATCTTGTCATCGACGATGGAACCACCACCGGCCACGGCCGCGCCCTTCTCACCGTAGTTACCCACGTTGGTTTGCGCCGAGAACGTCGGTTGGAAGGTCGGGTTACGGGTCTGGATCACCACCGCGCCCGCCAGGGAGTTGCGACCCTGGGTGGTGGATTGCGGGCCGAGGAACACTTCGACCTGCTCCACATCCCACAACGTGGTTGGCGTGAGGGTCAGGGTGCGGTTGGTTGAACCGCGCCGTCGACATACACCGACACCGCGCCATTGAGGGTGGCAGGGCCCTGATCGTCAAAACCGGACACCGGTACACCACGAATGCCCCAGTTTTCATTGCCGGCCTGGCTGTACACGCCCGGCGTACGCGCAAAGACATCCACCAGGCTGTGATCGGCCTTATCTCGCAACTGCTGTTCGGTGACCACCACCACGCTGGACTGGGTTTGCTCCAGGGTGCGGTCGATTTTTTCACCGCTGACCGTGATCGGCGCGATTTCCAAAGTTTGCGATTCGGCCGCCCAGGCTCCGCCAGACATATACGCCACCGACCCGACCGCCAACGCGATTGTATGCTTCTTGAAATTCACGCCCTGCTCCCCTGCCCCGGATAATTATTGTTTTTGCGGCGGACCAATGCGGCCAAACGCCAGCGGGGCGGAGTCTAAGGCAAAACAAATACGAATTAAACACTATTGATAAATAATCTCATTCACGACAAATACGCATTCACGTAACCATTTGAATACATTTCAGTAGGGCCATAAGCCTTGCAATCGCGACGCCAAAAAAATCCCGAACAGCCATTGTTAACATCTTAATTACAAGGTTAACATGTTAATCAATCCAGCCAGATTCAGGAGTCAGACATGCGCCGCGCCGCCAGCGAAATCGCCACGGGTACCTTGTTCGGCATCGCCTTGAACTACCAGGGCCTGCTGCACAGCCGACTGGACGAATTCAACCAGCCGCCTTACCAGAAGCCGCCGCAAAAACCGGTGCTGTTCATCAAGACGCCGAACACCCGCTCCGTCGACGGCCAAGCCGTGATCGCCCCTGCTGGCGAGCGCCTGCAGCCTGGCCCGGCGCTGGGGGTAGTGATCGGCAAGACCGCAAGCCGTGTGGCCGAGCAAGACGCCCTCGCGCATGTTGCCGGCTATGTGATCGTCAACGAGTTCAGCCTGCCGGAAGACAGCTACTACCGCCCCGCCGTCAAAGCCAAATGCCGCGATGGTTTTTGTGCGCTCAGCGGCGAAGTGATCCCCGCTAGTGAAGTGCCGGATGCCCATGGGCTGGTGCTCACGCTGCGGGTCAACGGCGAAGTACGCCAGGAAAACACCACGGCCAATTTCGTGCGCAGCATTCCCCGATTGATCGCCGAACTCAGTGAATTCATGACCCTGCACGCTGGCGATGTGCTGATCACCGGCACGCCTGAAGGCCGCGTCGACGTCGTGCCCGGCGATGAAGTCGTCGTCGAGATCAGCGGCCTGGGTCGCCTGACCAACCCTATTGTGGCCGAGTGAGGAAACACCGATGAAGCACGCACGCATTCGCTATCAGAACCAAATCCATGCGGTCACGGTAGAGGCCGACAACACCGTCCGCCTCGCCGATGGCCGCCTGCTTGCCGAGCAGCAAGTTGAATGGCTGCCGCCCGCCGAGGGCAGCATGTTCGCCCTGGGGCTGAACTACGCCGACCACGCCGCTGAATTGGCCTTCAATGCGCCGACCGAGCCGCTGGCCTTTATCAAATCCCCCGGCACCTACACCGGACACAACCAAACCACTTGGCGCCCCGACAACGTCAAGTACATGCACTACGAGTGCGAGTTGGTGGCGGTGATCGGCAAGCCGGCGCGCAACGTCAAGCGTGAAGACGCGCTGAGCTATTTGGCCGGCTACACGGTGTGCAACGACTACGCCATCCGCGACTACCTGGAAAACTACTACCGTCCCAACCTGCGGGTAAAAAACCGCGACTGCACCACCCCGGTCGGCCCGTGGATCGTCGACGCCGCCGATGTGCCCGACCCGTCAGCCCTCAAGTTGCGCACCTGGATCAATGGCGAGTTGAAACAAGAAGGCAGCACCGCCGACATGATCTTCGACATCCCTTACCTGATCGAATATTTCTCCAGTTTCATGACCCTGCAACCCGGCGACATGATCGCCACCGGCACGCCCGAAGGCCTGGCTGACGTAGTGCCGGGCGATGAGGTGGTGGTGGAGGTCGAAGGCGTTGGCCGGCTGGTCAACCGTATTGTCAGCGAATCCGAATTCTTTGCCGCTCGCGGCTGAAAACAACAGAGAGAACAGCATGATCAAGCACTGGATCAACGGCCGCGAAGTCGACAGCCCCGACACCTTCACCAACTACAACCCGGCCACCAGCGAAGCCATTGGTGAAGTCGCCAGCGGTGGTGCCGATGAGGTCAACCTGGCCGTGGCTGCTGCCAAGGAAGCCTTCCCCAAGTGGGCCAACACCCCGGCCAAGGAACGCGCCCGGTTGATGCGCAAGCTCGGTGAGTTGATCGAGCGGAACGTGCCCAACCTCGCCGAACTGGAAACCCTGGACACCGGCCTGCCGATCCATCAGACCAAGAACGTGCTGATCCCCCGCGCGTCCCACAACTTCGACTTCTTCGCCGAAGTCTGCACCCGTATGGACGGCCACAGCTATCCGGTAGACGACCAGATGCTCAACTACACCCTGCGCCAGCCGGTGGGCGTGTGTGCGCTGGTGTCGCCGTGGAACGTGCCGTTCATGACCGCCACCTGGAAAACCGCGCCGGCCCTGGCGTTGGGTAATACCGCAGTGCTGAAGATGAGCGAACTGTCGCCGCTGACCGCCAATGAACTGGGGCGCCTGGCACTCGAAGCCGGTATCCCGCCCGGCGTGCTCAACGTGGTGCAAGGCTACGGCGCCACGGCCGGCGATGCGCTGGTGCGCCACCCGGATGTGCGCGCCATCTCCTTCACCGGCGGCACCGCCACCGGGCGGCGGATCATGCAGACAGCCGGCCTGAAAAAGTACTCGATGGAACTGGGCGGCAAGAGCCCGGTGCTGATCTTTGACGACGCCGACCTCGATCGCGCGCTCGATGCGGCGCTGTTCACCATCTTCTCGCTGAACGGCGAACGCTGCACCGCCGGCAGCCGCATCTTTATCCAGGAAACCGTGTACGACCAGTTCGTCGCCGAGTTCGCAGCCCGCGCCAAGCGCTTGATTGTCGGCGACCCGCAAGACCCGAAAACCCAGGTCGGTTCGATGATCACCCAGGCCCACTACGACAAGGTCACCGGCTACATCAAGATCGGCATCGAGGAAGGCGCCAACCTGCTGGCCGGTGGCCTGGAGCGCCCGGCCAACCTGCCGGCGCACCTGTCCAAGGGCCAGTTCATCCAGCCCACCGTGTTTGCCGATGTGGACAACCGCATGCGCATCGCCCAGGAGGAAATCTTCGGCCCGGTGGTGTGCCTGATCAAGTTCAAGGACGAAGCCGAAGCCCTGCGCCTGGCCAACAACACCGAGTACGGCCTGGCCTCCTACATCTGGACCCAGGACATCGGCAAGGCCCATCGCCTGGCCTACGGCATCGAAGCCGGCATGGTGTTCATCAACAGCCAGAACGTACGCGACCTGCGCCAGCCGTTCGGTGGCGTCAAAGGCTCGGGTACAGGCCGTGAAGGCGGCGAGTACAGCTTCGAAGTGTTCACTGAAGCGAAGAACATCTGCATCTCCATGGGCAGCCACCACATTCCACGCTGGGGTGTGTAACGATCGACTCGCAATCGTGACCCTGCCGGGTTTATAAAACCGCATGGGTCACCGGCTACCTCGCGCAGACCATCACAAGAATACGGGCCCCCGAGGGCCCCGCCAGAGAACCGTCATGGGCAAGCTTGCTCTCGCTGCCAAGATCACCCACGTTCCCTCGATGTACCTGTCGGAACTGCCCGGCCCACGCCAAGGGTTTCGCAAGGCCGCCATCGACGGCCACCTCGAAATCAGCCGGCGCTGCCGCGAACTGGGGTGGATACCCTCGTGGTGTTCGACACCCACTGGCTGGTCAACGCCAACTACCACATCAATTGCGGGCCACATTTCAAAGGCCTGTACACCAGCAACGAACTGCCGCATTTCATCAGCAACATGGAATACGAGTTCCCGGGCAACCCGGCGCTGGGCAAGATCCTCGCCGATGAATGCAACCGCCTGGGCGTGGAAACCATGGCCCACCACGCCACCACCCTCGCACCGGAATACGGCACCCTGGTGCCGATGCGCTACATGAATGCCGACCAGCATTTCAAGGTGATCTCGGTGTCGTCGCTGTGCACTTCGCACTACCTCAACGACAGTGCGCGCCTGGGCTGGGCCATGCGCAAGGCGGTGGAAGACCACTACGACGGCACCGTGGCATTCCTCGCCAGTGGCTCGCTGTCGCACCGCTTTGCGCAGAACGGCCAGGCACCGGAGTTCGCCACTAAAATCTGGAGCCCGTTCCTCGAAACCCTCGACGAGCGCGTGGTGCAGATGTGGGAACACGCCGAGTGGGCCGAGTTCTGCGGCATGCTTCCCGAGTATGCGGCCAAGGGGCATGGCGAGGGCTTCATGCACGACACCGCGATGCTGCTGGGGGCCATGGGCTGGTCGAACTACGACGCCGAGGTCGAGGTGCTCACGCCCTACTTCGCCGCCTCCGGCACCGGCCAGATCAACGCGGTGTTCCCGGTGACGCCACAGGACGGTTCGGCGACGCCGCCGGCCAGTGCGTCCAACCCTTCCGCCGTGGCTTCCACCAGCCGCCTTTGACCAGGAGCCTTACATGCCCCATCTCGTGCTGCTCTACACCGCCCACCTGGAACACAGCGCCGATATCCCAGGCCTGTGCCGTGCACTTGCCGACACCATGCTTGAACAACAGGACGAAAGCGGCAAAGCCGTGTTCCCCAAGGGCGGCACCCGCGTGCTGGCCTACCCCGCCGCCCACAGCGCCGTGGCGGATGGCCAGGGCGATTACGGCTTTTGTACGCCAACCTGCGCATGGGCGCAGGCCGCAGCGCCACGGTGCACAAGCAAGTCGGCGACCAGTTGCTGGCGGTGTTGAACGCGCGCTTGGGCCACCTCCTGCTGGAGCGACCGATCGGCATCACCCTGCAGATCGACGAAAGCCCAGGCCAGGTCTACGACGGCAAACACAGCAGCCTGCACCCGCTGTTCAACCGCTAAGTTCTTCTTTGCAGAGAAACCCGCCATGCTCGATTCAACGTTGATCCAACAGGCGGCTGATCGCCTGAACACCGCCGAACGCACCCGCCAGCAGGTGCCACAGTTGTCCCTGGCCTACCCCGACATCACGATCGAAGACGCCTACGCCATCCAGCGCGCGTGGGTGGCACAGAAAATCAAGGACGGGCGCAAGCTGGTCGGCCACAAGATCGGCCTGACCTCGCGCGCCATGCAAGTGTCATCGAACATCACCGAACCTGACTTTGGTGCCTTGCTCGACGATATGTTCTTCGACGAAGGCACCGACATTCCTTTCGAGCGCTTTATCGTGCCACGGGTTGAAGTGGAGCTGGCGTTCATCCTCGGCAAGCCGCTCAAGGGCCCGAACGTGTCGGTGTTCGACGTGCTGGACGCCACCGAATGGGTGATCCCGGCACTGGAAATCATCGACGCTCGTATCCAGCAGGTCGACCCGCAGACCGGCACGACCCGCAAAGTGTTCGACACCATTTCGATAACGCCGCCAACGCCGGCGTGGTGATGGGCGGCCGTCCCGTGCGCCCCACCGACATCGACCTGCGGCGCATTCCGGCGGTGCTGTACCGCAACGGCGTGATCGAGGAATCCGGTGTCAGCGCCGCCGTGCTCAACCACCCGGCCAAAGGCGTGGCATGGCTGGCCAACAAGCTGGCGGCCTACGACGTGACTCTGGAAGCGGGCCAGATCATCCTTGGCGGCTCGTTCACCCGGCCGGTGGCGGCCAATCCGGGGGACACCTTCCATGTCGACTACGACCAACTGGGCAGCATCGCCTGCCGCTTCGTCTGAGGGTTGAACCATGCTGAAAAACGCCTTCAAGGCCCGCCTCAAGGCCGGTGAACCGCAAATCGGCCTGTGGCTGGGCCTGGCCGATGCGTACTGCGCGGAGCTGGCGGCCAACGCCGGCTTCGACTGGTTGCTGATCGACGGCGAGCACGCCCCAACGACCTGCGCAGCCTGCTCGGCCAGTTGCAGGCGATTGCACCTTACCCGTCGCAGCCGATCATCCGCCCGGTGGTGGGCGACACGGCGCTGATCAAGCAAGTGCTGGATATTGGTGTGCAAACCCTGCTGGTGCCCATGGTTGAAAGCGCCGACCAGGCCCGCGAACTGGTGCGCGCCATCACCTACCCGCCCCACGGTGTACGCGGCGTCGGCAGTGCCCTGGCGCGGGCATCACGCTGGAACAGCGTGCCTGACTATTTGGATAAGGCCGATGAAGAAATGTGCCTGCTGGTGCAGATCGAAAACACCGTGGGCCTTGCGAACCTGGATGAGATTGCTTCAGTGGACGGTGTGGACGGCGTGTTCATCGGGCCTGCGGACTTGTCGGCCGCCATGGGCCATCGCGGCAACCCTGGCCACCCGGACGTGCAAGCAGCTATCGAGGATGCGATTGCACGCGTGCGTAAAGCGGGCAAGGCCGTGGGTATCTTGAGTGCTGATGAGACGTTGGCGCGCCGCTACCTGGAATTGGGCGCTACGTTTGTGGCCGTCGGCGTGGATACCACCGTGTTGATGCGCGGCCTGCAAACCCTGGCGGGTCGCTTCAAAAATATCGAACCCCTGCACCCGCATCAGGTGGGGTGTACTGATCCCCAAACACACCGCTCCCACAGGGATCAACGGTGTACCCAGTTCCCGAGCCTGACACAAATCCAAATGTGGGAGCGGGCTTGCTCGCGAAGGCGGCGTGTCAGCCAATGAATCAGTTAACTGACACACCGCTTTCGCGAGCAAGCCCGCTCCCACAGGGGATCAGCGGTGCACCCAGTTCCCGAGCCTGGCACCAATCCAAATGTGGGAGCTGGCTTGCCTGCGAAAGCGGTGGGTCAGCCAGCATTTGTATCGACTGACACGCCGCCTTCTCGGGCAAGCCCGCTCCCACAGGGGATCGGCGGTGTATCCAGTTCCCGAGCCTGGCACCAATCCAACTGTGGGAGCTGGCTTTGCCTGCGAAAGCGGTGGGTAAGAAGTCACCTGCGCTACATTGCCCTGTAGTGAGCGGGCTTGCCCCGCGCTGGGGGGCGAAGCCGCCCTAACTGAGTCGCCGCGGTATTTCTTGAAGACCGAGGTGCCTGGTTTTAGGGTGGCTTCGCCCCCCAGCGCGGGGCAAGCCCGCTCACTACAAGATCACCTGAGCAAGACTTGCTTGAAGTGCTCCAGCTCTTGCGCGTCAAACTCGCCAAACACCCGCTCCTGCTGCTGTCGGGCAATCTCCCACAACCCCTCGGTCTGCTCGATGCCCTGCCCTGTGAGGTGCACACGCCCTCCCGCCTCGCTGACCAAGCCTCTGCGGGTCAGGTTGACGATGGCCTCGTCCACCTCACGCTGGGGCATCGCCACTTCCCGCAGCAGTTCACTCGGGCTCAGGCCGGCGTCCCGTTCCAGCACCATCAGCAGGCGAGCCTCGCTGGTGCGCAGGCCGGTCGCCAGTTGCCGGGGTTGGTAATCACACTGGTAGCTGCGCACCGCCTGGGTCATCAGGTAGTACAGGTTGCCGCGCAAACGCCCTTGGAAGTCGCTGACGGGCTGATCAACGGCCTCGCCCTGGGCCAGTTGCGGATGCGGCAACACCATCGAATAAGCGCCCTGGTGATATAGCAACGGCGCGCGGCCAAAATCGTCAAAGCGCACCACCTTGCCGATCATGATCCAGTGATCGCCACCGTCCACCTGTTGGTACTTCTCGCAATGAAAATGCGCCGCACAATCGGCAAATACCGGGGCACCCCTTCACCGCGCTCATGGGCGATACCGGCAAAGCGGTCTTCCCGGGGCCGGGCGAAATTATTGGACAGCTCGATCTGGTTCGCCGCCAGGATGTTCACCGCAAAATGGCTGGCCTGCTCAAACACCCCATGGCTGGTGGAACGCTTGTCGATGCTCCACAACACCAGCGGCGGGTCCAGCGATACCGAGTTGAAACTGTTGGCGGTTACACCCACCTGTTGACCGCCCTCAGTGGCGGCGGTGACCACGGTGACACCCGTGGCGAAGTTGCCCAGCGCACGGCGAAAGGCGCGCGAATCAAATGGCGTAGACATGCAAGACTCCTGGCGCCGCACACGCGGCACCCGTGATTATTATTGTTGAGAAACCCCTCAGACCATCGTCGGATCAGGCTCAAGCCCCATCAGCTCGCGGCCCAGGATCTGCGCGCAAACGTCGTAGTCGGTGTAGGCATGCGCACCGGTCATATGCGCGTCGCGCCACAGCCGTTGCAGCTCGTTGTTCTCCATCCACGCGCCGCCACCGGCCGCTTCGAACAAACGGTCCACGGCCTGGATGCACATCTTCACCGCGTACGCCTGGTTGGTGCGCCAGAACGCCAGGGTTTCCTTGGACGGGTACACATGGCGTTCGCCGTGTTCGGCATGTTCCTGCCAAGTCTTTTCGAGAAACGCGCGAGCCGCCGCCACTTGGTGCGTGGACTCGGCCAGGCGCATCAGCGCCGGAGTTGCCGCGCCGACCTGGGCACCGGTGTAGGCGCGCACGCGGTTGCGGGTCTTGTCGCGGAACGCTTCCAGCATCCGCTCGGCCACGCCGAGGCTGACGGTGGAGAAACCGCTGGCGAAATACGGGCGATACGGCGTGTAGTAGATCTTGCTGTCGGGGTACAGGCCAAACCCGGCGGATTTACCTTCCATCATGTCCTTGGCCTTTTGGATGCGATGGTTGGGCACAAACACGTTGTCCACGCTCAGCGTCTTGGTGCCGCTGCCACGCATGCCCAGTGCAAACCAGTCATCCAGGATCTGGTAATCACTGCGTGGCAACACCGCGAAGCAGTAGTCCTGGCCTCCCTCGGCGTTGTGCCGACGGCAACCCATGATCGCCCATTCAGCGTGGTCGCTGCCGCTGCTCCAGCCCATCTGGCCGCTGAACAACACGCCACCCTCGACCTCTTCGACCTTGCCGAACGGCGCGATGCTGCTGCTGGCAGTGGCGTCGGAGTTTTCCAGCCATAACTCGTCCTGCATTTGCTTGGAAAACATCGCCAACTGGTGGCTGTGGGTGCACAACAAGCTCATCGCCCAAGCGGTGCTGGCACAGGCTCCGGCCAGCAAGGCGATGCAGTCACAGAACGCCGGCAGCGACATCTCCAGCCCACCATAGGCGCGGGGTTGGAAGGCACGGTGCAGGCCGATGCTTTTGAGCAAGGCGATGTTTTGTTCTGGCACTTTCCGATCTTTCTCGGCCTGCGCTGCATTGGCCGCGATAGTCGGCAGCAGGGCCTTGAGGTCTTCAAGCAAGGGGTTGGGCTGTTGCATGGGACACCTGTTGTTATTGGAGTTGGTGTCCAGTATTGCCAGCGCAGGTCAGGGGCGGAATGGATGTTCCATGGGGACGCTTGTACTTTCCATAGGGCTACTTGAACCCGCCTTGGGTCGCACGGTATTCACCCGGTGCCATGTGCGCGTAACGCTGGAAAAAACGACTGAAATACGCCGGGTCCTTGAAGCCCAGGCGGTAGCAGATTTCATTCGACGAATGCCCGGTGAACAGCAGCAACCGCTTGGCTTCCTGCATCAAGCGCTCCAACACCAGGCGCTTGGACGACAACGCCGCGACGCGTCGGCAAATATCATTCAACCGCGCTTCGCTGACTCCCAGGCTACTGGCGTATACCGCCAGCGGCAGGTGTTCCAGGTAGCGCTCTTCAATCAGCGCATTGAAGCGATAAAACACCTGCAGGTCCTCATGCCGCGCCGGACGCGCCGCCAGCGACTGCCCAGCCAAGCGGAACAGGCCCGTCATGATCAGCCGCGTCAGCGCCTCTAGCGCCGGCCCACGGCCTACGGCACGACCATCGAACTCACGGCGCAACTCATCCAGCAGAACGCTCAGACGCTCGGCTTCGGGCTTGAACGCGGCGTCGAGCTTGTCCAGTGCCACGCATACCGGCGCCATGCTCGGTGCAGGCGCGAGGCTCGGGTCCTGTTCCAACAGGCTCCATACCAACTGCTGCTTGACCGTCAGCACATGGCCTTCGCTGTCGGGCTCGGTAGCGAATGAATGGGGGATGGTGGGTGGCGTGAGGAAAAACATCGGCCCGCGTTCGACGTATTGCTGGTCATCCAGGTACACCCGCACCGCACCGTTTTTCACGTAGTGCATCTGGAAGAACCGGTCGTGCCGATGCACCGGCATATTGCGCCCGAAGAACCCCGCGAGGTTGCTGAGGCGGTCGTAGTGGATGTCGGCGTCACTGTAACGCTGATCATAGACTTGGCCGATATTGATGTTGGGAATCGGCGAACGCTCGATGGTCATGGAAACTCTGCTCTTCTTGTTGTAGGCGCTGCACGGCCGCAAGGATGCACCCGCTCAAGGTATCAGCGCACCACAACAAAGCAACAGCCTCTCTTCGGTGCATATTCAGTGCCCTATCGCCCGTCCTGAATCCTCCTTCCCCCGTGAATCAAAGGCCCCGGAGGATTGGCACACTTCATGCCTCTGTATATTCATTCAAGTTACTTGAATGAAATTACCGACCTTTCAAGGGGAATGACGATGATGCGATTCACGTTAAAAGCACTGTCCTTGTCGCTGGCTGCGCTGTGCAGTGTGTCCGTGGCCCACGCCGACGATCTGTTGCAGCGGATCAAGCAGAAAAACGAGATTGTGGTGGCGACGGAAGCGCGTTTCGCGCCATTCGAATCCGTTGAGAACGGCAAGATCGTAGGCTACGGCGCCGACCTGATGCACTACGTGCTCGACGCCGACCTGCCGGGGGTCAAGGTACGCCAGCTGGACCTGCCCTTCCAGGGCATCCTGCCGGGCCTGGACACCAAGAAGTTCGACTTCGTGGTCACTTCGGTCACCGTCAACAAGGCGCGCTTCGAGCAGTTCGCCTTTACCGTGCCGATTGCCGAATCCACCGTGGCCCTGCTCAAGCGCGCCGACGACGCGGGCATCAAGAGCCTGGCCGACCTCAACGGCCGTGTGATCGGATCACAAGCCGGCTCCGGCCAACTGGCGGTGTTGCAAGCCCTGGATACCAAGCTCAAGGCCGAAGGCCAGCCGGGCCTCAAGCGCATCAAGGAATACGTCGGCTTTGACGAAGCCTATGCCGATTTGGCCAACGGTCGCCTCGACGGCGTGGCCCAATCGCTGTCCAACCTCGGCCCGCTGATGAAGGCCCGTCCGGGCGTGTTCAGTACCCTGCCTGAGATGGTCGGCCCAGTGACCTACTTCGGTTGGGTCGGCCGCAAAGACGCCGACAGCGCCAGCCTGGTCAAACTGTTCAGCGACGGCATCGCCCGTGCTTCCAAGGACGGCACCCTGAAGACCCTGCAAGACAAATGGTTCGGCTTCACCATGCAACTGCCAACCGACGCCATGCCGGTGCCGAGCATCTGATGAACGATTTCAGCAGCCGTTTCGCCCTGTATTGGCCGGCCTTGCTCGAGGGCGCATGGACCACCCTGTGGCTGTGCAGCATCGGCATGCTGCTGGGTTTTGTGCTGGGGTGCTCATTCACCTGTTGGCCAACGGCCGCAGCCGGGTGGGCGTGGCGTTTACCCGGGTCTACGTGAGTTTCTTTCGCGGCACGCCAATGCTGGCGCAACTGCTGTTGCTGTTTTACCTGCCGTCGGCCTTGGGCCTGGACATTCCACCCATGGTCGCCGCAGCCGCGGCGCTGGCCTTGAACACGGCGGCGTACCAGTCGCAAATCCTCAGCAGCGGTTTTGCAGCGATACCCCGTGGGCAACTGGAAGCGGCATCGATCTTTGCCCTGGGCAAGTACAACACCCTGGTGCACATCCAGTTGCCCCAGGTGCTGCGCCTGACCTTGCCGGCGCTGATCTCCGAGCTGATCGATGTGATCAAGGTGTCGGCGGTGGTCTCGGTGATTTCCATCACCGACCTGATGCGCGTCAGCCAACAGCTGGTGTCGCAAACCTATCGCCCGCTTGAGGTGTACCTGGTGGCAGCGCTGTTCTACCTGGTGCTGACCAGCCTGCTGAGCGTGCTCGGCAGCCTGTTGGAACGCCGCTGGAAGGAGCGCACCTGATGCACGAAGTCTTGAGTTACCTGCCGGATTTTGCCGACGCACTGCTGGTGACCCTGGGCATCAGCCTGGCTGCCGCCGTGATCGGTTTGGCCGCAGGCTTCGGCCTGAACGCCCTGCGCCTGCGGGTGCCGGGGTTTGCCCTGGTGTACCGCGTGTATGTGTGGCTGATCCGTGGCACGCCGTTTTTGGCGCAGCTGGCGGTGATCTATTTCGGCCTGCCGGTGATCGGCCTGCGCCTGGAGGCTGTAGAGGCCAGCATCCTTGCACTAGCGCTGTACAGCGCGGCGTATTTCGCCGAGTTGTTCCGCTCGGCGTGGGCCAGCGTGCCCCACGGCCAGGTGGAAGCGGCGCGAGTGCATGGCCTGTCGCAACGCCAGGTGTTCTGGCATGTGCAGGCGCCCCAGGCGCTGGCCTTCGCCCTGCCCTTGCTGGGCAACCAAGTGATCTTGACCATCAAGGAAAGCGCCGTGACCTCGATCATCACCGTGCCGGAACTGACCCTGACCGCCGGGCGCATCGTGTCCACCACCTTTTCCTATGTCATGCCCTACGCCCTGCTGGTGTTGAGCTACTGGCTGCTGACCACCACGGTCGCGGCGGTAGCCCGCAGCCTGGCGCGGCGCATGACCCGTCATCTACGAGGCTGACCGGATGAGCAACCTACCGCTTCTTGAACTACGCGGCGTCGGCAAGTCCTATGGCGCCAACCGCGTACTGCGCGGCTTTGACCTGCAGGTGCAGGCCGGTGAAATCGTCTCGCTGATCGGGCCGTCAGGCTCCGGCAAGACCACCGCCCTGCGCTGCATGAACTTCCTGGAACGCTACGACGAAGGCGAAGTGTGGATCGACGGCCAACTGCTGGGCTACAGCGGCCCTGGCCGGCAAGTCAGCGATTGCGACAGCGAAGCCAAGGTCGATGAAGTGCGCAACCCGCTGTCGATGGTGTTCCAGCAATTCAACCTGTGGCCGCACATGAGCGTGCGCGAAAACGTCATGGCCCCGCTGGTACTGGGCAAGCGCATGGCCAAGTCCGAAGCACGCACCTTGGCCGATCATGCACTGGCCCGCGTCGGCCTGGCCGCCAAGGCCGATGCTTACCCGGCGCGGCTGTCGGGCGGCCAGCAGCAACGCGTCGGCATTGCCCGCGCACTGGCGGTGAAACCACGCCTGATGCTGCTGGACGAGCCCACCTCGGCCCTCGACCCGGAGCTGGTGGAAGAAGTGCTGCAAGTGATCCGCAGCCTCGCCGACGATGGCATGACCATGGTCATGGTCACCCACGAGATGAGCTTCGCCGCGCAGATTTCCGATGTGGTGGTGTTTATGGAAGCCGGGCAGATCATCGAGACCGGCGCGCCCCAAGGCCTGTTCAATGCGCCGAAGACCGAACGCCTGCAACAGTTCCTCAAACCCTGGTTCAACCGCAGCCTGCAGGTGACGTCATGACCGCACTCGCCGTTTCATCCACGCGCCTGCTAGGCCTGCTGGATACCCTGGCCACCTTCGGCCCCGGCACTAATGGCGGCATGAACCGCCAGGCATTGTCGGAAGAAGATCTCCAAGCCCGTGCCTGGCTGATCGACGAAGCGCGCAAGCTCGGCTGCACCGTCTGGACCGACGCTTGCGCCAACCTGTTTTTGCGCCGTGACGGCCGTGAAGACCTGCCGCCGGTGATGACCGGCAGCCATATCGACACCCAACCCACCGGCGGCACGCTGGATGGTTGTTACGGCGTTATGGCTGGCCTCGAATGTTTGCATGCCATGCACGACGCCAACCTGCGTACGCGCCGCCCTATCGAAGTGGTGGTGTGGACCAATGAAGAAGGCAGCCGTTTCAGCCCGGGTGCCATGGGGTCCAGCGCCTACGTCGAGCCGGCGCGGCTGGCTGCCTATCGCAACAATTTGGACAAGGACGGCTTGTCGGTGGGCCAGGCACTGGACGCCCACGCCCTGCGTTTTGCCGACATCCCGTTGCGCGACAAGATCCAAACCCATGCCTTCGTCGAACTGCATATCGAACAGGGCCCGGTACTGGAACAGGCCAATATTCCCCTGGGCGTGGTCTCGGGCATCCAAGGCGTGCGCTGGTACCAGGTGCGCTGCACAGGCGCCTCAGCCCATGCCGGCACCACGCCGCACCCGATGCGCAACGACGCCATGCTGCTGGCCATGGACGCCGTCAAGCGCATCGACGCACTGGCCGACACGCTGGCTGGCGACGACAAGCGCCTGACCTTCGGCCGCTGGAACGTGCACCCCAACGCCATCAATACGATCGCAGGGGAAGTGACCTTCAGCATCGACTTCCGTCACGCCGACCCGACCGTGCTTGCAGCGTTCGACGCGCAGTTAAGCGACTGCCTGCCCGCCAGCGCCGAACACACCTGCCTGTTCAGTCACGCCCCCACGGCGTTCGACCCCAACGTGATCGACGTACTCGAACAGGCCTGCAACGCCACCGGGCTGCCCTGGCAAACCCTGCGTTCCGGCGCGTTCCACGACGCCATGTACCTGGCCGACCACTGCCCCACCGCCATGCTGTTCGTGCCCAGCCGCGACGGCATCAGCCACAACCCGCTGGAATTCACCGAACCCACGCAACTGCTGGCGGGCGCCCAGGCTCTGGCCTGGAGCCTGGTTGCACTTGCCGAACAACCCTGAACCCATAGGAATCTTTATGAGCCACGCGACCCACAGCCACGACTACCCAGCCTGCTGCCAGCCGGACAACGGCGACTCCCTGGGCATCAACGCCACTCTCAAGGAACCGATCTCCCTGGACGGTACCCCCGTGCTCGGCGAAACCTACACCGTACCCGCCCGCTGCGGCCGCGCCGTGCGCCTCAAGGCCGGTGAAGTGATCAAGATCGTCAACACCACGGCACCCAGGTGTGCGACACCTGGCTGTTCAACAGTGAAGACCTGAGCGAGTTCCTCTCCATGGAACACGCCCGCGCCCACTGCAACAGCATCATCCCCAAAGCCGGCGATGAGCTGTTCAGCAACCGCCGCCGCAGCATCGGCACCCTGCTCACCGACACCTCGCCGGGCATCCACGACACCCTGATGGCCGCCTGCGACCTGCATCGCTACACCAACCTGGGCGTGGTGGGTTACCACGACAGCTGCGCCGACAACATGCGCCTGGCCCTGGCCGCCATCGGCCTGCGCTCGCATGAAGTGCCGCAGCCGTTCAACCTGTGGATGAACATTCCGGTCAAGCCGGACTACAGCGTCGAGTGGCTGCCACCGGTGTCCAAGGCGGGCGACTACGTGGAGATCCGCGCCGAGATGGACGTGGTGGTGGTGATGTCGGCCTGCCCGCAGGACATCGTGCCGATCAACGACCTGAACCCGGTAGAAGTGACCTTCTCGGTTCACGCCTGACTAGACGACAGGCATCCGTGACCCTAGGATGCCTGTCGCACCATTGAATGCCCCTTTTCACCCGAGGCCTGCATGTCCACACCCAGCAAACCGCCCGTCGCCAAACCCCTGCATTCCGATGGTTTGCCCAGCCTGAGCGTGCGCCTGCGCCATGCGCGCAAAGTGGCCGGGCTGACCCTCAAGCAAGTGGCAGTGGCCGCCGGTTGCTCCGAAAGCCTGATCTCCAAGCTGGAAAACGACGCCGCCTCGCCGTCCCTGGCCATGCTGCACCGCCTGGCCATCGCACTGGGCAGCAACGTGTCCGAGCTGACGTCTGAGGAGTGGGTATCGGAAGAGCCGGTACTGCGCGCCGGTGCCCGGCAAGTCAACCGCTTTGCCAATGGCGCGAAGAAAGGCTACATCGACCTGGAGCGCATCACCCACCTGCAAAAAGGCGGGTTGTTGCAGGGTGATATCCATATCGTGTCGCCCGGCATGGTCAGTGAGATGATCGAGCATGCCGGTGAAGAAATGGGCTACGTGATCGAGGGAAGCCTGGAGCTGACGTTGGGTGAAACCACATACACGTTGAACGCTGGAGATTCGTTCCACTTTCCGAGCAATGTGCCCCATGGTTATCGCAATGGGACCACCAATGTTGTGCGCATTCTGTGGATCAACACCCCTGCTACCTTCTAACAAACGCGCACCTCAAACGTGCGTCGTTTCTACCCAGGTGACAGTTTTAAGGGCGTCGCTACCGCCGCAAAAACCAGGTTTTCCCTTTAGAAACATAAACATAAGGTTTATGGCCTGAAGCTTGCTTTTGAAACAGCGCCGCGCCTTGCGGTACTCGTTTCCCCCATCCCCTTGCGATGGGCGACCCAGCCTCAACGATGCGGCTGATGTCTCCAAGCGAAACGACTCACACATTCAGCCGACAGCGTCGTCGGTATGTGAAATCAGGCCCTCCTTCCCCTGCCTGCATTTCTTCCCAGACCTTTCCTCTTCCAGCGCACCGGCCCAAAGGCTGCGGTGGACGTTTGGGCCTGGGTTCCAGGAGTCTTCCGAATGGCTATGAATCGTCGTGCTTTCCTGCGTACGTCCGCTATTTCTGCTGCTGCATTGTCCACCTTGAGCTTGAAGAGCTTTTCGGCGTTTGCGGCCGATGACGCGATCAACATCGCCTCGCTCTACGACAACTCCGGTGGCCTGGACATTTATGGCAAGCCCATCGTCGACGCCCTCACCTTCGCCGTCGAAGAACTCAACGGCGCTGGCGGCCTGCTCGGTCGGCCGCTCAACCTGATCAAATACGACACCCAGTCGAACATGCAGCTCTACGCCCAATACGCCCAGCAGGCGGCCTCAAGGACCGCGCGGCGGTGGTGCATGCCGGTATTACCTCGGCATCGCGGGAAGTGGTGCGCCCGGTGCTCGACCGCTACAAGACCCTGTATTTCTACAACAACCAGTACGAAGGCGGCGTGTGTGACCGCAACGTGTTCGCCACCGGCGTCACCCCAGGCCAGACCGTGGAGAAGCTGGTGTCCCATGTCACCAAAAAGTGGGGCAAGAAGGTCTACATCGTCGCGGCCGACTACAACTACGGGCAGATCGTCACCGCCTGGGTGAAGAAGTACGTCGAGCAAGCCGGTGGCGAAAGCGTGGGCATCGAGTTCTTCCCGCTGGACGTGACCAACTTCGGCGCCACCATCTCGAAGATCCAGGAGGCCAAGCCGGACTTCGTCTGGTCCGCCTTGGTGGGTGGCGCGCACATGTCGTTCTACCGCCAATGGAAAGCCGCAGGCATGACCGGCAAGTTGCCAATTGCCTCCACTACCTTCGCCGGTGGCAACGAGCACATCGTGCTCTCGCCAGAGGAATGCAACGGCATCCTGATCTGCCAGAACTATGTGCAGGAACTGGCCACGCCGCAGAACCGGGCGTTCGTCGAGCGTTTCCACAAACGCTTTGGCGCCGACTACCCCTACATCACCGAACTGGCCATGGGTGCCTACCAAGGCATGATGCTGTGGGCCGAAGGTGTGCGCCAAGCTGGCACGGTGGAACGCATGGCCGTGACCCAGGCCCTGGAAAAAGGCATCAGCCTGGACCTGCCCAGCGGCAAGGTCAGCGTTGACCCGGCCACCCACCACTGCGTGCTCGACGTGCACATCGCCGAGGTGCGCGACCGCCGCCTGGAGGTGGTCGAGAGCTTCGCCCAGCAAGCGCCTTCGGACACCGCCGCCGTGTGCGACTTGGTGAAGAACCCGCGCGACGCCAAACAATACAGCATCGCGCTGTAAGGAGGCCGACATGGATTGGGCTGCCATTTTTCCCTGCAAATCGTGGGCGCCATCGCCACGCTGGTGCTGTTGAGCATCGGCCTGGCGGTGGTATTCGGGATGATGAAGATCATCAACCTGGCCCACGGTGAATTCATGATGCTCGGCGGTTACGTCGCCGTGCTCGCCACCCACCATCTGCATGTGCCCATCTGGATCTCGATCCTGGTGCTGGCGCCTTTGACCGTGGGGTTGTTCGGCATGCTGGTGGAGCGCCTGCTGGTGCGCCACCTGTACGGCCGCATGATCGACACCATGCTCGCCACCTGGGGCCTGAGCCTGGCCCTGACCGGCGCGGCCACCATGTTGTTTGGCAATACCACGGTGGGCATCAGCTCGCCGCTGCCAGGTATCAGCATCGGCGCGTATCAAACCAGCGGCTACGGCCTGTTTGTGATCGGCGTGGCCGTGGCCGTACTGCTGGGCATGTGGGCGCTGCTGCGCTTTACCCACTTTGGCCTATGTGCCCGCGCCACCATGCAAAACGCCAAGATGGCGGCGGCGTTGGGGGCCAATCCGGGGCGCATCTACAGCCTCACGTTTGGCCTGGGCGCGGCGCTGGCCGGCCTGGGTGGTGCGGTGTTGGCGCCGCTTACCGGGGTAATTCCGACCCTCGGCGCCAGTTATATCGCCAAGGCGTTTATCACCGTGATCGGCGGTGGCAGCGCCGTGATTACCGGCACCCTGACTGCTGCGAGTGGCTTTGGGGTGATCAGCCAGGTGGTGACGTTCTTCAGCACCCCGGTGTTCGGTGAAGTGGCATTGCTGCTGGCGGCCATTGTGTTGATCCGGGTTCTGCCCCAGGGCATTACCGGTCGTTTCTTTCGGAGGGCGTTCTGATGCCTGTTGATACCCGCACCCTGCTACCGGTGCTCGGCTGCGTCCTGGCCGCCGTACTGGTGGCGGTCCTGCCGCAGTGGCTGGACCTGTTTACCTTATTGTCCCTGACCATCTACCTGGTGATGGCGCTGTTGGCCCTGAGCCTGGCGTTTATCTGGGGGTTCGGCGGCATCCTGTGCTTTGGCCAGGCGGCGTTTTTCGGCCTGGGGGCCTACGCCTATGCCATCGGTGTGCTGAATATCGGCGACAGCACCTGGCCGGTGTTACTGGCCATCGCCGTACCGGCGCTGGTGGCGGCGGCCATGGGTTACTTCATGTTCTACGGCGGCATCAGTGACGTGTACCTGGGGGTGATTACCCTCGCGGTCACCTTGATTTTGTTCAATGTGATGAACTCCACGTCCGGCTCCGAGTACCACATCGGCAATGCCTTGCTCGGTGGCTTCAACGGCATCCCCGCGATTCCCACGTTGAATGTGCCGTTCAACCCGGACCGTGTGCTGGAGCCGGAAACCCTGTTCCAGGTGATCGGCGGCGCGTTGATCCTCTGCTACCTGGGCCTGCGCGGGCTGCTCGCCAGTCGTTTCGGCAAGGTGGTGGTGGCGATTCGTGAAAACGAACAGCGCGCCGGTCTGCTGGGTTATGACACGCGCCTGCACAAGTTGATCGTGTTCAGCCTCGGCGGCGGCATTGCCGGGTTGGCCGGCTGCCTGTTCGCCAACTGGGGGCTTTTGTCAGCCCTGGCGTGTTTGGCCTGGCGCAGTCGGCGCAGATCATCATCTGGGTGATTGTCGGCGGGCGCGGCACTTTGTTCGGGCCGATCCTGGCGTGCATCGGCATCCAGGCGCTGATGGCGCGGCTGGGAGAACAGCAGCATGTGGACAGCGGCTTTGTACTGGGCCTGATCCTGCTGGTGTTTGTGATGCTGTTGCCACGGGGTTTGCTACCCACCCTAAGCAGCGGTGTAGCTCGAGTGTTCCAACGTCGCCCCATCCGTTGCCTACCCAGGAGCGTGCGCTATGAGCCTGTTGCAAACCCAAGGCCTGGGCGTGAGCTTCGGCGGCGTGCATGCGGTTAAGGAGGTGGATTTCACCCTGGAAAGTGGCGAGCTGCGCTGCCTGATCGGGCCCAATGGTGCCGGTAAAAGCACGTTTTTCAAGATGCTCAGCGGCCAGCTCAAACCCACCCGTGGCGTGTGCCACTTCAAGGGCCAGCGTATTTCCGGGCTGGCGCCGCACAAAGTCGCCCAGCTCGGCATTGGGATCAAGACCCAAGCCCCCAGCGTGTTCGACGGTCTGGATGTGCTGGAAAACCTGCGCCTGGCCGCCAGTCGCCGACAATCACCTGGCGAGGCACGCGCCACCGCCGAAGAGACCCTGCAACGCATCGGCCTGAGCGAATTGCGCACGCGCCTGGTGGGCGACCTGGCCCACGGCCAACGCCAATGGGTGGAGCTGGGCATGATCCTCGCCTCACGCCCGGAGCTGGTATTGCTGGACGAACCGGCGGCCGGCATGACCTACCAGGAAGTGCGCAAGACCGCCGCGCTGATCAAGGAGATCAACGCCCACAGCACCGTGGTGGTGGTAGAGCACGACATGGAGTTCATCCGCTTGATCGCCGGCACCGTCACCGTGTTCAACCAAGGCGCGATCCTGGCCCAAGGCAGTTTTGCCGAAGTCACCCAAGACCCCGCCGTGCGCGAAGCCTACCTGGGCAAGCAGGAGATCAAACATGCTTGAAGTCATCGGTTTATCCGCCGGTTATGGCCGTATCCCTGTGTTGCGCGACATTCGCTTGAGCTGCGCTGCCAATACCTGCGTGGGCGTGCTGGGACGCAATGGCATGGGCAAGACCACCTTGCTGCGTGCGCTGATGGGGAAATTCCCGCCATGGCCGGCAGCCTGCATTTCGATGGCGAGGACTTGAGCCGCGCCGCCGCCCACCAGCGCGCCCGCGCCGGTATCGGCTACGTGCCCCAAGGTCGGCAGATTTTCCCGTTCCTGAGCGTGCGTGAAAACCTGCGCATGGGCTGCGTGAAGGACTTTGCCAAGGCCGACGCCACCATCGAACGCATCCTCGCCTACTTCCCGCGCCTGCAACGCCTGCTCGACCAACCCGGTGGCGCGCTGTCCGGTGGTGAACAGCAACTGTTGGCCCTGGCTCGCTGCCTGTGCGGCGAGCCGAACATCATCCTGCTGGACGAGCCCACCGAAGGCATCCAGCCCTCGATCTGCGACGAAATCATCGAAACCCTGCAGCGCCTACGAGTGGAACAAAACCTGGCGGTGATCCTGGTGGAACAGGACATTGAATTCTTGAGTGCCTTGTCCGACCGCATCCTGATCATCGAGAACGGCCAACTGGTGGACGAGGTCGACCCGGCCCACACCAGCGCCGAAGCCATCGCTGAGCGCTTCATGGGCTTTCATGCATAAGGAACCTGCTATGTCGATTCAACGCCCTACCCTGGCCGACCTCACCCAAGTCGGCCGCAGCCTTGGCCTGGAACTGGCCGAGCCGCTGCTGAATGAGTACGCACACATCCTCGAAGCCGTGTGGCAGGACTACGACCGCCTCGACGCCATCGCCACCCCGCCCGCACCCCCACGCTACCCACGCGGCCCGGGCCAGGTGCCGACGGACAATCGCTACAACGCATGGTACGTGCGCACGGATATCCAGGGCGCCGCCAGCGGCAACTGGCCGGCAAGCGCGTGGCGCTCAAGGACAATATCTGCCTGGCCGGTGTACCGATGATGAACGGCTCATCAACCTTGCACGGCTACGTGCCAGACATTGATGCCACCGTCGCCAGCCGCGTGCTGGACGCTGCTGGGCAAATCCTCGGCAAGGCCCATTGCGAGTTTTTTCTGTGTGTCGGGCAGCAGCCATACCAACGCCACCGGCGCGGTGCACAACCCGCGTAATCCGGGGCATTCCACCGGCGGTTCGTCGTCGGGCTGCGCCGCGTTGATTGCCGCCGGTGAAGTGGACCTGGGTATCGGCACCGACCAAGGCGGCTCGGTGCGCATCCCGGCGGCCTACTCCGGCATCTACGGCATGAAGCCGACCCACGGTTTGATCCCCTACACCGGCATCATGCCGATCGAAATGACCCTGGACCACGCCGGGATCATGAGCGCCAACCTGGCCGATAACGCCCTGTTGCTGGAGGTGCTGGCTGGCGCCGACGGGCTCGACCCACGCCAGGATCGCGTAGTACCGACCGAGGCCTACACCCAGGCGTTGGGCAAGGGCTGCAAGGGCTTGCGAATCGGGGTGGTGCGCGAAGGCTTCAGCCACGCCAACTCCGAGGCGGATGTGGATGCGGCGGTGCGGCGTGCTGCGGCGGTGTTCGAAGGCCTCGGCGCCAGGGTCGAGGAGATCTCGATTCCGCTGCACGCCCTGGGCCACGCGATCTGGACCCCCATTGCCGTGGAAGGCACCACCCAATTGCTGCGCGGCTACAATTACGGCTCGAACTGGAAAGGCCTGTATGTGGAAAGCCTGATGCGCGCCCAACAGGACTGGCAGAGCAAGGCCGGGCAATTTCCCCACGACCTTAAAACCTGCCTGCTGGCCGGCGGGTATGCCTACCAGCGCTTTGGCGGCCAGTACTACGCCAAGGCCCAGAACGCCGCCCGGCAACTGCGTGCGGCTTACGACCAGCACTTGCAGGATTTCGACGTGTTGCTGATGCCCACCGTGCCGCTCAAGGCGCCCAAACTGCCCACAGCAGACGCTTCGCCCAGCGAGTGGGTGCAACGGGCCCTGGAAATGAACGCCAACACCGCGCCGTTCGACGTGACCGGCCACCCTGCGCTGTCGATCCCCTGCGGGCTTGCCAGTGGCCTGCCAGTAGGCATGATGCTGGTGGCGCGGGATTACGATGAAGCCATGCTGTACCAAGTGGCGCACGCGTTTGAACAACATATCGACTGGGAAAGCCTGACGTCATGAGCACCCCTGACTACAAAGTCGGCCTGCTGTTTTCCCAGAGCAGCCTCACCGCTGCCTCGGAAACCACCCAGGCCAATGCCACTCACCTGGCTATCGCCGAGGTCAACGACGCGGGCGGCATCCATGGCCGGTTGCTGGTGCCGGTAGATGGCCACCCCGGCGCCGAGCCTGCGGACTATCGCGACAGCGCCGTGCGCCTGTGTGACGAACACCAGGTGCAAGTGCTGTTCGGTACTCATATGTCGAGCACGCGCAAAACCGTGCTGCCGGTGGTCGAGAGCCGTCGCCGCCTGCTGTTCTACCCCACGCTCTATGAAGGGTTTGAATACTCGCCGTGGTGTTATTACACCGGCTCGGCACCGAACCAGAACTCGGTGCAACTGGCGCGCTATGTACTGGAACACTTCGGCAACCGCGTGCTGTTTGTTGGCGGTTCCTACGTGTACCCGTTCGAGTCCAACCGCATCATGCGCGAGCTGTTCGAACAGGCCGGCGGCGAAGTGGTGGACGAGATCTACCTACCGTTCCACGCCACCGCCGAAGACTTCGAACGGGTGATGCAACAGGCGCGGGCCACGGCACCGGATGCGATCTACTCGACCATCGTCGGCAGCGATATCCCGGCGCTGCACCGGGCCTATCGCCAGGCTGGTTTCGATCCGGCGCGCATGCCCATCGTCAGCCTGGCCACCAACGAGGTGGATGTATTGCGCATGAGCGCTGAAGAAGCCGAAGGGCATGTGTCGGCGGCGCCGTGGTTTTCCACCTTGCAGACGCCCGCCAGCCAAGCCTTCTTGGCGCGTTATCGGGCGCGTTTTGGTGATGAAGCACCGCTGACAGCGGGGGCCGAAGCCGCGTATTTTCAGGTGCATCTGTTCGCCGAAGCAGCGCGGCGCGCAGAGGGTGGGTCTATCGAAGCACTGCGCCAGGCGTTGGCCGGTGCGCAGTTCGACGCGCCCCAGGGCCGCGTGCAGATCGACGCTGACACCCAACACACCTGGCTGTGGCCACGCATTGCCCGCCTGGACCACCAGCGCCGTTTCGAGCTGGTGGTGCACAGCGAGCAACCGGTCAAACCCAGCCCCTATATGGTCGACTACCAACTGGAAGCGCAGCCATGAGCGGCAGCAGCGCACCTTCATTGCTGCGCGAACTCAAGGGCCTGCGCGTGCTGGTAATCCACCCGGTGGACGCCGAAGCCTGCGTGGTACTGGACCAGTTGCAGCGCATCGGCTGCATCGTCGAGCAATGCTGGCCGGTGCCTGCGCACTTGCCAGAGCACACCGACGTGGTGCTGCTGGCCGTGGAACTCAGCCAGCGCCTGAACACCCAGGCGTTGGTGGAAGGCCTCAGCGAACAGGCGCCGCCGATCATCGCCGTGGTCGGCTATGAGAACCCTTCGATGCTGCAACTGGTACTGGAAACCCAGCCGGCCGCGGTCATCGAGCGCCCACTGCGGCCGTTCGGCCTGTTGACCCAACTGTTGATGGCCCGTGCCGCCTGGCGTGCGCGCATCGACATGCTGGCGCAACTGCGCAAGTTGCAGACCCGGCAACCGGCAGTCTCGAAGATTTCCATGGCCAAGGCCTTACTCATGGCGCGCCACCGCATCGGTGAAAACGACGCCCACCGGCGCCTACAACGGGATGCCATGGCCAGCCGCACCAGCATGGAGGCGGTCGCGCAAACCATCATTGACGCGGGCCTGCCCCTCAACCTGAATAAGCAGAGGTTTTTCATGCAAGCTTTCAATTTCAGCACCACCGCCCACCTGATCTGCGCCAGCGGCGCTGCCGCCCAACTGGCCGAACATTGCGCCGCCCGAGGCGCCCGTAACGTGCTGCTGGTGACCGACGCCGGCATCCTGCGCCATAAGCTGCTGGATTCGGTGTTGCCCGGCTTTGCCGCTGCCGATATCCATTTGCAGGTGTACAGCGACGTGCTCGCAGACCCCGCCGAAGAGCTGGTGCTAGCCGCCACTGAACAAGCGCGGGCCATGGGCGCCGACCTGATCGTCGGTTTCGGCGGCGGCAGCTCCATGGACACCGCCAAGCTGGTCGCTTACCTCGCCCACCCAATGCAGCGCCAGCGCTTGAGCGACATCTACGGCGTCAACCAGGCCAATGGCGCGCGCCTGCCACTGATCCAGGTACCCACCACCGCCGGCACAGGTTCGGAAGTCACGCCGATTTCCATCGTGACCACCGCCACCGGCAAATCCGGCGTGGTGTCCCAGCAGTTGCTGCCGGACCTGGCGATTCTCGACGCGCAACTGACCGTCGGCCTACCCGGCCCGGTCACCGCCGCCACCGGCATCGACGCGATGGTGCACGCCATCGAGGCCTACACCAGCAAGTTGCGCAAAACCCGATCTCCGACCTGCTGGCCCGTGAAGCCTTGCGCCTGCTCAGCGCCAACCTGGAGCTGGCGGTACGCGAGCCACAGAACCTGGCGGCACGCCAAGCCATGTTGCTGGGCGCGTGCCTGGCCGGTCAGGCCTTCGCCAACGCGCCGGTGGCGGCGGTGCATGCGCTGGCGTATCCGTTGGGGATTACTTTCCACTTGCCCCATGGGCTGTCCAACGCGCTGGTGCTCAACCCGGTGCTGGCGTTCAACCTGTCCCACGCCAACGCGCTTTACGCGGAACTAGCGCCGTGTGTGCTGAGTGAGCGATTGGAAGAGGGAGATGGCGCGGCGCAGTTCATTGCCGAGATGCAGCGCATCCACGTCGCAGTGGGTTTGCCGCTGCGCTTGAGAGATGCAGGCGTGACCCTGGAAAGCCTGCCAGAGTTGGCCCGCAGTGCGATGCAGCAACAGCGGCTACTGGTGAATAACCCGCGTGAGGTAAGTGAGGAGGATGCTTTGGCGATCTATACGGCGGCGTACTAGACGACCTCGTTTCATTAGGTATGAACACGTTTGAATGTGGGAGCGGGCTTGCTCGCGAATGCAGAGTGTCAGCCAACCTATTCGTCAGCTGACCCACCGCTTTCGCGAGCAAGCCCGCTCCCACAGGGGACTGGCGGTGGCATTTTCCAGTGCCGGGCACAAATCCAATAGGCCGCACGGGTTCAAGACTTCAACCGCTTCACGCTGGCAAACGTCGACTCCCCACGCGCCTGCTCCAAGGGGTTCATCGGCATCGGAACGTGCTGACGATGAATGATCGGCTTCACCACAATAGACCGCTCACTGTCCGTCGCCGAACGCTCATCACTGGGCGGTACGCCGAAGTACTCGCGGTAGCATTTGGAGAAGTGCGGCGTGGACACAAAACCACACAACACCGCCAATTCGACGATTGAAATGGGCGTCTGCTTGAGCAACTGCCGCGCCCGAATCAGCCGCAGCCGCAGGTAGTAGCGTGAAGGCGAACAGTGCAGGTATTTCTGGAACATGCGCTCCAGCTGCCGGCGCGACAAGGCGACATAGGTGGCCAGTTCGTCCAGGTTGATCGGCTCTTCAAGATTGGCCTCCATCAACGCGACGATTTCCTGCAGCTTGGGCTGCTGGGTGCCCAGCATGTGCTTGAGCGGCACGCGCTGGTGGTCCTGTTCGTTGCGGATGCGCTCGTACACGAACATGTCGGAGATCGCCGCAGACAGTTCATGCCCTCGATCGCGGCCAATCAGGTGCAGCATCATGTCCAGCGGCGCGGTGCCGCCGGAACTGGTGAGGCGGTCGCGGTCGAGGGTGAACAGGCTGGAACTGACACTCACCCGTGGAAAGGCTTCCTGCATGGCCGCCAACCATTCCCAGTGCACGCTGCACTCAAAACCGTCGAGCAGCCCGGCCCGGGCCAGTACCCAGCTGCCGGTGCAGATGCCGCCCAGGCGCTTGGAATAACGCGCCTGGCTGCGAAGCCACTTGACCAGTTCGCCGGTGACTGTGCCTTGGATACCAATACCACCGCACACAATCACGGTGTCCGCAGACGGCACAGCGGTGATCGAGCCGTCAGGGGTGACCGGCACGCCGTCGCTGGCCCACACCGGGTTACCGTCCAGGCTTGCGGTGTGCCAACGGTACAGTTCCTGGCCCGACAGTTGGTTGGCCATGCGCAACGGCTCCAACGCAGACGCCAGCGAGATCAGGGTGAACTGGTCCAGCAGCAAGAACACCAGGCTGCTGACAGGCCTCGCAGTCATGGCTGCGAGGCTACGGGAACCGACTTCGGTGCGCGCTCGGGTTGCCGCGCGGTGATCAACCCGATCAACGAAATCATCAAGGCCAGGCCAATGGTCGAGGACACTTCGAAGCGATGCTCGGGTGTCACTAGCATCACCGTCAACGCGGTGCAGATGAAGGCGATGACGACCCAGGTCAGCCACGGAAACAGCCACATCTTGAAGGTCAACTCGACGTTGCGGCGCAGCAGGATCTTGCGCATGCGCAGTTGCGACACGGCGATCACCAGGTACACCAGCAAGGCGATGGCGCCAGAACTGGCGAGCAAGAACTGGAACAACCCGGCGGGCATGAAGTAACTCAACAACGTCACCCCTGCCCCAAGAATCGTGCTGGCAATCACCGCCGCCCTCGGCACACTGGCCGCCGAGGTTTTCTTCAGCATCGCCGGGGCGTCGCCGCGCTTGCCCAGGGAGAACAGCATGCGCGAGGCGATGTAGATAGAGGAGTTCATGCAACTGGCCACGGCGATCAATACCACCACGTCCACCAGCAACTTGGCGTGGGGAATGTTCATCAGCTCCAGTGCCCGCTGATAAGAGCCGACCGACGCCAGCAGCGGGTCATCCCATGGCACCACGGAAATCACCACGAAGATCGACAGCACGTAAAACACACCGATGCGCCACATCACGGAGCGCGTGGCACGGGCGATATTCTGCGCCGGGTTGCTGGACTCGGCCGCCGCGATGGTCACAGCCTCAGTGCCGATAAAACTGAACATGATGGTGATGAACGCACCCACCACCGCCGACAACCCATTGGGTGCAAAACCACCATGGTCCTGCATCAACTGGCTGAGCCCACTGGCCTCTCGCTCGGGCACCCAACCCATCAACACCGCGAAGCCCACGCCGATAAAGCCGATGATCGCCACCACCTTGGCCATGGCAAACCAGAACTCGAACTCGCCGTATTTGGAAACGCTGAACAGATTGGTGACCACCAACAAAAGATCGACAACAAGGCAAACAGCCAAGCGTCGATCTGCGGGAACCACTGGTTGAGGATATGCCCGGCGGCCAGGGCCTCGATGGGAATCACCAGCACCCAGAACCACCAGTACAACCAGCCGATGGTGAACCCGGCCCAGCGACCGATGGCCTGGTCGGCATAGGTCGAGAACGACCCCGTGTCGGGGTTGGCCACCGCCATCTCCCCGAGCATGCGCATCACCAGCACCACCAACAGGCCGGAGAAAAATACGCCAGCAACACCGCCGGCCCAGCCGCTGCAATCGCATGCCCGGAGCCGACAAACAACCCCGCACCGATGATGCCGGCGATGGACAGCATGGTGACATGGCGCGGCTTGAAGCCCTGCGCCAACTGGGCGTTGGAGTGGTTCGGGGTCGGGCTATTCATTGTTTTCTTATTCTCGGTGATCGACGTAAGGCCTACTGACTGAAGAGTCAGGCGATCATCATTTTTAATGATGGGGTCACCTTACGCGGCCTGCGTCGTCCGAAAATAGCCTGGGAGCGTCATACTTTGGTCTGATATCGTCATCAAAACCGACCAATGCGTGACCGCTATCAACACATTGCGATGTGCGACACGCTGCGTCTGTGTGCCCTCAGGCTTCTTGCCCGACCAGTTTGCGTCCTTCTTCCCACAACCCGGTCATGCGCCACTGCTGTTCCAGTACACCCTCGCCGAATGGCCGCACACCGCCCAGGTTTTCCCCCAGCGCCTGGAAGTAGGCACCTTCTTCAAACAACAGGATCCACTCGGCCGATTGCAGCAAGTCGGGCCCGAAGAATGTAGCGCCGCCATTGGCCTCCAGCACCGCCGGTGTATGCGGGTTGGCGGCAAGTACATCCAGAATGAACTCGGACTCCGGCTGGCGCCGGTCGATGTATACAGGTAGTTCCCGCGCCAGCGTCACCCGTTGCGCGGCGGCGTAGTTGAGCGGAAACACCCGATGCGCCGCCGCCCAACCGCCCAGGTAAGGGGTATGCACGTGAATCACCACATTCACTTGCGGCGCGCCACGAAAGGTCGCCGCGTAACGCCGGCCACCGCCTCCCTGGCGGCTGTCGCTCAATGGCTTGCCCGCTGGCAGGTGTTCGTCCAGGTGCATCACGCCGTCGTAGCTGGCGACTACGGCATGGATGCTCTGGTCATCGTCCCACGGGCCAGGTGTGGACACGACGATCAGCAGGTCGGTGCCCGGCACGCGCACATGCGCCTGGAAGGTATTGGTGGCGGTCAACGTGCGGGTTTCTTTCAACACCTTGAAGATCTTTGCGGTATCGCGCTTGGTTTTTTCGACCTGTTGCAGCAGGGCTTCACTCAACGGGGCTGGCTGGCTCATCTGAAGAACTCCACGATAGGAAAAAATAGTCTCACTCACGCCACAGCACGAGTTGTGCCAGCCGCTACGCGCCCGTATTCCGGGGCATTCATGCCCTATGGGATGTTGTCTCGCCAGCACCCTCTGCTGACCGACTGCTGCCACAGCAGCACTGCACCGCACTCGCGGCAGCCATCGGCCCCGTGATTACGTGCCCATGCGGGTATGGCATGGGCGTTGCTACCAGCCTCTGCAACGTTTTCCATTTCAATTCGGGAGTCTGTATGAGCACGGAGTTTTTTCTGGCGATTGCCCTTGGGCACCGACGGCCAGCAACTGAGTACAGACCTGCACAATCGCGGCAGCTTCAACCGCAGCCCAGGGCACATCGCGCCAGGCCAGCGGCCCAACGGTGAGCCCGACGGCTTTACCTATATCGATTACATCGCCCAGGTGGCCAAGGCCGCTGAACTGGCCGGCTTCGAAGGCGCATTGCTGCCCACCGGCCCGGAACCGTGGATCGTTGCGGCCGCCCTCGCCCGCGAAACCCGGCGCATCCGCTTCCTGGTAGCGTTCCAGGCCACCTGGACCCTGCCCGCCTACGCCGCGCAGCAGGCTGCCATCCTGCAACACCTGAGCCATGGCCGCCTGGACTGGAACATCATCACCGGCGGCAACCCCGCGAACCAGCGTGCCCAGGGCGACTTCCTGAACCATGACCAGCGCTATCGCCGTACCGAAGAGTTCCTCGACATCATCCAGGGGCTGTGGGAGCACGAACAGTTTTCCTATGAGGGCCAGGTCTACCAGTTGGAAAACGGCTCACTGCCTCCCGGCTTGCGTGACGAGCGCAAACCCGGCGTGTATTTCTCCGGCTTTTCGGAGCCTGCCCTGGACGTGGCCGCCAAGCACGCCGACGTGTACCTGAACTGGGCCGAGCCCCTCGACAAACTCAAGCCACACATGGAGCGTGTACGCGAGCGCGCCGCACAGCAAGGACGCGAAGTACGCTTCGGCCTGCGGGTCGATCTGTTCGCCCGGGAAACCGAAGAAGCCGCCTGGCGTGACCTGCGCCGCCAGTTCGATGCCGTGGGCAATCGCGGCAGCAGCGAAGCCACCGCCTTCGTCGGCGGGTCAGACTCAGTGGGCGCCGCGCGCCAGACCGCGTACCACCAGAACGTCGATCGCTTCGAAGACCTGATCATCGGCCCCAACCTGTGGGCCGGTTTCGCCAAGGCCAAGCCGGGCCCCACCGTAGGCCTGGTAGGCAGCCACGAGAACGTCGCCGAACGCCTGGCCGAGTACCGTGACGCGGGCTTCTCGACCTTTATCCTCGCCAGCAACCCCCACCTGGAAGAAGCCCTGCGCATCGGCCAGGAAGTGCTGCCACTGGTGCAAGACCGCCACTCGCGTTAAATAGGATGACCATGAGCAAACAACCTCTCGATACCCTCTGGTACACCCACAGCCCGGTGCCAACCGGCTCGGCATTGCCGTGGAATCCGGGCGACTGGCCGAGGCGTTCCTGCCCTCGGGCACCAATATCCAGGCGCTGCGTGAGTCCAGCGAGCGCGACATCCGCGAAGCCCACTACGACCATCACCTGCCCAACTCCGTACGCCACGGCGGCAACATCCCGGCGATCTGGGCCTATGCCAATGGCACCGACACGCGCCTGCTCGGGTTGTCGTGGAGCGATGAAGTCCAGTTGATCCTGACCACCGTGGAAAGCGGGGTCAAAACCGTGCGCGATCTCAAGCATCGCCGCTTCGGTATCCCCAAATGGGCCAACGTGCAGATCGACTTCACCCGCGCCCAGGCGCTGCGTGGACTGGAAAACGCGCTGAAACTCGAAGGCATGAGCGTCAGCGACGTAGACCTGGTGGACTACCCCTACGGCGGCACCTACAGCGACGAACAGATGCGCCATGTCCACGGCGCCCAGGTGTCATTCGGTGTTAACCGCATCCAACAGCGCAATAACGAATTGATCGGTTTGCTGCGCGGCGACATCGACGCGATTTTCCTCAAGGGCGCCCACGCCGTGCACTTGGCCGCCGAGTTCGGCCTGCACGTTGTCATCGACACCGGCTCCCACCCCGACCCGATGATCCGTTCCAACAACGGTACGCCGCGCACGCTCACTGTGGATCGGCACTTGCTCGACCATCATTTTGACGCGGCGAAAATCATCGTCGACTGCGTACTGCGCTCCGAGCAATGGGCGTGGGCCAACCCCGAGAAAACCCGTCAATTCCTCGCCCGGGAACTCAACACCAGTGAGTACTGGTGGCCACCGCCTACGGCGAAGATGCCCATCGGCGCCTGCGCACCATGCTCGATGAACAGTCGATTCTGGCGCTACAGGATTTCACCGATTTCCTGTACCGCTGGCAGTTCATCCCACGGCGTTTCGATGTGCGTGACTGGATTGATTTCAGCGTACTGGAAAGTGTGCTGGGGGCGACTTCAAGGCTGTCCGTCTAGCCACATCTCACGCTCCTTGGCCGGTGGTTACCGGCCTTTTTTTCGCCTGTAGAAAACCCACCCTGTACACATTTAAAACAACCCATGCTGACGCGCTGCTGCCAGGGCAGCAATGCTTGCTGACCAGTCCTAACATACAAAATTAAATTGATATAAATCAGTAAGTTATATCAACATAAAACTTGGCACACCCCCTGCTATACAGCTCTCACTTTCAAGGTTTGCAGCGCACTTAAAAGACAACTTAAGCAAACCGAAAAGTGACAGGACCATTACTTTCGGAGGGGCTATGTACCGCATTAACACCATTACCCGCAGCATCTGGCTGGCCACGGCATTGACCGGAACGTTGCACAGCCTGCCTGCACTGGCGCAGGAACAAACACCGGCCGCTGAAGACAGCGCACCCACTCTGAAATCGGTGACGGTGACCGCCCAGCGTCGCGAAGAAAGCGTGCAGGACATTGCCAACGCCGTCAGCGCCGTTTCCGGGGAAACCCTCGGCCAGACAGGCACCGACTATATTGGCAAGGCCATCAAGTTCGTGCCCAACGCCCAGGCCAATAACCCTGACGGCGATGCTCGGCCGCGCTGGTACATTCGCGGCGTAGGCACCGGTGATCAGGGCGCCGCCACCGTGTTCCCGGTGGGCGTGTACGTAGACGATGTGTACCTCAATGCCCCGCTGGCCGGTGGCGACCCGCTGTTCGACCTCGACCGCATCGAGATCCTGCGCGGCCCTCAAGGCACGTTGTATGGCAAGAACACCACCGGCGGTGCGGTGAACATCCTGACCAAAAGCCGACCTTCGAAAACGACGGCTACGCGACGCTCGGTTACGGCAGCAAGAACGAAAAAATCGTCAACGGCGCCCTTGGCGGCACCCTGGTGGAAGACCGCCTGGCTGCGCGTGTGTCGCTGTACTCCAAAGAGCGCGACGGCTTTATCAAGAACGTCTATGACGACAAGGATTACGACCGCGTCGACAACAAAGCCGTGCGCCTGCAATTTCTGGCCAAGCTCAACCCGGACCTGACCGCGCTGTGGAGCCTGCACGACAGCCAGACACGCGGCACCGCAGCGGGGCTGCTGCCGGTGGGCAGTTTCCCGTGGCTGGGCGGCTACAACCGCAGCAACCCGGACAAGCGCTACATCGACAGCAACGTCGACAACAAATCGAAGATCGAACACGCCGGCACGTCCCTGACCCTCAACTACGACCTCGGCGACTACCGTCTTACCTCGATCAGTGCCTACGACGAAACCAAGCAGCGCAGCATCAGCGATGACGACCTGTCACCCGTGGAAAGCGGGCGCAGCTACACCAATAACCGCTGGCGCCAGTACTCCCAGGAGTTCCGCATCGCCTCTCCCACCAGCGAAACCCTGCGCTGGATTCTCGGTACGCATTTCTTCCACGAAGACCTGCAAAGCGCCGGGGCCACGTCTGCGTTGCCGGATGCCGGTGCCTCGGAAGCCAGCTACACCGGTACTTCTTTCGATCACAAAAACACCAGCTATGCGCTGTTCGGCAACCTGGCCTATGACTTCACCGACCAGTTCACCGTCACCGGAGGCCTGCGCTGGACCCGCGAGAAAAAAGACATCGACCTGGACCTGGTCCAACTCACCGGCAGCAATTTCAGCGGCGATTGGTGGGATGCAGGCTCCCTGCAAAACCCGGTGGACGTGACGGGTGCGGGCATCACCACCAATGGCAATGCCAAGCGCAACAAGACCTGGAGCGCGGTGACCTACGACCTGACCCCGGAATACCGGATCAACGACAACCTGCGGGTGTACGCGCGTTATGCCAAGGGCTTCCGCTCCGGCGCCTTCAATACCGGTTTGTCCAGCAGCCTGGAGCAGCTGAGTACGGTCAAGCCTGAGACCCTCAACTCCTATGAACTGGGGCTCAAGTCCGAGTGGCTCAATGGACGGGTGCATGCCAACGCCAACGTCTTCTACTACGACTACGACGACATGCAGGTCAGCGCCACCACGACCACCGCCAGCGGTAGCCTGGTGTCGTTGCTGACCAACGGCGCCCAGGGCAAGGCGCGTGGTGCCGAGTTCGAACTGGAAGCCCAGGCCACCGACAACCTGCACCTGCAATTGGCCGCGTCGTTGTTCAGCAGTGAGTTCACCGGCGACCTGTGGAAGGGCAACAGCTTTATCCGTGCGCCCCGCCACACCTATGCGCTGGGTGCCGACTACCGCTTCCGCTGGATATTCCAGGGTCCCTGGTGCTGGGCGGCGACCTGCGCTACCAGAGCAAGGAATACTTCATTTCGGCTTACCAACAGTCGCAATGGACCTGGCTCAACCAAGGCGGCTACACCGTCAGCAATGCGCACTTGAGCTACACCACCGCCGATGAGAAATACAACATCACCGGTTTCGTCAACAACCTCACCGACAAGCACTACCAGACCCACGGCCTGTCCCTTAACCGAGGCAGCGCGCCGTACTGGGCCGCCTTTGGCGACCCACGTACAGCCGGTGTGACCGTGACGGCGAAGTTCTGAGCCACTCATGAAAACTTCCGTCCAGGTTTCCTGGTCAACTTTATGCTGCTGGCCACCTTCAGCGGCGCCACCATCGGCATGGCCAAGATCGTCACGACCTTGTACGCCCTGTCGCTGGGGGCGAATGCCATGCAGGTGGGGATCATTTCGGCCATGGAATCCCTAGGCATGGTGTTTCTCACCTTGCCTGCGGGTTTTGTGATCGCCCGCTACGGGGCCAAGCCGATTTACTTTCTGTCGAGCCTGGGGCCGATGCTGGTCAACCTGCTGATCCCGCTGTTCAGCGGTTGGTTGTGGCTGGCGCTGGCACAGTGGCTGATCGGCTTGTTCATTCCGTTTCGCATTGTGGCGATGAACAGCGCGTTCCTGCGCGAGCTCAAGCACCTGGGTTTAAGCAAGGCCGGCCGGTATCGCGGCGCCTTGACCTTGGGCCTGGGCCTGCTGGGGCCGCTGCTGGGCAACCAATTCAGCGGCGAGGGGCAGTTCCATTGGGCCTTTGTGCTGATCAGCCTGTGCTTTGGCGCAATGGCGGTGTACAGCCTGAGCTTCTGGGAAGGTGAACCGCCCAGCGAGCGGGCACCCGCTGTCAACGTCTCCGCCATGTTCGGGGAGGCCCGCGCACTGCTTGGCCACCGGGACATCCGTGAGCCCTGTCTCATGGAAGCCCTGAACAGCGCGACCACCTCGGTCTTCAGCACGTTCATCATCCTGTACGCGCTGCAGGAGGCAGGTTTGTCACAGGACCGGGCGGTGATGCTGGTGGTAATCGAAGGCGTGGGCGCAGTGCTGGCGCTGTTTGGCCTGGGATATGTGCTGCGTCATCTCAGCCAGGGCCTGGCCTACGGTTTGAGCCTGGCGCTCGGGGTGTCGGCACTGGCGTTGATCGGACTGAGCCAGGGCTTTATCTGGCTGGCACTGTCGGGCGTTCTGCTGAGCCTGGCGGCGGCTGGCTTGCACCTGCTGAACATGAACCAACTCAGCCAGCAAGTGCAGGACAAGAGCAAGGTCTCGGGACTGTTCCAACTGGCGTCCATGGCCGGCGGTTTTGTCGGCGCCATGGCAGGCGGGTTGATCAGCTACCTGATCGGCCTCGGCCCCCCTGTTCGTGTGCTGGGCGCTGCTGATCCTGGTGGTCGCCGGCGCCTGGTACGCGGCACGCCGGCCAGTCCCCATCACCGCCTGACTGCTGCTGTAGCAGCAGTGCCCCAGCAACGCGTTGCACCTGCAGCAACGCGGTTGCCCTCGCCCACCCCGTGTTTGCTGGGCTGTGCGCCTTGGCATACAAGCTGCAACGCTCGCAGCCAGCAGACTGACAAGAGTGTTTCCATGCCCAAACCTTCACTGCCGGCGCTTGCGTCCAGGCTCTATTGGCTTATTTCGCCGCTGGCCTTGCTCACACTGTGGGCCGGTGTCGCCGCCGCAGGCCTGTTCCCCGGCAACTGCTGGTTCCACCGGCTCAGGTGTGGCGCACCTTCGAGCTGTTGTTGGGCAATGGCGAACTGCTCGAACACCTGTTCACCAGCCTGGGCCGCCTGGGCTGGGGCTTGAGCATCGGAGCCGCCAGCGGACTGCTGTTCGGTTTGCTGATGGGCTTGTCAAAGACCGTCGAAGCCTATTGCGGGCCGCTGTTCCACAGCCTGCGGCAGATCCCCAGCCTGGCGCTGATCCCGTTGCTGGTGCTGGTGTTCGGCATCGATGAAATCTTCAAGATCGTGATCGTGGCCGAAGCCGCGTTTTTTCCATTGGCCTTGGCCACCAGCCAAGGCGTCAAAGGCATCCCCCGCAGCTATTTCGAAGTAGCGGCGGTGTATCGCCTGCCGTGGCTGAGCCTGGTCAAAGAGGTCGCGCTGCCAGCGGTGACGCCGCAGATCGTCACCGGCCTGCGCATCGGCCTGACCCGTGCCTGGGTGGTGTTGATCGCCGCCGAACTGCTGGCCGCCGACAGCGGCCTGGGCCAGATGATCGAGATGGCGCGACAAATGCTGCGTATCGATGTGGTAATGGTCGGCATCGTAGTCACAGGCCTCGTCGGCTTTGCCTTGGACTGGTCGCTGCGCCGCCTTGAACGCCGCCTGCAGCGTTGGCAGCCCGCGCGGGAGGCATCATGAAGCCCCTGCTCAAACACGCCCGTGGCGCAGTGCTGCCGCTGCTGTTGCTGATGGCTTGGGAGTACGCCTCCAGCCGCGGCGCCAGTGGCGCATATGCCGTGGTGCCGCTTTCGCAGGTGGCGGCCGGGTTCGTCGAAATCGTCGGCAACGGCGAGTTGCTGACCAACCTGCTCGCCAGCCTGCTGCGCACCAGCCAAGGCTTGCTGTTCGGCGTAATTGCCGGGACTGCGCTGGGCGCTGCCATGGCGTTGTCGGCCTGGGGCGAGCGATTGATCGCCCCGTTGTTTCATAGCTTGCGCCAAGTGCCGATGCTGGCCTGGATCCCGTTGATTGCCTTGTGGTTCGGCAATGGCGAAAGCTCAAAAGTCCTGATCATCGCCCTCGCCGCATGCTACCCGATGGCCCTCAACACCTTCGAAGGCTTGCGCCAGGTCGACCGTCGCCACCTGGAAGTCGCCCAGGCCCTGGTCCTCACCCGCCGCCAACTCTTCGCCTTGGTGCTGCTGCCCTCGGCACTGCCGAGCCTGTGTACTGGCGTGCTGCAAGCCATCGCCTTCGCCTGGGTCACAGCGGTGGGCAGCGAACTGTTCCTGTCCGCCGGCCCAGGGCTGGGCAACCTGATGATGAATGCCGAAGCTGGCGCCCGCATGGAAATTATCCTGCTGTGCGTGATCAGCATCGCCGTCCTCGGCTACGGCATGAGCCTGTTATTCACTCGCCTGAGCCGCTACCTGCTGCGCTGGCGCCCCTGATTTTGGAAGGCCTGGACATGACTGCAATCGCACCGGACATTGCGTCCCTTACCCCACACACCTTGCCCGGCGCTCTGGAGATCAAAGGCCTGAGCAAACACTACAGCCTCAAGGGCCAACGCCTTACGGTGCTGGACGGCATCGACCTCAAGGTCGCCCCAGGAGAATTCGTCAGCATCGTCGGCCCCAGCGGGTGCGGCAAATCCACCTTGCTGCGACTGATCCTCGGCCTGGACGACGACTACCAGGGCCAGATCCTCCTCGACGGCCAGCCCGTGGTGGGCACCAGCCTCGACCGAGGCATCGTGTTCCAGGACCACCGCTTGTTCCCTTGGATGACCGTCAGCCAGAACATCGCCCTGGCCCTGAAAAACCACCGCCTGAGCGCCAAGGCCAAGCAGCAGTTGGTGGACGAGCACATCGCCAAGGTCAACCTCCAAGGCTTTGCCGACGCCTACCCGCACCAACTCTCAGGCGGCATGGCCCAACGCGCCGCCATCGCCCGCGCACTGATCAATACACCAAAAGTGCTGTTGCTGGACGAACCCCTCGGCGCCCTGGATGCGCTGACCCGGGTCTATCTGCAACAGGAACTGCAGCGCATCTGGGTAAAACAGCGCTGCACCGTGATCATGGTCACCCACGACATTGAAGAGGCGTTGTACCTAGGCGACCGGGTGATTGTAATGCAGGCAAACCCGGGCAAGATCCGGCGGAAATCGCAGTGGATCTACCGCATCCGAGGGATCACCTGTCGCCGCAGCTACATGCGTTGAAGGCGCAATTGCGTGCGGAGTTATTGGGGGAGCATCAGGCCTAACGATGTTAACCCTGTGGGAGCGGGCTTGCCCGCGATGGCGGAGGGTCAGCCAATACATCTGTTGACTGATACACCGCTATCGCGGGCAAGCCCGCTCCCACAGGGGAGTGGTATTGGGTCACTCAACCTTGGCTGGATAGCCCCCAATCGGCGGCAACTCCCCAATCTTCTCCAACCGCGCCCGCACAATATTGCGGCTGATCCCCAGCAAGCGTCCGGTCTGCAACTGGTTGCCATGGCAAAACTGGTACGCCGTGCGAAACACCTGCTCCTCGATATGATCGAAAAGATTATCCAGGTTCTTCTCGAACAAACTGATCAACGCCGACTCCAGATCCCCGCCAGCCGCAGGTAAAACCTTGGGGCGTCTGGATCTCCTGGCGCACCGCCGCACTCATCTCCACCAAGTGCAAATCCCCTGGCTGGATCAACTGCTGGCGGCACACCAGCAACGCGTGATGAATCGTGTTTTCCAGCTCGCGGATATTCCCCGGCCAGTTATGCGCCAACAATTTTCGCTCCGCCTCCGGGCTCAGTTGCGCGCTGCTGTAGCCCAGGCGCCGGCAGTGCTCGGCGACAAAAAATTCGGTGAGCGGCAGGATATCCCCGGACGCTCACGTAACGGCGGCAGGCGGATGGTTGCCACGTGCAGCCGGTAAAACAGATCCTCGCGGAAATTGCCCGCCACGACAGCGTCGGCCAGATTGATATTGGTCGCCGCCACCAGCCGCACATTGATCGGAATCGGCGTACGTGAACCCAGGCGCACCACTTCACGCTCCTGCAACACTCGCAGCAACTTGACCTGCATGCTCAACGGCAAATCGCCAATTTCATCGAGAAACAAGGTGCCGCCGTTGGCCGCTTCAAACCAGCCAGCCTTGTTCTGGGTAGCACCGGTGAAGGCACCCTTCTCATGGCCAAACAACTCGCTTTCCACCAGGGTTTCGGGAAACGCACCGCAGTTGACCGCGACAAAGTTGGCCTGGCTGCGCCGGCTCAAATTGTGGATCTGGCGGGCCACCAGCTCTTTGCCGGTGCCGGTCTCGCCGATGATCAACGCGTTGGCTTCACTCGGTGCCAGACGCTCGATGCGGTTGAGCAGTTCCTGGGAACGCGGGTCTTTGAAAACCAGTACGGTGGCCCGAACCGTTTTGCTCAGTTCACGGGCGTTGGGGTGGGTGAGCAATGACATCTTACGGTCCTGTTTCCAAAGTACTTGGGCGCCATATTGAACCAAGCCACATAGATAAAATAATTATTAATTAGTATTTAAATATACCCATCAGGAATAACAAAATAACTGCTGCTGGAGCAGCAATCCATCAGCAATCGGTCGCTGCTTATTCAGCACAATCCCACCCTCAATTGCGCCAACACCGCTAAAACCGTGGGGTTCGGCGGCTGGCATGCATTCTGCGTTGTAGCCCGGTATTCGTCGTTTGACCCCGAGGCTTTTGCATGAAATTGACCCGCCCCCTTCCCGCGCTGCTGGCTGCCCTCTTGGTTGCGCCCCTGGCAAACGCCGCCGAACTTGACCCACAGCGGCTGAGCCAGTTGGAACAGGACATCCAACGCGCCACCCCGCAACTGATCGAGTTGCGCCATGCCATTCACCAGCACCCCGAGCTGGGCAATCGCGAATTCGAGACCGCCAAGCGCGTGGCCGAGCGCTTGCGCGAACTGGGGCTGACGGTGCAGACCGACATCGCCCACACCGGCGTGGTGGGGATACTGCGCGGCGGCAAACCCGGCCCGGTGGTGGCGATCCGCTCCGAGCTGGATGCACTGCCGGTCATCGAGCAAACCGGCTTGCCCTATGCCTCCACGGTCACCGTGCCTTACAGCGGCAACGATTTCAGCCAGGCCGGCAAGACTGTCGGCGTGATGCATGCCTGTGGCCACGATGCACACATCGCGATTGTGCTGGGGGTCGCCGAGGTACTCGCCAAGCACAAGGACAGCCTGCCCGGCACGGTCAAATTCATCTTCCAACCCGCCGAAGAAGGCGTGCCTGTAGGCGAGAAAGGCGGCGCACGGCTGATGATCGAACAAGGCGTGTTGGCCGACCCGGCGCCGGCCGCAATTTTTGGCCTGCATGTGGGGCCGGGGTGTCCGGCTCGCTGTCGATCAGCCGCCAGCGCACCACGGCGGCGGCGGATACCTTCGTCGCCACAGTGACCGGCGAGCAAACCCACGGCGCCTTCCCCTGGGCCGGCATCGACCCGATCCCCCTGGCCGCGCAGATCGTCTTGGGCTGGCAAACCATCCCGAGCCGCCAGATGGACCTGGTGGCGTTGCCGGCACCGGTGATCTCGGTAGGCCGCATCGACGCCGGAGTGCGCAGCAACATCATCCCCGCCCAGGTGCGCCTGGAAGGCACTGTGCGCACCTTGAGCCAGGCCCAGCGTGACGACGTAATCGAACGCCTGCGCCGCACCGCCAGCAAAATCGCAGAAAGTGCCGGCGCCAGTGCCAGCATCGAAGTCACTCCCACTTATCCGGCGGGCTACAACAACAGCGCGCTGGTGGACGCCTGCTGCCCCAACTGAAAGCCTCTTCAAAGCTGCCGGTGGACATCGAGTCCGGGGTGTATGCGGCGGACGACTTCGCCGAGTACTCGCGCAAGATCCCCGGCGTGTTCTTCGGCCTGGGGGTAACACCCGACGGTATCGACCCGGCACACACCTGGCCCAACCATTCACCCAAATTCCTGGTGGACGACAACGCACTGCCCGTCGGCGTGCGGGCGCTGTCGCGCGTGACCCTGGCGTACCTCGCCAACAACGGTTTTGGAGAACAGCCATGAAACTGCCTTACAAACGCCTGATCGCGGCATTGGCGCTGATCCCAGCGCTAAGTGCCTTTGCGGCCGAGGCGCCCACCAGTGTGCGCATCGGCATTGTCTCGTTCACCCAGGGTGGCAAGCCGGTGTTCGGCGGCATCCCCGGCCGCGTGATTGAAGAAGGTTGGCTGGAGCAAGAACTGAAAAAGCGCGGGGTCGCCCTGGAGTGGCAAGCGCTGCCTCACGCCAACGCTGGCCCGCAGATCAACGAAGGATTTTCCAACAACGGCATGGACTTCGCCGTGCGCGGTGACCTGCCCTCGGTAATCGCCTTGGCCGGCGGTGTACCGGGCAAGCTGGTGGTGCCCGGCGGCAGCGGCAATAACATCTACCTGGTGGTGCCCAAGGACTCGCCGGCGCAGTCGATTGCCGACCTCAAGGGCAAACGCCTGGCCTTGCACCGTGGCCGCCCGTGGGAGTTTCCGTTCAGCCAATTCCTCGCCAGCCAGGGCCTGGCGCTGAAGGATTTCAAGATCGCCAATATCAACCCACAGGTCGGTGCCGCTGCTGTGTCGGCAGGCAAGGTCGATGCGGCCGTGTTGCTCAGCGAGGCCTATCTGCTGGAAGACAAGCAGGTAGGCCGCGTGCTGTGGTCCAGCAAACAGGGGATGCCGACTGGCGCCTGGCCTCGGACCTGTGGGGCACCGAGCGGTTTGTCGACAACCAGCCGCAACTGACCCAACTGGTCGCCACCGCCTGGGTGAAAGCCAGCCAATGGTTGGCCGATGAACACAACGCGGATGAGTACTACCGCTTCTCGTCCCTGGCCGGCACACCGCAAAGCGTGTTGCGCCGTGACGACCAAGGCGATCCGGTGCCGTGGGTGCAACGCTGGGCACCAAAACCGATGCGCAGTTGCTCAAGCACTTCGCCGCCCTGTCCCAGTACGCGCTGGACAACCAACTCATCACCAGCAAACCCGACCTCAGCCAATCCCTGGCCACCCGCTTCACCGACCAGGCGATTCGTGACCTGGGCCTGGCTGACCTGTGGCCCGACCTCAAGGCCCAGGTCCAAAGCACCCGCTAACCCTTTTCAGGAGATCGCTTGATGAGCATCGATTTTTCACCCGCCTGCCCCTGCACGGCGAAACCCAATTCCTGCCTGGCGACCCGCGCAACCGCGGCGACTGGCAAGCCCCGAAAACAACACCGGCGCGGTCTCGGACTTTGCCGTTGGCGACCCGTTCACCTACATCGATTACCTGGGGCAGATTGCCCGCGCGGCCGAGATCAATCGCTTCAGCGGCGTACTGATGGTCAACGCACCGAGTGGCGAAGAACCCTGGACCGTGTGCTCATTGCTGGCCCGGGAAACCCGCACGCTGAAGTTCGTCAGTGCGTTCCAGCCGTTCCACTTCTCGCCCTTCGTGGCCGCGCAGATGGCGGCGACCTACCAGCGCGCCAGCGGTAATCGCCTGGTGTGGAACATCATCAATGGCGGCTCCGAAGTGATGCAGCGCCAGGTCGGCGACGTCACCGGCCATGATGACCGTTATGCACGGGCCACCGAGTTCATGGACGTGGTCAAGGGCTACTGGAACAACGAAAGCTTCCACTACGCCGGGCGCTACTACAGCGCCGAAGGTGGCGGCCTGCGCGGCCCGCAGAAGAAAGCCGAGCTGCCGTTGATCTGCACCGCCGGCTCCTCCGAAGCGGCCCGTGAGTTCGCCGCCAAACATGCCGATTACTACCTGATGCGTGCCGAACGGCCGGAAGAAATCCGTGCGCTGATCGAAGATGTGCGCAAACGTGCCGTGGCTCATGGCAACGCCAACCTGCGCTTCGGCCTGTCGGTGGACGTGGTCACCCGCCCCACCGAAGACGAAGCCCGCGCCGAGGCCCGCCGCTTCTTCGATGAAGGCGTGTCCAAGGGCGTGGTCCAGCAACTGGCCGCCCACGACGGCCTGCGCTCGGCGCGCAAGCTGGGCTTCGAACACGAGTACGCGCAGAAACAAGCGGCGGGGTTCGATGACTTTTTCATCCACCCTAACGTGTGGTCCGGCTTCGGCTACATCGGCGTGCCGCCAGGCGTCGCGTTGGTGGGCAGCTACGCCCAAGTGATCGAACGCATTCACGAGTACAACGCGGTGGGCATCGAGTTGTTCTTCCTCGCCGGCTACCCGCACCTGGAGGAGAACTACCGCCTGGGCGAACACATCCTGCCGCACTTCCGCCATCTGCGGCAGCCAGCGGCGCGTCACCCGGCCCAACCCAACGAACAGGTGGCGTAATGGACCTGACCTCTTTCAGCCGCCGACGCTTCCTCGGCAACAGCCTGACCCTGGGCTCCGGCCTGGTACTGGGCAGCAGCCTGCTCAGCGCCTGCGGCGACGGTGCAGCGCCGGTCGCCAAGGCCATCACTGCCCCAGCGGCCCACAGTATGGCGGACGCCTGCGCCTGGGCGTCATCGATGGCAGCCGCAGCGGCAACCTGGATGCGCACAAACCGGTGGGCAGCGGCATCATTCGTGGCTTTGCGCTCTACAGCAAACTGTGGGAATGGGACGAGAACATGCTGCCGCGCCTGGCCTTGGCCGAAGAGGCCGAAGTCAGCCCGGATGCGCGCACCTGGACATTGCGCCTGCACAAGGACCTGGAGTTCCACAACGGCAAGACCATCGACGCCGATGACCTGGTGTTCTCCATCCGCCGCCTCACCGACCCGCAGTTGGCCTCACCCTACGCCGCGCTGCTGCACTGGATCGACCGTGACAACCTGGAGAAACTCGACGAACGCACCCTGCGCGTACGCTTCAAGGACGGCGCCGGTTTCGTGCCGCTGCCGGAAACCTGGGTCAACTTCGGCGGCATCGTGCCGGTGGACTACCACCCAGTGACCAACCCCGTGGGCGCAGGCCCCTACAAGCTCAAGAGCTTCACCCCGGCCAACGCTCGCTGTTCACCCGCTTCGAGAACTATTACAAGGCCGGCAAACCCTATGCCGATGAGTTGGAGATCATCGACTTCAAGGACCAGACCTCACGCCTGGCCGCCCTGCAATCCGGGCAGATCGACCTCGCCAACGGCTTGGCCAACGAGCACCTGCGGCTGGTCCAGGCCGACCCGAAATTGCAGGTACTGACCTCGGTGACCGGCAACTGGCTGACCTTTGACATGAACCTGAGCCAGGCCCCTTCAACGACCCGCGCGTGCGCGAGGCTTTCCGGCTGATGGCCGACCGTGAAGAACTGGTCGCCCGCGCCCTCAATGGCCAGGGCCGCGTAGCCAACGATCTCTACGCGCCCAACGACCCGACGTTCGACCACAGCATCCCGCAACGCACCTACAACCTGGAGCGTGCCAAAGCCCTGCTGCGTGAAGCCGGCCACGACCAGTTGAGTGTAGAACTGGTGGCCGACCAGGACAGCGGCGGCGTCGCGCCCGCGCTGGTGTTCGCCGAACAGGCCAAGCGCGCCGGGGTGGACATCCGCGTACGCCAAGTCGACAGCGCCACCTTCAACGGCCCGCAGTTGACCGAATGGCCGTTGAGCACCGGTGGCAGCATCGGCGCGCCATTCCTCACCTGCGGGTTGCACTCCGACGCACCGGTGTCGGTGGCCAACAAGACCCACTTCAGCGACCCGCGCTTCGACCAGTTGTTCCTGGAAGCCCTGGCCCAACCCGACCTGGAGAAACGCCGCCTGCTGGTGCACGAGGCGCAACAGATCCAGCATGAAAAGGCGGCATGTTGATCTGGGGCTACGCCAACCTGCTCGATGGCATCGCCAACCGTGTCGGCGGTGCCCTGGCGGAAAAAACCCTGTTCCCCACCTGGCGCTTCGACAGCCTGTGGCTCAAGGAGACCGCGTGAGTTGGCTGGCACGACGTATGGTGTCCGGGGTCGGCACTGTGTTGTTGATCAGTGTGCTGGTGTTCCTGGCGGTCCGCTTGCTGCCCTCGGACCCGGCCCGGGTGATTCTCGGCCCGGGAGCGCCCGACGCGTCGTTACAGGCGTTGCGTGAACAGCTGGGGTTGCACTTGCCGCTGTGGCAGCAATACCTGCAATGGCTGGGCGCAGCACTGAAGGGCGATCTGGGCATCTCGTTGGATTCACAAGTGGCCGTGACCCAATTGCTGGGCCAGCGGTTCGCCAACTCCCTGGCCCTGCTCGTACCGGTTGCGCTGTGCGACCTGCTGCTGGCCTTGGGGTTGGGCACGCTGTTGGCGCTGTACCGTGATCGCTGGATCGACCGCCTGACCTTGCCGGTGCTGGTAATGTTCAAGTCATTGCCGGGGTTTGTGCTGGCGATTGCGCTGATCATGCTGTTCGCCACCAGCGTCTTCACCTGGCTGCCGGCCGTGTCATTGTTGGACCCGGAACGCTCGGCCTTCACCCAGGCCCGCTACTGGGTACTGCCCGTCGCGGCGCTGGTGCTGACGAGTGCGCCGTACCTGATCCGGTTGGTGCGTGCAGCGATGATCGAGGCGTTGCACAGTGACTATGTGGAAGCCGCCCGCCTGCGCGGCCTGCAACCCTGGCGCCTGGTACTCGGGCATGCACTGCCCAATGCCGTGCTGCCATTGATCCAGGGGTTGGCGTTGACCCTCAGTGTGTTTTTCAGCAGCACGTTGCTGGTGGAAATGGCGTTTACCTTTCCGGGCGTGGGCAGCATGCTCAACGACGCGATTCGCCTGCGGGACGTGCCGGTGATTCAAGGGGGGTGAGTGCAATTGCGGCGTTTGTGGTGGGGGTAAATCTGGTGGCGGACCTGATGGCTACGCTCAGCGTTCCCAAGTTACGCACCCAACGTCTCTGACTCAAAACGTACTTGTAGTGAGCGGGCTTGCCCGCGCTGGTGAAGCCGCCCTAAAACCATAGACCTCGGTCTCACTGAAACACCGAGGTGCCTGGGTTTAGGGCGGCTTGCCCCAGCGCGGGGCTTGCCCGCTCAAAGGAGCGTCTTGTGTTCACGTTGGCGTTGAGTGCGGTGCAGGCCGCGATACCAATCGCCCATCCTTGAGGTCCACCACCCGATCCGCGATAGCCCGCACCACATTCAGGTCATGGGTGACGAACAATAGCGCCATCCCCTCCTCCTGCAACCCACGCAACAGCGCCAGGATCGACGCTTGCACCGATACATCCAGTGCCGAGGTGATCTCATCGCAAATCAGCAGCCTTGGCTCGCACACCAGTGCCCGGGCAATCGCCACGCGCTGGCGTTCGCCGCCCGACAAACTGCCGGGGTAGGCCTCTGCCATTGCCACAGGTAAAGCAACGCGGATCAACGCTTGCTCGATACGTTCGCGCAACGCCGCGCCGCTGAGGCCAAAGAAGTGCCGCAGCGGCGTGGCCAGGCTTTGCGCCACAGTGTGGCGCGGGTTCAGGCGCGCAGGGGGTTCTGGAAGATGTACTGAATGCGCCGGCGCTGCTCGGCGGAGCGGCGTGCCAAGTCCAGGCTCAGCCCCTCACCGGCAAATTGCAGGTCGCCGATGACCTCCTGGGCCAAACCGACCAACGCACGCGACACGCTGCTTTTGCCGGAGCCAGACTCACCCACCAACGCCACGCATTCACCCTGGTGCACCTGCAGGTTCACCCCTCGACCACCTGCCGCCCGGCGTAACTCACCGTCAGCCCATTGACCGCCAGCAGCAATGCTTGCGACGCAGGCAATGCTGGCGGTCGCGCCGCCAATGTGGCCGCCGCTACCAGCCGCTGGCTATAAGGATGCGAGGGTTGGCTGAACAATTGCGCCGTCTCGGCACATTCCACTACCCGCCCGGCGTACAGCACCATCACCCGGTCGGCCAGGGACTTGACCACCCCAGGTCATGGGACACGTACACCGCCGCCACCCCTGGGTTTTACACAGCTGGCGCAAGGAGGCCAGGAAGCGCGCTTGGGTGGCCACATCCAGCGCCGTGGTCGGCTCGTCCAACACCACCACTTGCGGGCGCAACAGAAACGCCAAGGCCAGCAATACACGCTGCTGCTGGCCACCGGACAACTGATGGGCAAAGCGTTTGAGAAACCCCTGGTCATCCGGCAAGCCCACCTGCTCCAGGGTTTCCCTCAGGCGTTGTTGGCGCGCCGCACGGGACAATTGCGGCGCATGGGCCGCCAGGGTTTCGTGCAACTGCCTCAGAATACGCAATGCCGGGTTAAGGGCCATCGCCGGGTCCTGGGGGATGTAGGCGATCAACCCGCCACGGGCCTGGCGCAGCGCTTCACCCTTGAGAGTCAACAGGTCGCTGCCGGCGACGATCACTCGCCCGCCCGTCAACTGCGCGCCCTTGCGCACATGGCCCAGCAATGCGGTGGCCAAGGTGGTTTTGCCCGAACCGGACTCCCCACCAATCCGAGGATTTCCCCCGCACCCAGTTCGAAATGGATGTCGGCAATCACGTCTTTGCCAGTGTCCAATTGCACCCGCAGCTGTTCAACGCGCAACGGCTTCATGGCGCGAGCTCCAACACGCCGGCGCGCACGCGGCCGATGCCTTCGGCGAGCATGTTGCTGGCATAGGCGAACACACCGATCAGCAACGCAGGCACCAGCACGGCCCAGGGTTGCAGGATGAGTCCGCCCTGGTTTTCGCTGATCATCAGGCCCCAGTCCGCCGCCGGTGGCGCCACGCCGTAGCCGAGAAAACTCAGCCCCGACAAGATGCCGATGGCCCAGGTCAACATGCTGCCAAAGTGCACGAGCATGGGCGTGAGGATGTTCGGCAGCACTTCGCGCAACAACAGGTGCCGACGCGGCAGCCCCATGGCACGCAGCACCTCGATGAACTCCTGTTCGACCACCGCCTGGGTGCTGGCGCGGGTCTGGCGGATCATGCCGGGCAGGAAGGCAAAGGCCACTGTCAGCACGATCAACAATGGCTCACGCCCCAACAGCGAGACCACCAGCAGCACCAGGATCAACTCGGGGAACGCCAGGGACACATCGGCGCTCCAGCGAATCAGCCGGTCCAGCGGACCACGGGAAAACCCCGCCAGCAGTCCCAGCGCGGCGCCCACCAGCAACGCCAGCAGCGCAGCGGCCAACGACATCCATACCACGCTCCAACCGCCCACCAGCACCCGCGACAGCACGTCATGCCCGAGGTAGTCGTAACCCAGCGGCGCACTGGCCGTGGGCGCGCCGTACACCGGCCCGAGCAACTCACTGGCGCCGTGCGGTGCCAGCCACGGCCCGGCCAGCGCCAGGCCGATCACCAGCAGGCTCAAGCCCGCACCCTGGCGCACTTCTCGATTGGCGGCCAAGGCGCGCCAGGGAAAAGACAGCATGGGGCTCACCTCGCCGACAATAACGGGATCTCGAAACCGTGATCCAGGTCCAGCAACGGGAACAGCAGGTCAGCCACGCGCTGCGCTTCATCGATCAGCGGGTAGCCCGACAGGATGAACGCCGACACGCCTTGCGCCTGGTACTCGCGCAAACGCTCGGCGAGCTGGGTGGCACTGCCTACCAGATAGGTACCGGCCGCCGGGCGCAGAATGTCGAAACCGAACAAGCTCGGCCCGACCCACACGTTGGGGTAAATCTCCAACTCCCGCGCCGTGGGCAGGCGCCCTTCGCGCAGGGTATGCAGGTTGCGTTGCACCCGGGGATCGTCACTGACGTAGCTGTCCAAGGCGGCGCCAGGAGGCAATTGCCCCGCCACGCTGTCGAGGGCGGTTTGCAATGAAGTGCGCTGCAACAACAACTCGGCGTGGGCCCAGGCCTCTTCTTCCGTCTCGCGTACGATGATCTGCAAACGCGTACCGAAACGCAGGGTACGCCCCCGCTTGGCGGCCTCGGCACCGACGCGACGGAACTTGTCCCCCAGCCGTGGCGGCGTATCGGCAAAGCTCAGGTACACGTCCAACAAGTCGGCCGAATGGGCCACGCCCGCCTCGGACGTGCCCGCGCCCCAGAACTCGATGGGCGTGGATTGCGTGGGCGCCAGCCAACCACCCAGCGGGTGGTGGGCGTCTGCCGGATCACGTGGTGCCAGGTTGATGTATTTGCCTTCAAAGCCTTGGGTCTCACCGGCGTACACGCTACGAAAGGCACGCCAGTATTCGCGGCTGAAGTCGTAGCGCTCGTCATGGGGAAAATGCACGCCCAATGCCGCCAGGCCGCTGTCATCGCCATTGACCAGGTTGAGCAATAGGCGCCCACCAGAATACTGATCGAAGCTCAACGCCCACTTGGCCAATACCGCGGGCGACAACTCACCGGGGTATTGCGCTATCAGGAAACGCAGGCGTTTGGTGGCGTCGATCAGCGCGGCGGCGGTCACCAGGTTGGCGTTAGGGCTGGTGCCCAGCAGCGAGCCGTAGTAGCCGAGGCGGTCGGCAACCACGGCGATCTGCTTGAGCTGTTCAAAGCCGGTCACCCAACGCCCGGCTTCTTCCCAGGGTACGGACCATCGGGGGTGGTGAGGTACCACAAGAGTTTGATCGTCATGCTGTGTGGCTCCAATAAAAGGTCAGGGATGCACGCAAGGGCATGGCCTTTAGAAACGGGTCAGCGCGCTGACACCAAAGGTGCGCCGGTCGCCCCGCGCGTCCCAGGCCACATCGAAGGGCAAGGGCACGCTGTCGGTCTTGTATTGTTTGTCGGTGAGGTTGTTGACGTAGGCGGTCAGGTCCAGGTCCAGGCGCCCGCCAAAGTGATAGGTGGCGCTGGCACTGCCCAGGGTGTAGCCGCCTTGGGAAACGCTGTGGTCTTCCTGGGCCGTGGGCAGGAAAAGATGCGGCTCTGGTAGCGCCAGTCGCTGCCGAAGTTGAGCGAGTCACCGTTGTCCAGCGGCACACGGTAGCTGGCACCACCGCCAGGGTGCGTGACGGCGAGCGGGCGATGCGGTTACCCGAATAGTCGACACCACCGGATTCAAAATCCTGCAATTCGGTATGCAGCAAGCCCGCCGAGGCGTTCAGGTGCAGGTTGGTGAACGGCAGCGCTTCAAGTTCGAACTCGGCGCCACGAATCACGCCTTTGCCGCTGTTGGTGAGCAGCGACACCACTTGGCCGTCGCGCACCGACACGGCGTTGACCTGGATGTCCGAGTAGTCGTAGTAGAAGACGTTGGCGTTGGCGGTCAGGCGCTCATCGAACCACTCGCTCTTGATTCCCAATTCATAGGCATCGACGTTTTCCGGCGCCACCACCGACGCTTCGGCCTGCACCAGCGCGCCGCCGCTGAAACCGCCGGAGCGAAAGCCCTTGGCATAACGGAAATACACACGGGCGTTGTCGTTGAGCTGGTACTCGGGCGTGATGTCGTACGTGAGCTTGTTCCAGGTACGTTTGTCATCCTGGACCACCGTGGTCACCAGCGGCCCGGTGTAGTGCTTCCACCATTTGTCCGCACTGCCGAACGACACATCGGCACTGTCGGGGCGGCCACGCGTTGCAGGTCGATGTCCTTGGTTTCACGGGTCCATCGCAGGCCAGTGGTGATGCTCAACGGTTCAGTGACCTGCCAGGTGGTGCTGCCAAAGATTGCAAAGCTGTCAGTGGTCTGGTCGATAGAGGTCTTGCCGTAATCAGCGACGCCAAACGCCTGGTTGTAGTCTTCCGGCAGCAATGCGCTGCTGGAGCTACTGTCCAGGTGTTCATGGAACAGATGGGTGCCGATGATCCAGCTCACCGGCTGGTTCTTGGCCGACGACAGGCGCAGTTCCTGGGACGCCTGTTTCCAGTGGTCGTCGGAATAGGAACGGCCGAACTCGTAGATGCTCATGTTCGGGCCTTGGGCTTTTTCCTGGATATCGTCGAAGGCGGTGATCGAATCCAATTGCAGGTCGCCCAGGTTCCACTTCAACGCCAATTGCACGCCGTTGTGCTGGATACGGTCATCCCCCTTGCCGGTAAACGCCGCGTGGCCGGTATTGGGCTTGGGCGCCGGACCGAACAGCGTCGAGCCATCCGCACCAGCGCCCCAGGCGCGGGTCGCGATACCCTGGCCTTTGTAGTCACGGGCGTGCAGTTGCAGGGTGGCTTGCAGGTCATCGTTGATCTGCGCCAACAGTTGCAGGCGCAGGGCCTGGTCATGGATATCGCCGACGGTGTGGCCGTCAACCTGGTTCTTCAACTGCCCGTCGCTGCTCTGGTCGATGAACGAGACACGCCCGGCCAGTTTGTCCTTGAGCAAGGTACCGCCATAGGCGCCTTCGTACAGTTTGGAATTGTAGTTGCCGGCATCGGCCTTGAAGTAGCCCGACGGGTCTTCGAAGGTCGGTTTGCGCGAGACAAAGTTGATCGCGCCGCCGGTGGTGTTCTTGCCCCACAGGGTGCCCTGGGGCCCGCGCAGCACTTCGACGCGCTCCATGTCATACAGCGGAAAACCGGTGGCCACATGCGGGTCGATGTACACGTCGTCGGTGTAGATACCCACTGGGTACACCGTGGTTGAGGCCATGTCGCCAGAGCCCATGCCGCGAATGTACCAACGTGGTCGCTGGTGCCCGGCGAACTCCGGCGCGATGGCGTTGGGTACGTTGCGCAAGGCTTTGCCCGCGCTGAAACCACCGCCGTTGCTCTCAATATCCTTGGCGCCGACCACCGAGATGGCGGACGGCACGTCTTGCAGGGATTCTTCACGCTTTTGCGCGGTGACCGTCACCGTGGGCAAGGCATCACTGCCTGCTGCCACCGGCTCATCAGCAGTGGCAGCCTGGCCGTGCAGGGCCAGTGCGCCGGCAACGGCCCAGGCCAAGTGGCTGAAACGAAAGTGTGCGGGCATGGGCTTATTGTCCTTGGGTACGGTTGAGCAGTGCGCGGGCGTCTTGCAACGGCTGGGGAGCAACCCACTGGGCAAGGTCAAAATCGTGTTCGAGGAAGCCGTGGCGATAAAGGAAGTTCTTTGCAGCGCCAGGTATTCCAGGCGCTCCGCCGACAGGTCCGGGTGCAGCGAAGTATGGAAATCGCCACGGTAGGCCGCCTCGACACCGGCACTGGCCGCACGGGTTTCTTCCGCCAGGATGCCGCGCAATGCGTCGAGGTTCTGGCTGGCCCAGTCGGCGGCACGCAGGGTTTGTGCGAGGAAACGCACCACCACGTCGTAGTGCTCGTCCAACAAATTCTGGTGGATGGTGATCGGGCGCGGCGTGCCATTGTTGATGCGTTGGCGCGGCGTGGCGATCTGGTCCAGGTCGATGCCCACCACCAACCCCAAGCGCTGGGCGGCGTCTGCGGCGGAGGCGCCCTTGACGTAGACCGCGTCTACCTCACCGCGCACCAGATAGTCGAGGCCCGACCACAAGCGCTGCAAACCTTCCTGGGGCGGCAGGCTGTCATCACGCGGGTGCAGGGCCACTTCCACCAGGTCGACATCACTGAAATCCAGGCCCGCCAGCGACAATGCGCCCTTATAGCCAGACAGGCTCATGGCCCGGGCGATGCTGCCGGGACGGTCTCCCGCGTCCCACGCTGGCAACGCCAGGCGCTTGCCGCGCAAGTCTGCGGGCGAGCGAATGCCCGAGTCGGGGCGTACCAGAATGGTTTGCCATTCCTCGATCCAGGTCAGACCGATCAAGCGCGTCGGTGTGCCTGCGCCCCTGGCGGCCAGGGCCGGTACGTTACCGCCCTCGCGAAACAGCCCAGGCAGTTCGTGATCGTAGTGGTGACGACCCAGTTGCTGGGCATCCTGCAAGGTGGCAACGCGGATGCCGTCGCCAGCGAACTCCTCCCCAACCAACCGAGCTTGAAGGCGATACCGGACGCAGTGGGCACCGGGCAGCGAGTGAACCACAGCGTGTCCAGAGTGGAAGAAGGCAAGGCAGCAGCGTTGGGCATGGGAACTCCGATCAGCACGAATGAAAGACCCGCTAGCGGGTGGATGGGCAGCCCATCGCAACGACCATGCCAACCTCTCAACACACTGATTTAAATAGAGTTTGTATCAGTGGCCAGTTTTAAATACACCCGACTGCTGCCAGCGCAGCAGGCCACCAGCAGCCAGTGCTGCCGCTGCCACAACCCCAGGCCTCAGGGGCCGTGTAAATGGGCCTTACGGGCTGGCGCAGAACTTGCTCAGCGCTCCTGTGATGCTTTTTCCATCTGCCAAAACGAGACTTTCATTCATGAGCGACATTGCCCCTGCCCTGCCCCTGCGTACCGAACGCCAGGCCCTGGAAGCCGCCCGCGCCGCGGCCCTGCGCATCGCCGAGCTGGCCAACGACCCAGCCAACAACGAGCAGTTGCCCCGCCGCCAGGCCCAATGGCTGTCCGACTACGGACTGACCGCCATTGGCGTCCCCACTGCATTGGGAGGCCTGGGAGCGTCGGTGCAAACCCAGGTCGAGGTGGTGCGCATTATTTCGACGGCCGACGGTGGCGTGGGCCAACTGCTGCAGATTCACTACGTGATGCTGCGCGGCATCCTGGAGGATTACTGCGAGACGGCACGCCAGCGCATCGTCAGCGATGTACTGGCCGGCAAACGCCTGGCCAACGCCTTGGCCGAAGTCGGTGGGAAAAACAAATTCGCCTTGAAGACCCGCGTGGAGCGCCGCGCGGATGGGCAACTGGTGCTCAATGGCAGCAAGTTCTATTCAACCGGCGCCTACCTGGCCGACTGGATCTGGCTGGCGGCCGCCTCCGAGAGCGGCGGCGCGGGCATCTGGCTGCACCGCGACACCCCCGGCCTGACCCTGGTGGATGACTGGCGCGCCTTCGGCCAGCAGCACTCAGTGAGTGGCACGGTGCGTTTTGAAGAGGTGATCCTCGACCCGGATTTCGTGTTGCTGCGCGAAGGCCCGATGAAACGCACGGGCCTGACCTTCCCGCAAATCCTGCATGCCGCCATCGACACCGGCATCGCGGCCGGCGCCTTGCAGGCGGGGGTCAACTACCTGCGCCAGCACGCGCGGCCCTGGGTCGAAAGCGGGGTTGACCACGCCTACGAAGAGCCCCACATCATCCGCCAGATCGGCGAATTCGCCGTGGCCCTGCGTGCCGCCGAATCTTTGCTGCGCGATGCCGCAAAGCTGTTCGACCAACACCTGCTGGACGAGAACGACACAACGTTGCAAAGCGAGCTGATCCTCGCCGTGGCAACCGTGCGCGCCCATTCCGACAGTGCGTCGCTGAAGATCTCCAGCGAGATGTTCTCACTGCTGGGCGCCAGCTCCGCCTTGAGCAAGTGGAACCTGGACCGGTTCTGGCGCAATGCACGGGTGCACACCACCCACGACCCGATCCGCTGGCGGCTGCACCATGTGGGCAATTACTACCTCAACGACGTGGACCCGGGGAGTACACGGCGATTCTGGCCAAGGGCGAACAGGGTCGGAAGGTGGAATAAGCAGGCCTCAGTGCGCGATACACACCGACTTCAACTCGGTATACGCCTCAATCACCGCCCGCCCAAACTCACGCCCCATCCCAGACTGCTTGACCCCGCCAAACGGCATCGCCGGGTCGAGCAGTACGTGGGCGTTGATCCACACGGTGCCGGCTTCGATGCGCGGTACCAGGTTCAGGGCCTTGGTCAGGTCGTTGGTCCACAGGCTGGCGGCCAGGCCGTAGGGGTTGTCGTTGGCTTGGGCGATCACTGCGTCTTCGTCGTCGAACGGCAGCACCGCCAGTACCGGGCCGAAGACTTCTTCGCGGGCCACGGCCATGCTGTGGTCCACATCGGCCAGGATCGTCGGTTGCACGTAGAAGCCCTCGCCGTCGAGCAACTCGCCACCGCAGACTACCCGCGCACCTTCCAGGCGGGCCTGTTCGATGTGTTTGAGCACGCCCTGTTGCTGTTTGCGTGACACCAGCGGGTTGATCACTGCGTCGCCGTCCATGCCGGCGCCAATCGGCATGGCCGACACCGCTGCCGCGAGGCCTTTGACGAAGGCGTCGTGGATCGAGCGATGCACGTAGAAGCGCGACGCCGCCGCGCACACCTGGCCGTTGTTCAGCAGGCCGCCGAGGATTGCGCCCTGGATGGCTTTGTCGATGTCGGCATCGGCAAGCACGATCATCGGGTTCTTGCCACCCAGTTCCAGGGCGAAGCGGGTCATGTTCTGCATGCACGCCACACCGACGCTTTTGCCCACGGCGGTGGAGCCGGTGAACGAGACTTTGCTCACCAGCGGGTGGGTGGTCAGCACGCCGCCCACCGAGGCGCCGCCACCGGTGACCACGTTGAACACACCGGCCGGGATGCCGGCTTCAATGGCCAGCTCGGCCAGGCGCATGGCGGTCAGTGGGGTTTCCATCGCCGGTTTGATGATCACGGTGCAGCCGGTGGCCAGGGCGGGCATCAACTTCCAGGCGGCGATCATCAGCGGGAAGTTCCACGGCACGATACCGACTACAACGCCCACGGGCTCGCGCTTGGTGAAAGCGGTGAATTTAGCGCCGGGCGGCAGCGGAATCGACACGTCGAAGGTCTGCCCTTCGATCTTGGTAGCCCAGCCCGACATGTAGCGCATGAATTCCACGGTGGCGTTCAGGTCAAGGGCCCGTGCCATGTTGATCGACTTGCCCTGGCTCAGGGTTTCGAGCTGGGCCAGTTCTTCGGCGTGCTCTTCTACCAGGCGCGTGAAGTTCAGCAGGATGCGTTCGCGGTCGGCCGGGCGCAGCCCAGACCACACGCCCGCCTTGAACGCGGCATGGGACGACTGCACCGCGCGTTCTACCAGCTCCAGCGGAGCGTCCAGGGTTTCGCACAGGGTTTGCCCGGTGGCCGGGTTGAGCACAGCGATGTGCTGGCCTTCGGCGAACACCCAATGGCCGTCGATAAAGCAGCCGTGGCGGCGGTCAAGGAAGGCAGCCACCTGGGGCAGGATTTCAACGTTGCTCATGGTTCACCTTTTGTTCGAATGATTCAGCAGGAGTAGTTCTGCAGGGGTTGACGCGATTGTCGGCGCACCCTCTGCCTGCGGGTTTTCCCTGCGTGCCAGATGCTTTGGCCAGGCTGCCAAATCGCCCCCTCTGGCAAGCACAGTCAAGGCTTTGGCAACCACACACAAGGCAGCAAAAGTTCCGCGCCGTAGTATCGAAAAGGAGCGCAACCCTGCGTTCAAGAACAAGAACGGATGCCTCCCCATGCTCAAGTCCCCCAAGCTTTGTGTGTCGACCCTCGCCCTGTTGGTCGGTGCTGGCCACGCCCAGGCGTACGAACTCTACAGCGATGCCGACAGCCATCTGAACGCCACGCTGGAAGCGGTATTCGGCGCATTCCACAGTCAGGAGCGCTATGTCCCGTCAGGGCGCCTGAACCCGGGCTCGTCCTCATGGCGCGAGGGCTACATCAAATACGGCCTGAGCTTCGACAAGGACTTGGCCGGCGCGGGCACCGCCTATGGCGCAGCCAACCTGCTGAGCTCGGGCACCTGGGGTGATGGCGATGCCGCCGGCTTCAGCGACGGCTCGGAACGCACCACCAAGTTCGAAGACGCCTACCTTGGCTGGCGCTCCGGCACGTTGTTCGAAGCCTTGGGCGACGATGGCGTGGACCTGTCCTTCGGCCGCCAGAACATCGTGGTCGGCGACGGTTTCCTGATCAACGGCGACGCCCTGAACATGGGCAAAGGCATCGGCGAGGGCGACTACAATCGCGGCGGCGCCTACTACCTGGCGGCGCGCAAGGCCTTCGACGAGACCGCCGTGTTGCGCCTGGGCGGCAAGCAAGGCTGGCGCAGCGACCTGATGTGGCTCAAGTCCGACAACCGCGCCCAGGCCAAGACCGAGATGGTCATCGGCACCCTGGAACACGTCGCCGCCGAAGGCACCGTGGGCTTCACCTACATCGACACCACCGACGTGGACAAGCAATACGCCTCCCCACCCAGCTGGAACGCGATGGCATGAAGACCTACAGCCTGCGTGCCCAAGGCAATGCCGGGGTGACCAACCTGTTCCTGTCCGGTGAATACGCCAAGCAGGACAAACCCCACGCCGCCAGCGAAAACGCCTGGTACCTGGAAGCCGGCTGGACCTTCGCCGACATCGCCTGGGCGCCGAGTGCCAACTACCGCTACAGCCGCTTCTCGAAAGGTTTTGACCCGTTGTTCTACGGCCTCAACCGTGGCTATGGCACCTGGTTCCAGGGCGAAGTGGCCGGCAACTATGCAGGCCCCTTCAACACCAACTCGCGCATTCAATCGGTCACCCTCAAAGCCTCGCCGCTGGAGAGCGTCAGCATTGGCGCGGTGCTGTTTGACTTCGACACGATCGACCGTGGCCTGGGCAATACCGATGGCCACGAGATCGACCTGTTCGCCGAATGGCGGGTCAACGCGCACCTCACGGTGATGCCGCTGATTGGTCTTTACCAACCGGACAAGAGCGCCGAACACGGCGGCACCCAACTGGGCAACAACGACAAGAACGTCTACAGCCAACTGGTCTTCGCCACCACTTTCTAACCCCGGTCGGTGCGGTGGCGCAGGCCATTGCACCGCTGAGACAAGGCTCTTTCCATGCCCTTAAAACCCCTGACGATCCAGAGCAAGATCACCCTGCTTGCCGGCCTCTGCCTGCTGTTGGTGGTGGGCTTGCTGATGGGGCTCTCGCTCTACCAGACCCATCAAAGCCGCAAGCAAGTGGACCAGGCCAGCACCGCGATGCTGGCCAATGCGGCCAAGGAACATATGCAGGCCCTGGGCAAATTGCAGGCGATGCAGGTGCAGCGCACCTTCACGCAAACCCACGAATATGGCCAAGGCCTGTCGCGTTACCTGCTCTACCTGCGCCAACTGCACGCCAAGGGCAGCCTGACCCGCCAACAACTGCGCGCAGAACTGACTCACCAGATTCACCAAGCCCTGATCGATAAGCCCGACCTGCTCGGGCTTTTCGTCATCTTTGAGCCCGATGCGCTGGACGGTGCCGACAAGGACTTTGCCAACCAGCCGGCACTGGGCAGCAACGAACGCGGGCGTTTTAACCTCTATTGGGTGCAAAGCCAACCCGGCGACCTGCAAGCCGTCATCGGCGACGAGGCCCTGCTCGCCAACACCGCACCCGGCCCCAGCGGCGCGCCCTACAACGCCTTCTACACCTGCGCCCGCGACAGTCGCCAAGCCTGCGTGCTGGAGCCGTATTTCGATGAGTCCTCCGGCAGCCGCAAGCTGGTCACCAGCGTCGCCTTCCCTTTGCTGGAAAACGGCAAGGTCATCGCCGTGGTCGGCCTGGATATCAACCTCGCCGACCTGCAACGCAACAGTGAAGCCAGTGCACGGCAACTGTTCGACGGCCAGGGCCAGATCAACATCGTCAGTCCACTTGGGGTGACAGCTGCCAACAGCCAGGACATCAGCCGCCTGGGTACGCCCGCCCACGCCGACAGTGTCGACCCGCAGCAGGTCAAAGTCGTTGAGCCCTTGCCACCGATTGCTAACGTGGCGCCTTGGAGCGTGGTGGTTAGCGTGCCCCAGGCGGTGCTGCTGGCACCGGTTACCGCCTTGCAACACGAATTGGATGCGCAAAGCGCCCACAGCAAACTACTGGAACTGCTGCTGGGGGCGGTTCGGCGCTGCTCGGCCTGCTGCTGATCGGGTACACCGCGTTTCGCATCACCCGACCGTTGCACGTGCTCACCCGCGTCATGGAAGACATCTCCCTGGGCGAAGGCGACCTGACTCGCCGCCTGCAGGTGCAGTCATGCGATGAACTGGGCCAACTGGCGACGGCGTTCAACCGTTTTGTGGAGCGGATTCACCAGTCGATCCGCGAAGTGTCCTTGGCGGCACTCGGCGTGAATGAAGGGGCCAAGCGTGTGCTGCTGGCGTCCAACTCCTCGCTGCGCAACTCGGACGAACAGGCCCTGCGCACCAACAGTGTGGCCGCTGCCATCAACCAACTGGGCGCTGCCGCTCAGGAAATCGCCAGCAATGCGGCCGTTGCTTCGCAGCAGGCCTCTGCCGCACGGCAACAGGCCAACGACGGTCACGAGGTGGTGGAGCGCACGATCCAGTTGATCAATGAACTGTCCGGCAAGATCAGCGCGTCGTGCGCCAACATTGAGGTGCTGAATGACAAGACGGTGAACATCGGGCAGATCCTCGAGGTGATCAAGAGCATCTCCCAGCAGACCAACCTGCTGGCCCTCAACGCCGCCATCGAAGCCGCCCGCGCGGGTGAAGCCGGACGTGGCTTTGCGGTGGTCGCCGACGAAGTGCGCAGCTTGGCCCACCGTACGCAGGAGTCGACCCAGGAGATTCAGCAGATGATCGAAAGCCTGCAAGTGGGGGTGCGGGATTCGGTGATCACCATGACCGAGAGCCAGCAGCACAGTGAGGCCAGTGTGAGCACGGTGAACCTGGCGGGGAAACGGCTGGGTAGCGTGACGCAGCGGATTGGGGAGATCGACAATATGAACCAGTCGGTGGCAGCGGCTACGGAGGAGCAGACGGCGGTGGTTGAGGCGTTGAATGTGGATATTACCGAGATCAATCTGCTGAACAGCCAGGGGTGGAGAATCTGCAGGCGACGTTGGTGGCGTGTACGGAGCTGGAGGAGCAGGCCGAGCGGCTGAAGCAGTTGGTGGGGAGTTTTCGTATTTAGTGTGGGAGCTGGATTGTCGGGGCGCCGCAATGCTGCGATGGTAGTCTCTCTGGGTACATATCCGTTATTTGGGTTATGACTGCTATTGGTTCCGCTCTTACAGCGGGTCACTTTGGAAAAGAGCCCCAAAGTAACCAAGGGCTCTTGCCCCACCACTCGGCACCTCGCCTAGGCTCGGTGTGCCCTCACTCGGCTTGAATCCGTGGGCTGCCGCCACGCGCCATCCATGGCGCGGGCGGCTAACCCGGCGTCCTGCCGGGTTACCCACGGATTCAAGCCTGCGTTCGGCCAGCGTGGTTTAACGGGGCGCCTAAGATCAAGATCACAAGCCAAATCAAGAGCCAGAGCCAGAGCCAGGGCAGACCGCTGTCTATCTGACAAATGGAGATCCAAATGTGGGAGCGGGCTTGCTCGCGAAGGCGGCGTGTCAGTCGATAAATATAGTGGCTGACCCACCGCTTTCGCGAGCAAGCCCGCTCCCACATTTTTTGACCGTGTCCGGCCTCCTGGCGGTTTGAAATCGGCTTTTCTGTGGGTGCCGGTTTACTTCTCACAAACCTCGCCTGCCAGTCGCTATGATCCATTCAGGCACGCAGCACAAGGATTTTGGCGAGAATCCAAAAGCATCTCTCTATCCGCTGTAGCAAAGTGCTACCTGACACTGTCCTCGGTTCATCTCAAGGAATTCAGAAATGCTCTCGCCCACCGCTTTGCTCAAAAGAACGCCCCTTGCCCGGCTCGCGCTGGCCATCGCCCTGGGCACCTTCGGCCTGCCTGGCTTGCAGTCCGCTGCGCAGGCCCATGGCGGCGCTGCCGAAATGGTGCCGTTGCAGTCGACTTTTGAAGCGTTCGGCGCTTCGGTCAAATGGGACGACTACGCCAACGTGTTCGTGATTGCCAAGGACGGTGCCTACGTCAAGGTCAAGCCTGACAGCAAGGTGGCCGTGCTCAACGGCAAGCGCATGGAGTTGCCAGTGCCGGTGGTGTTCAAGGGCAAGACGGCCTACATGTCCAAGGACTTTATCAACCAGGTGTTCCAGTCCGGCCTGGACAAGACCTTTGTCATCGAGACCCGCCCCAGCCCGCTCAACCCGCTGAGCGCGGATGAGATCAACAGCGCTGTCGAGATCATTAAAAAGTCCGAGCACTACAAACCGGGCTTCCGTTTCACCGAAGTCTCGGTGCACACGCCGCCCAAGGACCAGGTGTGGAACTTCATCTACAGCGGGCAAAAACCCACACAGTCGCGCCAGGCGAATATTGTGGTGCTCGATGGCAAGCATGTGATCGAAGGCCAGGTCGACCTGGACAGCAAGACCCTGCTGTCGTGGAAGCCGATTGAAGGCGCCCACGGCATGGTGCTGCTGGACGACTTCGCCACCGTGCAATCGGTGATCGATACCAGCGCCGAATACGCCCAGGCGTTGGCCAAGCGTGGCATCACCGATATCAAGAAGGTGGTGACGACGCCGCTGACTGTCGGCTACTTCGACGGTAAGGATGGCCTGACCCAGGACAAGCGCCTGCTGAAAATCGTCAGTTACCTCGATGTTGGCGACGGCAACTACTGGGCGCATCCGATTGAAGGCTTGGTGGCCGTGGTCGACCTTGAGCAAAAGAAACTGATCAAGGTCGAGGACGGCGCCGTGGTCCCGGTGCCACTGAAGCCCACCCCTTATGACGGTCGCGGACGCAAGGGCGTGGCGCTCAAGCCGCTGGAGATCATTGAGCCGGAAGGCAAGAACTACACCATCACCGGCAACAGCATCCACTGGCAGAACTGGGACTTCCATGTGCGCCTGGACTCGCGCGTCGGTCCGATCCTGTCCACCGTCACCTATGACGACAAGGGCAAGAAACGCAAGATCATGTACGAAGGCAACCTGGGCGGCATGATCGTGCCCTACGGCGACCCAGACGCCGGCTGGTACTTCAAGGCCTACCTGGACTCGGGCGACTACGGCATGGGCACCCTCACCTCGCCGATTGCACGTGGCAAAGACGCCCCGGAAAACGCCGTGCTGCTGGATGCGACCATCGCCGACTACACCGGCGCACCGACCACCATCCCCCACGCCATCGCGGTATTCGAGCGCTATGCCGGGCCGGAATACAAACACCAGGAAATGGGCCAGCCCAACCTCAGCGCCGAGCGGCGTGAATTGGTGATCCGCTGGATCAGCACCGTGGGCAACTACGACTACATCTTCGACTGGGTCTTCCAGCAGAACGGCACCATCGGCATCGACGCCGGCGCCACCGGGATCGAAGCAGTCAAAGGCGTCAAGACCAAGACCATGCACGAAGCCACCGCCAAGGAAGATACGCGCTACGGCACACTGCTGGACCACAACATCGTCGGCACCACCCACCAGCACATCTACAACTTCCGCCTGGACATGGACATCGACGGCGAGAACAACTCACTGGTGGAAGTGAACCCGGTGATCGCCCCCAACGACCGTGGCGGGCCACGTACCAGCACCATGCAGACCGAGCAGCGGGTGGTCAGCACCGAGCAGCAGGCTGCGCAGAAATTCGACCCGTCCACCGTGCGCCTGCTGACTAACTTCGGTAAGGAAAACAAAGTCGGCAACCCGGTTTCCTACCAGTTGATTCCGTATGCCGGTGGCACGCACCCGGTGGCCAAGGGCGCGAATTTCGGCAAGGACGAATGGCTGTACCACCGCCTGAGTTTCATGGATAAACAGCTGTGGGTGACGCGCTACAACCCGGACGAAAAGTACCCGGAAGGCAAGTACCCGAACCGCTCGCAGAGCGACACTGGCCTGGGCCAGTTCACCAAGGATGACCAGTCCATCGAGAACAGCGACGACGTGGTGTGGCTGACCACCGGCACCACCCACATCGCCCGTGCGGAAGAGTGGCCGATCATGCCGACCGAGTGGGTGCACGTGCTGCTCAAGCCGTGGAACTTCTTTGATGAGACGCCGACGCTGAACCTCAATTCACCTAAATAACCCGAGCAGCAAAAGCCCCTGTCGCCATCGCGACAGGGGCTTTTGTGTCAGGCATATTGCTTGCGATACTCACCCGGTGAAATGCCAAACCGCGACTTGAACGCCGTAGAAAAGTAACTCGAATCAGAAAACCCCCACGAATACCCCAGCGCCGACAGCTTCTGCTCAGCACGCGATTGGCGCAGTGACTCGGCACACAAATCCAACCGGCGATTCTTGATATAACGCGCCACCACCAGCCCCTTGCGCGCGAACATGCGGTACAGCCCGCGCATCGACACGCCCACCTCCCGTGCCAGCAACTCAGGGCACAAGTCCTCCGAACGAATATGCTCGTCAATGTAGCCAAGGGTCTTGCGAAAGATCCGCTCATGCGGATCGTCGGCACCTTCGCTCTGGTGATGGCCGGGCGCAGCAAGCTGACCACGGCATCCAAAGTGGCTTCGCTTTCTTGCTGGCTCAGACTGGCCTGGCGCGTAGCGTCCAGGATCAAATGGTGTGACAACGTGGCGATGGGTGACGTGGCGGCGATCCGGTGTCCGCACCGAACCGGGTTGAAGCGCAGGGACTGCTCCACCAGCGGGTAGGGCAGAATCAACGACAACTGCCGGGAGCTCTCGCTGTAGGTGAAGTCGCTGGGCTGCGATGCATCGATCAGGGTGATATCGCCGGCGGACAACGCCACCCGATTATCGCCCTGGGCCATGCAGGCGGTGCCATCGAGCTGGAACACCGCGAAGTACTTACCGCCCTCGCCCGCCGCGACTTCCCGTGGCGTGCGGTACAGCCGTGCCTGGCAAGCGTCGACAAAACTGAGCTTGAGCGCACCGCTGTGGTATTCGCGGATGCGCCCGGAAAACTGATCGCCCAGGGTTTGTGCGTTGAAGGCGCCACAGATCTGGTTGATCTGATGGATCCATTGGTCGAACCCATCACGCCGGTGTGCAGTAGTAGAAGTCATGTGAGGCCTCACGCAGGCTTATTTTTATTATCTACGTCGATCCACGCTAAAACGGACAGCGATCTTGCTTGATTGATGGCGGGTTATTTAAGCCCGCCAAAGCGTCGATAAAAACTCTCGCCGACATCCGGCAAGGGCCCGTCGGCGGTTTCCAGTGCGCTGTTCAACCACTCTTCGGCCTTGGCGAAGATCAGACGGTAGATATTGCGGCACAGCTGTCGTGCGGCACGGCCTTCCCAGTCGCCGGGCAACAGCTCGTCCGGCAACTGCGGGTCGCGCAGCAGTAATTTGCGGTACTCATGCACTAGCAGAACCCGTGCCAGGAAGCAGTCGGACGGCAACAGGTTTTCCTGCTCGCGCAGGGCTTGCCAGAGCGGTCGGAACAGCTGGATGAACTCGCTGTAATGGGTCGCCAGTTCCTCGATATTCCAACTCTCACGCACCTGCAAACGCAGGGCCTTGGAGGCCAGTACGTCCTGGGCGGTGGTTTCGAAGACGATGGTTTCTTCCAGGGCGCCCAAGTCCTGCAGGGTGGCATTCACGTCGGCGCGGTCACTGCGCGGGCAAGCCAGCAGTACCGGCGAAAGTGCACCAAAACCTTGCCACTCCAGTTCTTCACGCACTTGTTTGCGCTTGTCCTGGGCCAGTTGCGTGAGCATCACCAGGCACCAGGAACCGTCCCAGGCCGGCACGGTGGAGCTGTACACACGCTTGAAGGCTTTATCAAAACGCCGCCGACCAGTGCCGGTGAGGCTGTAGTAACTGCGCCGCCCGACTTTTTCGGCGGTGAGCCAGCCTTCCTTGGTCAGGCGGAAAATCGAGGTGCGGATCAGCCGCTCATTGATCCCAATGGGCTCCAGCAACTGGATCAGGCTACCCAGCCAGACAGTGCCGCCATGGGGCTCGATGGCATCCCCATAGAGGGTGATGATCAGCGAACTGGCGCGAATCGGCGTCTGCTCCTGAAAGCGCGTGATCAGGGAATTCAATGGGGCTAGGGACGACATGGGCGTACCGGACAGGAAAAAAGGCTGAAATATACCCGGCGAGCGGGCCTTGTGACCATCCTGCGCATGCAATGGACGCTCACAGCGTCGCGCCCTTGGGCCGTAGGCCGCTGTCGCTGACCCGTGGCCGGTCGGGCTCGACGGCCTCCAGCGGTGCGCACTCTTGCATCTGTTCTAGGCAACGCTTGGCCAATTGTTGGTACTCGCGGGTGCCGGTCTGCTTCCAGCTCACTTCCTCATCGCTGAGGCGGCGCTTGACGCTGGCCGGCGTGCCCATCACCAGGGATTGCTCGGCGCATTCGAAGCCGGCCTTGACGAACGCCGTGGCAGACACAAACGAGCGCGGACCAATGCGTGCGCCATCCATGACCACTGCATTCATGCCCACCAGCACGTCTTCGCCAATGCGGCAGCCATGCAGCACCGCGCCATGGCCGATATGGCCGTTACGCTCGACCACCGTGTCGCTCTCCGGGAAACCGTGCATCACGCAGGTGTCCTGAATATTGGCGCCCTCCTCCAGCACGATGCGGCCGAAGTCGCCGCGCAGGCTTGCCAGCGGCCCGACATAGCAATGCGGGCCGATGATCACGTCGCCAATCAACACGGCCGACGGATGCACATAGGCCGTGGGGTCAACCACCGGCGTCAGGCCATTGAGGCTGTAACACGTCATAGAAAATTCCTTGTTGGCGCAAAGCGATGCGCGAGCAGACTTATTTTGTATCACATCACTTAACACAGACAAAGAACAAAAACCGTATCACTTCACTGCACGATCCTGAAAACCTCGAACAACGCCATTTACGCCCATAAATAAGTGCATTAATGCCCTTTAACATGAGCACGCTGAAAATCACAAAGCGCAAATAGGACACGTTAATTCAATTTCATACTTGATTTTGTGTATCGCATTATAGGTATACTCGGGCAAAACCGGCCACCTATGGCCGATCCAATAATGAGCCGGCACTAAAGCCGTGCGTGCACCGAGGGCAGCCGCCATGCCTATGGCCTTTGAACACATCCTCTTTTCCATCGACGCCGGCGTCGCCCTGCTCAGCCTCAATCGCCCAGACCAACTCAACAGCTTCAACGCGCACATGCACGGCGAAGTCAAAGAAGCCCTCAAGCAAATCCGCGAGAATCCGGATGTGCGCGTGTTGCTGCTGACCGGCGAAGGTCGCGGCTTCTGTGCCGGCCAAGACCTCGGCGACCGCAACGTGGCGCCGGGCAGCAGCGCGCCGGACCTGGGCGAGTCCATCGAACAGTTCTACAACCCGCTGATCCGCCAACTGCGCGACCTGCCGCTGCCGGTGATTTGTGCGGTCAATGGCGTCGCAGCCGGGGCCGGCGCGAACATTCCGCTGGCCTGCGACCTGGTGCTCGCGGCGCGTTCGGCAAGCTTTATCCAGGCCTTCTGCAAGATCGGCCTGATCCCTGATTCCGGCGGCACCTGGACCTTGCCGCGCTTGGTGGGCATGGCCCGTGCCAAAGCGCTGGCTCTGCTGGGCAACCGCCTGAGCGCCGAGCAGGCCGAACAATGGGGCCTGATCTACCGCTGCGTGGACGACGCCGAACTGCGCAACGAAGCCCTGACCCTGGCGCGCCACCTGGCCACCCAACCGACCTACGGCCTGGCACTGATCAAGCGCAGCCTCAACGCCAGCCTGAGCAATACTTTCGACGAACAACTTGAGCTGGAGAAGGACCTGCAACGCCTGGCCGGGCGCAGCGAGGGATTACCGTGAAGGCGTCAGCGCCTTCATGGAAAAACGCACGCCAAGCTTCAAGGGGCGCTGAACCATGACCGCACTGAGCACAACAGCGCGCATCGCCGTGATCGGTGCCGGGGCCATGGGCGCCGGCATCGCCCAGGTCGCAGCCCAGGCCGGCCACCCCGTGTTGCTGCTGGACAAACGCCCAGGCGCCGCCGCCAAGGCTATCGACGGGATCGACCGGCAACTGGGCAAGCGCGTCGAAAAAGGCAAGCTGTCGGCCGACGCCCGCAGGGTGACAGTCGCCCGCCTGCAGGCGGTGGAATCCATCGAGGATCTGGCCGATTGTGCGCTGATCATTGAAGCGATCGTCGAGAACCTGGAGGTCAAACGCGCCCTCTTCCGCCAGCTGGAAAGCATTTGCAACGAGCAGTGCATCCTGGCCAGCAATACTTCTTCGTTGTCGATCACCAGCATTGCCGCCCAACTGGAACGCCCACAACGTTTGCTCGGGCTGCACTTTTTCAACCCGGCGCCGGTCATGGCACTGGTGGAAATCGTCACCGGCCTGGCCAGCGACCCGGCCCTGGCCGACTGCCTGTACGCCACTGCCAAAGCCTGGGGCAAAAAACCGGTGCACGCCCGTTCGACGCCAGGGTTTATCGTCAACCGTGTGGCCCGCCCGTTCTACGCCGAAAGCCTGCGCCTGTTGCAGGAAAACGTTGCCGATTGCGCGACCCTGGATGCACTGATGCGCGATGCCGGCGGCTTTGCCATGGGCGCTTTCGAACTGACGGACTTGATCGGCCATGACGTCAACTATGCGGTGACCTGTTCGGTGTTCGACGCCTACTACGGCGACAACCGTTTCCAGCCCTCGCTGATCCAGAAAGACTTGGTAGACGCCGGACGCCTGGGACGCAAGAGCGGTCACGGCTTTTATAGCTATGCCGACGGTGCCGAGCGGGCTCAGGCCAGGACGACAAGCAGCGAACGCACCGTCGCTACCTGTGTGATCGAGGGTGACCTGGGCATCGCCAACGCACTGGTCCCGCGCCTGCGCGAGCACTCCATCGAAGTCATCAGCCGCGACGGCCAAGGCCTGCTGCGGGTCGGCGCTGCGGTGCTGGCCTTGAGCGACGGGCGTATGGCGTGCCAACGCGCAAAGGAAGACGGCCTGCGCAACCTGATCCTGCTGGACCTGGCGTTCGACTACGGCACCGCGAGCCGCCTCGCCATCAGTTGCGCCGCCGGCATTGACCCGGACGCGCTTGAAGACGGCGTGGCCCTGCTGCAACAGGCCGGGTTCAGCGTAAGCCTGCTCAGCGACAGCCCGGCCCTCGCCGTCCTGCGCACCGTGGCGATGCTCGCCAACGAAGGCGCCGACGCTCTGCTGCAAGGCGTGGCCTCGGCCGCCGACATCGACCTGGCGATGCGCGCCGGGGTCAATTACCCAGCCGGCCCACTGGCTTGGGCCGACACCATCGGGCTCGGCCACATCCTGCGCGTGCTGGAAAACCTGCACGCCAGTTATGGCGAAACACGCTACCGGCCCTCACTGCTGCTGCGCCGCCGCGTAGCCGAAGGGAGCCGTTTCCATGACTAACCACGACGCCATGCGCCTGGCCAGTGCCTGCGCCCAAGCGATGTTCGAACGCGACAGCGCCAGCCAAGGAATGGGCATGCGCCTGCTCTCGGCGGCACCGGGCACCGCCCGCGTGGGCATGAGCGTGCGCGCCGACATGCTCCAGGGCCACGGCACTTGCCATGGCGGCTACCTGTTCGCCCTGGCTGACTCGGCCTTTGCACTGGCCTGCAACAGCTACAACGAAGCCACGGTGGCGATGGGGTGCAGCATCGACTACATCGCCCCGGCGCGCCTGGGCGACACCCTGAATGCCGAATGCATCGAGCAAAGCCGTTCCGGCCGCACCGGCAACTACGACGTGCGTATCGAAAACCAGCAAGGCGAACTGATCGCCCTGTTCCATGGCAAATCCTACAAAGTGCGCGGCCCGGTGCTGGCGCAGGAGACCCCGAATGAATGACGCCCTGATCATCGACGCGGTGCGTACCCCCATAGGCCGCTATGCCGGCGCCCTGAGCAGTGTGCGGGCCGACGACCTCGGCGCGGTGCCGCTGCGTGAGTTGCTGCGTCGCTACCCGAACGTAGACTGGAGCACGGTGGACGATGTGATCTACGGCTGCGCCAACCAGGCCGGCGAAGACAACCGCAACGTGGCGCGCATGTCGGCGCTGCTGGCAGGGTTGCCGGTGAGCGTGCCGGGCACCACGCTTAACCGCCTGTGCGGGTCGGGGCTGGATGCCATTGGCACCGCCGCCCGCGCCATTCGCTGCGGCGAAGCCGGGCTGATGCTGGTGGGTGGCGTGGAATCGATGTCCCGCGCACCGTTGGTGATGGGCAAGGCCGAGCAGGCTTTTTCGCGCCAGGCCGAGATCTACGACACCACCATCGGCTGGCGCTTCGTCAATCCGTTGATGAAGACCACCTACGGCATCGACTCCATGCCGGAGACCGCCGAGAACGTCGCCGCACAGTTCAATATCTCTCGCGCCGACCAGGATGCGTTTGCCCTGCGCAGCCAGCAACGCGCTGGCGCAGCCCAGGCCAGCGGACGGCTGGCCAAGGAAATCGTCGCGGTGCAAATCCCCCAACGCAAAGGCCCGGCCAAGGTGGTGGAGCACGACGAGCACCCGCGTGGCGACACCACCCTTGAGCAATTGCAAAAGCTCGACACGCCGTTTCGCGAAGGTGGCAGCATTACCGCCGGCAATGCGTCCGGGGTTAACGACGGCGCCTGCGCGTTGCTGCTGGCCAATGCCGAAACCGCCAAACGCTATGGATTGAAAGCCCGTGGCCGGGTGGTCGCAATGGCCACGGCAGGTGTGGAGCCGCGCATTATGGGCATCGGCCCGGTACCAGCCACGCGCAAGGTGCTGGAACTGGCGAACCTGAGCCTGGCGGACATGGACGTGATCGAGCTCAACGAAGCCTTCGCCGCCCAAGGCCTGGCCGTGCTGCGCGAACTTGGTCTGAGCGACACCGATGCACGGGTCAATCCCAACGGCGGTGCGATTGCCCTCGGCCATCCGCTGGGCATGAGCGGCGCACGCCTGGTGACCACTGCCCTGCACGAGCTGGAGGAACGCCAAGGCCGTTACGCGCTATGCACCATGTGCATCGGCGTCGGCCAGGGCATCGCACTGGTCATCGAGCGCCTATAAGACCAAATAATCCGAATTCCCGAGGAACCGAGCGGTATCCTTGGGGCATGCACTCAAAGCCCGGCTGCTGACCGGGCTGGAACACAAAAATAATTCGAGTGAAATCATGAACATGCCAATTGCCAAAACCGTGCTTGAACCTGTGTTGGACCCGTTGGAAACCGCCAGCATCGACGAGCTGCGCCAGCATCAGCTGGAGCGCCTGCGTTGGAGCCTCAACCTCGCCTACACCAACGTGCCGCTGTACCGTCAGCGTTTCGACGCGCTGGGCGTGCACCCCAGCGACATCAAGTGCCTGGAAGACCTGGCCAAATTTCCGTTCACCACCAAGTCAGACCTGCGCGACAACTACCCGTACGGCATGTTTGCCGTGCCGATGCACGACGTGGTGCGCCTGCATGCGTCCAGCGGCACCACCGGCAAACCCACGGTGGTCGGCTACACCCAGAACGACATCGACACCTGGGCCAACGTGGTCGCGCGCTCGATTCGCGCCGCCGGTGGCCGCCGTGGCGACAAGGTGCACATCTCCTATGGCTACGGCCTGTTCACCGGTGGCCTCGGCGCGCACTACGGCGCCGAACGCCTGGGCTGCACAGTCATTCCGATGTCGGGCGGGCAGACCGAAAAGCAGGTGCAACTGATCAAGGATTTCCAGCCGGACATCATCATGGTCACGCCCTCCTACATGCTCAACATCGCTGACGAGATCGAGCGCCAGGGCCTGGACCCGCACAAACTCGCGCTGCGCCTGGGCATCTTCGGCGCCGAGCCGTGGACCGGCGAGCTGCGCAGCGCCATTGAGAACCGTCTGGGCATCACCGCCCTGGACATCTACGGCCTGTCGGAAATCATGGGCCCAGGCGTGGCCATGGAATGCGCCGAAACCAAGGACGGTCCGACCATTTGGGAAGATCACTTCTACCCGGAAATCATCGACCCGGTGACCGGTGAAGTGCTGCCAGACGGCCAGATGGGCGAACTGGTGTTCACCTCCTTGAGCAAAGAAGCGCTGCCGATGATCCGCTACCGCACCCGCGACCTGACGCGCCTGCTGCCTGGCACTGCCCGGCCGATGCGGCGCATCGACAAGATCACCGGCCGTAGCGACGACATGCTGATTATTCGGGGGTTAACGTGTTCCCCACCCAGGTCGAGGAACAGGTACTCAAAGTCAAACAGCTGTGCGAGTGCTACGAGATCCATCTGTATCGCAATGGCAACCTGGACAGCGTTGACGTGCATGTGGAGCTCAAGGCCGAACATCAGCACCTGGGCGACGAACAGCAAAAGGCTATTGCCAGCGAACTGAGCCGTCACATCAAGACCTACATTGGCATCAGCACCCGTATCGTGTTGCAGCCGATGCACTCGATCAAGCGCTCCGAAGGCAAAGCCTGCCACGTGATCGACAACCGCCCTAAAGCATGACTGCTGCACCTTACAGCCCCGCTTCGGCGGGCTTTTTTGCGCGCAGAAAAAGCCATCCAGCGCAAAGTGATACAAAAACATTAATGACACGTTATTTTGTGTTTGATAAATATTTCTGTATCACTTATAAAGTTCTCCATGCCTTTAAACAGATTCACGGCGGGAGACTCACCATGTACGCACAGCTTGTAGAAACCGGAGTGAAGCGCATCAAGGACCTGTCGGAGATGTCCGAGCAGGAGCGCCACTTCCAGGAAAAGATCGACGCCGAAATCAAGATCGAAGCCAAGAACTGGATGCCCGACGCCTACCGTCAAACCCTGATCCGGCAGATCTCCCAGCACGCCCACTCCGAGATCGTCGGCATGCTGCCCGAAGGCAACTGGGTGACCCGCGCGCCGACCCTCAAGCGCAAGCTGCAACTGATGGCCAAGATCCAGGACGAAGCCGGCCACGGGCTGTACCTGTACAGCGCCATGGAAACCCTGGGCGCCGACCGCGATGAAGAAATTGCCAAGCTGCACAGCGGCAAGGCCAAGTATTCGAGCATTTTCAATTACCCGACCCTGAACTGGGCCGACATGGGCGCCGTGGGCTGGCTGGTAGATGGCGCCGCGATCGTCAACCAGGTGGTGCTGCAGCGCACCTCCTACGGCCCCTACTCCCGCGCCATGGTGCGTATTTGCAAGGAAGAGAGTTTCCACCAGCGCCAGGGCTACGAGATCCTGCTGACCATGATGCGTCACGGCACCCAGGCGCAAAAAGACATGGTGCAGGACGCGATCAACCGCCTGTGGTGGCCGTCGCTGATGATGTTCGGCCCCAGCGACGAGCACTCGCCCAACAGCGCCCAGTCCATGGCCTGGAAGATCAAGCGCCAGAGCAACGACGAACTGCGCCAGCGCTTTATCGACCAGACCATCCCGCAACTGGAACTGCTGGGCTGCACCTGCCCCGACCCGGACTTGAAGTGGAACGCCGAACGCGGCCACTACGACTTCGGCGAGATCCAGTGGAACGAGTTCTACGAAGTGCTCAAGGGCAACGGCCCGTGCAACCAGGAACGCGTGGCCACCCGCCGCAAAGCCATCGAAGACGGCGCCTGGGTGCGCGAAGCCGCCGTGGCCCATGCCCGTAAAAAACACAATAAGAACGCTGCCTGATCCGGAGTTGCCGCTATGTCTGAATGGACCCTTTTGAAGTCTTCGTGCGCAGCAAGCACGGCCTCAACCACAAACACGTGGGCAGCGTGCATGCCGCCGACACCACCATGGCCATCGAGAACGCCCGCGAGCTGTACACCCGTCGCAGCGAAGGCGTAAGCCTGTGGGTGGTGCCCTCGGCCTTGATCACCGCTTCGTCGCCGGATGAAAAGACCCACTGTTCGACCCGTCTGACGACAAGGTCTACCGCCACGCCAGCTTCTACGAGTTGCCGGCCGAAGTCGGGCACATGTGAGGTCGACCATGAATACTCAAACCGATCTAATCGAATACCTGCTGCGCCTGGGCGACAGCGCCCTGATCCAAGGCCAGCGCCTGTGCCAGTGGTGCGGTCATGCACCAGCGCTGGAAGAAGAACTGGCGCTGATGAACGTCGGCCTCGACCTGGTAGGCCAGGCGCGCAACTGGCTGGAGTACGCCGCCGAGCTGCTGGACGATGGCCGCGATGCCGACGACCTGGCCTTCCGCCGCGATGAGCGCGCCTACCGCAACCTGCTGCTGGTGGAACAACCCAACGGCGACTACGCGGTGACCATTCTCAAGCAATTCCTGTACGACGCCTGGCACTTGCCGGTGCTGGCGGGCCTGAGCCAGTCCAGCGACGAACGCATCGCCGGGATCGCCGCCAAGGCAGTCAAGGAAGTCACCTACCACCTGCGCCGCTCCGGTGAATGGGTGGAACGCCTGGGTGACGGCACCGAGGAAAGCCATGCGCGCATGCTCGCGGCGATCCCCGAGGTGTGGCGCTTTACCGTCGAACTGACCAGCGCCGACGACAGCGAGCAGCGCCTGTGCGAAGCCGGTATCACCCCGGACACCGCGCAAGTCGCCGCTGCTTGGCAGAACACCGTGAGCGCAATCTTCGCCAGCGCCACCCTGCCCGTCCCACCGGCACCGAGCTACTTCTACCTGAATGCACGGCGCGGCCTGCACACCGAGCACCTGGGCATCCTGCTGGCCGAGATGCAGTTTTTGCCGCGAGCGTACCCCGATGCGACCTGGTGAAGTGATCGCCAGCGACCGGCCCGCGCAGCCCACCGACCTGGCCGCCGCCTGGGCCACCCTCGCCCTGGTGATGGACCCGGAAGTGCCGGTGGTCAGCGTGGTTGACCTGGGCATCGTGCGCGACCTTGACTGGCAGGCCGGCCACCTGCATGTGGTGGTCACGCCCACCTATTCCGGCTGCCCGGCCACCGAAGTGATCGAGAGCGATATCCGCGATGCGCTGGAGCACGCCGGTTTTCGCGCACCGCACCTGGAGCGCAAGTTGACCCCGGCCTGGTCCACCGACTGGATCACCGAGGATGGCCGCGAGCGCCTGCGCGCCTACGGCATCGCACCGCCCCAGGGCAGCGCGAGCAAGCGCAGCCTGCTCGGTGAAAGCCCGGTGGTGGTGTGCCCGCAGTGTGCAAGCACGCACACCGAAGTGCTCAGCGAGTTCGGCTCCACCGCCTGCAAGGCGCTGTACCGCTGCCGCGACTGCCTGGAACCGTTTGACTATTTCGCGCATCTGAGGGGCCCCGCGCCGTCTCGGTTGGAGAATAACAATGAGTAAATTTCACAGCCTGGTGATCAAGGACGTACGCAGCGAAACCCGTGACGCGGTGTCCATCGCCTTCGAGATCCCCCAGCACCTGCAAGACAGTTTTCACTTCACCCAGGGCCAGCACCTGGTAATGCGCACCCAACTGGACGGCGAAGAAGTGCGCCGCTCCTATTCCATCTGCACCGGCGTGAATGACGGCGAACTGCGCATCGCCATCAAGCGCGTGGCCGGAGGGCGTTTTTCGGCGTTTGCCAATGAGCAGCTCAAGGCCGGGCACAGCCTGGAAGTGATGCCGCCTGCCGGGCATTTTCACGTGGAACTGGACCCTGCACGCCACGGCAACTATTTGGCCGTGGCGGCCGGCAGCGGTATTACGCCGATCCTGTCGATCATCAAGACCACCCTGCAAACCGAGCCCCACAGCCGCGTGACGCTGCTGTACGGCAACCGTTCCAGCTCCGGCGCGCTGTTTCGCGAGCAGCTGGAAGATTTGAAAAACCGCTATTTGCAGCGCCTGAACCTGATCTTTTGTTCAGCCGCGAACAGCAGGATGTGGACCTCTACAACGGCCGCATCAACGCCGACAAATGCGAGCAACTGTTCTCCCGCTGGCTGGACGTAAAAACCCTCGACGCCGCCCTCATCTGCGGCCCGCAGGAAATGACCGAAACCGTGCGCGACAGCCTCAAGGCCCGAGGCATGCAGCCTGAACGCATTCACTTCGAACTGTTCGCCGCCGCCGGTAGCCAGCAGAAACGTGAAGCCCGCGAGGCCGCCCGCGAACTGGACGCCGCCGTCAGCCAGATCACCGTGATCAGCGATGGCCGCGCCTTGGCCTTCGACCTGCCGCGCAACAGCCAGAGCATCCTCGACGCCGGCAACGCCCAAGGCGCCGAGCTGCCGTATTCGTGCAAGGCCGGCGTGTGCTCGACCTGCAAATGCAAGGTCATCGAAGGCGAAGTGGAGATGGACAGCAACCACGCCCTGGAAGACTACGAAGTGGCCGCCGGCTACGTGCTGTCGTGCCAGGCCTTCCCGATCAGCGACAAGGTGGTACTGGACTTCGACCAACTCTGACGCGTGCAGCCACACCCCAACACAACAATAAAAGGACGACACCGCCATGACCCCCGACGATATCGAACGCATCCGCCAGCACCCCGACTTTATCCAGTTGGTACGGCGCAAACAGAAGCTGTACTGGTCGCTGTCACTGATCATGCTGGTGGTGTATTTCGGCTTTGTGTTGTTGGTGGCGTTCTCCCCGCCACCCTCGGGCAGTCCCTGAGCGGCGGCGTGACCACGGTGGGCATGCTGGTGGGTGTGGTGATTGTGTTGCTGGCGTTCGCGCTGACCGGTTTTTACGTGCACCGCGCCAACCATGTGATCGACCCGTTGAACGACAAACTCAAGCAGGAGTGCGCAGCATGAGCCGGCTGATTGCGTGGTTCCTGTTGCCCCTTGCGTTGGCCACCGACCTGGCCATCGCCGCCGATGACGTGGCGCGGCCGCTGAACTGGAACGCCATCGGCATGTTCCTGGTGTTCGTACTTTTCACCTTTGGCGTGACGCGCTGGGCGGCGTTGCGCACCCGCTCGGCGAGCGACTTCTACACCGCCGGCGGCGGCATGACCGGGTTCCAGAACGGCCTGGCGATTGCCGGCGACATGATCTCGGCGGCGTCCTTCCTGGGCATCTCGGCGATGATGTTCCTCAATGGTTATGACGGTTTGCTGTACGCCCTGGGCGTATTGGCAGGCTGGCCGATCATCCTGTTCCTGATTGCCGAGCGCCTGCGCAACCTGGGCAAGTACACCTTTGCCGACGTGGTGTCGTACCGCCTGGAACAGACCCCGGTGCGCCTCACCTCGGCCTTCGGCACCCTGACCGTGGCGCTGATGTATTTGGTGGCGCAGATGGTCGGCGCGGGCAAGTTGATCGAGCTGCTGTTCGGCATCGACTACCTGTACGCGGTGATGCTGGTGGGCGTGCTGATGGTGTTCTACGTGACGTTTGGCGGCATGCTCGCGACCACTTGGGTACAGATCATCAAGGCGGTGATGCTGCTGTTCGGCACCTCCTTCATGGCGTTCATGGTGCTCAAGCATTTCGGTTTCAGCACCGAGGCGATGTTTGCCGGGGCCGCCGCCGTGCATGCCAAGGGCAGCGCGATCATGGCGCCGGGTGGCTTGCTGTCCAACCCAATCGATGCGATTTCCCTGGGGGTGGGCATGATGTTCGGCACCGCCGGGCTGCCGCATATCCTGATGCGTTTCTTCACGGTCAGTGACGCCAAGGAAGCGCGTAAGAGCGTGTTCTACGCCACCGGTTTCATCGGCTACTTCTACCTGCTGCTGATCGTGGTCGGCTTTGGCGCAATCGTCATGGTGGGCACCGACCCGACCTTCCGTGACGCCAACGGCGCGATCATCGGCGGCGGCAACATGATCGCCGTGCACCTGGCCCAAGCGGTGGGCGGCAACCTGTTCCTCGGCTTCATTTCGGCGGTGGCGTTTGCCACGATCCTGGCGGTAGTGGCCGGGCTGGCGCTGTCCGGCGCGTCGGCGGTGTCCCATGACCTGTATGCCTGCGTGATGCGCAAGGGTCAGGCCACCGAGCAGCAGGAGATCCGCGTGTCGCGCATCGCCACGCTGTGCATCGGGGTACTGGCGATCATCCTTGGCTTGCTGTTCGAGTCGCAGAACATTGCGTTCCTGTCCGGCCTGGTGCTGGCGATTGCCGCGTCGGTGAATTTCCCGGTGCTGTTCCTTTCGATGTACTGGAAGGGCCTGACCACCCGTGGCGCCGTGATCGGCAGCCTGGCCGGGCTGGTCTCGGCAATTGTGCTGCTGGTGCTGAGCCCGGCGGTGTGGGTCAACGTGCTGCATCACGACAAGGCGCTGTTCCCCTATTCGAACCCGGCGCTGTTTTCCATGAGCCTGGCGTTTTTCAGCGCCTGGCTGTTTTCGGTCACCGACACCTCACCCCGTGCCGCCCTTGAACGTGGCCGTTACCTGGCGCAGTTCATCCGCTCCATGACCGGCATCGGCGCAGCGGGCGCCAGCAAACACTAATCCCTTTTTTCTACCCTGGAGGAACCGTGATGTCTCACGCCCCTACCCTGCAAAGTTTTATCGCCGGCTGCTGGATCGGCCAACACGGTGCCCAAGTGCTACGCAGCGCCATCGACGGCCACGAGCTGGCGCGCACCCATGAAGAACGCCCCGACTTCGCCGAAGCCGTCGCCCACGGCCGCAGCCTGGGCGTCAGCGGCCTGATGGCACTGGACTTCCAGCAACGGGCGCAGCGCCTCAAGGCCTTGGCGCTGTACCTGAGCGAGCGCAAAGAGCAGCTCTACGCACTCTCACACCACAGCGGCGCGACCCGCGCCGACAGCTGGATCGACATCGAAGGCGGCAACAGCACCCTGTTCACTTACGCCAGCCTGGGCTCGCGGGAGTTGCCCTCGGGCAACATCGTCCACGAAGGCCCGGCGTTGCCGCTGGGTAAGAAGGGCACGTTTGCCGGCACGCATATCCTGGTGCCACGCGGCGGCCTGGCGGTGCACATCAACGCCTTCAACTTCCCGATCTGGGGCATGCTGGAAAAATTCGCGCCGAGCTTCCTGGCCGGCGTGCCGTGCATTGTCAAACCCGCCAGCGCCACCAGCTACCTGACCGAAGCCGTGGTGCGCCTGATGGACGAGTCCGGGATTCTGCCGGCGGGCAGCCTGCAACTGATCATCGGCAGCACCGGCGACCTGCTCGACCGCCTGCAAGGCCAGGACGTGGTGACCTTCACCGGCTCTGCCGACACCGCCGCCAAGCTGCGGGTGAACCCGAACCTGATCCGCAACTCGGTACCGTTCAACGCCGAAGCCGACTCGTTGAACTGCGCGATCCTCGCGCCAGACGTTTCGCCGGACGATGAAGAGTTCGAGCTGTTCATCAAGGAAGTCGCCCGCGAAATGACCGTCAAGGCCGGGCAAAATGCACCGCCATCCGCCGCGCCATCGTGCCGGCCAAGCATATCGATGCAGTCGCCAGCCGCCTGCGAGATCGCTTGGCCAAGGTGGTTGTCGGCGACCCATTAGTGGAAGGCGTGCGCATGGGGCCTCTGGCCTCCCACGACCAGCAGAAGGATGTGGCTGAACGCCTGGAAGCCCTGCTGCACAGCAGCGACCTGCTGTTTGGCGCCCGCGATGGTTTTGAGCCGCGCGGTGAGAACGTCAGCCAGGGCGCCTTCTTTGCCCCGACCCTGCTGCAATCGCGCGATCCACACGCCGAAGGCGGAGCGCACGATATCGAGGCATTCGGCCCGGTCAGCACACTGATGGCCTACGACGACCTGGACGAAGCCCTGGCCCTGGCCGCACGCGGCAAAGGCAGCCTGGTGGCGAGCCTGATCACCAAAGACCCGCAGATTGCCGCCAAAGCCATCCCGGTGGCCGCCGCCTGGCACGGCCGTTTGCTGGTACTCGACCGCGAATCCGCCGCCGAATCCACCGGCCACGGCTCGCCGCTGCCGCAACTCAAGCACGGCGGTCCAGGCCGCGCTGGCGGCGGCGAAGAACTCGGCGGCCTGCGCGCGGTAAAACACTACCTGCAACGCGCCGCGGTACAAGGCTCGCCGAGCATGCTCGCTGCGGTCACCGGTGAATACGTACGTGGTGCCAAGGTGATCGAAACCGAAGTGCATCCGTTCCGCCGCTTCTTCCAGGACCTGCAGATCGGCGAATCCCTGCTGACCCACCGCCGCACCGTCACCGAGGCCGACCTGGTGAACTTCGGCTGCCTGTCGGGCGACCACTTCTACATGCACTTCGACGACATCGCCGCCAAGGAATCGCAGTTCGGAAAGCGCATCGCCCACGGCTACTTCGTACTGTCCGCCGCCGCCGGCCTGTTCGTCTCCCCCAGCCCCCGGCCCGGTGCTGGCCAACTACGGCCTGGACACCCTACGCTTCATCAACCCAGTGGGCATCGGCGACACCATCCAGGCGCGCCTGACCTGCAAGCGCAAGATCGACCAGGGTAAGGCGAGCCCGCAAGGCATACCGCAAGGGGTGGTGGCTTGGGATGTGGAGGTGACTAACCAATTGGGGGAATTGGTGGCCAGTTATGACATTTTGACGTTGGTGGTGAAGCGGGAGGTGTGAGGCTGCCAAACCTATCTGCAAAGTCCCCCCATCTAGGTGGGGGATATCTCATCTGACAACCAAAACAGAACTTCACTACGTAACGGGTCAACCATTACGCGCAGAACTAGGCTGGCAACCCCATCAAGATTGGTCCCCCTCCGATCTGATGGGAAAAGGCACAGCCACATCAAAATCCCACCTTGCCGCCCCCCCTGACTGACGGTTCATTCAAGCGCTTTTTTATACATATAAAATATGCATAATGAAAACATTCAGGATTCAATACGACGAAGCAAAGAACATTGCCAATCAGCGCAAGCACAAAGGCGTTAGCCTGGCTGATGCAGAACCGGTGTTTTACGACGAGACAGCCCTGACAATACAAGACCATGATCACGATGAAGAACGCTGGGTGACCATGGGAACAGACGCGAAGGGACGCATATTGATAGTGGCCTACACCTATCGAGATCCAAATTTCGTTCGCATTATCAGTGCCCGGCTTGCGTCCAAAAATGAACAGCGCCAATACCTGGAGGCTTGAACCATGAAAGACGAATACGACTTCAGCAGCGGCAAGCGCGGCGCTGTCGCCAGCAACAAGGGCAAGACACGCATCACGATCATGCTGGACGATGCCGTAATCCAAGCCGCACGTGAGCGCGCGGAATACGCAGGCACAGGCTATCAAACCGTGATCAATAACCTGCTGCGACAGGCGTTGATTTCGCAGGATGTACACAGCCTTGTGCCTACTTCAAAAAAACGGGCTAAAACCCTACAGATCATCAATAACGGAATTAGTCAGTCAGAAGTGGAAGCGCTCGAGCAGCAACTGATCGCCGTCGCAGGGGAGTTGAATCGAGTGCTGGGTGCGCCCAAGGCCAGTAAATCAAAATCCAAAGCGCCTCTCTAAACATCATGGTCAGCCCAGGGGCTGATCTGGGGCGAGCGGCCATAGAATTACTCGCGCGCCCTCCCTATACTCCGCGACAATTCCCCCTCAGGAGCAACACCCGCATGGAAGCCACCCAACCCCAACCCTGGTACAACACCCGCCCTGCCCCCGTCTTCATGATTGCCTTCTATTGCCTGATCGTCTTGATCCAGGCAGGCCTCTGGGTGGTCGGTACAGGGTTTGATCAAGCCCGCCAGGGGGATATTTCGTTCGTGGCGTTCCTGAATATCTGTGTGGTTGCGCTGTTGATATTCGTCGGCGGAGTGATGCTGCTCACTCGGCATAAGAGCTGCTCGCTGTGCTTTGTGCTGGCCTTGGCCTGCGGCGTGACCTTCTCCCTCAGCCAGGTGGGCAGCGGCTCCATCGTGCACCTGCTGACGCTGCCGATGTTCAAGGAATATGCGCTGATCTTCGGGATTTGGGTCTACAGTCTGCAATTGCGCACAGGCAGTTATTTCGCGCGGCCTGCCATCGCCCGGTGAGACGCCATGATCGCCCATACCCCCACGCTGTTTGGCTGTGTTGCCTTGGTCGCGACGATCATGGCGTTCTGTCTGATCCTGGTCGGGCAATTCAACCGGCGTGACGGGTTGCTGACCATCGGCTTTGGCCTGTTGGCCCATGCGCTGGCCTATGTTGGCTATACCTTCTACGGGCATGCCCCGTTGTGGTTTACCTACGGCGCCGCCAACTCCCTACTGGCCGTGGCACTGGCGTTTTATGGCGCCAGCCTGTTTCGGATTGTCGAGTTGCCGGTGCCGTGGTCCCGGGTGTTCGCACCGGCGGCGTTGATGCTGGTGTTGATGGTGAGCCTGATCGACACCCTCGAACCACGCATGCTCGCGGCCTCGATTGTGCTGATGGTGCAATGCGCCCTGATCATCTACTGGACCCTGCGCCACATTCCCGCGCTGGGTCGTGCACGCATGCTGTTGATCATTGGCTCCAGTATCAGCCTGATCGGACTGGGCATGCGTGTGGTGGCGATATTCGGCGGTGGCGCCGCCGAGATGCGCTACGACGTCAGCAACCTCAAGCAAACCATCTCGGTCAGCATCGGCACATTCACTGCCATGATGATTTCCCTGGGCCTGGTGCTCTTGGCCAAGGAGCGCAGCGAGTCGCTGCTTAAACACATGGCACTGCGTGATGTGCTGACGGGCATCCTCAACCGCCGCGCCATCCTTGAGCAATTCTCCACCGAACTGGAGCGCGCCCGGCGCGAGCATGCCTGTCTCGGTGTCGCCATGGTCGACATCGACCACTTCAAGCAGATCAACGATGTGCACGGCCACCTGGCGGGTGATGAGGTGATCAGCCACTGCGCGCGCCACCTCAGTCAACGGCTTCGGGCCTCGGACAGCATCGGTCGTTACGGTGGCGAGGAGTTTTTGCTATTGCTGCCTGATACCCGCCCCGAGGGCGTCGCGGCGGTGCTCGATGAACTGCGCACCTCGTTGGCGGAGGCACCGGCGCAGTATGGTGAGTCGAGCATTGCGCTGCATATCAGCATCGGGGTTTGTTGTGAAGTGCCTGGTGAGAGCGATACGTCTGCGAGCTTGTTGGCCAGGGCGGATGCGGCACTTTATGAGGCCAAGGGGATGGGGCGCGACAGGGTGCGGTTTGCGGCGGGCCGCCTTAGCGAACAAGCCCGCGCCCCGATTTGATTCGAATGACATTCCTTCAGACTTGCTGACCTGTCCGAGCGATATCGCAAGCAAAATCCATCACCCTCCCGCCTGCCTGTGCCGCGCATACAGAATCCCCGCTCCCGCACCGGAAGCCGCCCGCGTCTGTAGCTCAAACGCGTGGGGATAGGCCCGGACCAGATCGCTCAACTTCTTGAAGCCATACGTACGCGGGTCAAAGCCAGGCCTCAACTTGGTGATGTTGTTACCCAGCGAGCCCAACGGCGCCCAGCCGTCTTCTTCGGCAATGTCATCCATGATTTTCGCAATGAAGTCGACGGGGGCCTTGGGGTATTTCCTGGACGCGGGGGCCGGTTCGGTTTTTTCCGAAGGGACGGTCGCCGGCGTGTTGCTGCTCACCACGATCGCGTCTTCACGCAGCAGTTCGGTATAGATGAATTTATCGCAGGCCGACACAAAGGGTTGTGGGGTTTTCTCTTCGCCGAATCCGTAGACCGTCAGCCCCTCCTCACGTAACCGCGACGCCAAACGCGTGAAATCGCTGTCGCTGGACACCAGGCAGAAACCATCAAAACGCCGGGTATAGAGCAAGTCCATGGCGTCGATGATGAGGGAGCTGTCGGTGGCATTCTTGCCCTTGGTGTAGGCAAATTGCTGGATCGGCTGAATCGAGTGATCCAGCAGTACCTTCTTCCAGCCCCCCAGTTGTGGGCCGGTCCAGTCGCCGTAGATGCGCTTGACGTTCGCAACGCCGTATTTGGCGATCTCTTCGAACAGGCCTTCGACGATAGCCGCCGGTGCGTTATCGGCGTCGATCAGTACGGCAAGGTGTTTTTGGGTGTGATTGGCCATGGTTCGTCCTTGAAGTGGTGCTTCAACATACCCTCAAAGCCCCGGCAGTGCATTATCGATCAGGCATGCCGCCAGCGCACCAGTACCCTTAAGCCGAAACCTTACTCCCCTACCCGTTCCTGCAGCAGCCAGGCAGCACGCGATCCGCCACTCAGGTCGCAGGGTGCAATCATCCTCGGCTAACCGATCGGTCAACTATTGCCGAACCGAAACCACCCAGTTCCTTTATGACCAAAAATACGGATTAAGGGTTGCCCTTATACTGACATCATTACGCCATCGCTATCATCCGCCGACCTACCACCCTGCAACGGAAGCTGGAGATGCGGATTTATCTTGGGGCCTGGCTAGGCCTGGCATTGGCGGCCATCGGATTGGTTGTGCCCGATTACCTGTTAACCCCTGCGGGACTTTTTACTCAGTTGTCTCGCCCTGCTCGCCCTACGCCCATCAAAACCTGCCAAAACCTCCAGCAGTGGCGACATCCAGATAGCTATCGAAACGCCTCACGCCAACACACGCGACTGGCAATTGATCGATGCCGTCGCCCCCAGCTGGCGTGACAGCCTGGGGCAGAGTCGCGAGTTGCTGCAAAGCAATATCGGCGAATTGTTCCAACGTTTTCACAACATCGCACAACGCCTTGAGCAGAGCCTGGCCAACTCCAACGATGTGCTCGGCAATGGCGGTGTCGGCGAAAGCCTGCGCGATGCCAACGAGCGTCTGCACGAAGTCACTGAATCCTTTCGCGCCAGCAGCCAGCGCCAGCATGAACTACTCCACACCATCAGCCACCTGGACGACTACGCCAGCCAGTTGCAGCACATGGCCAAGCGGGTTCAGGAGATTGCCAAGCAAACCAACCTGCTGGCGCTGAATGCTGCGATCGAAGCCGCGCGGGCCGGTGAATATGGACGGGGCTTTTCGGTAGTGGCCGATGAAGTGCGCAAGCTCTCCACCCTATCGGCAGAGACGGGCTTGGCCATGGACGACAAGGTCAATGAGATCACCCACGCCATCGCGTCCACCATTGCGGCAGCCGCCGAGTTGGGCACCAGTGAACAGAGCAACCTGGACTTCCTCAACCAGTCGGTGACCAATGTGATGGGCCGTCTGGGCGACAACCTGAACCAGTTGTCCGACGCGTCCCACGCCCTGCAGCACGATGCCCGCGAAACCCAGCACGACATCCAGGCAATCATGGTCAGCCTGCAGTTCCAGGACCGCACCGACCAGATGCTCGAACACGTACAGACCGACCTGCAGAACCTGCTCGACGCCATCGTCGCAAACGACCCGAGCCTGCACGACGCCCAGGCCTGGCTGGCCCGTTTGCGTCAGCGCTTTACCACGGATGAAGAGCGCCATGGCCAGCCCAAGACCCAATCCAGCGCCGAAGTGACGTTTTTCTGAGGCCGCGACTTTCCAGGTAATTTCACTTTCGAGGGAGCCGAACATGGCCAAGACCATTCTGATCGTCGATGACTCACAGTCCATGCGCCAACTGGTAAAATGACGCTCACCGGCGCCGGTCACCAGGTGATTGAGGCCTGTGACGGGCGCGATGCCCTGACCAAGCTGACCGGGCAAAAGATTAACCTGATCATCAGTGACGTGAACATGCCGAACCTCGACGGCATCGGCTTGGTAAAAGCGGTCAAGGCACGTAACGAGTACCGCTTTACGCCCATCATCATGCTCACAACCGAAAGCGAGCAGTCGAAGAAAGCCGAAGGCCAAGCGGCCGGTGCCAGGGCCTGGATCGTCAAGCCGTTCCTGCCGCAGAACCTGTTGGCGGCCGTCGAAAAGTTGATGGGGTAAACCTGTGTTCACCTTGATCCCTTCAGCCTTCGGCGGCGCGACGCGTATCCGCATCGACGGTGACCTGAGCATTTACCAGGCCAGCGAAGCACGCGATGCCTTTGCCGCACTGCTGCCGCTCAATGCCAGCGCCTGGCAGCTCGATCTTGCCAGCATCGGCGACTTCGACAGCGCCGGCCTGCAACTTTTGCTGGTGATACAACGCACGTTGTCCCAAGGCGGCAGCCCGGTCACGGTGGTCGATGCGACGCCCGCAGTGCGCGAAACCATCGCCCTGCTGCGCCTGGAATCACTGCTGCCCAACGCACGGATCGAGGATTGAACAATGCTCACAGGCGAACAGTGGAACCAACTGCTCCAAGGCTTCCTGAGCGAAGGCCGCGACTTGCTCAAGGACGCCGAAGACAGCCTGTTGCAACTGGAAACCACACCCGATGACAACGAGGCCGTCAACAGCCTGTTCCGTGCGGTGCATACGCTAAAGGGCTCGGCGGGGATTTTTTCGCTGACGCCCTTGGTCAATCTCACGCACCACCTCGAAAGCCTGTTGATGCAAGTGCGCGACGGCCAACGCACGCTCAACGAAGACCTCACCTCGTTGATGCTGCGGTGCATGGACGAGCTTCGCACGATGCTCGAAGCGGTCGAGCCTGACACCGGTGAGTTGCACGTCGACCTGGCCGAACAAGCGCGACTGCTCGAAGCCCTGGCCCAGGCGCGAGGCTTGAACGAGGACACCTCCCGCGTCGAAGCCGCGCCCGCCACACCCGCCATTACAGCTGATGAGCAACTGTGGAACCTCTCGATCGAGTTCAGCGAAGCCTTGCTGCGCAACGGATTCGACCCGACGGCGTTCCTGCGCTATCTCAGCCGCCTGGGCGAAATCGTCACCCTGCAAACCCACACCGAGCGGTTGCCGGGGCTGGACACCTTCGACCCCGAAGCCTGTTACCTGGGTTTTACATTGACCTTGCGCAGCGCCGCGAGCCGCCAGGAGATCGCCGACGTATTCGAGTTCATCGTCGACTTCTGCACCCTCACCCTTGAGCCCTTTGCCGAACCTGCACCCATCCTCATCGCACCAGCGGAAAAACCGCCTGTGGCCCGCGAGCGCCGCACGCAAGACACCACCATGGTCAAGGTTGCCGCACACAAGCTCGACGAATTGATCAACCTGGTTGGCGAACTGGTCATCAGCACCGCTGGTGCGCAGATGCAGGCCAAACGCACGGGCGACAACGCCTGCATCGAAAGCGCCCTGGCGGTGCATCAGCACGTTGAGCAAATTCGCGAGAGCGCCTTGAAATTGCGCATGGTCGAGGTCGGCGAAACCTTCAACCGCTTCCACCGTGTGGTCCGCGACGTGAGCAAGCAACTGGACAAGCAGATCCTGTTGAGCATCCACGGGGGCGACACCGAACTGGATAAATCGGTGATCGACAAGATTGCTGACCCGCTCACCCACCTGGTGCGCAACGCCATCGACCATGGCATCGAGTCGGCCGCAGAACGCCTCGCGCTCGGCAAACCGGCCGAGGGCAACCTGCAGCTTAATGCCTACCACGACTCGGGCATGATCGTGCTGGAAATCAGCGACGACGGTCGCGGGCTCAACACCGCACGCATCCGTGAAAAGCCGTCGGCAAAGGCATGATCGAGGCCGACGCGGCGCTCAGCGACCCAGCGATTCATCTGCTGATTTTCGAAGCCGGTTTTTCCACCGCCGAACAGGTGTCCGACCTCTCCGGGCGCGGCGTGGGCATGGACGTGGTGCGCAGTGCCATCGAGCAACTGCGCGGCACCATCGAGATCGACTCACAACAAGGTGTGGGCTGCACCTTTCGGATTCGCCTGCCGCTGACCTTGGCGATCATCGACGGTTTTCATGTGGGGGTTGGCCAGGACAGTTTTGTCATTCCGCTGGACATGGTCACCGAATGCATGGAGGCCAGCGACGCGTTGCTCAACAGCGACTATGGCTACCTCAACCTGCGCGGCAGGCCGTTGCCGTGTATCGCGCTGGACAAACACTTCGGGCTTCCCGCCAGTACCGCCCGGCGCCGCAACATCGTGGTGGTCAGCCAAGGCCGGCACCACGCCGGCTTGATCGTCGACCACCTGCTGGGCGAGCTGCAAACCGTGATCAAACCGCTCGGCCAGATGTTCCAGCACCTTCGCGGCATCAGTGGCTCGACCATCCTGGGCTCCGGGCAAGTGGCGCTGATTCTGGATGTGCCCAGCCTGTTCCGGCAGTTACAGGCCCCGGCCAACCTCGATGCAAACCTTTTAGAACCCCTTGCCTAGCCTTTTCAGGAGAAACCGCATGCAATTTGTTCGCAATATGAAAATAGGCATCCGATTGACCGCAGGTTTCCTGGTGGTGGTCGCGTTGACCGCGATCATCGGCTTTATCGGCATCCGCAACCTGGAACAGGTCAACAGCCTGTCCGACCGCATGTACGAGCTGGATGTGACCGGCTTGAGCACCATGCAGGAAGCCAATATCCAGCTGATCGTTGCCGGCCGCTCGATGCGCCAGAGCCTGCTGTCGACCAACCATGCCGCGCGCGAACAGGCGGCCACTCAAGCCAAGGCAGCGCTTGAGAAAACCCGTGCACTGATCCTCAAGGCACGCGCCAGCTTTATCACCAAGGAAGGCATGGCCCAGATCGACCAACTGGAAACGCCGCTCAAGAATTACGAAAACCTGGTGCTGCAGGTGTTGACCCTGCATCAGCAATCCAGCCAATTGCAGGAAACCAGCGACGTCACCGAACTGCTGCCCAAGGCCGTGGTCAGCGGCGAGCAGATTGATCGCCTGATCGGTGAGGTCAGCACCAACAAACAGGAACGCGCCCGCGAGGCCAATCAGCAGATTTCCGAAATCGCTGACCGCTCACGCCTGCAAATGATCGCATTGGTCATCGCCGCCACCCTGCTGGGCGTGGTGATTGGTGTGTTGGTGACCCGCAGCATCACCAAGCCGCTCAATGGTGCCGTAGCCGCCGCCAACCGCATGGCCGCCGGTGACCTGAGCCAGGACTTGCAGGCCAACAGCCGCGATGAAACCGGTCAGTTGCTTGCCGCCATGCAGAACATGACCGAACGCCTGCGCAGCATCCTCGGCGACGTGCGCAGCTCGGCGAATTCGCTCTCCTCCGCTTCCGAACAAGTCAGCTCCACCTCGCAGTCGTTGAGCCAGGCGGCGAACGAACAAGCCGCCAGCGTCGAGCAAACCAGTGCCTCGGTCGAGGAAATGTCGGCGTCCATCGCCCAGAACACCGAGAGTGCAAAAATCACCGACGGCATCGCCGGTAAAGCAGCCAACGACGCCGTACAAGGCGGCGGCGCGGTCAGCGATACGGTGCTGGCCATGAAGCAAATCGCCGACAAGATCAGCATCATCGACGACATCGCTTACCAGACCAATTTGCTCGCGCTCAACGCCGCCATCGAAGCGGCCCGTGCCGGCGAACACGGCAAAGGCTTTGCAGTGGTGGCTGCGGAAGTGCGCAAGCTCGCCGAACGCAGCCAAGTAGCGGCGCAGGAGATCGGCCAAGTCGCCTCCAGCAGCGTGCACCTGGCCGAGCAGGCCGGTCGCCTGTTGAACGAGATCGTGCCGAACATTCAGAAAACCTCGGACCTGGTGCAGGAAATCACCGCCGCCTCCCAGGAGCAAAGCGGCGCGGCCGGGCAGATCAATATCGCCATGGGCCAGATGAACCAGATCACCCAGCAAAACGCTGCCGCATCGGAAGAACTGGCGGCCACTGCCGAAGAAATGAATGCCCAGGCCGGACAATTGCAGGAACTGATCGGTTTCTTTCGCTTCGAGCAGGAATCTCCCTCGGCCAAACGCGGCCAGCCGCGCAGCCAGGACACTTACGCCAGCGCCTCGCACAGCTGGAACAAGGGCAAGACGACGGTCGATGAAGGCCAGTTCGTCAGTTTCAATTGAGCACTGTGCCCATGACTTCTCTTGCCAATCACCGCTTTCAAACGGCCGACGCACTGGCCGAACCGCTGAGTATCCAGCACTTGTCATTCCGCGTGCGGGACGCGGACTACGCGCTGCCGATCGAACTGGTGCGCGAGATCATCGAGTACGCACAAGTGACCGCCGTGCCGATGATGCCGGCGTTTATCCACGGCGTTATCAACCTGCGCGGCAATGTCGTGCCGGTGCTCGATCTGGCTGCGCGCTTTGGTTTCGAGCTGACCCGTGCGGGCAACCGCACCTGCATTGTGATTATCGAGTTGGCCTTGAGCGACACCACCCAGCACATCGGCCTGGTGGTGGACGCAGTGGATGCGGTGCTCGACATCGACCCACAGCAGGTGGTCGCGCCCCCGCCTTTCGGGGCTGGGATCCGCACTGACTTCATCGCCGGCATGGCGCGCAGCGACCAGGCGTTCACGATCATTCTGGATATCGGCCAGGTGTTGTCGCTCGATGACATCGAGCAACTGAGCCTTGCCGTCACGAACGGCCTCTGAATGTCGACGCTTTTGAAACTGCCAAAACTCGCTGAATACGAGTTTCGCCAACTGCAAAAACTCATGGCCGAGGCGTCGGGCATCCAGTTGGCGCCGAACAAACGCCCGCTGGTGGCCGGGCGCTTGATGAAACGCCTGCGCCACTATCGCCTGGATAGCTACGCCGAGTACCTGCAGATGCTCGACAACCCTCTGTTCATCAACGAACGGCGGTTGGTGGTGGACTTGCTGACCACCAACGAGACGTACTTTTTCGCGAGCATCCGCACTTCGATTTCTTCGGTGAGTGGCTGGCCGGGCAGCGCGGGCCGATCAAGGTCTGGAGCGCCGCCTGTTCTTCCGGTGAAGAGCCCTACAGCCTGGCGATGGTTGCCAGCGAAAGCGCGCGCACTCAAGACTGGTCCATCGTGGCCAGCGACCTGAGCCAAAGCATGCTCGCCCGCGCCCGCGATGGCATCTATGACATGGCCCAGGCCAAGTACTTCCCCGATGGCTGGCTCAAGCGCCATTGCCTGAGCGGCGTCGGCGATATGACCGGACGCTTTCGCGTACAAGCGGCTTTGCGCGAGCGTGTCAGCCTGCGCGAGATCAACATCACCCAACCACTGCCTGAACCACTCGGGCCCTTCAATGTGATTTTCTTGCGCAACGTACTGATTTATTTCAACAACGAAGAGAAGCAGCGGATTGTGCGCCGACTGATTACCCAGTTGGCCGTCGGCGGCCTGCTGTTTATCGGGCATGCGGAAAGCATTCACGGTTTTGATCTGCCGATGCGCCTGGTCTGTCCTTCGGTCTACGAGCTTTTATGAGTCCTTCGATATTCCTGCGCCCTGGCGACTACTTTTTGGCACCCACGACGGCGTGGTCACGACATTGCTCGGCAGTTGTGTGGCGGTGGTGTTGTGGCACCCGCGTCGGCAGTTGCTGGCGGTTTCGCACTTTTGCTGCCCTGCGATCCAGGCGCGAGTACACGCCTGGATACCCGTTACGGCGAGGCGGTGTTCAAGCGCATCCACGCCGACATGGCCCGCCACGGCACCCGGCCCGAGGAGTACCGCAAAGGCATTTTCGGCGGCGGCAGCCTGGTGCGCTTCGAAGGCAACCCACGGCGCAGGGTCGGCGATGGCAACAGCGCCTTCGCCCGTGAACAGTTCAGCCTGCGCAATTGGGCGGTCGATGCTTGGGACTTGAGCGGCGATCACTACCGACGCCTGCAGGTCAACGGCCGCAGCGGTGCGATTGAGTGCCAGCGCAACAGCGTGCCGGCATTGCCGGTACGGAGGCTGCGTTGATGATCAAGGTGTTTATCGTCGACGACTCAGCACTGGTACGCCAGGTGCTCACCAGTTGCCTGGCCAGCCACCCCGGAATCACCGTCATCGGCCAGGCGGCCGACCCGCTCTACGCCATCGAGAAAATGCGCCGTGATTGGCCGGACGTGCTGGTGCTCGACATCGAGATGCCACGCATGGATGGCCTGACGTTTTTGCGCCAGATCATGCGTGAGCGCCCGACGCCGACCATCATTTGCTCCACGTTGACCGAGCAAGGCAGCAGCGTCGCCGTCGAGGCGTTGTCGGCAGGCGCCGTGGGTGTATTCACCAAGGCGCGGCTGGGGCTCAAGCAAAGCCTGGAGGCCTTGTCGGGCGAGTTGATCCGCAAGATCGAGGAAGGCGCCAGAACCCGCCCGCGCATGCTGCCGGCCGTGGCGCCAGCCAGCGCCGAAGAAACGCGGACGACGAAGGTCAACCTGTTGCGCACTACTGAAAAAGTCGTCGCACTGGGCTGTTCCACGGGGGGCACGCAAGCACTGGAATTCCTGTTGCGCCAACTCCCCCGCGACTGCCCGGGCATTGTCATCGTTCAGCACATGCCAGAGAAATTCACCGCCGATTTTGCCCGTCGGCTGAACACGCTGTGCCAGATAGAAGTGCGCGAGGCCAGGCATCTGGACCGCGTCCACAGCGGCCTGGCGCTGTTGGCCCCGGGCGGGCTTCACATGCAACTCAAGCGCAGTGGCGCGCATTACAGAGTCGAAGTGCTGGATGGCCCGCCGGTGAATCGGCATAAACCGTCCGTCGATGTGCTGTTTCGTTCTATCGCCAAGCACGCAGCGCCCAGCACATTGGGTATCATCATGACCGGCATGGGCGACGACGGTGCGCGCGGCCTACTGGCCATGCGGGGAAAATGGCGCCCAGACCATCGCCCAGGATGAGGCCAGTTGCGTGGTCTTTGGCATGCCCAAGGAAGCCATCAAGCTGGGTTCGGCCCAAACAGTTGAGCCGCTTAACAAGTTCCCCCGCTTAATCCAGGAGTTTGCGGATAACACGCGCCACGGCTGAAAAGTCTTCACACTTCACGACTTGCGCGTTCCCCCAAGCGGGCACGGACACTACACCGTCAATCACTGCAGCGAGATAAACGCTGCCTCCCGTTCTCTGCGATTTGGGCTGAAGCCTATGCGTTGTCGAATTCTTGTAGCCAATATATATCCATTGTTACGCGCCGGCCTGCGCGCATTACTGGAGCAAAAACAACACTACGAAGTGATTGCAGAAGCCGACCATGAACACTCACTCCTGGAACTCGCAACGCATTGGCAGCCCGACATTATTCTGTTTGATATGGATATTGAACGTGGGGCCTGCCTGAAAGTACTCAAAAGCCTGTCGATCCACGCACCCACTAGTCGGGTCTTGATGATATCAATCCACAAGGATTCAAGCTTTGTGATGCAATGTCTGCAACTCGGTACAAAAGGCTACCTATTGAAAAGCGCAGGCGTACTGGAGCTTGACCTGGCCCTGGAGGCCCTGCGGGCGGCAGCCAATACCTGTCGGTTCCGGTAGTTTCGCTGGTGGTCAATCAGGCAGTAAAACAATCGCGCGAAGAAACAAAACATGTCTCGCATTCAAAACTGACCGTGCGCCAACTCGAAATACTCCGATTGATCGCACGGGGTGAAACGACACGCACTATTGCGCAAGGGCTGCGGTTAAGTATCAAAACGATCGAGGCCCATCGCTCTCAGATCATGCACCGGCTACATATTCACGATGTCGCCAGTTTGGTGATGTTTGCAGTCCGCGAGGGCATCGTACAAATAAACGACTGAGCCTAGTAAAAAATACGATATTTCTTTAAGACTCACGCGAATAAAAATACAAACGGGTTCCTTCATGAACCGCTAAAAGAATCCAACGTCGACAAAAAAACAGCGTGTTCTTTTAATTAATCATGTCATTTCTTTGAATAGCGTTTTTCACACGTCTCACGATAAGCGTCCCGGCATCCCTTCTTGCGTAATTCACTGGGTACTGCCCTCGTGCACGCGGCTCGGGCCATTTGACTCGGTTGGTGAATTCGCCTCACAAGACTAATTCAAGTGCACACGTTTATTCGCCCGGCGTCGGCAGGGATACTGCGTCACTGCCCCTATGGATGCGCCATCATGATCAAGACTGACTTCGCTGCCTGGTCCTGGACCGCGGGTGCAGGTATCGACGGATTGCAACAAGTCCGAAAACCTCTCGAACAACCCGGCCCAGGCGAGGTGCTGATCGCTAATCGTGCCATCGCGCTGAACCCGGTCGACTGGAAAATCATTGAATGGGGCCACCCGGCGTGGAAAACCGGGCACATACCAGGTGTCGACGGCATGGGTGTGGTGGTAGCCGCCGGTGCCGGTGTGCCGATCAAGCTTGGTACCCGCGTCGCGTATCACCAGGCGCTGGAGCGCGCAGGCAGTTTTGCGCAGTTTTGCTTGCTCGACGCGGCAACGGTCCTGCAGGTGCCTACAGCCCTCGACGATGTCGTTGCGGCCTCAATGCCCTGCCCCGGCTTGACGGCATGGCAGGCTCTGGAAAAAATCCCGGTGGTGCACAACCGAGATGTGCTGATCATTGGCGCAGGGGTGCAGTCGGCCTGCTGCTGGCTCAACTGGCGGTACAACGCGGGTTTCGCACCTGGGCCACGGCGTCCACATCACATCACTCACACTTGAAGGCACTGGGCGTGGTCGGCGTGTTTGACTATCGTGAAGCCAGTTGGCAGCAAACGCTTCAGGTCGCCCTAGGCGAAAGGCGCCTGCATGCCGTGTTTGACACCGTCAGCGCCACACACGCAGCCACACTGGCGTCGCTGCTAGGGTACAACGGGCACTTGGTATGCATTCAAGACCGCCAGGAGACCGCGCCGTTGCCAGCGTTCAGTACCGCCATTTCGCTGCATGAAGTAGCGCTCAACAGTTTTCACGCACACGCCAGCCTGAATGACCGACAGGCCTTACGCCAACAGGGTGAGCGACTGCTCCAAGGCGTGCTGGAGGGCCGTGTGCTGGCGCCTACCCGCCAGGCCTTCGACTTCGACGAATTGCCGCAGGCATTGCACGCACTCAAGCAAGGCGGCAGTGGCAAATGGGTGACCTGCTTAAACGAGTAGGCCACCACACCGGCCGATTAATCCTCGGCCAGACTCTCCTTCTGCTCCAGCCACTCGATCATCAGTTCACCCCAGGCGATATCGGCCTGCAGCGCGGCCTTGGCTTTGTCGGAGTCGCGGGTGCGCAGCCCTTCCAGCACTTCAAAGTGCTTGTGCTGCGCGCTGGCCAGTTCCAGTTTCGGCACTTCCGCGTGAAAGCGACTCAGCAGCGGCCCCATGATGACCCACATATTCTCCAAGGTCTTGGACACCACCGGCATGCGCGCCGCGTTGATCAAAGCGAAGTGAAACTCTCGGTTGAGTAACGCCGCTTGACGGTGGTCGACCGAAACCGCCTTTTGAAACGCATCCTGAATGCCTTCAAGCCTGGCCAGTTCCGGCGCGCTGATGCGCTGGGCAGCGGCGCCTGCAGCCTCACCTTCCAGCAGATGGCGGATCAACTGAATTTCCCTGAGTTGGCTGACCGACAGCTCCGGCACGTAAATGGACGTGGCGGCCTTCATGTCCAGCGCATGGTCGCTGACCAGACGGAAGATCGCTTCGCGCACCGGCGTGATCGACACACCGAACTCTTCGGCCAGGGTGCTGATACGCAAGCGATCCCCTGGCTGATATTGGCCGTCCATTAGCGCCGTGCGAATAATGGAATACACCCGCTCACTCAAGTTGCCTTTATCAATGGGCTTATGCACGGTCACTGTTACTCAATCTCCATGGTCGATGATGTTGCGCCTTGCAGGCATTGCCACCTGCGGCGCGAAGCGCAGATCACGCATCATACATCATCATTTTACCCCTGCCACTCCGTCCGGTACGCGCCTTAAATGCGCGCATCCCGCCGTCCCACGCCCTGCAGCAACACGGCGATCACAATGATTGCGCCCTTGATAATCTGCTGGGGATACGCCGGCACGCTTAGCAGGTTCATGATATTGCCGATCAATCCAAGCACCAGCACGCCCACCAACGTATAAAAAACGGTGCCTTTGCCCCCGTCAGCAACGCGCCGCCGATGACGCATGCCGCGATCGCATCAAGCTCCAGGCCCATCCCGGCGCTGGGCGCCGCAACGCCCGAGCGCGAAGCAATCACCACTCCGGCCAATGCCGCCAGCCCACCGCAAATGCCATAGGCCGCCAGCTTGTAGCGCTCCACCGCAATACCCGCCAGCCGCACAGCGGTTTCGTTGCTGCCGCTGGCGATGGTCAATCGCCCATAGGTGTTGTAGCGCAGGATCAGCGCAAAGATGACGGTCACCAGAATTGCCAGCCAGACAGGCCAGGGAATGCCAAGCACACCATCGCTCAAGCGGCCGAAATCGCGCAGCCATTGGGCACTGGTCAATTTGTCGTCCAGCCGCTGCGGCTGGCCATTCGACAAGATGAACGCCAGGCCGCGCCCTACGGTCATCATGGCCAGCGTCGCAATAAACGGCGCCATGCGAAAGTAGGCGATGAATGTACCCGTCACCAATCCCATCAGGACGCCACATGCGACGGCGACCGTCACCGCTAACAGCAAGCCGAGACCGCCTTCCACGGGCATGATATTCAAGGTCATGGCGACCACGATACCGCCCACGGCGGCGACGGACGCGACGGACAAATCGATGCCCGCCGTGAGGATCACGATCAACATGCCAATGCTCACCAACAGTAACGGCGTCAGTTGGCGCAGCAGGTTGCCAAGGTTCTGATAGGTAAAAAAGTCGGGGGACAGCACGCTGGCAACAATCACCAGCAGCACCAGCATCACTAGCGCGTTGTGCTCCAGGAACAGACGTTGCAGTGAGCGCCGGTGGGCCCGTCCTGCCTCGGGGTGACTGGTGTGTTTCATTGGCTCGGCCGCGGCCAGCTTGTAATTAGGATTATTCATGGTGCTCGACTCCCATCGCCAGGCAAATCATTTCTTGTTCTTTGATGCGCTCACCCGCCAGTTCACCGGCGATCGCACCTTCGCGCATGACCACGACACGGTCACACATGCCGATCACTTCCATCATTTCCGAAGACACCATGATGATCGCGACGCCTTGCTCGGCAAGGTCGTTGATCACCCGATAGATTTCGGTTTTTGCGCCCACATCCACGCCACGCGTGGGCTCATCGAGAATCAGCACGCGACAGCCCGCATCGACCCACTTCATCAACGCGACTTTCTGTTGATTGCCCCCCGAGAGGTCGCCAACCAACTGTTCAATCGAGCGCGTCTTCACCGACAACTTCTGACGCAGGGCTTCAATGCCCTGGTTTTCACGGCCGCTGGCAATCCACCCCATGTACCCGGTGTAAGGGCTGTCAGGGCGCAGCGCACCGTTGACGCGAATCGACATTTCCAACAGCACACCTTGATGCTTGCGGTCTTCAGGCAGCAGGCCGATGCCATTGGCAATGGCCTCGCGCGGCGTGCGGTTGTGCAGCTCACGGCCGTTGAGACGCACCGTGCCGGAAGCCTTGCGGTCGGCGCCGAAAATAGCGCGCATGGTCTCTGTGCGCCCGGCGCCGACCAGCCCGCAGAAACCCAGCACTTCCCCGGCACGCAGGTTGAAGCTCACATCACGCACCAGCCGCCCGGCACACAGATGTTCAACCTCAAGCACCACCTCACCGATCTGCGCGTTGCGCGGCGGAAACAGATCGCTGAGCTCGCGACCGATCATCATCTTGATCAACCCACGCTCGGTAATGTCCGCCAGCGCCAGGGTGCCGACGGTCTTGCCATCCTTGAGCACGGTCGCGCGGTCACAGATGCGGAAAATCTCATCCATGCGATGTGACACATACACAATGCACACGCCCTTGCGGCGTAGCTCATCGAGCAGCCTGAAGAGCTTTTCCGCTTCGTGCGAGGTCAGCACGGCCGTGGGTTCGTCGAACACCAGCACCTTGGAATTGCGCGACAGCGCCTTGCAGATTTCCACCGCCTGCTGATACGCCACCGGCAGGCTGCCGACCGATTGGCGCACGTCGATGTCGCTAAAGCCCAGTTCATCCAGAATGGCCCGGGCTTTTTTGCGCATGGCGGCCCACTGCACAAAGCCACGGCTTTTGCCCAGGTCGTCGATGCAGATGTTTTCCGCCACGGACAGGTGGGCAGCCAGGGCAAACTCCTGGTAGATAATCGAAATGCCCAACTTGAGTGCATCACCCGGCTTGCGGATATCCACCGGCTCGCCATTAAGGCTGACCGTGCCGTTATCGCGCACGTAGGCACCGGCAAGGATTTTCATCAAGGTCGATTTGCCTGCGCCGTTTTCGCCCATCAGCGCGTGGATCTCCCCGGCATTCGCCGAAAAGCCCGCATGGCTCAGCGCGCTGATACCACCGAATTTCTTTGAAATGTCGAGCATCTCTACGGCAGGTTTATGCATCGCATTCATGTTCTTCCCCGTATGTGTACTCTCGCCGATCGGCCTGCGGCACACGCCACAGGCCGGTGCATCCGTGCCGCTACTTGAGGGCCGCCTTGATCTGCTCGATGGAGCGGAACGGCGGCACGGTTTCGGTGGAGGGCGGCAGGCTGTCAGCCTTGATGTAGGTGTCGACGTTGTCCGGGGTGATCAACGTGACCGGAAAGTAAGACGCCAGCGGCAAGTTGTTGGCATCCAGGCCTTTATCGAGTATCTGATGGATCAACTCGATGGCTGCCACGCCCGTTTCAGAACCGCTGTTAGTCGCACTCACCAGCAATTTGCCTTGCTTGATCAAGTCCAGCGCCACACGGAAACTCCCCGCACCGGAGGCGACCATCACGCTGCCTTTTTTTCCGGCGTTTTCCAGGGCATTGATCGCGCCGATGGCGATGAAGTCATTTTCAGCCATCACTAGGTTCAACGTGTCACCCTGGGATGCCAGGATGTCTTCTGTGGCAGCAAGCCCACCCTCTTCGGTCCAGTCCCCACGACCCCAGGCCAATACGTTGAAGCCGCCTTCTGGCCAGTTGAAGCTACCTTTGGCTTTGATCTGCTGGAAAAACTTGAAGCCCTTGAGCATCGCGTCTTCCTTGGACAGCCCCAGCTTTCGCTCCTGGGAGCGCGCGTAGACAATCCCGGAGATCATGCCGTTGAGTCGGCTTTCAGAGGTGGAGTTACCCATGACGCCAATGACCATGGCGGCATTGATTACCTTGGCCGGATCGGTCTTGCTGATCACATAGCGACCCGCTTCGAATCCACTGCCGTACGGGTTGCCGGTGCTGGTGGTAATCACTGGCGCCCTGGCGTCCGGCGCAGTGCCCACGGTGATGACCGGAATCCCGGCCGCCACTGCGCGCTCCACATCCGACACTGAGCCAAGCACATCGGTAGGGTCAATCACGATCAGGTCGACGCCCAGGGTGATGAAATTATCGACCTGGGCACTCTGCTTGGCGACATCGCTGTCGGCCACCTGCAACTCGATGTCGTAGTTGTACTTTTTTCGCGATGATGCGCGCATCGTCGAGCATCGAGACGAACCAGGGGTTGCCCAGGGTGATTTCCGTCCAGCCGATACGCAGACGCTCGCCTTTCTTTTCAGCGGCAAGGCTTTGTTGATTGCGGTGCGGTCCGGCATGTCGGGGTCAATCACCCCGGACAGGGCGGTGTTGGGCATCAAACTGTAGATTTCATGTTTGCCGGCCGCCCAGGCGTGGGTGCCGATAAGGCTCGCCAAGGCAAAGGCGGTGATCGAACGAACAGCTGACAGCTTCATAATTATTGTTCTCCAAGTGCGCTGATGTGATCGGTGATGCAGGCGCTGCGAAGCACAGCGCCGTTTTTACGTGGGCAATCAGGCTTGCAAGTCGATCCAGGCGGACTTGAGTTCCGAGTACTTGTCCAACGCATGCAACGAACGGTCGCGGCCGTTGCCCGACTGCTTGTAGCCACCAAACGGCATGCTGATGTCGCCGCCGTCGAAGCAGTTGACCCAAACGCTGCCGGCCCGCAGCGCACGGATCATCGAATGAGCACGCGTGAGGTTGCTGGTCCACAGGCTGGCGGCCAGGCCATAGGGCGAGTCATTGGCGATGTTCACGGCGTGCAGGTGATCCTTGGCGCTGATCACCGACAGCACCGGGCCGAAGATTTCTTCGCGCGCGATCGTCATGTCGTTGGTGACGTTGTCGAAGATCGTCGGCGGGATAAAGAATCCGTCGGCCAAGGCACCACCGGCGCGCTCACCGCCGAGCAAGATGCGTGCGCCCTGTTGCGCACCGATATGGATGTAGCCGAGCACGCGATCCATTTGCGCCTGATCGACCATCGCACCCAACTGTGTGGCTGGGTCGAGGGGGTCACCCACGGTAATGCCGCGAGCCACCTTCAAGACTTCAGCAACGAACTCTTCGCGGATACCTTCCTCTACGATCAACCGCGAGGGCGCGACGCAGACTTCACCCTGGTTGAAAAACATCGAGCGCGCAGCGGTGGCCGCGGCTTTTCCAGGTCATGGCAGTCATTGAGGATGATGTTCGGGGTCTTGCCGCCGCACTCCAACCACACCCGCTTCATGTTCGACTGGCCGGAATACTGCAGGAACAATTTGCCAACTTCCCCGGAACCGGTAAACACCAGCGTATCCACATCCATGTGCAGGCCCAGGGCGCGGCCGGCGGTCGGGCCGAAACCTGGCAACACGTTGAACACACCCGGCGGGATACCGGCTTCGGCTGCCAGCGCGGCGATGCGCAGCGCGGTCAGGGGCGATTGTTCGGCAGGTTTAAGGATCACCGAGTTGCCCATCGCGAGAGCCGGGGCAACCTTCCACATGGCCATCAGCATGGGGAAATTCCACGGTGTAACGGCCGCCACCACACCAATGGCTTCGCGGGTGATCATGCCCAACGCACAGGGCCCGGACGGGGCGATTTCGTCGTAGACCTTGTCGCAGCATTCCGCGTACCACTGCAGGCATTCGAGCACTGCATGCACATCGAAACCGCTGCTTTCGGAAACAGGCTTGCCCATGTCCAGGGTTTCGAGCAACGCCAGTTCGGTCATGTGCTGCTCAAACAGCGCGGCAAACCGCAACATCACGCGCTTGCGCTCCTTGGGCGCCCGTTGCGACCACACACCACTGTCGAAGGCCTGGCGCGCCACCTTGACGGCGACGTCAACATCTTCGGCCTGACAGGACGCAACGTGGTTCAGTACCTGGCCATTGCGTGGGGAAATGTTGGCGAACGTCTGGCCGCTCAGGGCATCGACAAAGCGCCCATTGATAAACGCTTGCCCTGGCAGGTTCAGGGCGGCGACGCGCTGCTGGACCGCAGCGATATCTACGAGGGTATTCATACTCTTGCGTCTCCTGTTTTTTGTTATAGGCGTAGGCGCCCAAAGACGATATATCATGCATTACCCGAATCTCAAGCGAAGCAAGCCCTTGATTCACCGGCTTTTATTCACAACTGTTGTGCACTGGAACCGCGCAATCGGTTAGAAGCTGATTTCAGTTTTCAAGCCGAACACCACTACGCTTTTATCCCCGCTCAGCCCGCCTGGGTTCGCGACGTATTGCACGTTGGGTCGCAGTGTCAGGGCCGGTGTCACGCTGACGCCGTAATACAGCTCCATCGGGTATTCGGTGTGCGGTGCTGCCGTGGTGTAGCCACTGGCCTGGCGGATGCGCTTAGCAGACTTGTCGTTGACTTCCAGCCGCCCTAACGCCACGCCTATTTCGTCTTGAGGGCGCCCAACAAAAGGTCCGCTGATAAACGCACCGGCGTGCCAGACGTTTTCCACGTAGGACACGTCGCGGTCCGACTGAATGAAGTTGGCAAACACGTTGAGGCCACGAGCATTGTTGTTCGGGTCTTGGTACATGCGTTGCTCGGCCATGGCATAAAAGCCGCTGGCCTGGTCGTGCTGGTCAGGCGAGTTGCCGGTGAGGCCGATGGGCTGACCATTGAGGTCGCGGTAAACGTCGTTGAAGTCGCCGGTGTTGCGCCAGATGCCCACGCGGTACGTACCCGGCAGGCCATTGAGCGTGGGGGTCCAGGCCAGTTCACCCACGGCCAGATAACCGGTAGTGCCCGAAGGGCTGCCAAAATTCAGGCCCTGGCTGTTCTCGGTAAAGCGTGGGTTGACCTGGTACAGGGACGCGTTGACGGTCAACTCATCCGTGAGTTTGCCTGACACCGCCGCGCCCCATTGGCTCACCGGCCAGGTGAACCAGTTGGGTGTGATGTACCCGGGCACCGTGCCGCAAAACGTCAGGTTCTGGAACTTGCACGAGAACGGAAAGACATCCCCGCTCATCGGTAATCGGCCCAGTTTTACCACCCATCGATCGTCGAGCAGTGCCTGTTGGTAATAGAACTGCACCAGCCGGGTAACGCTGCCGTAGCCATAGATTTCCTGGGACGCCAACAAGGTGTGGGTGCCCGCCTCGTTCGTCAGGCTTTCACCGTTACGGTTGCTGAAGGTCATGCGAAAACTCGCGCCTTGCCAGCCGAGCAGCTTCTGCAAATCGAAGCGGGTGTCGATCATCAACTGATCGCTGTAGGTGCCTTTGTGCTCATCTGCACCCTGGGTGTTGTAAGCCAGTTCATTGACATACGTCAGCTGGAAATCCACACCCTGTTCATGCAGGCGGGTCCGTTCGCCGTTCCAGTCGCCGAGCAGGAAGTTGTTCGGCGAATAGCTGGCGGCATAAACGCCAGGGCACGCACAAGCAGCAAGAAGTCCTGCGGCAACGATAGTTTTTTTGGTCATTGTCAGTGTTCCCGAAACTGTTTTTATTGTTGGTTTTAGTGTTTTTCGAGCGTGCAAAAACCCGCCAACCCAACTGACGGGTCGGTGAAACAACAGCGTTAGTGCGGTGTGACTGGTGTTGCGGTTAGAAGCACATCCTCACGATGTCGGCGACGTCCTTTTGGCTGTTGACCTTTTTCGGATGGCAGGCCAGGTCCTGATTGAAACTGGTCCATACAGTGCGGGCAAACTCATCGATCTGGTCCGGGGAGCAAACCGTAGCTTTGGAAGGTGTCGGTGAGGCCCAACGTGCTGAATAGCTGTTCGAGGATGCCGGGCAGGCGTACGGCGCGCTCGTCAACCGAAAGGCTCAACGTCGCGGGTTCGAGAATCCCAGCCACCGTGGCGAATTTGTCCGCGCACACCGGCAATGTCCAACGGATCACATTCGGGGTGCTGGCCGCTACCGTGCCGCCATGGGGAGCATCGGTCATGGCCCCCAAGGGTTGGCCCAGGGCATGGGAAACAGTCACCCCGGCCCCGGCGATAGCCATGCCGCCCAGTGTCGAGGCAAACGCCATATTGGCCCGCGCTTGCAGGTCATCCCCATGCTCCACGCACTGCAAAGCATTGGCTGCAAACAGGCGGATTGATTGCAGCGCGACCATTTCTACCCACGGTGTGCAGTGAATGCTGATGTAGGCTTCCAGCGCATGGCAGAAGGTATCGACCGCCGTCAATGCGGTCAGCCTGGGCGGTTTCGACACCAGGATCTGCGGGTCGATCAACGCCACGTCAGGGTAGATAAACGGGTTGACGATGGCGCATTTAAGGCCCAGTTCCGGGTTATTGATCACTGCAAACGGAGTCGCCTCGGTGCCGGTGCCGGACGTGGTCGGCACCACGAGCAAGGGAAGACCACGACGCTGTGGGCGAGTGACCACCTCGCCCAGTCGCTCAGTGTAGTCCCAGCAGCTACCGCCATGCACGGCGACGAACGCCACGGCTTTGGCAGAGTCGATCGCACTACCGCCGCCCACTGCCACCACCGCATCGCAACCGGCACGACGGACCTGCTCGACCGCGCGATCAATCGTGGTGTGCCGGGGTTGGGCACGATGTCGTAGAACTCAACGAACTCAATACCACGCTCGATGAAACTGCCGGTGACTTGCTCCACCAGGTCGCTGCCCTGGAGAAACGGGTCGACCATCAAAACACCTTGGTGCCAAACGCCGCGACTTTTTCACCGATGCGCTGGATGGCCCCGACTTCAAAATCCAGGGTGAGCGGCAGGCTTGCCTGAAATGCTTTCATCGATTCACCTTTTTATTGGAATATGCGTTGTGATCGGGCTCAAGCCGCGAGTAGCGAGCCACCTTTTTGTAGAGTTCGCCCAAGTCACTGGCGGCGATCAGTGCGGCTTTCATCTCATCGAACGTGACGGTAAAGGGTTCGACGTTGCTGGTTTGCCCCGGATCAGCGGCGGTGCGTGCCACACACTCGAGCTCCTGTACCGAGAGATCGGCCAGGCCCAGATCTGCAAAGGTGACGGGCAAACCGATGCCCACGCAAAACTTCAATACCGTGTCCAACTCGCGGCTGGACTTGCCTTCGAGCACCAACATCACCACGGTGCCAAACGCGACGTACTCGCCGTGGTACATCGTTGCGCGGCTGCCCAGCTCGCTGAACCCGCAATACACGGCATGCGCGCTGGCCACACCATTGCTTTCGAAACCGATGCCGCTCATCAAGGCGTTGGCTTCCACCACGCGGTTGAAGGCCTTGGTCACGCATTGTTGTTCGGCGGCGTGCTTGGCTTGCAGGCCATCGTCGAGCAGCACGCGGTAGCACAGCTCGGCAATCGCCATGGAGGTCAAAGTCGCCTTGGCACCGCCCCCGCTTTGTTTAAGGCCGACGCCGGCATTGCCCAGGAAGTTGTCGCGATAGGCCTCGACGCAGGTACGTGCTTCAAAAAACGTCGACAGCGCATCACCCATGCCGGCCACCAGCAGCCGCACTGGCGCCTGAACGATGACCCAGGTATCGACCACCACCACATCCGGGCTGCGTTGAAAAAACAGCACGTCGTCAAACGCACCAACCTCGGTATAGAGCACCGACAGTGAACTGGTGGGCGCGTCATTGGACACAATGGTCGGCACGATACACAACGGCACCCGCGCCTGATTGGCTACGGCCTTGGCAGCGTCGAGCACCTTGCCGCCACCGACGCCGATGACGCCGTCGCATGCCAGGCTGTGCATGACGGCGGCGAGCCTCTGGATTTCGTGACGGGTCACTTCGCCACTAAACACCACGAAGTGCAGGTCGATGCGGGCGTTATTGAAGCTTGCACTCAAGGTCTGCTTGAGACTGTCCAGCCGGCCCTGGGTGGTGATCACCAACAGGCGTTGGCCGAACCAGGCGACGTGCGAGGCAAGGCGGTCGAGCTCTTTATAGCCCTGGATGTAGCGACCAGGCGCGGCAAATATCTGGGTCATATCAAGGTTCATCCTGGCCTCTGCGTGGAGGCTTTTTGTTATTGCTTTGAGGACGTGGTTGAGGTCAAGCCCATCAACGGATCGATGATATATCATATTTAATTTTCCGCTGCCAACCGCTTTTTTACTTCCAAAGACCTGTGAAAACACAGGGATTGACGCTTGGGGGGATCGAAGATATATGATGCATGAAAATAAAAACACCGGTTCTCGGAGACGACATGCACGATTACATTGTCATTGGCGGCGGGTCCGCAGGGTGCGCATTGACAGGCCGCCTGATCGAGGCAGGTGCCTCGGTGCTGCTGATTGAAGCGGGCCCAAGGGATACCCACCCACTGATCCATATTCCCGCCGGCTTTACCCGATTGCTCTCCAGCCCCTTACTGTCGCGTCACGACACCCTGGCGCAAACGGCCATGGATGGACGCAAACGCATTCTTCCCCAGGGTCGGTGCTGGGCGGCGGCAGTTCGGTTAACGCCTTGATTTACATTCGTGGGCAACACGAGGACTACGACGATTGGGCCGCTGGTGGCTGCAACGGATGGTCGTTTCGCGAGGTGCTCCCCTACTTCAAGCGCGCCGAAGACAATGAACGCTTCGATAACGGCTTTCATGCCACAGGCGGCCCGCTGGGGGTTTCTGACCTCAAGCAGGTGTGTGAACTGTCGCGGGGGTTTGTGCGGGCCGCGCAGCAGGCGGGTATCCCGTTCACGCCGGATTTCAACGGAGAACGCCAGAATGGCGTTGGCTTCAACCAGATCACGGCGCGCAACAACCGTCGGTGCAGTGCAGCGGTGGCGTACCTGCGTACGGCTGAACAGTCCGAACGGCTCACCGTGATCACCGACGCCACCGTGCAGCGCGTGCTGATCGAAGGCTCCCACGCGGTGGGTGTCGAGTACCGCCACAAGGGCCAGACGATACAGGTACGCTGCGCCAAGGAAGTAGTGCTCAGTGCCGGCGCCATTCAGTCACCCAAGTTACTGATGCTGTCGGGGATCGGCCCAGTTGACGAGCTGGAGCGCCATGGAATTGCCGTGCGACACACTCTGCCCGGTGTGGGCCAGAACCTGCAGGACCACGCCGAAGTCGGGAGCATCGCCTATTGCCACGGCAAGTACGGTTACTACGGCCAGGACAACGCCTTCAACACGGTGAAGAACGGCCTGCAATACCTGTTGTTCGGCAGCGGTCCGGTGAGTTCGAACGTCACTGAAGCCTGCGCATTCATCAACACCGATGCCCCCCAGGAGAGACCGAACGCGCAAATGCATTTTGTACCGATTGTGTTTTTCGACCTCGACCAGGCGCCGATCAAAAACCCGGTGCAACCATCAACACCTGCGTGCTGCGCCCTATGAGCCGAGGAGAAATCCGCCTGGCGGACAAGCACGCTGACACCCCACCCCTGATCGACCCGCGGTATTTCGCGCACCCGGAAGACCGCCGCGTGGCGATCAAGGGTTTGAACCTTTCGCGTGAAATCCTCGCTCAACCGGCGATGCGCGCGTACACCGACGAAGAGGTTTTTCCGGGGTTAGATGTACGCAGCGACGACGCGCTGCTGAGCTATATCAACCAGCGTGCAAAGACCGTTTACCACCCCGTGGGTACCTGCAAGATGGGCATCGATGCGATGGCCGTAGTCGACCCCGAATTACGCGTGCATGGCCTGCGTAACCTGCGGGTGGTCGATGCGTCGATCATGCCCAACCTGATCTCCGGCAATACCAATGCCGCCTCCATCATGATCGGCGAGAAAGCGGCCGACCTTATCCTGGGGCGCAGTGCATTGCCTGCCGCCCATTTCTAGACCAGAGGATCCAGACAATGCCTATCAGCGGTAAAACACAGGTCGTGGTGCACCTGACCTACCCGGCCAAACACTTGCGCACCCCCGAATTTTTCAACCCGTTGCTGGAGCGTCTCGGGTACGACGGCGTGCTGGTGCCCTGGGAAGTCTCCCCGGCCAACCTGGCCACTGCGTGGCAGGGGCTACGCGGAATCGAAAACCTGGCGGGGTGATCGTCACCGTACCGCATAAGCTGGAGGTGGCGACATTGTGCGATGAACTCATAGGCACCGCCCGCCTGCTGAAAGTGTGCAACGTCGCCAAACGCTTGGCGGATGGACGCTTCAGCGGACGCATGTTCGATGGCGAGGGTTTTGTCGGTGGCCTGAAAAACCAGGGCCACGACCTCACCGATAAGCGCGTGCTCTTACTCGGCGCAGGCGGCGCTGCCACGGGGATCGCCCACGCATTGCTTGCCGAGAATATCCAGGCGCTGGTCATCAGCAACCGTACCCTGGCCAAGGCCCAAGCGCTGGCGTTTGAACTGCGCCAGATGTTCCCCGGCCGGCAGATCAGCGCCGGTCCCGCTGACGCCACCGGCTTCAACCTGGTCATCAACGGCACCGCATTGGGTCTCAAGGCCCATGACCCGCTACCGCTGCCCATCGAAACGCTGGCCTCCGGCACCATCGTCGGCGAAGTTGTAATGAACCCGGACATCACGCCCCTGCTGAGCGCGGCCGCTGAACGCGGCTGCATCATTCATAAAGGGGCGCACATGATCACCGGCCAGGTGGACCTGCTCGCCGCGTTTCTGTTTTCCCAAGCGGGTGTCTGAGACGCCCTCTTCCCCCAAGGAAAAACCATGAAAAAATAGCAATCGTAACTGGCGGCGGTTCCGGCATCGGCCTGGCCACCGCGCAACGTCTGCATGCTGACGGGTATGAAGTGTTTACCGTCGGGCTCGGCGAACCCGAGGAACGCATCGCCGGTATCCATTACCAGGAACTGGATGTGACCGATGACGATGCGGTGAGCCGCTTCTTTGCACCGTTCGAGCGCGTCGATGCCATCGTCAACGCCGCCGGGATCATCGACCACACACGTGAGTGGGAGATTGAGGGTTTCAGCCGGGTCATGGATGTGAATCTCACGGCCGTGCTGCGCATGACGAACGCCGCGCTGCCCGGCTTGAAAGCGGCGCGTGGAGCGGTGGTGAATTTTGCTTCGATGTGGGGCATTTTCGGTTCGGCAAAAACCCCGGCCTATGCGTCGAGTAAAGCGGCGGTGTCCGAATTGACCCGCTGCATGGCGGTCGCCTGGGCCACCGATGGTGTGCGCGCGAATGCCGTTGCGCCTGGCTGGATCCTGACCAACCTGTCACGCCGGGCCTTTGAAGACCCGGTTCGCTCAGAAGGGATCATGGCGCGCATTCCGATGAAAAGCTGGGGCGCTCCAGAGGACGTAGCTAACGTGATCGCGTTCCTGGTCTCCGATAACGCGCGCTACGTCACCGGCACCACCTTGCCAGTCGATGGCGGGTATTCCGTCGCCTGAGTCAACGCCAATGATTGAGTGCTTGACCGTCTAAAAACATGATATATCATGCATCACTATAAGATCGAGGCGTCGATGCCCTACCGTCGAGCCTCCAATAACAACGTGCAGTACAAAGTGAGAGGTGCTGAATGAATCTGGTTTTCGGCTCACCCGGACGTTACGTCCAGGGCACAGAAGTACTCGTCCAGGCGGGTACTTATCTGGCGCATTGCGGGCGCACGGCGGTGGTGGTCATCGACAGTTATGTACTAGGTTTGATCCGCGACCGACTCGACGCCACCTGCGCTCAAGCAGACGTCGCCTTGCACTACATCACCTTCGATGGCGAAATCACCGCAGACGGCATCGCCGGCTTGCGCGCAGCCGCCTCAAGCGTGGCCTTCGACATGATCCTGGCGGTCGGCGGAGGCAAGTGCATCGACGCCGGCAAAGCCCTCGCCCACTCCTCGGGAAGTGCGTTGATCACCATGCCTACCGTGGCCTCCAACGACGCACCCACCTCTAAAAACTACGTGGTCTACGACGCCCATCACCAACTGAGCGAAGTGGGCCATTTGCTGGTCAGTCCACGCTACGTGCTGGTGGACACAGGGCTGATCGCCCAAGCGCCGCGCGCGTTTCTACTGGCGGGCATTGCCGATGCCTTGACCAAGAAATTCGAGGCCGAACAGTGCTTCGCATCCGGCGGCGTCAATATGTTCGGCGCGCGCCCGGCGCTGTCGGGCCTGGTGCTGGCGCAAGAGTGCTACCGCGTGATTCGCCACTATGCCGAGCCAGCACTCGCCCAGGCCGGAACCGGCGAGGTGACGGTTGCCTTCGATCACCTGATCGAGGCGGTGCTGTTGATGAGCGGCCTGGGCTTCGAGAGCGGCGGTTTGTCCATCGCTCACGCAATGACGCGGGGCTTGTCAAAAATTCCTGGCGCGCAACAACAGGTGCATGGCTGGCAAGTGGCGTATGGCTTGCTGGTGCAGTTGGTCCTGGAAGACCGCGACGCGGAGCTTTTGGGCGACATGTTGAGCTTCTATCAACGTATCGGCTTGCCGCGCAATTTATCCGAACTCGGTGTTCGGGCCATCGATCATGCGGTGTTGATGCAGGTCGCCGAGCCAACGTTGAAAGCCCCGCATGCGCGCAATTTCACCTCGCCCGCAGGCCCACTGACGTGCGACGGCCTGGTCGCGGCGATGCTCGCCCTCGAAGGCCTGACCCACTGACACACCGACGACTGAACCCAACCAACCCCCGTTGAAGTTCAAGCCCCACTCCTGAGATTCGACTTCAACAAATTCATGCCTGTGATTGGAGGTAGAGATGTCTGCACCCCGAGAAACACTCGAACAGTGGCGAGCCAGTGATTTTGTGCCCAGCGCCGAGACGATTCTAAAACTCAAGGACCGGGCGAAATTCGTCCGACTGGAAACCATTCGCCTGATTGAAATTGCCAAGACCGGCCACTACACCTCGGTGTTCTCTGCTGCCGAATTGTTCTCTGCGTTGTACTACGACGTGATGACGATTCGCCCGCAAGAACCAAAGTGGCCCGGCCGCGACCGCTTCCCTGATGGGCAAGGGCCACGCCGCCGTGGGCCAGTTCCCGATCCTCGCCGACTTGGGTGTGTTCCCCAAGGAGTGGCTCGATGAATACACCCGCCTGGGCAGCCCTTTGGGCGATCACCCTGACATGCGCAAAGTACCCGGCATCGACTTCTCTTCCGGCTCCATCGGCCATGCCCTCTCCGGTGGCTTGGGCATGTGCATGGCCCAGCGCTTTACCGGCGAAGCCTATGACGTGTTCGTCATGCTTGGCGACGGTGAAATGCAGGAAGGCCAGGTCTGGGAAGCCGCCATGAGCGCCGCCCACCACAAAACCAAAAACCTGATTGCGATCGTCGACCGAAACGGCTTTCAGCTCGACGGTGAAGTCGACGATGTGATCGGCATTGAACCTCTGGACGAGAAGTGGCGGGCTTTCGGCTGGGAGGTGCATGTGATCGACGGGCACAACATCGCCGACGTCACCCAAACCCTGCGCCGTGTGAAAGCCGATGAAAGCCGCGAAAAACCGGTCTGCATCATCGCCAAGACCGTCAAGGGCAAAGGCGTTTCCTATATGGAAACCGAACCCGGCTGGCACCTCGGTTACCTCGACCCGGAAGACGCCAAACGCGCTATCGCTGAAATTGAAGCCATGGAGATCTGAACATGAACGCCCCTCTTTCCCCCAATTCCTGGCAGTACCGTGGCCTCAACGCAATGAACCCGGGCCTGTCGTTTTTGTCCGACGCATTGATCGAGCTGACCCGCGCCGGTTACCCGGTAATGGCCGGTTCGGCCGACTTGCAGTACTCCAATGGGCTTAACAAGTTCGCCAGCGAGTACCCCGAGCGCTACATCCAGTTCGGCATCTCCGAACAGAACATGGTCACCGCCGCCGCCGGCCTGGCAACCTGTGGCGTAATGCCTTTTGTGGCCACCTTCGCCTCCTTCCTCGGCCTGCTGTGCTGTGAGCAGATCCGCATGGACGTCGCCTATTCGGCGCAACCTGTGCGGCTGATCGGGCACCACACCGGGATCTCATTGGGCTTCTACGGCACCTCGCACCATGCCACCGAAGACATCGCCACCATGCGCTCGATTGCCGACCTGGCGGTGGTTTCACCGGCTGACGGCGCGCAGTTGGCGGCGGCGATCAAAGCGAGCGCCACCTATGACAAACCGGTGTACTTCCGTATCGGTCGGGGCCGCGACCCGGTCGTTTACCCCGACGACGTTGTGTTCGAATTCGGCAAGGCCCATGAGCATATCGAAGGTGAAGAACTGACCATCATTGCCTGCGGAATCACCGTACACGCAGCCCTCGAGGCGGCGCGCAAAATGAACGCGCAAGGCCGTTCGGTGGGTGTGATCGACATGGCGTCGATCAAGCCGATCGACCGCGATGCGATCCTGCGCGCCGCCGCACGCAGCAAACGCATGATGACAGTCGAGGAACATAACGTGCTGGGTGGCCTGGGTGCCGCCGTGGCCGAAGTACTCTCGGACGAAGGTGTGGGCGTGAAGCTCAAGCGCCACGGCATCTATGACGAATACAGCCTGATCGCCCCACCGACGCACCTGTACCAGCACTACAAACTCGATGCCGCCGGGATCGAGGACGTCGCCCTGGCCCACCTCAACGCCTGATACCGGCCAACGGGAGCGGGCCTGCTCGCTCCCACGTGGTTGACCCAACCTCTCGGAGCCAATAATGAATAACATCACCGAGACCCTGCCCGATCACGCGATCGGGCAGGGTAAAGCACGTAAGTCCTTGCGCAGAAAATCCTTGATGGCCACCGGCGTCGGCAACTTGCTGGAGTGGTTTGACTGGACCATCTATACCGTGGCGTCGGTGTATATCGCCGCCGCCCTTTTCGATAAAAGTAACCCCACATCCGCCCTGCTCAGCACCTTGGCAGTGTTTGCCGCCGGGTTTGTGCTGCGTCCGATTGGCGGGATTTTTTCGGCATTCTCGCCGATCGGCTGGGCAGGCGCATGGTGTTGCTCAGCACGATGCTGCTGATGGCCAGCGCCAGTTTGCTGATCGCGTTTATTCCGTCTTATGAGTCGATTGGCAGTTGGGCATCTGGCCTGTTGCTGCTGGCCCGGCTGATACAAGGGTTTGCCCATGGCGGTGAAACCACCACGTCCTATGCGTACATCGCCGAAATCGCGCCGCCCAAACGCCGTGGCCTGTGGTCCAGCACCGTGTTTCTGGCGGTCGGTTCCGGTTCATTGCTGGCGACGTTCTACATGGCATTGCTGACGACGTTGTTGTCCACCAGCGAAATGCAGGAATGGGGCTGGCGCCTGCCGTTTGCCAGCGGCGGGCTGCTGGCGGTGGTTGCCTTGTGGCTGCGGCGCAACATGATGGAAAGCGAACACTCGCCGAGCATCGGGGGCGACGCAGCAGCGCCTGCGTGGAGCCGCCGCAAGATCCTCCAGCACGGCATCCGCCTGTTCCTGTATGAAGCCGGCGCGACCTTGACCTACTACACCTGGGTCACGTCCGCCTCGATCTACGCCATCAGCGTCAAGGGCATGGACCCGCGCAGTGCGTTCACCATGAGCTGCATTGCACAGGTCATCTACCTGGTGTTCCTGCCGATTTCCGGGTGGATCTCGGACCAATGGGGCCGCAAGATTTCCGCATTGATCTCGCTGCTGGGCATTGCCGCCACGCTGTTCCCGCTGTGGGGGTTGATTTCCAACGAACCTTGGACGTTGATGGTGGCGCAGACTGCCGGCCTGCTGCTGGTAGGCTTTATCACCGGCTGCAAACCGGCATCGATTTCCGAGCAGATCCCTACCCGCTACCGCACCCGCATGTTCGGTGTGTGCATCTCCCTGGGGGTGGCGGTGTTCGGCGGTACAGCCTCGTACCTGACCACCTGGTTGTACTCGGAGAACATTGGCTGGATGTTCAATATCTACCTGGTTGTGGTCGCCATCATCGCCAGTGGCGTGGTGCTGATGTGGAAGAACAACCACGGCGTGCCGATCGACAAAATCTGAAGGCAGCGGGAGCAGGCTGACCTGCTCCCGTCACTCCGTCAGCCTCCCACCGCGCTCACCAAGGCCGCCTGGTTCTGCCATTGCGCAGTCTTGACCTGGGCCAGCGCATTCTGGGCCGCCAACTGCACCCGCTGCGCCTGCAGCACATCCAGAAACGGCGTTTCTCCCGCCTGCCATGCGCGCTGAATCTGCTCGGCCGCCGAACTCGCCTGGCTGGCCGCACTGGCCAGGAACCGCTCGCGCTCAGCATGACGATGCGCCGCCGCCAATGCCGACTCCACTTCTGATACGGCTATCAGCACCGTGCGCCGATAACCAAGCAGTGCCTGCCGCGCCTCGGCATCGCGCAGGTCAACGACGTTGCGCCGACGACCACCGTCCAATACCGGCACGCTGGCATTCAAGCCTGCCAGCCAGAACGTTGAATTCGCCAGACTGGCAGCGCTCACCCCGTCGATCAACGAGCCCAACGCGGCTGACAGGCTCAAACGCGGCAGCAGGTCCGCCTTGGCCACGCCGACCCGCGCATAGGCGCTGATCAAGCGAGCCTCAGCGGCGCGCACATCCGGACGGCGACGCAACAGGTCAGCCGGGGTGCCGGCATCCAGTAACGACACCTTCGCGCCCGGCCCCGGTGTTTCCTGGAACTGTCGATACAGCGTCTCACTCGGCTGGGCCAGCAACACCGACAACCGATGCAGCGACCGCTGCCAGTTCAGTTGTAACGCCGGCACCTGCGCGGCGGTTGAGTCCGATTGCGAGCGTGCACGCAGCAGGTCGGCTTCAGGGCTGTCGCCGGCAGCGTACAGCTGCTCGGTCAGTTGCAGCGTCTCGGCCTGGCTGGCCGCGCTTTGCTTGACGATTGCCAGGCGCTCTTCGAGCCCTCGCGCCTCGGCATAGGCCTGCACCACCTCGGTAATCAATGCGACTCGCACGCCTTGGGCGTCTTCTTCGTAGGCGTGAAAATCTGCGTCAGCCGCCCGCACGCCCTCGCGGATGCGGCCAAACAGATCAACCTCCCAGGCCACCCCCAAGCCGACGGAGGTCGGCTGGGTAATCAGTGGGTCGGTAAACCCAGCCTGGTCCGCCGAGATGCGCTGACGGGCCACACTGGCGCCCAGGTCCACCTGCGGGCTGCCGGACGCCACAGCGATGTTGCGCAATGCACGCCCGGCATCGATACGCGCCAGGGCCATCTGCAGGTCGAGGTTTTCCGCGAGGGTACGTGCCACCAGGCGGTTGAGCAACGGGTCTTGATACAGCGTCCACCATTGGTCAGGCACCCCCACCGGCTGCGCGATCTGAGCGTTGACGAAACGTTCCACCGGCAACGCACTGGTGGGCGGCAGTACCGGTGAGGAGCAGGCACTTAGCAACACCGCGCCGAGCACAAGGGCCGGCGCACGAAGAACGTTATTCATGGGTCAGCCCCTGTTGAGAATGGATCGAGTGCGCGTTGGCTTGGCGTTCACCGGCGGCCAGGCGTCGGATCAGCACATAGAACACCGGCGTGAACAGCAGGCCGAACAACGTTACGCCAATCATGCCGAAGAACACCGCCGCGCCCACCGCCTGGCGCATCTCGGAACCAGCGCCCTCGGACATCACCAACGGCAACACGCCGAGGACGAAGGCCAGTGACGTCATCAGAATCGGGCGCAGGCGCAGGCGACACGCCTCAACCACGGCATCAACGATGCCCTGCCCGTCTTTTTCAAGTTGACGGGCCACCTCGACGATCAGGATGGCGTTTTTAGCCGCCAGCCCCACCAGCACGATAAAACCGATCTGAGTCAGGATATTGATATCCAAGCCCATCAAGCGCACCCCACCGGCTGCCGCCAACAAGCACATCGGTACGATCAATAGAATCGCCAGCGGCAAGCTCCAACTGCCGTACTGTGCGGCCAGCACCAGGTACACAAAGATCACACACAGAGGGAACACCAGCAGTCCCATGTTGCCGGCCGTGGTCTGCTGGTAACTGAGGTCAGTCCACTGGTAAGTGATACCGGCGGGCAGCGTGTCCTTGGCCAGGCGTTCCATGGTCTTGATACCAAACTCTGAGCCCAGTCCCGGCAGGGTGTCGCCATTGATTTCTGCCGTCGGGAACAGGTTGTAGCGTGGAAAACGTTCTACACCCAGGGCTTCATGCAGGCGGGTCACGCTAGCAATCGGCACCATCTGACCGGCATCGTTGCGCACCTTGACCCGCGCCAGGTCTTCGGGCGTGACGCGGTACGGCAAGTCGGACTGCGCCGTCACGCGATAGGTGCGCCCCACCAGATTGAAGTCGTTAATGTAGGAGGAGCCAAAGTACGTCTCGATCGCCTGGTTGATTTGGCTGCTCGGTACGCCGAGCATCTCGGCGCGCTCACGGTCCAGTTCGACAAACACTTGTGGCGTCCTGGCAGAGAACGGCGAATACACGCCGGTCATGCCTTGCGTAGCATTGGCAGCGGCAATCAGCGCGTCGGCGGCGTTGGCCAAGGCTTCGGTGCCCAAACCTGCCGTGTCCTGCAAACGCATGGAGAAACCGCCCGTGCTGCCCAAACCCTGCACCGGTGGCGGCGTGGCGACAATCACCGAGGCGCCGCTGACCGCCTTGAGGCGCTCACGCAGGTCTGCGGCAATCTTGTCGGACGTAAGCCCCTTCAGCTTGCGCTCGGACCAGGGTTGAAACACCGGCGCCAGGCCCGCTGAGTTGGAGGAGCTGGTACCGGTGACCATCGAGAAACCAGAGAAGGTCGGCACCCGATCCACCCCAGGCACCTGCAAGGCGATTGCTTCGATCTGCTGGGAAATCGCATTGGTGCGCTCCAGCGATGCACCGTCCGGCAGCTGCACGATGACGACGAGGTAGCCGCGATCCTGCATCGGAATAAAACCCTTGGGCGTCGACACCAGCAAATACGCAGTGGCGGCAATCAGCACCGCATAGATCGCCAGCATCAACGGGGTTCTGCCCACCAGGCCACGCACGCTCGCGGCATAACGCGCCGACAGCCTGAGGAAGCCACGGTTGAACGCATTGGCTGCGCGTTTGAGCACGAAGGCTTTCGCGTGATCGACCTCGGGGGGATGCCGACGCAAAATCAACGCCGCCAACGCGGGTGACAACGTCACCGAGTTGAACAGCGAGATCGCCGTGGCCACGGCAATGGTGACGCCGAACTGACGGAAGAACTCACCGGAGATCCCCGGAATGAACGCCGTTGGAATGAACACCGCGCACAGCACCAGAGTAATCGCAACCAGCGCCCCCCGATTTCCTGCATGGTCACCAGCGTCGCCTCAAGCGGGCTTTTACCATCGGCCAAGTGACGCTCGACGTTTTCCACCACCACGATCGCGTTGTCCACCACGATACCCACGGCCAGTACCAAGCCGAACAGGGTCAGGTTGTTGATCGAATAACCGAGCATCGCCATCACCGCGAAGGTACCCACCAGCGACACCGGAATCGCCAGAATCGGAATGATCGACGGCCGCCAGCCTTGCAGGAAGACCATCATCACCAGCACCACGAGAATCACCGCCTCGTAGATGGTCTTGCCCAACTCGCCGATGCTGTCGGCGATGAACGCAGTCGGGTTATAACCGATGCTGTATTCGATGCCCTCAGGAAAATCCTTGCTGATTTTCTGCAGGGTTTCTTCGACCACTTTCATGGTTGCCAGGGCATTGGCGCCCGGGCGTTGCAGCACTTGCAAGCCGATGGCCGGATTGCGCAGGTAGTAGGTGTTATTGACGTACGCCAACCCGGCGATTTCCGTGCGCGCCACATCCTTGAGCCGCACCAGGCGCCCATTGGCGCCCGACTTGAGCACGATATTGTCGAAGTCCGCGGGTTCCTTCAGGCGCCCTTCGAAGATCAGGTTGGGCTGAAACGCCTGGGACCCCACCGGCGGCTGGGCGATCACGCCACCGGCGACCTGAGTGTTCTGCGCACGCACCGCCGCAATGATGTCGGCCGGGGTCAAGCTGAAGGCGGCAACACGTTCCGGATCGAGCCAGATACGCATCGAATATTCGCGTGCTCCCAACGGGTTGATATCACCTACGCCGTCGATGCGTTTGAGCACATCGGCAACATTACGGATCGCGAAGTTCGAGACGTAGAGCTGGTCGTAAGTGCCTTTGGGCGATGAGATGAAAATCGTCGACAACTGCGTCGGCGATGACTTGCGCACCGTCACCCCGCTACGCTGCACCGGTTCCGGCAAGCGCGGCGTGGCCAACGCTACGCGGTTTTGGACCAACACCTGGGCCTTGTCGACGTCGGTGCCGCTCTTGAAGGTGACGGTCAGGTTCAGGCTGCCATCGGAGGTTGCCTGGCTGTACATGTAGAGCATGTCTTCAACCCCGTTAACCTCCTGCTCGATCGGGATGGCGAGGGTTTCGGCCACTGTCTGCGCCGACGCTCCGGGGTAGGTCGCGGTGACCACCACAGTGGGCGGTGCGATGTCCGGGTATTCGGAGGTTGGCAACACCAGGTAAGCCAGGCCGCCAACAATGAGCAGGACAATCGACAGGACGATTGCCAGCACCGGTTGTTCGATGGAGGTGCGTCCCAGGTTCATAACTGCGCCTCCACAGGCGCGGCGGCCGTCGCGGTATCACCGGCACGCACGCGCTGCAAACCGTCGACGATCACTTGATCCTGCTCCTGCAGACCGGAAGACACTTCGCGCAAGCCGTCATGCAATTTGCCCAGGGTAACGGGACGAATCTCGACCTTGTTCTGCGGGTTGAGCACGTACACGACTTTGCGCGTGGCATCGACGCTGATCGCGGTGTCTGGCAGCAACAGCGCCGGGTAAGCCGCCTGACTGGAAAACTGCACCCGGCCAAATTGCCCAGGGCTCAGTTGCAAGTCCTTGTTGCTCACTCGCGCACGCTGGCGCAGGGTGCCGGTGGAGGGATCAAGCCGGTTGTCGATAAAGTCCATGCGCCCGCTCATGCTGGGCTCGGCTTCGCCCGGCAAGGCGATCCGCACCTGGCTCTGATTGCTCGCGGTGTGCGCCTGACGCCGGTATTTGAGGTAGCTCTGCTCATCGATATCGAAGTAGATATCGATCGGGTCCAGGGACACGATGGTGGTCAACAACGTCGCGCTGCTGTTGCCGCCGTTGACCAGGTTACCCTCGCTGATCAGCTTGCGGCTGATGCGCCCACTCATGGGCGCGGTGATACGGGTGAACTCCAGGTCCAGCCTGGCATTGCTCAACGCGCCCTCGGCGCTCAGCACTTCGGCCTGGGCCGCCTGGCGCGCTTGCAAACGTTGGTCATACAGGCTGCGGGCGATGGTCTTGGATTCGATCAATACATTGGCCCGGGAGAATTCCTGTTCAGCCAGCGCCAGTTGCGAACGCACCTGGGCCAACTTGCCCTGAGCCTGAACCACCGCCGCCTGGAATGAGCGCGAATCGATCACAAACAGCAAATCACCTTTCTTGACGGTGGCACCGTCCTGGAACGCGACCTTTTCCAGATAGCCACTGACCCGTGAGCGCACCTCTACCGAATCGGTGGCTTCGAAGCGCCCGGTAAAGCTGTCCCAGTCGGTGATCACCGCTTTAACCGGCTGACTCACCGTGACCGTCGGTGCCGCCGGTGCGAGGTGCTGGTTATCCCCCCACAACCGCTTAATACCGCCAACGCCATCAGACTGAACGTTGGAAGTGCCACGTGGTTAACCCATTTGGGCAAAGAGCGGGGCAACAGCTGCCCCTTCCCCGTTATAGAAGAATGCACGTTAGTAGGCTCCGTAATACGTTATTCGAATGAATAACTCAGGTAATAAAGTTAGTTAACAGCGACCGTCTTACATTCATAATGTTGACCCACGGCACACCACCGCCAGTGGAGCCATCGGGCTGAACAGGCGGGAATCTTCTGCTACTCGAAGGGCGAGATAAACCGCATAAAAACAAAAAGAATATTGATCAAAAGACAACAAACAGTGCGCACCATTAGGTCTTGAATACACAAGAAAGAAGAGTGCTTAGTTTTCCTCCTCCAACACTTACTAAAAACGCCCGTAGGATTAAATAACAAGCAGCGACCACTATGCCTTATACGAGAGTTGGCAAAATGCATCGTCGGGCGCAGCTGTTTGGAATTGAATTCGCAAGCCTGTGCGTCGTCGACAGTTGTTCGTTGCGTTCTCAAATCTTGTGCGCGTGCGCCGTGTTCTCCGGCCACGGCACACTGCTTATGCTGACCGCCCAAACACGATCGCGGCGCTGGTCACAGCGCGCCTGTATGAGGCTTTCAAGATGTCCGAAACAACCCACCGCAATGAAGTCCGTATCTCGGTCACAATCGAACGGCCGGTCGATGCCGTCTGGTCGATTCTCGGCGGGTACGATTGGCTGCCACGTTGGCTGGATGTGATCGTCAGCAGCACCCTGAGCGACGGTGGGCGTCTGCGCCATTTGAAAACGGCTGATGGTGCGGTGATTGTCGAGCGCTTGCTGACGTTCGACGAGGGCGCCAGGCGCTACACCTATGCCTTGCTGGAGGGGCCATCGCCAGTGATTGAGTATGTTGGCACGATGGCGGCCGAAGACGACGGCAAAGGCGGTACGCTGGCAACTTGGTCGAGTACCTTTGTCGTCCAAGGCGCAGAGGAAGCGCAAGTCGTCGCGCGTTTCCAGTCGCTGTACGCCGCCGGCCTGCAGGGCCTCAAGCGCGTGGTGGAAGCCCATGCCTAGTCGCGGTTCATAAAGGTTTGCAGGCGCGGCACCATGAAGTCGAGGAAGGTGCGGATACGCTGCGGCACGTGCTGCCCACCTTGGTACAGCGCGTGCACCTCCTCGCAGTCGCGGCCAGTATGCGCGAGCACCTCGACCAGGCGGCCGGCCGCAATGTCTTCATCGACATGAAAGTCCGCCAGCCGCGCAATGCCCGCGCCGGCGATGGCCATACGTCGAACGGTTTCGCCGTTGTTGGCTTGCAGGTTGCCCTGAACTATACGATCCACGATGCGCCCACCTTGATGCATCGGCCAAACCGGGCTGGCACGGCGGAAATTGAAGCTCAGGCAGTTGTGCTCGCCAAGGGCGTCGAAGGTGTGTGGCACGCCGTGTTTTTCCAGGTAACCGGGCGAGGCGACGATCTTGCGCTGCGCCACACCGATGGTCCGCGCGCGCAACGTCGAGTCGCTCAACACACCGACACGAAACGCGACGTCGGTGCGGTCCAGGTACATGTCGACGATGTCATCGCACAACGACAGGTTGATCTGGATATTCGGATGAGCCTCCCAGAACGCCGGCAAATTGGGTTCGATTGCCAAGGTGCCAAACGCCACGGATGCGTTGATCCGCACGGTTCCGCGTGCCTTCTGCGCGCCCTGCGCCAACACCCGCTCGACATCATCGAGTTCAGCCAACAAGGCTATGCTGCGCTCATAGTAGATGCGCCCTTCATCGGTCAGTGACAGCTTGCGCGTCGAACGCTCCAACAAGCGCACGCCCAGGCGCAGTTCCAGTCGCACGATCAACTTGCTGACCGTCGACGGCGTCATCAACATCTGGCGGGCCGCCTGTGAAAAACTGCCGGCATCGACCACGCGCACAAATACCGACATTTCACCCGCTCTGTTATCCACGACGCTCTCCCATTGGCTGATTAGTGAAAAATTATCACAAACACCCTGTGAAAAATCGCAGATATCAGCAGATTACGTTCACTTGTCTTATGAATCAGATTCACCCTGTGCAGGCGCGACGACTTCGCGTGTGAGGAAGTCGATTAACGCACGGGCGGCCGCTGATAACTGGCGATGCGGCGCGAAGATCACCGAGAACGGTCGCGACCGCCCCGCCGCCTCTTCAAGCAACAGCACCAGGCGCCCACTCTGGACCCGCTCGCGGACAATAAAGTCATAAGTCTGGCAGATGCCCAGCCCGTACTCGGCCAGGGACACAATGCCCAGCACATCATCGGACACTTGAATGCTCGCGTGCGGCAGCCACTCCCGATCTGCGCCCTGTTCGTGAAACAACCACGGACTGACGCGACCACTGCTCGGCATCACAAAGGGCAGGCAGGCATGTTCGCACAGGGCGTCCACGTTCAACGGCGTACCGGCGCGGCGTAAATAGTCGGGTGCTGCGACCACGCACAACCTTGCATCCTCCAACTTGCGCCCGACCAAGCCACTGTCCGGCAACGGCCCGAGGCGAATAGCCAAGTCGTACCCTTCGGCAGCCAGGTCCACATTGCGATTGCTGATGCTCAACTCGATACGTACCTGGGGGTACTGGCGATTGAATTGGCCCAGCAACGCTGGCAACCGGTAGTGCCCATAGGTGGTCGGCACGCTGAGACGCACGCTGCCGGTCAACGCACCCTCCTGGCCCTGAATGGAGCGCTCGGCATTGTCGATCAATGCAAACGCAGCGCGCGACTGTTCAAGGTAAAGCACCCCGGCTTGAGTCAGGCTCAAGCGCCGTGTGGTACGCCTTAACAACTGAACGCCCAGGCGTGTTTCCAGGCGTGAAATCGCGCGGCTGACCACCGACGGCGTGGTCGCTAGAAACACCGCCCCGCACTCAGGGAGCCCTTTTCGACCACGGTGACGAAAACTTCTACGTCTGCAAGATAATCGAATCGACGGCTCACCTTTGCCTCCAAAGAACAGGTGCTTTTCTTGGTGGCGAGTTTATCGCCACAAAAGGCATGAATATAGTGCGACCAACGATCAGGTGCACGCCGATCATTCCTTTTCTCCCGCTCGGAAATCCCATGCGCACTCTCAGCCGACTCGCCCTTGCAATGACCGTTTTCACCACAGCGCTTCACGCCCAGGCCGCTAACGTTTTGGTGGTGTTATCGGACGCCGACCACCTCGACCTCAAGGACAACAAGGTGTTTTCCACCGGTTTTTACCTGAACGAATTGATGCAGCCGGTAAAACTGCTGCTCGATGCCGGACACTCGATCACCTTTGCCACCCCAACGGGCAAGGCCCCACGTTGGACAAGTCTTCCTCGGACAAGGCGTATTTCAACAATGATGCAGCGGCCCTGCAGGTGCACAAGGTCATGTTGGAGAGGCTCAAGATTACTTCGCCGGGCGAGTCACCGGTGATCAGCCTGTCGCGGGTCGAGCAGATTGGCTATGAGCACTTTGACGCCGTGTACATACCGGGTGGCCATGCACCGATGCAAGACCTGCTCAACAGCGCCGAACTGGGCAAACTGCTGAACGACTTCCATGCCAACAACAAGACCACCGCCCTGGTGTGCCATGGCCCGATTGCCTTGCTGTCGACCCTACCCAACGCGAGTGACTTCACTCGGCAGCTGGAAAAAGGCAACCCTGTCGCGGCCTCAGGCTGGACCTACGCCGGCTATCGATTCACGGTCATCAGCAACCAGGAAGAAGAAATCGCCAAGGGTCTGCTGAACGGTGGTGTCATGAAGTTCTATCCGCAAACAGCGCTGCAAGAGGCCGGCGGCACCTTCACCAGCAACACCACGCCGTGGACCAGCCACGTGGTGATCGACCGGGAACTGGTGACCGGGCAAAACCCGGCCTCGGCACTCGATGTGGGCAAGGCGATCCTGGAGCGACTCCCCGCGGTGCGCCCCGCCAAAGGCTGATCGCGGCCGACCCGTGCGTCAGTTGTGCATTTGAATCAAGACTATTGTGCCGTGCGATGCATTTTTCTCCCCTGTGGAGGCAGGGATACTAGGGGTATCACCCTTGAAAATGCCCTGCTTCCAGCACGGCGCAGGAGACTTGATGAACACCCATTTTCAACGCTTGCTCGGTGCTGGCAATTTCTCGATTGGCCTGGAATTGCCGCTGGACAACGACTGGTCCATCACTGGCCAACGGCTGCGAGTGGCAGAAAAACGCCCATTCGGCGTGCCTGACCTCAAGCAGCATGCGCAATTGGCTCGCTTGGCCGACACCCGTGGCTTTCGTGCCCTATGGGTGCGTGACGTGCCGGTGTATGACGCCCATTTCGGCGACGCGGCTCAGGTATTCGAGACCTTCTCTTACCTGGGTTACTTAGCCGGTATCACCGACAACATCATGCTGGGAACAGCGGCGGTCGTGCTGCCGTTACGCCAACCGTGGCTGACGCTCAAGGCTGCCAACAGTATCGATGAACTGAGCGGCGGACGCCTCCTGCTAGGCGTGGCCAGTGGCGACCGGCCCATGGAGTACCCGTTGTTCGGTGTCGACTACGACCAACGCGGCGCGCTCTTTCGCAGTGCCGTCGAACGGCTGAGAAGCCAAGGCGCAGGGTACTTGCCCGAGGGTGCCGAGTTGCTGCCGCAGCGTGAGGAAGCCTTCCGCTGCTGGTGGCCGGGCTGGGTCAACAATCGCCGAACTGGATCGGCGCCAACATGGATGCATGGCTCGCCTACCCCGGCACGGCACAAGAGCACCGTCGCCGCGTAGGCGTGTGGCGTGAAGTGGGCGGTGACAAACCCTACATCACGTTCCTGCACTTGGACCTTGAAGCCGACCCGCATGCGCCCTTCAAACCCCTGCGCTTCGGTGGGCGCGGCGGGCGAAACGCATTGATCGATGAACTTCAGGCACTGCGCCAAGCCGGGGTGCAGCATGTGGGTTTGCACCTGCGCCACAGTGGCCGACCCTTGATGGAAGTGATGGAGGAACTTGCCGAGTACGTACTGCCCCGGTTTCACACCGACGCTTAAGGGCATTTTCATTTCGGGCGTGAATGCTGAACAATTTCACGCTGATATCAATCGAAATGATCAGCCCCAAAGCGCCGGATAAACCCGTCGCGACTATATTGCCGATCCCCCACCAGCGGGCGTCAAAACCTGGCGTGGGTCAAAGCGTCCTCTGCTTGGCGTTGAAACACACCAGGTCAATTTCCACCAACGCACTACGCCCCAACCGAGTGACACCCACGGTGGTGCGCGACGGGAGCTTTGCGGGTTATTGAAGTGCTCTACGTACACCGTGTTGAACGCCGCGAAGTCGTTGTCGTAGTCGCTGAGGTAGATGCGCACAAACACGGTGTCATCCAGGCTATAGCCGGCATGCTTGACGATGCGGTGCAAGTTCTCGAAACACAGCTGCGCTTGTGCTTCGATACCGTCGCGCAAATCGGCCGCAGGGTCATCGGGGTCGGTGGGCAATTGCCCGGTAACGTATAGCCAGCCATCGGCCTGGACCGCATGGGAATACATGGCCGAGGGCGGTGGCGGGCTGGCATTGGGGACAACGTGGTGCAGCGTGTCATGGGTCATGTGTAGGGTCCTCAAGTAGAAAAGTTAGAGCGCCGCCAGCGCAGCCTGAAAGCATTCCACCGGCGCGAGTGCCACGCCAATGCCAACCCAGCCGGTTACGCCGTCGCGATGGGCAATGCCTGTATGAATACGCAGAGGCTCCCCGCTGCTACCACGGCTCGGGCATCCAGCCCAGCACCCGCGCCGTCGACACCGGCCAGCGCCGGGGCAATCAGCGGATGCTGGCCGGTGAACAGCTGGCGCATGCGGCGTCCTGTCGCCTCGGCCTGCGTCCAGTCTTGCCCCATCAGCCGTGCCAACTCGGGCGCTGCGTGGGCGATGGTGCCGCCCAGGCCGTAGGCTTCGACGATGGCGCTGTCGCCCAGGTCGGGCTGGCCATCGCTTGGCTGGTGTGGGGAAGAAGCAGCCGTGTGGCTGAGTGGCCGCATGGGTAAACCAGCGTTGCCCTGCCCCGGCGATGCGCACGCCGCAGTGCACACCATTGCGCGCAATGGCAGTGATAATCGACGAACCCTGGATACCACTGGCGCGGTCCAGGGACAGCTTGGCGGCGGCCATGGCGTAATTCAGAAAGTGCTGCGGGTTGCCCAGCAACCATTGGCGCACTGCGGATTGAAGGCCTGGCAACTGCTGTGCAAATGCATACATCGCGCCGACGTTGCGTTGGTGAGTGTCATCCCCTAACGCCACGCCCTGGGCAATCAGCGGCAATAGTGGTAACCCTTCGGCGGGCAATGCCTTGATGAGGCTTGGGCCAATCACCCGGTCGAGATAATCGAGCTGCTCGGCGATCACGCTGTCATAGCAACCAAACCGCAGCGCGCGGCGCCCGGACTCGGCAAGGGTGGCGTGAACCACTTCGTTGCCCGCACGGTTCTCGATGCGCATCAGCAACTGGCCAGGGCGCACCACACCCGCCATGGGCGAGACGGTACCCAGGTCGTGATTGGCGTGCAGGATGATCTCGCCGTCGAGAATCAGCCGCCGGGCGCCGCCCAGATCGCCCGCCCAACCTTCGTGCAACGCCGCGCCGGCCAGAGCGTTGAGCACTACGGGTGGGATCTGGCTGGCCTGCGCGAACGGCGGCCCGGCATGCCCCAAATGTCCGGCTTGCAGCCCCAGGGCAGACGACGCGGTTTGCGCGCCGACCAGCACCGGCTCGGTGGCGAGAATGCGTTCTACCGCCAGCGTATTGGCATGCGCTTCAGACATGTTGTGCGACCGCTGCGGGATGGCGATGGGAAAGAAACTCCTGGGCGCGACGGGTTTGCGGCGCACTGAAAAAAGCCGCCGGGGTAGCCGTCTCGACAATCCGCCCGTGGTCCATGAACACAATACGGTCGGCGCTGCGTCGGGCGAACTCCATCTCGTGGGTGACCACCACCATGGTCATACCTGCCTGAGCAAGGAATTGCATGATCGACAGCACCTCGCTGACGCGCTCTGGGTCGAGGGCACTGGTGGGCTCATCGAACAGCAGCAACTGCGGTTTACTGGCCAACGCACGGGCGATGCCGACACGTTGTTTCTGCCCGCCGGACAAGGTGGCCGGGTACACATCGGCTTTGTCGCTCAGGCCCACCTTGGCCAGCAACTCCAGCGCTTCGGTGCGCACTTCGGCCTTGGGTCGGCGCTGCACATGCAGCGGCGCCTCCATGACGTTTTGGAGCACGGTGAGGTGTGGCCACAACGCAAAATTCTGGAACACCATGCCGGTTTGGGTGCGGATGTGGGCAATATTGCGCTCCGACATCTTGCCGCCGTCCTGGTTGAAACCGATGCGCTGGCCGGCGATCTGAATGCTCCCGGAGTCCGGGACTTCGAGCCAGTTGAGGCAGCGCAGCAAGGTCGACTTGCCCGCGCCCGAAGGCCCAAGCAAGCACACGGTTTCACCGACCGTCACCTGCAAGTCGATGTCATGCAGTACCGGTCGCCCGGCGAAACTTTTATTCAACCCCGTCACCTGCAACGCAGTCGGGGTCGGGCCATTCAAGGACGTCATTGGTAGCGCTCCGCCTTGCGCCGCAGCACCGACACCGCAAGTTCGATGACGACGCAAATCAGCCAATAGAAAAACACCGCCGAGAACAACGCGGCGAAGGGAATGTAGTAGTTCGATTGCAGGCTGTTGGCGGCCGAGGTCAGCTCAGGCACGGCAATGATGGTCAGGAACGAAGTGTCCTTGACCACTTGAATCATCTGGTTGCCCAAGGCCGGTGCGCTGCTGGTCCACAGGTTCGGCAGGATCAGCCGTCGCGCCAGCAACACACCACGAAACCCGAAAGCCAGCCCCGCCTCGATTTCTTCACGGGGCCGCGCCAGCCAGCCGGCGCGCAAGATCTCTGCGACATAGGCGCTGTGGTACAGCAACAACGCCAGCAAACCGGACTCGATATTGCTCAGGCGCAGCCCGAAAGACGGCAGGCCGTAGTACACCAGGTACGCCAGCAAGAGGAACGGCGTGCAACGCATCAACTCGATAAAGCCGCGCAGAACCGACGCTAGCAGGCGATGGCGGCTCATCAGCAGCATCGTCAGGCCGCACCCTATCAGCAGCGAAAACGCCCCGGCTGCCAGCGACAACACCACGGTCAGCGCGGCACCGTCCAGCAGGTCGCCGACGTGTTCCCACGCCACCGCAAATTCACGGGCGATCATGCGAGGCGCGCCTTGTGTTGACGTTCGAGATAACGCTGCAACGCCACCACCAGCCAGATGATCACGATGTACAGCAGCAGCGCCGCAATCAATGGCGGCAACGGTCGGTAGGTGTTGGCGCCGATGCGCACCGCCGTGCGGGTCAGCTCGACAATGCCGATCACCGCCACCGCCGGGCTGTTCTTGATCAGGATGGTCATTTCATTGACCAGCATCGGCAGCACCTGACGGCCGACCTGGGGCAATACGATGCGCCGCAGACGCAATACCGCGCCCATGCCGCCGGCCTTTGCCGCGTCCACCTGGTCGCGGGGAAACTGCGCAAAGCCGCCGCGCCAGATTTCGCAATTGAAGGCCGAGGTATTGATGCTCATGGCGAGGATCGCGGCCGCCGGTGCCGAGATGTCAAAGCCCAGCGCCGGGGTAATGAAGAACACCGCCAGCGCCAGGATCAGCAAGGGCGTGGCGCGGATCACGCTGATGTAGGCCGCCAGCAGCGGGCCCAGCAGTGGTACCTGCCGACGCCGTAACAACGCCAGGCCCAAGCCGAACACCTGGCCGAGGGCGATGGAAATCGCCGTCAGCCCCTAACGTCACCAGCGCGCCCAACAGCAAGGCGCCTGGTTCAAGGCCCCATTGTGTGAAGTTCATGGGGGCTCAATCAGTATTCGGAGACGAAATGCGCCGGCGGCTCAGGGAATACCGTGCCAAACCACTTTTGCTGCAGTTGGGCGATGTCACCGTTCTTGCGCTCCTTGTCGAGGAAGGCGTTCAGGTAGTCGAGCACGCTCTGGTTACCCTTGGCCACGCCCCAGGCGACATAGGTCTTGCTTGATACCGCCTGCCCCAGTTCGAACACACCGGGCTTTTCCTTGAGCAAGGCATTGAGCCCGACGATGTTGTTGACCACGTAATCGGTGCGGCCCAACGCCAGGTCCTGATACGCCTCGGGGTACGAGGTGTACTGGACGATCTTGCCGAGTTTGCCACCGCTGGCAGCGAGCAGCTTTTCCAGTTCCGGCAGACGTTGATACATCGCACTCCCCGCCTGGATGCCCAGGGTCAGGCCGTTGAGGTCCGCCACGCTTTTGATCCGATCATCGCCCTGGCGCTTGAGGTAAAACACCGTGGCTTCAGCAATCGGCGTGGTGAAATCCAGCGACTGCTGACGCTCACGGGTGATCAGCAACCCGGTAATCGCCGCGTCGTACTTGCCACTGACCACGCCTGCGAGCAGCCCGGTGAACGGCATGATTTGCTGATGCACATCCAGTGGGCCAGCAGCCTTGAGCTTTTGCACCAGCTCGTTATCGAAGCCGCTGGGCTTGCCGTTGTCGACGAATTCGAACGGGCGGAATTCATCTTCAGTGGCCACTGACAGGTAGCCGCGTTGCTTGACCTCATCCAGGGTCGCAGCCTGCGTCAGCAACGGGGACAGAAGGGTGGTGAGCGCCAAAACCATGCGCAAGGAACGTCCATGACCAGGCTTGCGGCCTGCGTGAGCGAAAGAAAACACTGTCATGAGGATCAACCTGTAGAGGGTGCTGCCATGTGGGGGGAATGGCAGCGAGCGTAGCGGTGATTTTTAAGGCCGGAAAAGAATATCGAGATCTATTGATATTCAAAAAAGCATGCTTGAGCGACTGCGCACGCAGCATCGGCAAATTCGCCTTTGGTGCCACCTGAACACGCCGTCACGCCAACCCGGCCAATTGCGCACTGTCCCGCCACAGTTGCTGCGCAACATCCTCACGGCGTGCCAGTTCAGAAGGCTCGGGCCACGTCAGCTCGCCTCTCTCAAGTGAGGCATACAGATGCCCGGCAGGCGGTACGATGCGCCCCAGTGCAAGATCTGCCAGGACTTGCCCGGCGCGCAGGCGCGCGGCCTCTGCCAGCTGCGGGCTTGAAGTCGGCAGTGTGCCGGCTGGCAGGTTTCGCCCAAGGCCGGTGCCGGGAATATACCCAGGGTTGTACGCGATCACGCGGGCCTCGGACACCGCCGCGAAAGCACGCGCCGTCAACAGGTTGCACAACTTCGACGTGGCATAGGCACGAAACCCGGATTCGAACGCCAGCGCCCCAGACAGCGTTTTTTCAAGGGCCTGGTGCGCCAGTTGGCTCGCATCGACATAGGGAAACGGCGCGACCGGACTGAACATCGGGTCATGGGTATTGCTGGTGGTCAGCACCACAGTCGCGTGACGTGCCAACGCCGGGGCAAGCAGACGCAGCAGCACATAATGACCCAGATGGTTGACCGCAAACGTGGTTTCATAACCGTCTATGGTGCGAGCCTGCGTGGGAAAGCTGAGCCCTGCATTCAATACCAGGGCATCGATCTTTGTTTCGCCCAGGGTATCGAGCAGGTGCCCGGCGAAACGCCTGACACTGTTCAAACTGGCCAGCTCCAACGGCCAACGGGATTGCCGACCGCCCAGGATGAGCCGGTTGCCCGGGATCGCGCTCAGCCGCTGTGCTGCCGCCTCCCCTAGCCCGAAAGTCCCGCCTGTCATGATGATTGTGCTCATGCTCCAAACACCTCAACCAGTATCACTTCGGTATCGTCGATGGCCTCGACAACCAGCCGGGATTCCAGCGTGATCGCCAGACCGTCGCCCGCTTCAACCCTCGCTTGGTTGACCTTCACTGCACCGAGCGTCGGCACCAGATAGCCCTGGCCGGCCATCGAATAGTTCAAGCGCTGACGCGCCTTAAGCGTTGCGCCGAGCACCCGTGCATCGGCGCGGATCGGCAATGCGTCCTGATCGGACGGCATCCCGCTGGCCAGCACGGCCCATTGACCTGTACGGTCCGCCTTCGGAAAGGGCGTGAGCCCCAACGGGGAAGCCCACCGTTTTCGCGCGGTCGCAGCCAGATCTGGAACAGCCTTAACGGCACATCTTCTGCGTTGCGTTCTTCATGCCGAATCCCGGTGCCGGCACTCATCACCTGCACATCGCCAGCCTCGGTACGGCCTTGGCCGCCAGCACTGTCCCGATGCGTCACCGCCCCCTCCAAGACGTAGGAAACGATCTCCATGTTTTCGTGACCATGGATCGGAAAACCGCTGTCAGGGGCGATCAGGTCATCATTCCAGACCACCAGTGGCCCCAACGGACGATGAGCGGGATTGCCGCCGGCCGTTACCGTGAAGTGATGACGGGCGTTAAGCCAGCCATAGTCGGCGCCGCCAAGATCGGCCTTGAGTCGATGCTCTAACATTTCAGTTCCTGTAGGCGCGGCTGATTGCCGCGTGAAGAGGCCGACGTTGCCCGCTTGGGTAACCTGAAAATGGGCGTATCAACGGCGGCGAGCATCAAGACTGAAACGACCGGCACCAAACGCCACGATCTGCAACAGGCCGCCCGCCATCGCAATGTTCTTGAAGAAGTGGATGAATTGGTTCTGGTCTCCCAGTGCATTGTGGAAAGCCAATGCGGTGACCACGCTGAACAGCGCCAGACCTGCAGCGACCAGACGGGTGCGATAACCCGCGATCAGCGCCAGGCCACCGCCCACTTCAACGATGATTGCCAGCACCAGCGCTACCTGCGGAAGCGGCAGCCCGACGGAACTGATGTAACCGACCATCATGGCGGGAGCGGCGAGTTTCGAAACGCCAGAGAGGATAAAGATAGCGCTGAGCAATACGCGGCCAATCAACGAGGCCGAGTCTTGAGTCACGTCGGCGCGGTTGTGTTCGGCGTTGGCTGCCAGGACGGAGCCTTGAGAGGTAGACATAGGGTATTTCCTTCAACGGGAAGCGGTTCGACATGAACCGTCGTGTTGAAGAAATGTTGCGCCCCGCCAGCTAATCTTAATAGCGGGTTAATTTAGATCATTAGGTTCGATTAAATCGGCAAGCTATCCTGCATCACCCCCCGTACGCTTGAGGAAATAGACATGCTTTCTGAGCCAGGTACACCCACACTCGACCAACTGCGCGTGTTTCTGACCGTGGTGGAAGTGGGCAGTTTTGCAGCCGCCGCCAGGAAGCTTCACCGAGCTACCTCGGTCATCAGCTATTCAATCACCAACCTGGAAATGCAACTCGGCGTGTCGTTGTTCGACCGCCAGACAACCCGCAAACCGCAGCTCACCGATGCAGGGCGTACAGTCCTGGCCGAAGCCAGGACCATTGCCAACGGCATGAGTGGTTTGCGTGCCAAGGTCAAAGGGCTGCTGCAAGGGCTCGAAGCCGAAGTGCATGTTGTGCTGGATGTGATGCTTCCCGCCGACCGTGTGGTGGACGCACTCAAATCGTTCCGAGAAGAATTCCCGACGGTGTCGCTTCACCTTCACATGGAAGCGCTCGGGGCCGTTACCGACCTGGTCCTCAATCGCGGCGCGATAATCGGCGTAAGCGGCCCCATGAATGAGCGCATCAACGGCATCGAAAGAATTGCCATCGGCAGTGTCGAGCTGATCCCTGTGGCCGCGCCGAATCATCCGCTGGCCTCAAGCGAACCCAATGCGCCTGGTGCCGGGCGCGAGTTCACACAATTGGTGCTGTCTGATCGCTCGCGCCTGACCAAGGACAAGGAGTTCGCGGTCCTCAGCAACCGCACCTGGCGCCTGGCAGACCTGGGTGCAAAACACATGTTGCTGCGTGAAGGCATTGGTTGGGGGAACATGCCAGCCCCGATGGTCCAGGAAGACCTGGACAGTGGCCGACTCGTGCACTTGAACATCCCTGAATACCAAAGCGGTAAATACGCCTTCGACGTTATCTACCGCACGGATTTACCGCCGGGCCCCGCTGCCAAGTGGTTGATTGAGCGCTTTGTTCAGCAAAGCTGCCATTCAAAGAGCACCGAGGGTGTTCTTTGACCGACGTTCTTCCAACAGCGTCCTGGGCAACACAAACCCCTCAAAACTGCGCTGGGTAATCGGGTTGTTAGCCTTCTCCGCCCCAATCCGATAACGCATCAGCCCATCGGCAACGGAAAAGGTCAGGTCAACGCTGGTATCAGTTCTTCCATTGAGGTGCCCACGGCTGAGCAATCGAAACAGCGACCAAGGCCCGCGATAGCTCAAACTGGCGGTGTTGCCGGTGCTGTGCACCAGCGTCAGTTGGCTGCCATTGGTATTGCTCAGGCTGTTAGGCCACACCAGCCCTGTGCGTTGCGGCGCGCCGTGCTGGTATGGGATCAGTTGGCCGTCGACGCTGAGCATGCTGCTCAGGCGGGTTGTGCTCAGGGCCAGGGGTTCGATGGTAAGTTGCACCGCCAGATGGCCGCGATGGTTGAAGAAGGTGTCGCGGATGCGCTCGACGTTTTCAGTTGTTCCAGCACATCGGTGCGCACCAGGTATCCGCCAAGGCTGTCGGAGTAAAGGGCGTCGAGGTTGTCTTTGAGGAACACGCTCAGATACTGATCGTGGAAGTGTTGCAAGCGACCTTGTGGGCCGAAGAAGGCTTCGAAGTCTTCCAGCGAGGCGTCCTCGCCGCTGGCCTTGAACGGATAGCGGCCTGCCAGACGATCACGGTAGAAGCTGTAGATTTCACTGTCCCAGCGTTTTTCCAGTTCGCGCAAGGCGGCGATCACCAATACCTGCGAGGTTTGGTCGGCGAGTTTTGACCTGCTGGTTGAGTGGCTCGGGCAGGCCCACGGCAACGCGTTGCAGGTTGGCGATGGGGTCGGCACCGCCCAGGGAGAAGCGGTTGAGTACGGTTTTCAACGCAGCCTTGCCGGGGTCGGGATTGTCGTGCACGGCTTTGGCATAGTCATAGACCGTGCTGACCGAACGCAGGGTTTCTTCGTAGTAGGACGGCTGCTCGCCCCGCGAACTGATCAGTTCCGCCAGGTTGGAAAAGGCACGCCGGATGCCAGCGGCTTGTTGCTGGCCGTCCGAGACCTTGTCCAGCGTGAGTGGTGCTTGTCCTTCGGCCAAAGGCACCGAAGGATAAATCACGCTGTTGTCGCGCAAGGTTTCCAATAAGCGCCGCAGGGGCGCGGCCGGGCCGGTTACTTGCTCCAGCACCGCCACGCCGTGGCTGAGATCGTCAAAATCGGTGACCGCAAACTGATTCAGCGCACGCCGCCAGCTGTCCACGTAATCGGCACTGTAGAGGGCGCGGATACGTTGGGTCAGCACTTTGCGGTCCTCATCGGAGTAGTCCAGGCGTTGCCGTTCGCCGAGCACCCACTGGTCGATCATGGCCAGCTCGATGATGCCCTCGGTACCGGGCTCGAAGTAGTCCTTGAAGCCTTTGGCGGTGAGCAGGGGCGCCAATAGCAAGCCGCTGCCTTCTTGATAGGTGTCCAACGGACGATAGACGATATCAAACGCCGGCCCCACCTCGTTGCGCAGGTCCAGCGGACGATGCAGGCGCTCCAGAGCATCCTGTTTCAGACTCATGTAGACCCGCTCGGCCATGGGCAACTGGCGCAATTGCTGCTGCACCTGGGTGATGCGTTCACGATAGTGCGGCAGGTCGGCATCCGCGTATTTCAGTGCGTAACCCAGATGCCCCATCAAATCGGCCTGCAGTTGGCCCTGGCCCGGATAGGCGCGTTGCCATTGTTTGGCGACCCACTCTTCGACAATCGCCGGGCGGCGATTTTGCCGCTCTTCGAGCATGCGGTAGACGCGCAAGGCCGCCAGTTGTTGATTGCTGTCGGCGGGTGCCGCGTTGATGGCGTCCAGCACACCGCTGGCAATCGCCGGCAGGAAGCGTTTGGACAGCAGGTTCAGATAGGCCTCATCCACGGTCGGGCCGATCGCCCTCCCCTGGTACAACCCCGTATCCGCGAGTAACGGCCATGCCTCGCGGTAATCGCCATACACCAACACCGCATCACGAATCTGGTCCAGCGGCACCAGCAGGTTGCGACCAGTGGTGTCGACCCTGGCGTCGATATCCCTGCCACTGAAGTCCTGGCTCTTGGCCAAGACGCTGGCGGCTTTCTCGCGGTTGATATTGAAATAAAACTGCCAGGTTGCGATGACTACGAAACAGCCCAAGGACGCGACGCTGAACCCGGCAATCAGCAGGCGCCGCTTGTTGCGGGCCACTTTGATGTTGTCACCCGCCAGGCCCGCTTCAGGGTAGATCACCCGTTGGAACAGTTGCTGGGCAAAGTAGATCGCCGTACCACCGGCAGGCTTGACCTCCGGTGGCGGCGGCGGCAGTTGATACGCCTGCCCCGCTTCTTTGACGAAGGCATTGCTCAGGGTGCCTTGTTGCAAGACCGATGAAAAATACAGCCCGCGTACCAGCGCCGGGGTAGTGAAACGATCACTGCCGAGCATTTCGCTCAAGAAGCCGAACAGTGCCGGACGTAGGCCCGCCATCTGGTGCATCAGTGCCTGTAGTCGATCGCGTTCGGTCAACGGGCGCGACTCACCGATACCATCGAAGATCTGTTCGCTTAAGCGGTCGACAAAGAACTGGTATTGGCGGATCAGCTCTGCCATCCAGGCGTCGAAATCACCCACCGCATCCAGGCTGAAGGTGAAGCCCAGAAGGTCTTCACGCCCGCTGCGCGACAACCGGGTGAAGAACTCTTCAAAACCTTCCAGCAGGTCGAATTTGCTTAGCGTCACGTACACCGGCAAGCGCGTGCCCAATTGCCGCGTCAGCTCAAACAGCCGAGTGCGCAGCAGATTGGCGTGGGCCTTGCGCTGCTCGGGTCGTTGCCCCAGCAAAGCCTGCACATCAATCACCAACACAACCCCATTGAGCGCCCGACGGCTGCGATTGCGCGCCAGCCAATCAAGCAGGTGCCGCCAGAGACGTGGATGGGTGCCTGCGGGCAGGACCGGCTTGACCTTACCGTGGTTCGTGCCCTGCTGCCCGGCGTCGCCTGCCGACGGCTCCGAGTGGCTGAGGAACTCGCCGGGCGGGTCAATCAACACGGCCTCGTCACCGATCCACCAATCCACCGGATAGGCCAGTTGTTCCTCCCGATGGGCCCTGACCCCGGCCTTGGTCACATGAGACAAAGAAAAACTCTGGTTGGAGCGTGTGATCAAGCTGGTCTTGCCGGCATTTTCCTCACCCAGCACCAGGTACCACGGCAGTTGATAGAGCGAACGGCGGCGCTCCATGTTGTTGAGCAAATTGCCCAAGCTGCGGTCCAGCGCGCGCTCCTGCGCCTCGACGTAAGGCAGACATGGGTCGGCTTGCACTGCGGCCTCGTGCTGACGCTCGACCTGCAGGCGCTGGTAACGATTACGCACCCGCCATGCCCAGATCAGCAACGGCACCACCAATACCACCACGCTGGCCGAGACACGCATCGCCCACTCGCTCAGTGGCTGACGCTCGCGCCAAGTCCACTGGGGGCCCAGCCACCAGATGGCGATCAATAAAAACACTACGCCCAGCAGCACCAGTACGGGCACGGCCTGGTTGAATTGACGCAGTACCGGCAGGCCCCAGCGTTTGAGGTAACTCCAGACCATCAACATAAATCGCTCCTACTCCTTAACCGTTTTAATCAAAAGACTGTCGTCAATGGCTTGCGTCACCTTCCGATACAGTTCCGGCTCCCAGCCCTGCGCCGTGGTATCGCGCATCAGCCGTGCAACGTTGGCGTACAAATCGTCCGCCAGCCACGACAGGCCGCGCGATGCCAGCAGGTCGGCGGCTATTACCGTGGCGTAGCTGCGCTGGCGCGGGGCGTCATGGGTGGCGTGCAGGTCCTGCAGGCGCAGCAGCACCACTTCAACGCCTTCGGTATTGAGCTGGGTGGCCAATTCGTCGCGCAGGCCGGCGTATTCCTGCACCGGGCTGCCGGTGGTTTGCGCTTGATCAGCGCCGGTGATCCACGCCTGGGTTTGAGCATCAACGAACGGCGTGCCGTCGCTGAAACACAGCTCCAGCAACGCGGGCAGGCGGCAGACGAACCGCTCGCAGGTCTGGCGGATGGCTGAGGCCACTTCCTCCATCGCCAGACGCGAGGCGACGCTGGCCGTTAAATAGCTGCCGCGCAGCCAATATGGCGAGGCGCAGACGCTTTTTTCGAGGCGCAGCAGCAGGTTCGGGTCCAGGGCATTGTGGTTCAGCGCATCCTGATAGCCGTCGACGATATCCTTGGGCACGGCGGTCAATTCAGTGCGCCGGTCCCGGGTGATGAGAGGCGCAGTGCGCAGGTGCGACCACAGGCCGAAGCGTCGCAGTTGGTAGCCGGTGGGGTCGTAGGGGTCTTGCAGGTTGATCTGCTCGGCCATGCTCAACACGGCACGGCGTTGTTCGCGCTCATTACTCGGCGCTTGCGGCTTGGGACTGGTGAAAAAGCTGACGCCAGAATGCTGCCGGGAGTGGCCGAACGGACGGGCTCTGCAGCAGCGACCGGCTCGCTGTATTTGACCAACTGGCGTTGCAGGGTTTCCAACGGTGCGGGGTCGAGTTTGGCGGGTTCGGCACACCGTTGCAGATTGGCCAGGGCCAGCTCCGCCGCCGCTTGATAGGCCGGTTCAAAACTGCTGCGCTCCAGGGTTGGCAACATCTGAGCAAGATCGCCCAGCATGCGCTGTACTTGCTTGCGTTTGTTCAGGTAGCCGGTGGGGCCGGGCTTGGGGTGGGCACTGTCCCAATACAGTTCGACCATACCGGCCAATAGCCCCAGCGCATCGGCCCAACGTGCCCATTGCCGGGTGCGCAGCCACACCACCTGCAGATGAGCGAGGATGCGCCAGTGCTTGCACTGAATCGCCAAGTATTGACGGGAAGCTTCGTCGATATAGGGCCAGTCGATGTCGCCTTCACGCAGGCCGCCGAGCTTGACCATTTCCTGGTCGATAGCCTGGTAGGTTTCGTCCTCGACATCGAAATGGCCTGCAGGTTGCGCAGGGTCAATGGGGGTCAGCAGCAGCTTGACCGCGTGCGCTGGAACGTCAATTACCAGCGACATACTTGGCGCTCCTGCTCAATCAACTCGCCCAGCCCTTCGGCGTCAAATACCAAGCCGTGCAGCCGGGGATAGTCACTCTCAATGCGCAGGCGCTGACCACCGCCCATATTGCGCAACAAGGCAATGGCCTGCAGCCCGCGTCCGGCGTCAACCACCAGGCCGGCATCGTCCAGCACCTGCCACTGATAGGCTTCGGAAACCGGGCGCTCGTCCTTGAACAGCTGGATGCGAATCTTGTTCGGCTTGGCCGGTTCATCCAGCACCAGCTGCAGGCGCGAGATTTTCGATTCACAACTGACAGCCAAGTAAGGCCGTGGCGGCAACGCCCCCAGGGCCGGGGCCGAGATCACCAGGCGGGGTTGCTGGTCGTTGTCCGATTCGGGGAATGACGACAACAGGAAACGCTGGTCCTCGGGTGGACGCTTGGCTTCATTGCGCTGCACCAGATCGACTATCGGCAGCACCTGGCCAAGGGCGCGCGGTGCAGCTGGGGGTGATGGATGGGTGTACCAGCGGCCAGATCAAAACACTCCAAGCGCTTCAAGGGCGAGACGATGGAAGGGCAATCTTGTGTTGCCGCCTGCGTGTCCATTACGGCCATAACCGCCAGGCAGAGCCCCCCTTTCCATTCTCGCCATCCGTTGCGCATTAACGCCTCCTGAATATGTCTCGCCTAAATCCGAACCGGACATTTTTCAACTTTCGAACTACTGTTGCTTAGGCCGAAAGTTAAATTAATTAACTTGCAAAGCGTCACCTGAGTTCAAGGGATAGGCAAGTAAAAGACGTTCAATACACTGCTACACCCCGAATAAAAGAGACCTCTTTCAGATGCATCCACAATAAGCGTAGGAAAATTAACCGCACTCATCGCGACGCTATTTCCTACATCCAAAGACCACGAGTCGCGTCCACGCCGTCCTACAAGACAAACCTTGCAGCAGCTGGTTCTAATACGCCGACTTTACGAAAAGGACTCTTCCCATGTCGAAAACCCAGGTTCTGTCGCGCCCAAAGAGCGCGTCAACATCAAATACGTGCCCGCCACAGGAGACCAACAAGCCGAAGTAGAGCTTCCCCTGAAGCTATTGGTTACAGGCGACTTCAAAGGCCACGGCGAACTAATCGCCATTGAAGATCGGCAAGCCATTCGCATCGACAAAGACACATTCAATGAAGTACTGACCAAGGCCGAAGTTACCCTGGAGATGGCAGTTCCGTCCGTTCTTAACAACGACATCGACACCGACCTGAACGTTCAGCTTCAATTCAAGAGCATCAACGACTTTGGCCCTGACGCCGTTACCCGCCAAGTGCCTGAGTTAAATAAGTTATTGGAACTGCGCGAAGCCTTAGTTGCGCTCAAAGGCCCAATGGGCAATGTCCCAGCCTTTCGCAAACACCTGCAAAACCTGTTGACCGATGAAACCGCACGCCTACGTTTGGCCAGCGAATTGAACCTGGTTCTCGACGCGCCCAACAACTGACTTGAACGCCCTTCTCAACGGAGTACTCCCCATGCCTATGGAAAGCGCCGCCGCCCAGGTACTGGTGGCTGACGAACAAACGTCGCTGCTGGACCAACTGCTGGCCAACACCACCATCCGCCCTTCCCAGGAAGGCTATGCCGTTGCCCGCCAAGGCGTGGCTGCGTTCATCAGCGAAATCCTGCAAAGCGGCGATCACCAGCAGCCGATCAACAAATACCGGGTCGATCAAATGATTGCCGAAATCGACCGGGCGTTGGGCAAGCAGATGGACGTGATTTTGCACCAGCCACAGTTCCAGCAACTGGAGTCTGCGTGGCGTGGCCTGAAGTTGCTGGTGGACCGCACGGACTTTCGCGAGAACATCAAGCTGGAGATGCTGCACGTCACCAAAGAGGAACTGCTGGACGACTTCGACAATGCCGGCGACATCACCCGCAGCGGCCTGTACAAGCACGTCTACACCGCGGGCTACGGCCAGTTTGGTGGCGAGCCGGTGGGCGCCATTGTTGGCAACTACACGTTTGGACCGGGTTCGCCGGACATCAAGTTACTGAGCTATGTGGCCTCGGTGGGCGCCATGTCCCATGCACCGTTTGTCTCTGCGGCAGGGCCTGAGCTGTTCAACCTGGAGGGGTTCCAGGGCTGCCCGATCTCAAGGAGATCAGTGATATTTTTGACGGCCCACGCCATACCAAATGGCGCGGGCTGCGTGAGTCCGAAGACGCCCGCCATCTGGCCCTGACGCTACCGCGCTTCCTGCTACGCACGCCGTACAGCACCGAAGACAACCCGACTCGCAGTTTCGGCTACAACGAAACCGTCGATGGCAACCATGATAATTATCTGTGGGGCAACACCGCGTTCCTGATGGCTTCCCGCATTACCGACAGCTTCGCCCGCTACCGCTGGTGCCCGAACATCATCGGCCCGCAATCCGGCGGCGCGGTCGACGATCTGCCGGTGCACTTGTACGAATCCCTCGGCCAATTGCAGGCCAAGATCCCCACTGAAGTGCTGATCTCCGACCGCAAGGAATTCGAACTGGCCGAAGCAGGCTTCATCCCGCTGACCATGCGCAAGGACAGCGACAACGCGGCGTTCTTCTCAGCCAACTCGGTACAAAAGCCCAAGAATTTCCCCAAGACCCGCGAAGGTCAAGAGGCGCAGACCAACTACAAGCTCGGCACCCAACTGCCGTACCTGTTCATCGTCAATCGACTGGCGCACTACATCAAGGTGCTGCAACGCGAGCAGGTCGGCAGCTGGAAAGAACGCCAAGACTTGGAGCGCGAGCTGAACACCTGGCTCAAGCAGTACATCGCCGACCAGGAAAACCCTTCCTCTGACGTGCGTAGTCGTCGTCCATTGCGCGCCGCGCAAATCGTCGTACAGGACGTGGCCGGCGATCCGGGTTGGTACCAGGTGTCGTTGGCAGTTCGCCCGCACTTCAAGTACATGGGCGCCAACTTCGAGATCTCGCTGGTGGGCCGGCTGGACACCCAATAAGTGGCCGGTGCCAGCCTGTTCGAACGCTTGGAACCCGATGCGCCGCGCTACCGCCCAGGCAGTGCGGATGAACAGGCGGGCCAGCGTATTGAGGCGATCAAGCGCCACTTGGAGTACGTGCTCAACTCACGCCAGGGCTGCTCGCAAAGCAGCCCTGAACTGGGCCTGCGCGACTTCAACGGGGTCACCCAGGCCAGCAGTGATCTGGTGGTCGCCATCAGCGCCGATATCCGGCGTTCGGTGGAGGCGTTTGAACCGCGCATTACGGTGACCGGCGTGCGCTATCAGCCCGATCCGGACCTGCCGCTGGAGCTGAATTTTCGCCTGGATTGCCAGGTGCAGGTCAACCACAAGGACGAACAGGTGCAGATCGAAGTGGCCATGCATGGTCGCGACGGCTACACCCGCGTGAGATGAGGATGCGATGGACTTGAAACAACGCTTTGCCGAGGAATTGCGCTACCTGCGCGAACTCGGCCGCGAGTTTGCCGAGGACAACCCGCAACTGGCGCAGTTTCTCGGTGATCAGGCGGGTGACCCCGACGTGGAGCGGCTGCTGGAGGGCTTTGCCTTCCTCACCGCCAAGCTGGGGCTGAAGATTGATGACGATTTGCCGGAGCTGACTCATCCGCTGTTGCAGATGCTCTGGCCCAACTACCTGCGCCCCCTGCCCAGCGCGACCATCATCCGCTTTACGCCGTTGCCCGATGCAATCAGCCAGCGCCAGGTAATTCCCAAGGGCACGCCACTGTTTGCCAAGCCGGTGAATGGCACGTCCTGCCAGTTTCGCACCTGCACCGATGTCAGCCTGTACCCGCTGGCCTTGCAGGAAGTCAGCGACGCCCACAGCCGTGAGGCTTCGGTGATGCGTATCGACCTCAAGGTGTTGACCGGGCAACCGCTGACCAGCATGGCCTGCGACCAATTGGATTTTCACCTTGGCGGCGATAACGCCACCGCACTGACCTTGTACCTTTGGCTTGCGCACTATCTGGACAGCGTTACGCTGCACATCAATGGCGAAGGTCATCGTCTGTCGGCCAAGGATATCGGCTTTCCCGGTTTCACCGCCGACGAGGCACTGCTGCCCTACCCGCGCAATGTGTTCGATGGCTACCGGATCCTGCAGGAATACTTTGTGTTCCCGCAGCGGTTCCATTTTTTCAGCCTGACCCGTTTGGCTCACGTTTGGCCGGATGTCACCGCCACCACCCTGCGTTTCGAATTTCAGTTCACCCGGCCCATGCCGCCCGATATCCGCCTGCGTACCTGCGACCTGCACCTGTACTGCGCGCCTGCCATCAACCTGTTCCGCCACGATGCCAACCCTATCGCGCTGGACGGGCGCAGCCTGGAGCGGCGTATCAGCCCCAGTGGCAGTCAGCCTGAGGCTTACGAGATTTTCAGTGTCGACAAGGTGGCCGGTTGGGATGCCGCCGATAAGGAGCGCAAGGGTGATCCGCTGCGCAGGTTTACCCCGTTCGAATCGTTCCAGCATGAGATCGAGCACGCACGGGGTCGAACTGCGCTGTACTTTCGCACGCATATCGAGGAGTCGCATGGCCGTGAAGGCCTGCAGCATCGCATCGCTTTCGTTCGTGGCGATGAGAGCTTGTACATCGGCGAGCATGAAGCGGCGTCCATTGAGTTGACGTGCAGCAACCGCGATTTACCGCAGTTGCTGGGCGTTGGAGATGTCGGTGTCTACCGAGGTCACGCCCTCGTTCGCCACCTACACCAACTTGATTGCACCGACTCGAAGCTACCGGCCCGTACTGGACAGCAGCCTGCACTGGACGCTGATTTCAAACCTGTCGCTGAACTACCTGTCGCTGCTATCGGCCGAGCCGCTCAAGGCAGTGATTCGTGCCTATGACTTCGCCGCCTTGCACGACCTGCAACAGGCCCGCGCTACGCGCAAACGCCTAAATGGCATCCACAAGGCAGTGACCACGCCCATCGACTGGCTGATGAAAGGCCAGCCGGTGCGCGGCTTGCAAACCCGCTTGCAACTGGACCAAAACGCATTCCTTTGCGAGGGCGAGTTGTTCCTGTTCGCCAGTGTGCTTTCGCACTTCTTCGCCCTCTACGCGAGCATCAATTCCTTCCATCGCCTGGAAGTCATCAACTCCACTAACAACGAGTGCTACGAATGGCCACTGTTGACCGGCAGACAACCCGTGATCTAGCCGACCTGCTGCTGGCCGACGCGCGAAACTATTCGTTTCACCGTCTGCTGGAGCATCTGCACGCTTTGCATGGCGATGACCTGGAAGCGCAGCCCTTGAGTATGGCGGCGCGCCGTCGTGTGCGCCTGCAAAGTCACGCGGGGCTGGGCTTTCCAGCTTCCGACGTAGTCGAGGCGGCACGCCTTGGGGATCGCGAAGAAGTGCGCTATCGCTTGCAGACAACCTTCTTTGGCCTGCACGGCACAGACTCGCCGCTGCCCGGTTATTACCTGGACCGCCTGGCCTACGAGCAGGCACAGGAGCGTGGCATACGTCCGGCGTTCATGGACTTTTTCAATCATCGCCTGCTAACCCTTTTGCACCATAGCTGGCGTAAATACCGCTATTACATCCGCTTTCAGGCCGAGGGCAGCGACCGGTTTTCGCGTTATATTTTTTCCCTGATCGGCCTGAACGATAACGATCTGCGAGGGGCCACGCCGTTACCTTGGGGGCGCCTGCTGAGCTTTGCCGGCCTGATCGCCAGCCGCAGCCGCTCGCCTTCGGTGGTGTCCGGTATTGTCGAACATTGCTTCGACCTGCACGGCGTGTACATCCGAGAATTCGAGGCGCGCTCGGTGAGTTTGCCGCAGCGCCAGCGCCATTCGCTAGGTAAGGCCAACGGCACGCTGGGCAGCGACTTTGTGGTGGGAGACCGCAGCAAGACCCGCGCCAGCAAATTCACCCTGGTAATTCCCGGCCTGACCCAGGCGCGGTTTCGCCAATTTCTGCCCAGCGGTGATCAGTTCGGCCGGTTGCGCCAGTTGATGGACTTCTTGCTGCGCGATGTCACCGCCTATGACCTGGAACTGGGGCTCCGCGAAGAAGACGTGCCGCCCTTCAACCTGCAACGCGACAGCGGCAGCCATCTGGGTTGGACCAGCTTTATCGAGGACCAGGAACAACGTCATCCCGCCGTGGTGCGGATCCGGGGGCGCGCATGAAGCTGACCCTGGTTATCAGCAATCCCGCGCAGTTGCTGCACGGGTATTTGCCCCTTCATCGGCTCGGCCCACAGGGTGGCAGCATCGGCAGTGCGGCGGCTGACTGGCGCCTGGAGGATCGCCACAACAGCGTGCGGCCCAACCACTGCGAAATCCGGGTTGTCGAGGGACGTTTCTGCGTGATCGACCTCAGTGGCAGCACCTACGCCAATGGCCATGACTTGCCATTGGGTCGCAATGTGGCGGTGAGCCTCAACGAGGGCGACCTGTTACAGATTGGGGCGTATCGGGTCGCGGTGCAATTGGGTGAGCACGCACCCCGCTCGCTCGATGAGCTGTTCACCGGCCAGCCGGAAGGCCTTAAAGCCTGGCACTTGGAGGATTTACCAGCCCTGCCACTGCCCGATCCGCGACCTGCCACGTGCCCGGAGTTCGAACGCCTTTGCCAACCGGTGAACTTGGCGGAACAAGGTGATCCGCTGCGAGCACTGCAGGCTGCGCCGCTCTCAAAGCAGCCGCCCGAAGTACCTCCGATGATTCCTAAACGCTCCAGCACGCTGTTCAGCAACTTGCGCCTGGGCACTCTGTTGTTGGCCTGCCTGACCCTCGGCGGCTGCACCCTGCTCGGCAAAGTCGGCCAGGTGATCTGGACCCCGTCGATCCCAGTCGGTGGCCCAGACGACCAGCCCAGCCGCTACTCCCTGAGCCTGCACGCCAGCGACCACGTCAATCCACGCCTGATCAGCACCGGTACTGCACCGGTTGAGGACGCGAGCCGCGCGCCCTACGCCCTCAACGTTCAGGCAAGCAGCCCCCAAGCACTGACCGACAAAGTGCAAACCCTGCTCAACCACTTGTACGAAAACGTGCCGGCTCAGTCGCCGCTGGCCGTGAAACCCGAACCGGCGGAGCCCATGTCACCCCTCGAAGACACGCTGTTGGGCCAATACGACGCCCAAGGGGTCAGCCTGACCACGCCTTGGGGCAACCCGACATTGCAGCATGTCGCCACGCCAATCGCCTTCAAGGTCTTGCAGCTGACCGACGACTCGCTGCTGGTCAACGCCAGCCCCCAGGCCATAGCTGAAGACATGAAAAGACCTTGGGCAGCACCTACATCCGCGCCGACGACTACCTGCTCCAGCCCGGCCAATTCAAGTTCGTCGACCTGCGCGCCCTGGATGAGGACACCCGTTTTATCGCGGTGATCGCCGACTACCACAGCAGCGATGTCGGCCATTGGAAACAGCATCTTCGGGTTGAACCCAAGGGCCGGCAATACGCCGTGCTGGTGCAGTTGGACGCCACCCAGGTCAGCCTCAAGGGAGAAACCCGATGACGTCTTTTCCAGCTACTTTTGCGCAGAGTAATTACCGATGAGTTCACGCAACCCCGTTATCTGGCATGAAGGTTTGTTTGTCAAACCCCAGCACTTCCAGCAGCAGGCCCGCGCCGCCGAGGCCGCCGTGCATCAGCGCGTGCACAGCCTGAACGACGCCCTTTACGGTTTCAGCGAACTGGCGTTGAACACCGAATACCTGGGCTTCGGCAAGGTCGCGATTACCCACGCACGCGGGATCATGCCCGATGGCAGTGTCTTCGACATTCCGCATGATCTGGCACCGCCCGCCCCTTTGGAGATCGCCGACAGCAGTGCCGTCAACCAGATCGTCTATCTGGTGCTGCCGCTGCGTTCCAACGGCGCCCTCGAAGTGCGCTGGCCCGACCATTACGGCAACAGCCGCTACATCGCCCGTCGCGAGGACATCCGCGACACCCACAGCGATGACGGCGATCAGGTGGGCATGGACCTGGCCGTGCCTAACCTGCAACTGATGCTTGAACGCAGCGACCGCAGTGCCTTCACCGGCATCGCCCTGGGCCGAATCAAAGACAAACGCCCGGACGGCAGCTTGGTGATGGATGAGCATTTCTATCCCACCAGCCTGTCCCTGCAAGCAGTGCCGACATTGCACCGCTACCTGGGTGAAGTGGCCGGATTGATGCGCGCGCGCGCCCAGAACCTGGCCCAGCGTATTGGCTCGCCGGGGCAGTCGGGCGTGGCCGATGTCACTGACTTCAACTTGCTGCAAACCCTCAATCGCCTGTTCCCGTTGTTCCAGCACCTGGCCCGCCAGCGCCAGGTTCACCCGGAGCGGCTGTACACCGCACTGGCCCAGGCCTGCGGTGAACTGGTGACCTTTACCGATGAAGGTCACCTGCCCCAGGAGTACCCGGCCTACCAACACGACAACCTGCGCGAGTCCTTCCAGCTTCTGGAGCACACCCTGCGTCGCGCCTTGGGCACCGTGCTGCAACCGCGGGCGGTGTCGCTGCCGATCGTCGAGCTGCAATACGGCGTGCGCACTGCCGCATTGAACGACAAGCGCCTGCTGGACAACGCCGAATTCGTACTCGCGGTGCGGGCCGAACTGCCCGCAGAGACCCTGCGCCAGCAACTGCCCAGGCAGATCAAGATCAGCTCCACCGAAGGCCTGGAGCAATTGGTCAGCCTACAACTTCCAGGCATTCCGCTGCTGCCGCTACCGGTTGCGCCGCGTCACCTGCCGTTCCATGCCGGCTTCAGCTACTTCGAACTCGACCGCCATCACCCGACCTGGGAGAGCCTGCGCAGCGGCAGCGGGTTTGGCTTCCATATTGCCGGAGAATTCCCGGAACTGGAGTTGCAGTTCTGGGCCATCAGGAGTGAAAAAGATGAGTGATGTGAAGAACGGCTCCAACCCTGAGTTAGACGTCAGCCCTCCAGTGTTTGACGAACTGGTACAGCACTTCAGAAGCCAGCCGGAACCTGCCGAACCAGAGCAGCCGAAACCAAAACCCGAACTGCTGCTTGCAGACCCTGAGTTCGACATACGCGGTGTGGCGTGGAACCCGCTGTGCGATGCCGCCACGCCCTTGATCGGCCTGGTAATCCGAATACGGCGCCTGGACCAGCATGCCGACGTGCCTGCGTTGTACCGCAGCGTCAGCAACCAGATCACCACGATCATGGAAGAAGTCAGCCAACTCGACTACGACGACGGCATGCTCAAGGCCTACTCCTACAGCCTGTGCCTGTTGCTGGACGAGGTCGTCATGGCCACCTCCTGGGGCAAGCTCTCCAGTTGGAGTGAACGCTCATTGCTCAGCCAGTTCCACGGGGAAACCCGAGGCGGTGAGCGGTTTTTCACCATCATGAACAACATGATCCCCGAAGCGGCCCGGTACCAGCATGTGCTGGAGTTCATGTACCAGTGCCTGGTCTCCGGCCTTAAGGGCAAATATGGCTTACATCCCAAGGGTGATGACGAAATACAGAAAATCATCACCCAACTGCACGGTCTGTTGCGCCCCTTGCGCGGCGAGACGCCCAAACGCCTGACCGACCCGCTCAAAAACGTTGCGCCGCGCAATTACCGGATCAAGCGCACCTGGCCGCTGTGGACACCGTGGGCTTTGGCCGCGGTCGTTTTAGCGACCGCCTACACCCTCTACACCCTGCGTTTGAACGCCATTACCCAGGAAGTGTTGGTCTCTCTGGAGCGGATTCTCAACCTGTAACCGATTTTCAGCGCACTCATTGCGAGTGCCTGCAAAGCCATGGCCGTGTCGGCCATAACCCACGACCACAACGGTCGCTCAATTGATCGCGACAAGGAGCATGTCATGCCAACACCCGCGTACATCAGCATCCACGGCAAAAACCAGGGCCATATCACCAAGGGCGCATTCACTGCCGACTCGGTGGGCAACGTCTTTGTGGAAGGCCACGAGGATGAAATCCTCGTCCAGGAAATTGACCACCAGATTGCCGCTCCCACCGATCCGCAAAGCGGTCAGCCTGCCGGCCAGCGCGTGCACGAACCTCTGATCTTCACCAGTGCCTTGAGCAAAGCTTCGCCCATGCTCTACCAGGCCCTGGCCACCGGCGAAATGCTGCCCACCGTCGAGGTCAAGTGGTTCCGCACCTCGGGCGATGGCAAGCAGGAACACTTCTTCACCACCAAGTTGGAAGACGCCACCGTCGTCAAAATCAACACCGTGCTGCCCCACGCCCAGGACAGCAAAAACGCCAACTACACCCAGTTGATCAAGACCAGCCTGGCGTATCGCAAGGTCAGCTGGAGCCATGTGGTGGCTGGCACCGAAGCTTCCGATGACTGGCGTAAACCGGCTTAACCGCCGGCCTGCCCGTTCCGCCGCGTCAGCGGCGGAACGTTCACTGGCTCAATAGTTGGTACGCGCAACGTCACCGTTAACGGCAAAGCCGTGGCGCGTATCGGTGAAAGCACCGACCACACAGGCGTGCTGAAAAACGGCGACGCCAGCTGGCTGATCAACTGACCCAGACTCACCACAAGGAGGTTTCATGCCCCGTCAAAGCGACCTGCGTTACACCTTCGAACCGCTACGGGGCGATCCCTTCGAAGTGGTCTCATTTACCCTTCAGGAAGGCCTATCCCAACCGTTCAAACTGGAACTCGAACTCGTCAGCCATCACCCGGCGATCGACTTCTACCGCATGCTCGACCTGGCGGCAGTGTTCACCATCTGGCGCGACGACACCCCGGTTCGCTACGTCCACGGTTTGGTCAGCCTGTTCCAGCAAGGTGACACCGGTTTCCGCCGCACCCGCTACACCGCCATAGTTGAACCGACCCTGAAGCGTTTCGACCTGCGCTCCAACTGGCGCATCTTCCAGGGCCAGACCGTGCCCGACATCATCACCAGCATGCTGGCCGAGCAAAAGCTGACTGACATCCGCAGCGAGATCTGCTTCGAGCACCAACCCCGCGAATACTGCGTACAAGCCGGCGAAACCGACCTCGACTTCATCGCCCGCCTCGCCGCCGAAGAAGGCCTGCTCTACACCTTCGAACACCGTGCCGACGGCCACACCCTCATCCTTACCGACCGCGTCGGCGGCCTCGGCACCATCGGCACCCACACCGATTGCCCGGTGATCTACCAACCCATGTCCGGTGGCGACTCCAAGGAACCGGCGCTGAACCGCTTCCACTACACCGAACAAGTGCGCACCGCACGCCAGGTGCAGCGCGACTACACCTTCACCCACCCGCGCTATAGCCAGCAGCACACCGCCACTGGCGATCAGGACCTGAACAACCAGCACAAGGACTACGAACGCTACGACTACCCCGGCCGCTACAAGCGCGATATCGCCGGCAAACCCTTCACCAAAACGCGCCTGGCCGCGCTGCGCAACGACGCCAAGTTGGCGCACCTGGAGGGCGACGATGAGCGCCTGCAACCGGGGCTGGCGTTCGACCTCAACGAGCATCCGCGTGAAGATTTCAATGACCGTTGGCGCACCATCGCCATCAGACACGAAGGCAAACAGCACACCAGCTTGCAGGAAGAGTCGTTCGGCAGTGGCCTTGGTACGTCTTACTCGTTGAAAGCCAGCGCGATTCGCTGGACCTCGGATTGGAAGGCGCCGATGCGTGACAAACCGTGCATCGACGGCCCGCAAATCGCCACGGTGGTCGGGCCTCCCGGCGAGGAGATTTATTGCGATGAATGGGGCCGGGTCAAGGTGCAGTTTCCGTGGGACCGTTCGGACAAAAACAACGACCAGAGTTCGTGCTGGATCCGTGTCGCTCAAGGCTGGGCAGGCGCGACGTGGGGGCCATGGCCGTGCCGCGCGTGAATCAGGAACTGATCATCAGCTTTTTGGATGGCGACCCTGACCAGCCTATCGCCACGGGCCGCACCTACCGCCAGACCAATCTGCCGCCGTATGAGCTGCCCAAGCACAAGACACGGATGACCATCAAAAGCCGCACTCATAAGGGTGATGGCTTCAATGAACTGCGTTTTGAGGATGAGTTGGGCCAGGAGGAAGTGTTTATCCATGCCGAGAAAGACAAGAACGTCCATATCAAACATGACAACACAACGTTTGTGGGCAATAACCGTAAAGAGGAGGTAGGCAATGATGAACAGATCACAATCGGGAACGACCAGTCCCACGAGATCGGGCGGGACCACACACTCTCCACCGGGCGTGACCATGAGACAACTATCGGCCGGGATCGTAGTGAACGTGTCGGCAATAACCGCTATGACACCACCACGGCCAACTATCAAAGCGAGGTGGGTGGTCACAGCCAGGAAACGATCTCAGGGCAACATAGTCTTACTGCCGGCCAAGGCATGCACCACACCACTACGGTCTACCAATTGCGAGCCAGCGAGCGTGTGGTCTTTCAAAGCCCCGGCGGCAGCCTCACGCTGGACGCACAAGGCATTCACCTCAATGGCGTAGCTATCACCCTACGTGGCCCAGTAACCGCCACGACTCCAGGCAGCGGCCAAGCTCTGACGCTGCAGTTACAGCCCGAGGCAGGTCAGGCCTGCGTGGAGAAAAACCGATGACCCCGGCCAGCGTCCAGGCGTTCGTCGCCGAACAGCATGCACCCGATGCCACGCTGTACTTGTTACTCGACCCTTTGGCTGACTGTGCAGCAGATGATCCGTTACACATTGAGACGTTACGACAAACACTTGGCAACAACGCCATCACACCTCTGCATCGTCCCGATCTGACGCATACTCCATCGGCCTGCCCAATGCTCGTGACCCTCGCCACGCCCGGCGTTTTACCGTCGCAAACGCTAATGGCGCTATCTGTCCTGCGCGCTCAGGAGGATCTGAGTCGTCACAAACGTTATGTGTGCGGTTGGCTCAGCAGCAGCGCCGCTGCCCGACATTTAAGTGCCCATATCGTTTCGCTCGGACAACTTCCGCTAGAAAAGGGACAAGCGTTCTTCCCGATTCATGAACCCCTTCGCCTGGAGTTGCTGGCTGGAACCTTCCGCCGTAACGATGAAGGGCCGTGGTGGCCGATCCAACACTGGCTACTGCCCACCAGCAGCGGAACCAGCAGCCTATTGGTAGGCATACCCGAATGTCGCGTCACCACGGACACTCGCACGACTGCCGTACAGCAAGACGTCTCTATGGTGTCTGCCTTGCTGAGTGGTTGGCGCCGCGCCCTTCGCTTGCCGTTGACGTATGCCCCCGCACGCTGGAACGGGCCTGCTGCATTGCCGCCTCAGGCGGCGGCACAGGCCTATATTCAGATCCAGCAAGCCCGCCATTTAGGGCTTAGCGACCCAGACGACATCCTGACATTGGCCTTGCATCGCCTGATGCTGCACCCACTCCTGCACCAGCACGCCGGAGTTCGAGCCCTGATCGAGCAAGCGGTCCAAGGGCAAGCGCCGCTGAGCCACTTGCTCACCCCCTACAATGACAGCGCCTGGCAGCGGGCCGTGTCGGATTTGAACCATGCCGGAGCACTTCAATGACCTTGGGCGCACACCTTAGGATTGCCATCGCCGAAACCGCCGTTTCAAAAGGTCAATGCACCGCCTGTCAACGTAAAGGACTGCCCATTTTGCCGCTGCGTCACGCGATAGTGCCGCGTTCACAGAATGAGCCCGTTCGGCCTGATACCGTGCATATCAATACGCGCCTGGGCCTACGTACCCTGCGCGCAGGCTACCTGTATGTGTTGCTGGATCGCGTGATCTGGCATGCGTATCAGGTGACCCCAGATGGTTATTTGCGTCAATTCAACCCCTACGCCCCTGCGCCCGCCAATGAGGCCCCGCTGTCCGATGCTTGCCTCTCGTCCAATCACGATTGCCCGGCGTCATTCCTCAACATTGACACTCACCAGCACAGCCAAGCATGGCTGGCCTTCGCCAATGACCCTTGGCCTGCCAGCGTGCTGGACGCCTACAAGGCCGGTCATGCTTCGGAGCGTTTCCAGAAGCTGGACCTCGCGAGCGCACGTGACAACCCCGCCAGCGTCGGCCTTGCCATGACGGATGCCCACCTACAGGTGGATAAGCAGGTTTACGAATACCAGCAGCACCCGATCACCCAATTGCCTATCGCTTCCGAGCCCGACTGGCGCTTCTACGATCATCCGCCCCAGGAATCCGCGCCACAATTCGACAGCGTGCATGGTTTCCAGAGCCGGGCCAATCGCCTGAGTGCGCTAAGGGCTTCCTGCGCAACGCCATTGCGCAGCATGAACTTCAACAGGGCGTCCTGGCGTTTGTCTTGGATGACACGCTCGGCCTGGTGCAAGAACTCAACGACACCCGCACCCGCTGGATCCAGTCGCGGCAGACCTGGATGAACGATCCGGATCGCTCCTATCAATATCAGACCTCTCAGTTATTGCTGGCCATTCGCGAAGTGCACCGCGAGCGCGCAGAAGGCCAAACGCCCCTGCCAGCGTCTGCCGAACCCATGACCGGTGACGGCCCGCCGGTATTTTCCAGCCCCGAAGAGCAACGCGAGCGGATCGTCCAAAAGCGCACCGTTGCCTACAACGGGGCCCTAGAGAACGTTACGACGAACAGAAGCGTGCCATATTTCACCAAATATATGAGCAAGAATGGGCCAACTATCAGCGTTACATCGACCAAAGCGCACACGCCTACGCGGCAGCGTGTCGCTCCCGGCAGTTTGCCTGTATCGAACAAAACGACTACGACGGCGATGATCGCCCGTCAGGACGGGCCTACAGCCAGACCATGGCGCAGTGCTTGAATGGCGGCATCAGTGAGGCGCCGATGGGACAAGGGGATGGCCCGCCAGAGAAAAAATCCCATTGCCGACACTGGGCCTACCGCCTCCCTATGGAGCGACTGGCTGAAGAACCCCAAAAGCCCCATCTATCGCGCCCTTCTGTTACGCGATAAACAATTGCTGGCCGATCTTTTACCCAGTTTCAATGCGGCGGGTGATTCCGACTGGAACGACAGTGAAAAGCTCTACTCCGCCCTTACCAAGCTTATCGACAATGAGGAGTTCAGGCACCATGTCCGCCCTCATCTGCAGCAGACCATGGCACAGCTGCTCGGCGCCCTCAACGCCTCCGCCGCCCGCTTGCTACCGTCGCTCGGCCCTGGAGTGCAACGCGTAGTCTCGCGTCTCAACAGTGCCAGCCAACTGCTGTACAACGGCATTCATCTGGCCGAACTCAAGGTGACGATGAGGCTGGGTGACTACTACGCGCTGCAATGTGAGCACCTGCGCAACCTGCAACGCAAGGCCGCTGATGCCATCAACCGTACCTGGGAAGGCATCAAGGACGAACTGGGAAAAATCGACGATGAGGCTCGCAAGGCGCGCAAGCAGGTACGCCCGCTGATTCAAGGCGGCCTGCTCAGCCTGGCGGTACTGGACCCGAAGATTGCCAACCTCAGCGTGACCATCAGCGTCTGGGTTGAAGGCAAGGTCACCGATTTGCAGGACACCTTGATGCGCCAGGCCAACCTCGGCGTGGATCAGTTGGGCAAGCGTACGCACGCGGCACTGGCCGAACTGGTCGTCGCTGTCGGCACACTGGACCCACAGGCGCGCAAGGTGCTGCAGGGCGTCAAAGTGTCCTCGTACCTGAGTGCTGCATGGATACGCGCCGGCTTTACCGGGCTGCGCGGCGCGGCCGGTAGCAGCGAGCTGCTGCTGGCAATGGGCGGGATGTACCTGCTCAGCGATTCACTGACAAAAACCCTGAAGGACGTAGAACAGGCGATGGGAGATAAGGCCGTTGAGGCCCGGTTGGCGTTGTATGGCAGTAGCTTGGGGGTGCTGGGTGGAGGGGTTGAAGTCGTAGGTATCGCATTGGAGAAAGGGGCGGTACAAGTGAAGAAGGTCGGAGGTTTGTCTAGCCAGGCGATGAGTGCGGTAAACGCGACTGCGCGTATAGGTAACGTATTTGTGCGGGCCGGAGCGACCATCGGCGCTGTGGCGGGATTGTACGATGCGACACAGGCGGGGTTTGCGGCGCATCGTGCGATGAAAGGAGGCGATGCAACTGCATCGAGACTTTACAGAACATCAGCGGTAATTTCAGGATTTGGAGCGGTTGCGGGCGTCTGGGCCGCTGCTACAGGTGCCAGCGTGCTGCTTGGCCCACTGGGTATAGCCATACTGCTCGGAATAGCGGCGTATGGACTCTATCAATGGGCTGAAAGTGCGGAATCCACACCTCTGGAACGATGGGCGCGACGTTCCTTCTTTGGTTACGGCAATGAGACGCCACCAATTCATTGGAATACATCCGACCAAGCCCACATCGCCATCGCCGAACTCAACGCCGCGACCCTAGGCATTGAAGCCGGCGTCAATTTTCGCTTACGCATCGTCAATAGCGGGTCGCACAGCTGGGGTGGCCCCATGGGCAGCGTGGGCGCACCGGTCCCTGAACAGCACCTCGAATATCGCCTGCTCTTGCCGCTCTTCGACGCCAACCGCTCAGCCTATCGTTGGTCACTGACGGTTCATCGTCACGGCGATGGCGCGGTCAACCACTACACGGGCGGCGAAGTCCTGGCGCAAGGCGAATTGAGTCCGCCCACCTTGGCCACCGCCGCCAGCCAACGTCAAGTTGCGCTGGTCAGCCCTAAACGTCCGAACAAGCCTGATTACCGGGCCGACAGCGCCCTACCCACGCAGGAAGTACGCACGGTCTCGTTGGCCGACGCTCGTACCCTGCAAATCAAGGACATCAAAGGCGCGATTGCGCTATTGCCCGACACCCGCCGGCACAACATTGAAGCGGCGACCTTGTCGGTGACCTACTGGCCTGATCGCGATATTCACGATGCCTATGCGGAACTCACCTTGATGGACAGCCTTTAGACCACAGCCGATGGCGCATTTGGCATGCCCATTTGCCTGCTTTTCCCATGGCGACCATCGCAAGTCGTCATCAACAGTGTGCCTACCTGTTGGTTGCCTGCTGCCCGCTCGACAAGCCAGAGGTTGCACACAGGTCTCGCCCCTACTGGAACGACTCCAATGCTATTCACAACACCTTTACTCGATAAACCTGCCCCTGGCTGAAAGCACGATCTGCCGGGGCCAAACGAGCTGCCCTCTATTGAGCCGTACCCTCCCGTTCTTTCGAATCCACCCAATTCTGTTGACGACGTGTATCTCGAATTGGCGCGCGCCACGATGAGAATGCGTGGAGTTGGTCTCTGTATTGCTCCCTTCTTTTTATTACTTTCGATTGTTGCCCTCGCCCTTTTAATCTCGTACATAGTGAAATCGCAAGACCTCCCTCCCTTGATCCCAAGTGCCAGCATTATCACAAGTGTTGTCGTAGGCATTTGGACAGGTGCCTACATCTGGCGAATGGATGTCGAAGCACCACGCGACGAGCCCATCCGCTTCAACCGCCTACGACGCAAAGTCTACGTCTACCGCTTCCACCGTAACGGCCTCAGACCCTTCAGCCGCACCGCATGGGGCATACGCGCTGAAGTCTATGACTGGGATGACCTGCGCGCCGAAGCCTGCAGCGTGTACGGCCCCATGGGCAGCGGCGGCCTCATCGAAACCGTCACCCTCGCCGTAGTGAAACCGGGCACCCGCCAGGTGATCGATCGCTTTCATTTCGCCCACGAAATCCAGCAAGGCGAAATGTACTGGGCCATGGCCCAACTGTTCATGCAACAAGGCCCGCACGCCCTGCCCACCTTTCCCCGCCCACCCCGCGACTGGAACAACGAAACCGTGACCTTCAACCTCGCCCGCCGCTTGGCCCCCAAAGTGCGGTGGCCTGCGGAAATAGACCGGGAGTCACGTACCGCACCCTGAACAGCCTCCATCAATGCGGATCAGCCTCAATACGGCGACCACCCCGAACTGGAAAGAACCATACATCATGATATTCACAACACCTTTACTCGATAAACCTGCTCCTGGCTGGAAGCACGATCTGCCGGGGCCAAACGAGTTGCACTCTATCGAGCCATATCCTCCGGTTCTTCCGAATCCACCCAATTATGTTGACGACGTGTATCTGGAACTGGCGCGCGCCACGATGAGAATGCGTGGAGTTGGCGTGGTGTGTGCCGTATCCATATTTGCAATGGTCATTTTCTTCGCAACTTTCCAAACTATGGTCCATGCCAGAACTCCAGCACCCTCACCTCTGTTACTTATAACCTTGGAGGTAACCGTAATCGGTATTGGCATATGGCTCGCAACCTACTTATGGCGTATAGACGTCGCAGCCCCCCGCGACGAGCCCATCCGCTTCAACCGCCTACGACGCAAAGTCTACGTCTACCGCTTCCACCGTAACGGCCTCAGACCCTTCAGCCGCACCGCATGGGGCATACGCGCTGAAGTCTATGACTGGGATGACCTGCGCGCCGAAGCCTGCAGCGTGTACGGCCCCATGGGCAGCGGCGGCCTCATCGAAACCGTCACCCTCGCCGTAGTGAAACCGGGCACCCACCAGGTGATCGATCGCTTTCATTTCGCCCACGAAATCCAGCAAGGCGAAATGTACTGGGCCATGGCCCAACTGTTCATGCAACAAGGCCCGCACGCCCTGCCCACCTTTCCCCGCCCACCCCGCGATTGGAACAACGAAACCGTGACCTTCAACCTCGCCCGCCGCTTGGCACCCAAAGTGCGGTGGCCCGCAAATATTGATCTGGAATCGAAGACAGCACCTTGATGGCGCTCATCTTTCCTTCCCTCGACAAACCTGCGACTGGAAACGCGACTTGACCCAAAAACACTCCGAAAATGGTCTCACCAACTACCGGCCGACCCGACAGGACCTGGATGGTAGCGGACGCATTACGACTACAACCCGTTGGGCGATGTCACCGGCATCCACCATGTCCCCGCGCCGCGTGGCGAGCCCGATCTGGATGGCAAGGACAGCGCCGAAGTACACACTCCATTGGCGCACCATTTCGAGCGTGCCGCCCTCGGACGCTTGATCCGAAAACGCACCGATGATGGCGTCACCGAATATGCCTACGACAACGGCTCGACTAGACCGACGATGCCCAAGGCTAATTCCTCAGTCGGGGGAAGAGATCTATTACGCTGAAGGAGGCCGGGTCAAAGCCATGAGTACACCTCACGCCTGATAGTCTCGAGGAGATGTATATTGATATCGGACAGGCGCGCTCTATCCGAAAACAGCTAAGGCCGCCGTCCGGTTTCTATGTACTTGAAAATGTATTTAAAATTCGCAGCTGGAGGGAAATTTCGGTAAATCGTGCAGAAACGAAAAAAGACGCCTAAGCGTCTTTTTCGATGATTTACAGAATTTCATGAAACGCTGTAAATCCATATTTGGAGCGGGAAACGAGACTCGCATCTGACGTCCGACCCATTGAAATCTAAGGGGTTTATTTTCTTGCCGAAGCCGGAAAAGACTCAATGCTGGACTTATTTCTCGGGTGCATCAAGAGCAATTCCAAGACGAGCTACCGACTTCCTTACCCTTTCCTGGAATCGCTAGAGCGCCACTACCCAAGAGCTTTGTCGCTCCTCGGCGCCCACCGCATGCCAACGGTTTTCCTGGCCCTTGCCCTATCAGAATGGCTTCACATCGTCTGGGTATGCCTTGGTAATACGATGGAAATCAGGGAGGCCAGCAATACGAATACGCTCGAAATCCACGAGCAAGCGTCCAGACCATAGCTGATAAACCCATCAGCAGAGCACTCGATTACAGCCTTAAACGCTGGGCAGCGCTGTCGCGCTACCTCGATGACGGGGCGGTTCCCATTGATAATAATTGGGCGGAGGTGCGACACGAAGTCGCTTAATGAAGTTGTTCCCCTCTGCGGGAACCACCCGTGTCACCGGGTGAATCTAGAAGGCTGAATCAAGAGCGCCTTCGACAATGTAACGAGGCGCCGCAAGGTGCGGGGTACCAATCGTGAGAGGCGTACCCTTCTGGCAGCCATGGCCGGACAAGTGCTAGATAGTTGGTATGGTGAACACACGTGAATCTGCGCAACGGTCGTTAAGTTGAACGAGCGGAAATGGCTTACACGCTCGAACCAAAAGGTAATGGAGGTGGGAATTGCGTCTTTCTACTACGCATTCGTGACCCACATACCTCCCGGTCGATAGCAGGCACCTAACCCGACGCACTTCAGTAAGCGGAACGTGGAAATCCCGTATCGCTCCCGTCAGGGAAAGCCGTTTGTAAAAACTGCCCATGGCGGTGCGGGCGAAGGAACGAGGAAAAAGCGAACGCCATCCTGTAATGGGTTGGATAGAGGTTGAAACATCACTTCACGCTAAAGCGGGCAGACGTCCTCATGGTCTCTCTTCACACGAGAGTAGGTAGAACCCTTTCAACGGAAGGAGAGCAAATGAACGCAGCAGCATTGGCGTGTGCACCTTCCGGCACGTCGTGGGACGGCATCGATTGGATTGCCGTACAACGTCGTGTCAAAGGGCTGCAAGCGCGTATTGTGAAGGCTGTACAAGACGGCAGGCATAACAAGGCGAGAGCCTTGCAATGGCTACTGACTCACTCGTTTAGCGGCAAAGCTTTAGCCGTGAAACGGGTGTCTGAAAACAAAGGCAAAAATACCCCCGGTGTGGACAAGGTCACTTGGAATACGCCTAGGGCCAAGATTGGTGCGATAGAGTCGTTGAAGCGGCGAGGCTACTCGCCGCTTCCGCTTCGGAGAGTCCTCATTCCGAAGAAAAACGGTAAGACTAGACCTCTCGGAATTCCCGCGATGAAATGCCGGGCCATGCAGGCGCTTCATTTGCTGGCTCTGGAACCGATAGCCGAGACCACCGCCGACCCGAACTCTTATGGCTTCAGGCCGGAACGCTCAACTGCGGATGCCGCCGCGCAGTGCTTTGGTGTGCTGTCACGAAAAGCAAACGCGGAGTGGGTGTTAGAGGGTGACATTCAAGGCTGTTTCGACAATATCAGCCATGACTGGTTGATCGCCAACATTCCCATGGATAAGGCGATTTTGCAGAAATGGCTCCGGGCTGGTTATGTCTACCAAAAGCAGCTATTCCCCAGCCACGCCGGAACCCCGCAGGGAGGCATCATATCCCCGGTGTTGGCGAACATGACGCTGGATGGGTTGGAAGCGATGCTGGCGAAGAGATTTCCAAACGCGAAGTGGACAGCCCGAAAAATGCGCGTGGTGCGTTATGCAGATGATTTCATCATCACTGGTTGTTCGAAAGAATGGCTGGAGAATGAAGTCAGGCCCGCAGTGGTTGAATTTCTGGCGGAGCGCGGTCTCGTGCTCTCTCCGGAAAAAACCAAGATAACGCACATAGGGAACGGGTTCGACTTCCTCGGATGGAACCTGCGCAAGTACAACGGCAAGCTCCTGATCAAGCCGTCCAAGGCGAACATCGGGGCTCTCCTTGCCAAGCTGCGAGAGTTGATCAAGACCAACAAAACGATACGACAGGCTAACTTGATAGGTTTGCTCAACCCGGTTCTACGGGGCTGGGCGAACTATCACAGTCATGTCGTCGCCAAGAAGGTCTTCAACCAGGTGGACAGCGCAGTGTGGGAAATGCTCTGGCGATGGGCGGTACGTCGCCACCCTCGCAAGACACGCCGATGGGTGAAGGATCGGTATTTCAAAGTACAAGGGGCGCGCCGTTGGGTGTTCTCGTGTACTGAAAAATCCGCCGATGGTCGGAAGCGTCAGTACACGCTAGTAGACGCCTCAGACACACCGATTGTGCGACATATTAAGATTAAGGCCGCTGCCAACCCTCACGACCCTACATGGGATGAGTACTTCGAATCCCGCTGGGGCAAGAGGATGCTCACTTCCGTAAAAGGTCGAGCCAAGCTGTATCGGATATGGGTGCAACAGGGCGGCAGGTGCTGCGCCTGCTTCAAGCCGGTGACCAAAGACACACCGTGGCACAGTCGCCATATTGTGAAGCTAGGTCATGGCGGGACGGACGCAGCCGCTAATCTTGAGATCTACCACCTGCGCTGCCCTAGGGATGTGCAATTTGTCTATGCCGATGATGTACAACCGGGTGCCTAGGGGTGCCTTAGCAGAGGCTTGAGCCGTGTGCTGGGAAACTCGCATGCACGGTTCTTAGGGGGTTGGACGCGGGCAACCGCGTCTGACTACCCGACAACCAGATCCGGCCATGGGCTCTTGGGCGCAAGAACTGGCTCTTCGCCGGGTCGCTACGCAGCGGAAAACGGGCTGCGGCGATCATGAGCTTGTCCAGTCAGCGCGGCTGAATGGCCATGATCCGTACGCCTATCTAAAGGATGTTCTCATGCGCCTGCCGACGCAGCGCGCGAGTGAGATTAACAAGCTGCTGCCGCACATGTGGGAGCCTGTTTAATCGCGCAGGGTGTCTGTCCTGGCATCTACATTTTGCGCCACACCAAAGCAGGAATTGCTCGGATGTAAATTAGTTCGCTGACCAACTCAATCAGCGTTTGAGTAATGACTGCTGCCGCAGCGAGCCCTCTGATTTCCTCGGGCAAGGCCAATGCCAATGGCAGAACCACTAATGAGTTTCGTGTCGAGCTGCTGAAAGCGACTGATCTTGCCGTGCTGGCCGGTAACTTAAACGCCCGAGCCACCAGCGCACCTACCACCGGTGCTAAGAACATGAAGCCAATGTAGGCGGGAATAACAGGCAGCAGCTTGTCCATGTCTCTGACCACCGTTGAAATCTGAGAGCCGATCACTACGACCAATACAGCCGCCATAGCCGGTACAGGCATCCAGGCCCATGCGTTGTTCCAGCTTTCAACGATGCGTGATCTCTTTGCCCCGGCAGCTGTTGCTACCGCTAAGACCAAAGGCAAAGCGATCAGCATCACAAAGGCCTCAACAAATGGGCCTATAGAAATGACCACTGCTGAGTCGTTACCCAGCATGAAGGTCAGGTACACCGGCAGCAGCACAAGCTGCATCAAAAGAAGCAATGGGGTGGCCGCCAGAGTGAGTTTGGAGTCGCCTTTACCGATGTGGGTAAAAACCACCACATAGTCGATACAAGGCGTCAGCAAGACCAACAGGGCACCCACCAAAATCGCCGGGTGATTGGTTATCCCCATCGTCAATGCCCAAACCAGCAAGGGGATGGCCACGAAGTTGGCTGTGAGCAGCGCCGCCATGAAACGCTTATTTGCGAGGCCATTACGGAGATCCAAGAACGGGATCTGTAGAAACATGGCGTACATCAGCACTGCGATGGTGGGTGTCACCGTCGACCCTAATGCTTCAGACGCATTGGGGGCGAGCAGGCCTCCGAGGGCCGCGACAATGACCGCAATGAAGTAAATGGGAATCTGGTTCGTCTCTAGCTGTTCTCTGTCCACAAAATGCCCTTCAAGCGCGTGAAATTATTTTCTGAAGACAGATTAATATCTGTAGCTACTACAGGTTCAAGAAAATGCTTGGAGAGTTTGCATGTCAGGAATCGGGGCGCTGTCGAAATCAACGGGTTGCCACATTGAAACGATTCGCTACTACGAGAAAATAGGCCTTCTACCTCCCGCCCTGCGGTCGGCTGGGCGGCATCGAATCTATACTGAAAAGCATCGATCAAGACTCGTCTTCATCCGGCAGAATCGTGAATTGGGTTTCCCGCTCGAAGATATCCGAGAACTCATCGCGCTCGCAGCAGATGCTGATCGTCCGTGCGCTGACGCGCTTTCGGTGGTCAAAAAGCACCTAGCGGAAGTAGAGTCGAAGGTAGCAAAGCTTCAGCAAATCCGGGTAGAGCTGCTCTCAATGGCAGGTATGTGTGAGTCAACATGCCTAGGTTCAAACACTCCAAACTGCACGATTGTTGAGTCACTTTTTGAACCTGCTGCTGGGGTTCGCTCTGGTTGCTGCTCCTAGACGAGTCAAGAGCATAGGGGGAGCAAGCTGCCATCGAAACCGAATAGCGCGATAGCCTCGACAGGGTGTTTCGAGCGTCTGTCTACACCAAACGGGCTGGTACAAGATGTGTTCGGCAGACGCTTACTATCGCTCTGCCAATATCAGAGTTTGACCCTGGCTGGGTGCACTTGATTGGCTCCTTTTGGCCGATTTCTGCCTGACTCTGTTGAATCCATGCAGTCTGCTGCTGGGGTCAAAGTCTTGGCGAAGTCCTCCCACTTCTGAAGTATTGGCTCAATATTTTTAAGGATAAAGTTAGCCAGGCGCATCGATCAGTCCTTGTCACGGTGGTGGGGTGGAATGAACGGGAGCGCGCTGCATTGGAAAGTATCGCGGTATATAAGGCTGATGTGGTTGTAGTCAGTGCCTGAAGCAGGAGCAAAGACATAACGCCTGGTGCACCAATTTAATTCTTAGGCAAGGTTAGCTGATAAAAGCGCGCCTCTAACGCACTTCTGAGCACAACGCCGACGTTTTCAATGTCCGGCGATGGGACGCCCTCATCAGTTTCAAGCCTCCATAAAAACGACAAGACTTCACCTTGAAGCCCAAGGACCTGGCGACGGGCGTCTGCGTCGGTAATCTTGGACAATAAGGCAACCATCTCCAGCTTTACAGGGAGTACATCGCAAATTGAACCGTTCATGAGTTATCCATCACGCTCATCGGCTTGAGACGATGAAACGACGACTGTACGCTCATTTGTACAGGTAATACCCTCATTTTTTAATGGATTAGTGCGCGCCCTTCGACATAATGAAGCCGATGTGAGCGGCGACCAGTCAACACGTACAAAAGATCAACTTCAATCTCAGCTAAGCGCGCAAGGTACACCGCGCTCGGGCTTCGTAAACCCGCCTCATATTTATGCTGCGCATTTGCCAAGACACCCCCACTGCAGCGAAAGCAGCCTGCGTGTACCTCAATCGCTGGCGCTCTTCCCTAAGTCGCTCACCGAGCTTATCCATACACGTCCCTCTCCAGACCAGATAACGCTGTTGGCACTGATCGCCCATATTACTGAATAAATGATTTGCGTTAGGCGATTTTCAAACCACGTCACTAGGCTCGGCATTTCGCACCAGAATAGCGCGCCGGTCCCATGGGGCCATTTTAGGACGTCAAAAACCACAGCCCTTTGACTTTCTCTAGGAAAATCATGGGCTTGTTTTTTATCAATTTGGCGGTGAAGTAGAGATGCGAACCTTCATCAATTCAGGCGTCCGCAGCGTCCGATTCACCGCCTAAGCAATGACTGCTACTGGCCGATTTTCTGCCTGCCGTGACCAGCTGAAACCGAGCCTGAGCTGCTTTTCGTGAAAGTCCAAAATCGCCAGAAGCAGACAGTCGGATGGCGTCTAGGAAAGCAGGTGCGAATCAACGTTTATACAAATGGTCATCGAAATTTTCCCCACTGCTACGCTGTCGTCACACGGAGAATAACCAATGACGAATTCAGACCTGCTCCCTTCCCTGCTTTTTAAGATCAATCAAAACCAACTCGCCCTCGAAGCTGCCATCATGGAGCTAACACTTTGGGTCGAGAATCGCGGATCTGCTGACGTCGCCGAGAATGTTCGGGGTGCGTTAGACACAATCAGCAAAAACGAAGAGTTCATCAAAATGGCACTCGCGGTGCTGATGACGCCGGAGTGACGTGATCTGGGGGCACATGCGAGACGCCGCTTAATGCCTCCGAGGGTAGAATTGTCCAAACAATGCCGGTGGATGACTGGACTGCCTCTGTACCGTAGACGTCTCCAAGCTACGCTTGGACTGCACCGTCGAGCAGCAGATCGAATCAACTTTAGTGACGTCCTTAACTCACATTATTCAGCGCCTCGATCAGTTCACTCTTACGCATAGTTGAACGCCCGGCTATTCGGTGCTTGCGAGCTCGCTCCATAAGCTCATTTTGCTCATATCCTCTAATCGCAGATCAGTACGCGGGGCACCTTGTCGTGTTGCTGCAGCTTGGCGGGCTGATGACTCTCGGGCTTTAGCCTTTTTTGCCTCGGTGGTTTTCTGCCCAGAGCCACCTTTCCGTTCGCCGCCACCTGACTGTTTATTAACTGTTCCCCAAGCACGACTTGCTGCTTCATCTTTGGGAACTCCTTTAGCCTCGTAGCTATCTTCGATATGTTTCGCTTTCCGTTTTTGGTTATCGGTGTACTTGTCTTTATCCCCTCGCGGCATGATCGCATCCTCTTAGTTGCTGAACACATTGCCTACATTTGTGGAGCATCCAAATCCAACCACGTTCAGGCCGGACGATGAATGGCTTTCCGAATATCACCGCCAAGACTAGCCGCTTTCGCGGTAAAACAACTCATTCCGGGTGTGGGCACATCAAGCGCTGAGCAGCGCCCACCCAAATCAGGCAATCATCTGAATCACCCTTCTATTGTCGTAAAGGATTTTGGCCCAGCGGTTCACGATTGCCTGGGCCGTCAATTATTGCCTACTCTCGTCGGCCTTTCCTTCTTGCATCTGTACAGAAGACTTGGTGCCACTGGAGTTGTCTTTCGTTGCATTATCGGCGCTGTCAAAGCATCCATGAAGCATGAATACACTGCAAAAGCTCAAGCATATACTCAACTTTTTCATGATCGTTTACCTACTGGCGAGTGAGTCAAATACAGCGCGAAATCTCAAAACCGATCATCGCACCGCTCTAAACCTACTTTATTAAATCCACCTTCAAGCGCGAGCCTGCATACGTCTGGGCGCTCTACGCTTTTGCACCACCGCTGCGGTCTCAAAGAACTCCTGGGGAATACACTCACCGGGAGAGCACTAAGGCTTTTCTTCAGAATAGGACGCCGGCCCGATGCGAGCCGGCAAAAAGTTGGCTGTTAATTTTATGCTGCTGGCTTGAGTACGACCTTCGTCCAGCCATCGTCACGTGCGTCGAAGTGCTTATAGGCACCTGGGCCGTCGGCGAGCTTGAGGCGATGAGAAATGATCTGAGAAGGTTTTGCGCGACCATGATGGATAAGCTCGGCCAAGCGACGGTTGTAGACTTTGACGTTAGCCTGCCCAGTTCGAATCTGCTGCCCCTTGAACCAGAAAGCGCCGAAATCGAAGGCCATCTTGCCTTCTTTGGCGAGTTCATTTTAGCGCCGGGATCCTGAGGTACGAACACACCAACGACTCCGATACCCCCAGTCGCTTTTGTCGAGGCAACAAGGTTATTCATAGTGAGGTGATTGGCTTCATGACCGTGGCGGTCGCAGCATTGATAACCAACACACTCACATCCTCGATCGGTGCCTTTGCCGTGAGTCAGATTTAAGATTTGGTCCACTGCCTCTTTCTCAAGCGAGTTGATGGGCGTAGCACCCATCTGAGCGGCGAGCTTTAAACGGTCGGGATGATTGTCGACCACGAACACCTGAGAGGCGCCCTTGATAATTGCTGAGTGGGCGGCCATTAAACCCACCGGGCCGGCGCCATAGATGGCAATGCTCTCCCCAGGAAGGAGGCCCGCCAGCTCGGTTGCATGCCAGCCCGTTGGGAAGATATCCGACAGCATGACGTAATCTTCTTCACGCTCTTGCGCGTCGTCGGGCAGCACCAGGCAATTGAAGTCGGCATACGGCACCCGTAGCAGCTCTGCCTGCCCTCCCTGATAAGGCCCCATATCAGCGAATCCGTAGGCCGCGCCCGCACTACCTGGGTTAGCAGTCAGGCAGAATCCGGTCAGGCCTTTTTCACAGTTTTCGCAAAAACCGCAACCGATGTTAAATGGCAGGCATACACGGTCGCCTACCTTGACCCGATCTACGCCGACGCCTACTTCAACGACCTCGCCGAGGTTCTCGTGACCAAACACTCTGCCTGTTTCAAAAGAAGTTCGACCCTCATACATGTGCAGATCAGATCCGCAAATATTGGTAGATGTCACTCGCACCAGAACGTCGGTAGGTTTTTCGATTTTGGCGTCCGGCACATTTTGCACACTGACGTCACGAGGGCCGTTGTACACGATGGCTTTCATTGCATTCTCCCAGAGGCAAGACGAAAGGGATTTTTCGTCAGCACATGTTTAATCTGTCCGAGAGAGCAAAACGTATGTTCAAGAAATTCGAGGCATGTCTGACGAGCGGTACATTCTAAAAATCGCTCAAAAAATCTGAATTATTCGCCCTCGTATCCCTCTCTTTTTTTATCGATAGAGATTGAGAGGTTGGCGTGAGTTATCTGGATTGGGTTCAGTGGCCCGCCATGGCAGTGACAGTGATCGCCGCGTGGCTTATCGGGTCTCAACGCCCCGCGAGAAGAATGGCTGGGTTCTTCTGTTTTATTTTGAGTAATGTCCTTTGGGTCGTTTGGGGGCTTATGCTGAGGCCTACGCGCTGATCGTGCTGCAGATCTGTCTTTGCTCGATGAACCTACGTGGGTTTAAAAAGAATTTTAAGAATCAGTAGGCGCGATATATTCTGAGGCCTGGCTACTGTGCTGATTTTTCCTGAACCCACGAGCATTCATGCCAAGCAAAATGCACTCGAGTGCAATCAATCCGAAAGCATTTGTGTGCCATCCCCAGATAACCCATAGCGCATTGCTGAGGATAAACCCCCAAAAGGCAATCATGCGCCGGCGCGGTTGTTGAGAACCGATAAACCAAGCTGATATGACAGTCACTACCATGGCGGGCCATTGCACCCAATCAATCAGATCCACAAGGTCACGCCCCCGGAGGCCAGAATCTGAACTCATGGACGGCTCGACACCTATGTCGGTATTGGGAGGCATAAGGGAAGCCAGATAATCTCCAAATCCACCCCGGCACTTGTAGTCCCGGCGTGCACTGGTGACCACAGGGTTAGTGGCTGTCCAGACAATACGTGCTCCTATCCTCTCAAGGTCTGCAACCAGTTGAACATCCTCGTGTGCCATCAAATGCTTGAACCCACCAGCGTTCTGATAAGCCTCGGCACTCAAGCCGAGATTGGCCCCATGGATATGGCGATGGTTCTCGATAAACTGGTACAACGCCAGGTACTGAGTGCGAACCGCCTCGCCGTATTCTCTCCAGCTGTCGACCTCAACTGTTCCACACACCGCGTCAGCGTCAAACTCAATCTGACGCGCTAGCCAATCGGGCGGTACAACGGTATCGGCATCCGTGAAAGCAAGCCACCGAGCACCAGCTTTCAGTAACTGCTCAGCACCTACAGCTCTCGTCTTACCCACGTTTTGAAAAGAGACACCAATCGACTGTATGCCCATCGCCGCGACCATTGCCTCCGTGCTATCTGAGCAGTCATCCAAGACGACAAGTATCTCGACCAACTGATCTTTTAGCGACGGGTGTTCAACCGCGAGGAGTACGGACTCAAGGCATTGGCTGATATAGCGTTCTTCGTTATGAGCAGGTATCACGATCCCTATCATTTTCTCTCCCTTACCTCGCGACGTGTGCCCAGCAATCGACACCGCCCTGATAAGGAAGGTTTAAAGAATTTATCGTAGCGAGAGCAGCTCCATCTAAAGGAACGTTTCGGAGCGCCATTATCCTGCCAGTATTTACGCCGCGGCATTCTGAACTAGCCTTGTCGTGTTTAGGCTTTTAATCCGGAGAACTGATGGACACGCTAACCAAAGTGGAGGTTGAAGCAGCCCTTTCCGCTCGCCTTCCTAACTGCGCAGTTCACTGTGCGTTCAATCCCGACGGCAGCCTTTCGGTGACCGTGACGGCGCACGATGCTGATCAGTTCACCATCGCCAATATCAATCGCGCCCACTATCACGGGGAATCAGGAATCAATAGGCTCATACGGGAAATACTGGAAGAAATGGTCATGTCGAGACAGTCTTCCAGGCGTTCATCTGTGGGGTAATAAACAGGGATTCATATGCCGGACTCTACTGAAGCGACGATGCATTCAATCAAAATTGAATACCTAATGGACACGCTATTCGGAGTGAATCCACTCGCAAGCGAATGCAGAGCACGCATAATGCGCAAAGCGTCTGGATTTCAGCTGCAACTCGCACTGCCGTGGCCTAGCGAGCTACAACATGCCCACACACTTACCTTCGAATGGGAGGATGGCTCCTACCGTGGGGTGGTGCACCACACTGAAAAACTTCCCAGTGGAGAGCTGCTGTTGGACGTCGACCCATAGCCTTAGTCTGATGGGGGAGAAGTTGGAAATTGCGCCTGCCGCTGCTGTTACGCCGAGGGGTCACGCCTCAGATGGGCTTTGGCTTCCAGCACGGCCCGGGCATGCGCCGAATCAGCCAGCTTTTTGAGTTCCTCACATTGGTCCCAATCAATGACACCGCCGCTTAACAGCGTTTTGGCACCGTCCAGCAGAGCACGGTGGTAAGCATCCGGAGAATTGGCGCGGTACTCGTAGTCGTTCAACGCCTTGTACCAAGCTTTGAGCTCGGGTCGTTGGGGTAAGTGGCTCATAATGCTCATCCTGTTTGGAGCAGGGTTTGTCTTTTCGCCTATTTCTATGTGAGAGCGTCGCCGACCTGAATGTTCAAACACGATCACCCCAACCCCCCGCTATTCAGCATTGGTGGATAGCGCTGCACGCCACTCGTCGAGGGATATGCACAGCGTTAAAACTTTATTTACCGTTGCACCCTCCCACTTGTGAAGAGAAAAGAATTTGCTCCTAGATGAATCGATTCAATTGAATCCGACAGTGTGAACGCTGCGTGGAGATGACAATCATGAACCTGCGCCTACCCCTGTTTTTGATGTTGTGTTTTACCTTTTCAAACGCCTTGGCCGCGGCGTGTGATGTCTACACGCACTCTCAGAGCGAACAAGTACCTGTGGTTGAACAGCACACCTGCTACACGTACGAAGGCGTGCCTGCCGACGCTATCGATTGGTCGTGCAGCAACGAAAACAAGGACATGATGAACACAAAAAAACCAAGATCGCTCAATGCGCCGGCGACTATATGGCCAGTTGCAAGGCAACACTCACACAGGAGGCACTTGCGAATCCTCATGCAACCGCCAAAGTTCCTGGCCACGCGGGCGCGATGCTTCCCAGCAACGCTGGGGTGGTGACCTATCACTACGCCGCACAGGACCTTAAGCAAGCCAAAATCGATTGTGAGAAAGACGGCGGGCAGTGGACGTGGCAGTCAGCTCAATAACCGGATTTCAAATGGCGCATCCCGTATGAACGGCTTTGAGAATGGTACTGCGCCAATACCGCTTATGTTTAAGCGCGGTGATACGGTGCCCAATAACCCAGACCTGCCCGTACTTTTTTTATTCAGAGGCACTGTCCAAGCCCTTCGACGACCCTGCGGCACTCTTTGAAGCAATGTTCGCCAGCCAAGGTTGGCCACCTCAGTGGCGTGATCGGATCTACAACTATCATCATTACCATACACAGGGGCACGAAGTGCTGGGTGTCGCAAGCGGCCATGCTCAGCTGATGCTGGGTGGCGAGCACGGGCAGGTTCTGAACGTGAGTACAGGCGATGTGTTGCTGTTGCCGGCAGGCACCGGACATTGCAGTCTGAGCGCCAGTAAAGACTTCCTCGTAGTAGGCGCCTATCCGCCAGGCCAGCATGCGGATATTTGCCGCGAGGCGCCCACCCCGGCACAGTTGAGGAATATCGAACAGCTACCCTTTCCTGATGAGGGGCCAGTAACGGGCGATCAAGGTGCCTTTCGCGGGCTGTGGGTCAGAGATCGCTAAGCGCCCTCACCCGCCATCGCTAGCTGGTGAAAATGCGGCAATGATTTCAGGGCATGGAGGGATGCCGCCAATTGGACCTCCTGGCGCGAGCCCATGAACCGTTCCTTTCGACTGAATACGCTCAAACCCCGCCCTATTAGATAGGCCCAGGCAAAACAAACAGTTCCAGGAGGTATCCCATCGATCACATCCGGACCCAGTATGCCTGTGGTCGCGATGGCTGCATTTGCCGGACTTTCGTCCAGCGCCCCGAGAACCATCTCCCGAGCAACCTCACAACTCGTGAGATTAAAAGTATTTATGGTGTGCGCGCGTACTTTTAATAGCCGCTGTTTCGCTTCTGGCGAATAGACGACATAACCACTCTCAATACATGACCCACCTCCGTCGACCTCCGAAAGCAATGTAATAATTTTTCCCGCGGTACAAGACTCGGCGGTCGTAATGACCAGTCGATTGCGTTTGAGGTACTCCACGGTAGAAGCGGCGACAAACATGATAATTGCTCCTGCGCACGAGCGAATGCGCCATCACCCTGTTCCAAAAAACGACCTTTCAAAACAATCAATGTTCAAGCGAAAGTGTTTTGAACGTGCACGGCGTCAGGTTTTCCAAGGTCTACAGGGTTGAACCTAACTTTCACCAATTCAGCTTGAGAGAAGACTAGAGGATGGAACCTACGACAATGATTACCAAAACAGCCAGAATGGCCAAGTCATGCTCCTTGGCGGCAACCTTTACCCTGTTAAGCGCCTGCGCTGGCAATGATTCTCCCTCGAACGTGGGGGCGCCCGGTAAACCCACTGCTCCATCTACCCGAACCCTGGAAGCCGGTGCAGCCCTGCTCCAATCTCGTCCGCCTGTTGATGCATTGAACGCCTATCTGGACGGTTTTCACTTTTATAACGGCCATTCTGAGGTGCAGATGGAAGCGCATCACTACTGCGCGATTCTCAACGAAGAGGTGATTCAATGCGTGATCTACGACGGCAATTGCAAGGATGCAAAGTTGATGGGCGTGGAATACATCATCAGCGAGCAGTTATTCACCACACTGCCTACCCCTGAAAAGGCGCTTTGGCACAGCCACGTGCACGAAGTGAAATCAGGACAACTGGTCGCGCCGGGAATCCCCGAAGTGGCTGAGCACGCGTTGATGGAAAAACTGGTACATACCTACGGTAAGACTTGGCATACCTGGCATACCGATCTCCACAAACGCCTGCCGCTGGGTGCGCCGCAACTGATGATGGGGTTTACCACCGATGGCCAGGCCGACCCTCGGATGGTCGCCGAGCGAGATCAGCGAATGGGTATCGACAGCACCGAAAAGAAGAAGACTCGCATCGATATAGTTGCGCCACCCATCGCGCCGGGTGCGGACGCATGGCAACAGGGCACCGTTATTCAGATCACCGATCCGACTGTAACGGCACATCAGCACTGAACGCACCATTCAGTCATTTGGATTGAACGATCATTTGCTAGCCCTTCTCTATCGCAAGACCAGAGATAGGAGGATGTCATGATGATTGATTCAGCAACCGGAATGAGTCCTGGCGAACGATACGCAGTGGAGAGCCTGGAGCGAACAAGGAGCTTTTGCGGTTTTTTCCTGGATGGAAAATATTACCTGGGTCCCGAACTCTTGACGGCTGTCGGGTGGCTGGAGGGCCAGACATTTATTTACGACGAGCTCGACGCCTTAGGCGACCCGGTATTCCCCGACCGTGTCGCTGGCACGATTGAAAATCTTACCCTCGTACTGGCCGACGGTGCCCGTTTGAAACTCCATCTGATACCTGTTCATGTGCCCGAGGATTTGCCTGCACGCGCGCCTGTAATGGGAAAAAACAATGGCCAGTTACACGGCAAAACGGTGGTAATCACCGGCGCCTCAAGCGGCATAGGTCGTGCTGCTGCTCTCGCATTTGCAGAACAAAGTACCCGGTTAGTCTTGGCGGCTCGTGATGAAAAGGCGCTGGCAGAAGTGGTCGAGGAATGTGCTGTACGCGGCGCGCAGGCGATCGCCGTTAAAACCGATGTGACACATGGCGACCAAATGCGCGCGCTGGCGGAAAAGGCTGCAGCCTTCGGAAATGGCCGCATCGATATCTGGATCAATAACGCCGGTGTAGGGGCCGTCGGCAGCTTCGAAAACACGCCTTTGGAAGCACACGAACAAGTACTGCAAACAGACCTGCTCGGTTACCTGCGAGGCGCCCACGTGGCGTGGCCCTATTTCAAAGCCCAGAAAAACGGGATTCTGATCAATACACTCTCGCTGGGAAGCTGGGTCGCCCAGCCTTTTGCCGCCGCGTATTCAGCCAGTAAATATGGCCTGCGTGGCTTGACCGAAGCACTGCGCGGCGAATTGGTTGGCTACCCGAATATTCATGTGTGCGACATCTATCCCGCCGTGATGGATACACCGGGCTTTCGCGATGGCGCAAATTTTACCGGCCATGCATTGACGCCGCCGCCACCGGTCTATGATCCGCGTCAGGTAGCGCGGGCGATGGTGGCTTGTGCGCTACAACCACGGAACAGCATCACGGTAGGTGCTGCCGCAACCATTGCTCGAGTCGCGCATTTTTTGCTGCCCGCCTTTCCCCAGGTATCCGGCTGGCTCACCCGCGCCGCCCTGCAACGGGCCCCCACTCAGCGACTTCGTCGGGAAACCTGTTTAGACCCGCCAGCGGCGAGCGCCGCATTGAAGGCGGGTGGCGGCAAACACGCCGTACACCGTATTGGTTGGTTGCAGCAAGCGCAGCGTTGTTACTCGGCGGTGTGGTCATTGCGCGCAAGCATTCAACAAACAACAAGCCGCATAACTGAAATGGGGGCAGCCGCCCCGTTTAAATGAGGTAAATCAGCATGTCTTACAACTTCCAAGGTAACGCGAGCGTAATGACTGCCTCTCGTCATTTGGGCACACCCTCGGATGAATGTTTGAATGAGTCAGCAGAGATCCATTTGAGCAGCAGTGGAAAACCAACGATTGCGCGTTTGGACTTCGACAAGCCACTGGATTGGCCGGGTAATCCTAACTTTGTCGCAGTCCATTTACCCGATGGCTCCACCGTGAGTGGCGTTATCGTCGATATAGATCGGCCCACGAATGCGCCCGGATGGGTCACGTTTACAGTAGATGATTGAGGTGTGACAAGCGCCGGAGCTCATCCATCGAATTGTCGGACAATTTTTTTGAATTTTTTTGGCGTCAAATATCTGTAATTCATGAGCATAGGGAGGTCTCATGAAAGATAGCAATCTATTTAACATCGAGTATCAGCTTCACGGTGAACCGAAGTCCTTCATCGTGCGCGCATCGCAAATGAACAATACCGAGGCTTGGCATTGGGCCAGCTGCGATGCAGGTGTCGCCGTCCTACCCAAATTTGGCCAACACACACTCAAGCGTGTTTCCAAGCCTATGGCGGAAAAATACGGCATCACGCAGGTACGCTGGAGCGCCGCGACGCAGGTTCAGTGGGCGGAGGGCCTTACGTGATGAACATCCAGACGCTTGGTTATACGACGAGACAAGCACGCGATGATGAGGTCGCGCGAAATAACGAGATGTTTTTCGAAGCCGATCGACTGGATGCGCAAGCGTACAAAATTATCGAGTCCTACAGCGGCGACGCGCAGACATGGGCGCGCTTCATCGAAGCGAAGAAAGCTGCAGATGCGCAACGCACCGCCGCTTACCAAGAGTGGATGCGCATCCATCGTACAAAGCGAAGATAGCCGTCAGCCCTGTCGAAAACAGGGCTGACGCCCGGTCAAGTATCACGCCCCTGACTCAGGGTCTTTTGAAGGCCCGCCAGGGGCGACGCCGCCTGATCGACGTCCGCCTTCCAGGGGCGGTCGACCGTCGGGTCCTCCGATTTGTCGTTGCGCTTTGCCGTATCGGGCCGCACCTTTGCCCGATTTTCCCCGACGTATGGGGTTTGGATGGTGGGTTCATGACGCCTCCTCAATCACTGATATGCAGCACGACCTTCCCGTGCACATGCTCATTGGCCAGATAATCCAGCGCCTGTACCGCAGCCTCCAACTCGAATACCTTGGCGAGGTAGACCTGCACATTGCCGGCCTCGATCAAGCCGGCGATCTCTGTCAGCTCCTCGCCACGTGGCGCCGCGGTAAACCGTGCGCCGGTCTTGCCGGCTGCCTGCGGATGGCTGGCGTCGGGCATCGTCAGGGTCGACACCAGCCGGCCCCCCTCGCCCAGCACTTGCCAGGAACGGGCCTGCGTGTCGCCGCCGATCAAATCAATCACCAGGTCAAACTCCTTGCAAATGTCCTCAAAACGCTCGGTCTTGTAGTCGATCGCGCGGTCTGCCCCCAACTCGCGCAAGAACGGCAGGCTGTCCGTCGACGCGGTGGCGTATACCTCGGCACCCTTGACCTTGGCAAACTGCACGGCAAAGTGGCCCACCCCGCCGGTCCCGCCATGGATCAGCACCTTCTGCCCCTGCTCGATCTGTCCGTGCTCCACCAGGGCCTGCCAAGCGGTATGGCCCGCCAGCGGAACACCGGCCGCAACTTGCCAATTCAGTGACTGGGGAATACGCGCCAAATGCACCGCCGGTACCCGCGAATACTCGGCATAGCCACCGTCGGCGCCAATCATCGCAAACACCCGATCGCCCTTCTTGAAATCGCTGACGCCCTGCCCGACTTTTTCTACCAGGCCGGCGACTTCACGGCCGAGGGTCAGCGGGAGCTTGTCCTGCTTGACCTCCGGGTATTGGCCTTCACGAATCTTATAGTCCACAGGGTTGATACCCACGAAAAAATTCTTGACCAGCACCTCGCCTGCCAGAGGCTCCGGCACCTCGACGTCACAAACGCGCATGACCTCGGGGCCGCCAAACTGCTCAATCCTGATTGCTTTCATGTTACGCACCTCGTTGTCTGTTCAATGCACACAGGGGTGTGGAGGACCTTCAATGTCCAGGGGTTCACTTGATGTCGAGCAACACTGACAAACGGCATCTTCCACCCACGAATCCACTCGAACCTTTGCGTCTACCGGCCCGTCCCAACTGTATTCAGCCAAGACCCGGGAGTGCCTGATGCTTATCTACCCCAAAAGCCATTTCCAGCCTTATACCAATGCCTGTGGCGGTTGGGGTTCGGCCAAGTCGGTGATGCAGATCCTGTGGCGCGAACAAGCGCTGGCCAAGGCGCCCGCCGCGCTGTTCAAACAGAACAAGCCCGACGGGTTTGCGTGCGTCAGTTGCGCCTGGGCCAAGCCCGGCCATCCCCATGCGCTGGAGTTCTGTGAGAACGGCGCCAAGGCCACCGCCTGGGAACTAACGTCTCTCAAGACAGCCCCGGCGTTCTTTGCCGAGCACAGCCTCAGCGACCTGTGTACCTGGCCCGACTATGCGCTGGAGCAGCATGGCCGCCTGACCCACCCGCTACGCTACGACCCCGACACTGATCATTACCGGGAAACCTCCTGGGAAGAGGCCTACCGTGAAATCGGCGCCCAACTCAAGGCCATGGACCCCGACAGCGTGGTGTTCTATGCCTCCGGGCGGGCGTCGCTGGAAACCTCGTTTATGTACCAGTTGTTCGCGCGCGCCTACGGCACCAACAACCTGCCCGACAGCTCCAACATGTGCCACGAGAGTACCTCGGTAGGGTTGCAGGAAAGCATCGGCGTGCCGGTAGGCACCGTGACCCTGGCAGACTTCGAGCACACCGATTGCCTGTTTTTCTTTGGCCAGAACGTCGGCAGCAATAGCCCGCGCATGCTGCATCAACTGCAGGACGTGCGTCGCCGCGATGTGCCCATCATCACCTTCAACCCCCTGCGCGAACGCGGCCTGGAGCGTTTCGTCAACCCGCAGTCCCCCACGGAAATGCTTACGCCCGACTCGACCTTGATCAGCACCCAGTACCATCAGGTGGCAATCGGCGGTGACACGGCAGCGATCACCGGTATCGCCAAGGCGTTGCTGGAAATGGATGACCTCGCTACCGAACAAGGCAGCCCGGCGGTACTCGATCATGACTTCATCGCCGGCCACACCGAAGGCTTCGAAACTTTCACCACCTATGTCCGTGGCTGTACTTGGGCACACCTGGAGCACCAGAGCGGGCTGACGCGCGGCGCACTGGAAGCCGCCGCGACCGTGTATGCCCACAGCCAACGCGTGATGTTCGTCTACGGCATGGGGCTGACCCAACATCGACACGGCGTGGCCAACGTGCAGATGCTGGTCAACCTGCTGCTGCTGCGCGGCAATATCGGTAAGGACGGTGCCGGGATCTGCCCGGTGCGCGGCCACTCCAATGTGCAAGGCCAGCGCACGGTGGGCATTACCGAAGACCCGAAAAAAGTACCGGCGGAGTTGATCGAGCAGCACTTCGGCTTCAAGGTGCCAGAGAAAATGGGCGTGTGCACGGTGGATGCGTGCGAAGGAATTCTCAGCGGCCAGGTGCGCGGTTTTGTCGGCCTGGGCGGCAACTTTCTGCGGGCAATTCCGGACACATCGCGCATGGAGCCCGCCTGGCAAGGGTTGCACCTGAACGTACAGGTCGCCACCAAGCTCAACCGCACGCACTTGCTGCCGGCGCGTCACCAGTGGCTGCTGCCATGCCTGGGTCGCATCGAAATAGACCGGCAAAATGGCGTGGCGCAAACCTACACCACAGAAGATAGCACCGGCTGCATCCACAGCTGGCGTGGCAGCAGCGAGCCGGTCGGCCCTCATGTGCGCGCCGAAGCCAGCATTGTCGCCGGGCTGGCCATGGCCACCCTCGCCCATCCCTGCAACATCGATTGGCAGGCCTGGAGCACCGACTACGCCAAGGTCCGCACGGCCATCGGGCAGATCTACCCGCAGATATTCCACGACATGGAAAGCCGTATGACCGAGCCTGGCGGCTTCCATCGTCCGATTGCCGCCGCGCAGCGCAAGTGGCTGACCCCGAGCGGCAAGGCGCAGTTCGTCAAGCCCGTGACCCTGGCCGAAGATGACGACGTGAACCTTGCGCAACCGGCACGGGATGTCCTGCAACTGATGACGCTGCGCAGCAACGATCAGTTCAACACCACCATTTACGGTTATGACGATCGCTTTCGCGGGGTCAGCGGCACGCGCAAGGTGATTTTCATGCACTGCAACGACATCGTGCGCCTGGGCTTCACGCCCGGCGCGCAGGTGATGTTGACCACTGCCATCGAACCGGAGGTCAAGCGCCAGGTCGGGCCATTCGAAATCATCGCCTACGACATTCCCGAAGGCTGCGCCGCGGCGTATTACCCCGAATGCAACCCGCTGGTGCCGCTCTGGCACCACGCTGAACGCAGCAAGGTGCCTGCCGCCAAATCGGTGTCGGTGCGGCTCAGCGCGTCGCCGACTCACCCAGGATGAACACCACCATTACCAGCAACCACAGCAGGTACACCCATCCAAACAGGCGTACCCAGCCGCGGTGCCGGTAAAGCCCTAAATAGAACAGCAACAACAGCAGGAACTGGCCGGCGGCGGCGAGCATGATCACGCCGCCGACCCCGGGCTGATAGCGAACGCACAGTATCTGCACGGCCAGCAACAGCAGCAGCGCCCCATAGACTTTCAACGCGCCCGCCTTGCTCATCTCAACGCCCCACCAGGTAGAGAGTGGGAAACAACAGGATCCAGATCCCGTCCACCAGGTGCCAATACAGGCTGATCATTTCCAGGCGCATCGCGCGCTGGTGAGGCGCCAACCGGTCGCATTTCAACGCGCTGTACAGCCACAAGGCCAGGCCGACCGCGATCAACACATGCAGCCCGTGCAGCGCCGTGGCGATGAAGTACAGGTTCATGAACAACTGCGCCGACGGCGCCTGCCAGGTTGAGTGATCGGTAAAGCCGGGCAGCACGCCTTCGTGGATCTCCAGGCCGTATTCAACACCTTTGCAGCCCAGGAACAACACGCCCAATACGGCCGCACCCAGCAGACACCAGCCCACCCGGCGTGGCTCGCTGGCGGCCAGGGTCATCAACAAACTGCTGGTCAACAACAGGACTGTATTGCCCGTCGCCAACAGGTAATTCAGGCCCGCCACGGCCTCCGCCACCCCGTCCGGATGACGCAGCCGAAAGAACCACGCCACCATGATCAGGCTGCCGAACATCATCGCTTCGCTGGCCAGGAACAACCACATGCCCAGGCGGGCGGCCTCGCGTTGCTGGGCCCAGGCCACGAACGGGTCGGCGGGCCTCTCGTCAGAGCGGATCACGGCGGGCCCCTGGGGAATAATCGTAGGCCTCGAAATCCACCGTCACCGGCGCTTCGAAGTTGTGCAGCGGCGGCGGCGAAGCCACGCGCCACTCCAGCCCGGCCGCCTCCCAGGGATTGATCGGCGCCCGCTCGCCCCAGCGCAGGGAGCCGATCAGGTAGAAAAATGGCAACACGTAGGCCAGCGCCAGGATGGATGCGCCGGCCGACGACATCACGTTGAGGAACTGAAAGTCCGGGTCGTAACTGTGGTAGCGACGCGGCATGCCCAGGTAACCCAGGAGAAACTGCGGGAAAAACGTCAGATTGAAGCCGCAGAAAATCAGGATCGCGGTGATCTTGCCCCACAATTGCGAGTAAAGTCGGCCAGTCATTTTCGGCCACCAGAAATGCAAGGCACCAAAGTACCCGGCCACGGCGGCGCCGACCATAATGTAGTGGAAGTGCGCGACCACAAAATAGGTGTCATGGGCATGCAGGTCGGCGGCCAGCAGCGCGAGGAACAGCCCGGTGACGCCGCCGACGATAAATAACCCGATAAAGGTCAACGCAAACAGAAACGGCGCATGCAGGGTCAAGTCGCTTTTGTACAGCGTGGCACTCCAGTTATAGGCCTTGATCGCCGACGGAATCGCCACCAGAAAACTCAACAATGAGAACACCAGGCTGGCATACATCGACTGCCCGGCGACAAACATATGATGGCCCCACACTAGAAAGCCGATCACCGCAATCGCCACGCTGGACCAGGCGACAAAGCGGTAGCCGAAAATGCGCTTGTGCCCCGCCGCCGTGATCAACTCGCTGACCACCCCCATGGCCGGCAGAATCATGATGTACACCGCCGGGTGGCTGTAGAACCAGAACAGATGCTGGAACAACAGCGGGTCGCCGCCCAGTTTCGGGTCGAACACACCGATGTTGAACAGGTGCTCCGCGGCCACCAGCACCAGGGTGATCGCGAGCACGGGCGTGGCCAGCACCAGAATGATCGAGGTGGCGTACATCGACCAGATGAACAGCGGCAAGCGCATCCACGTCATGCCGGGCGCGCGCAAGGTATGCACGGTAGCGATGATATTGACGCCGGTAAAAATCGACGAAAACCCGGCGATAAACACCCCGCAGATCACTGCGACCACATGGCCGTTACTGAACATCGTCGACAACGGCGTGTAGAAGGTCCAGCCGGTGTCGACCCCACCCAACAGCAGCGCGAGCAGGGTGAACAAACCACCGCCCAGCAACAGGTACCAACTGAACAGGTTCAGGCGCGGAAACGCCATGTCTTTGGCCCCGATCATGATTGGCACCAGAAAATTGCCGAACACGCTCGGAATCGACGGAATCAGGAAAAACCACACCATGATCACCCCGTGCAGGGTAAACGCGCGGTTGTAGCCATCGGCAGTGAGCAAATCCCCTTCCGGCGTGACCAGTTCGATGCGGATCAGGCTCGCCGCCAGCCCGCCGGCAAAGAAAAAGAAGGTCACGGTGAGCATGTACAGCACCGCAATACGTTTGTGATCGCGGGTCAGCAACCATGACCGCAGGCCCTGTGCATGCAAATAGCTGGGTTGGCTCATTGGTGTTTCTCCGCAAGTTCGCGCAGGTAAGCGACAAGCCGCTGCACGGCCTCTTCGTCCAGCAGGTTGCTGTAGGTCGGCATGATCGGCAGGTAGCCGGCCACCAGTTGTTTTTGCGGCAACAGGATACTGTCGCGCAGGTAGGCTTCATCGGCCTTCACCTGGCTCCCATCGGCCAGCTGTACCGTGCGATTGAACACCCCGGCCAGCGGTGGCGCGTTGCCCGAATCGTGGCAACTGCCGCAGCCGTATTGGCGGTACAGGGTTTCGCCCTGGCTGGCGAGGTCGGCGGCGCTGCCGTTTTCAGTCAGCCAGTGCTCGTAGTCGGCGGGGTCCAGCACCACCAGGCGTGCCAGCATGGCCGCATGGTCGGTGCCGCAGTATTCGGCGCAGTACACCTCGTAGGTGCCGCTGTGCTCGGCCTGGAACCACAGCATGCTGTAGCGTCCTGGCAGCACGTCCTGCTTGATGCGCAGGCTGGGGAAAAACAGGCTGTGGATCACGTCTTCGGAAATCATGGTCAACTTCACCGGACGCCGGGCCGGGACATGCAGGGTGTTGATCTCCCGCTGGCCGCCCTGGTGCTGGAACTTCCACATCCATTGGCGCGCGGTGACCTGCACTTCCAGCGCATCCTCCGGCGGCGTGCGGGCGATGAAAAACAGCCGCGCCGACAACAGGAAGACCACCAGCGAACCTATGAACGGCAAGATGATCCAGGCCAGCTCGATAGGCAGATTACTTTGCGGGCGATGGTCGCGGTCGGCGGGACGGCCGCGCCGATAGCGCCAGATAAACACCCAGAGCGCGACGAACACCGGCACCACGAACAGCGCCATCATGGCGGTGAAGCCGATCACCAGCCAGTCAACCGACACCGCGTAGTCCGAGGCTTGTGCCGGCCACAGGCGCAGAAAGTGTTCGTTCATCGCGCCTCCCGACGTTCGCGCCGCACCGCCCGCAAAATCAGCAGGCCGAGCACCAGCACCGTGGCCACGCCTGCCACTTGCAGCAGCAGAATGATCCGGCTGCTGTAGGTGCCGCTCTGCGGGTCGTAGTGGTAGCACAGCAATAATAATTGTTCCTTGATAGCCCCCAACTTGCCCTGTCCGGCCTCGGTCAGTGCCAGGCGCAGGTCGCTGGGCTGGTAGCCCAGGCCGTAGAGCCAGCGCGACAGGCGTCCGTCGCCCGTTACCACCGAGACTGCCGAGCTGTGGGCGTATTGCTGCTGTTGCGGGTCGAAGCGATAACCGAAGCCGATCGAGTTCGCCAGGGCCTCGCTGGCTGACGCATCGCCAGTCAGCAGATGCACGCCAGGTTCGTCAGCCAACGCTGGCCAGTGCTGGCTGAGCTTGGCCAGCTCTTCCCGGGCGGCGCCCACGTCTTCACGGGGGTCAAAACTGAAAGCGATTACCTGGAAGTCATGGCCCAGGCGATAAGGCTGGTTGGCCAGTTGGCTGAACAGGGTCGAGAGCGCCGCCCGCAGACGTTCGGGCAACGGTAGTACAACGGCACCAGCAATGTAGGCTGGCCCTTGAGCAGATCGCCAAGACGCACGAGGCGGCCCTGTTGGTCGGTGAAGCGACTGTCGAGCGCCAAGGGTCGGCCGACGTGGGCCGTATCGATTCCGGCGGCGGTAAAGGGGTCGAATGGCTTCGCGGCGCCCGCTTGCGGCAGCCAACAGCACACCAATACGACGACCAGCAGCACGCGCTCAATGCTCATCAGGCCATCCTCGCTCCAGCAGCAATTGCCGGGCCTGTGCCAATGGCAAGTGCACGATGTGATGCTCATGGTCGACCCAGCCATAACTGTCCAGATGCAGACGCTGGCGGGCCAGTTGCCGCTCACCCGCCTGCCGGGGATCAGCTTGTAGACGCGGCTCAGGGGGCAATAGGCGCTGGCGTTCCAGTGTGCTCATCGGCGGTTGTTGCTCCTGTTGACGGTAGCCGCTCAACAACCAGGCCACGCCGCCCAGGCTCAGGGTTATGGCCACTCCCAGCAGCACCATTACCCGGGCGGCTTTTTTACCGTCAAAATCGTTGGGCTGGTATTCAGCGGTCATGGCGCCTCCTTAGCCACTGCCGCCGCCACACGGCAAACAAGGCTGCGGCATACACTCCCTGGCACAGCACAGCGGTGAGGAGCATGCCAAGGGTGGCCTCGGGAAAAATCGACGGCAGGCTGATCCACATCGACTCGACAACCCCAAGCAACAAGATCGCCGCACAGCCCCACGTCAACACATTCATTCGGCCGCCCCATGGCGACGCGAGTACCACCAGGCACACCAGTTGCCCGGCGACCAACAGCGCCGTCAGTGCGCCCCACCCACCCGTCTCGCGCACGCGGTACCAGGCCGTTTCATGCGCCAGGTCCACCGACCAGATAATCAGGTACTGCATGAACTGCACGTAGATCCAGAACGCCAAGGCGCTTACCAGCAGACCGCGTAACAGCACACACTGGCGTGCGGGCAGCAGCACCACGTTCCAGCACAACACACACAGCCCGGCGAAGGCCAGGCCGTCGAGCAGTTGCCGGGCAATCAACAACAGGCCGAACACGCTGGAGACAAACCCCGCCTGCAACGACATCAGCCAGTCCACGGCGGCCAGGCTCGCCACCAGCGCGTACAGGATCAACCCCGCCGCACTGCGCTTACCCACCCAGCCGTGCAACACCCAGGCAAGCCCGCCGTACACCAGAGTGCGTAACACAAAAACCACGGCGATAACCACAGGCCACGAAAACCCGGAGCCGCCTGATCGAACCAGGGGTACACCCAGGGCATCGTGACCAGCACCGGCAACAGCATCGGGATGATCAACAACACGGCGCTTGCTCCCAAGCGGCTGCCGGGATCCAGCAAAGGCTGCCAGCGACCGCTGACCAGTGGCGTCAGCAACGCAAGCAGCAAGCAACCCAGCGCGACATTGCTGCCATTGACCGCTGCCGCCAGGACGCCCGCACCGACCCAGGCAGGCTGCCAGACGCCGAGCACGGCAAGGCCGATGGCGGCAGCCAGCAACCACCACCGGCTCATTGGCCGGACTCCTCGAAGGCCTGCCGCACAGTCGGCGACAGCGTTTGCAGGTCGGCGTGCTGGCTCAACTGCAGCACACGCAAGTGGGCGACAATCGCCCAGCGCTCATCGGGCTGAATGCGCGACGCGTAGCCGTACATCAAGCCTCGCCCGTCGGCAATCACCTGCATCAGTTGGTCATCGGAGGCGTTCAGCAACCGCGGTTCGATAAACGACGGCGGTGCCGGAAAACCACGGCCCACCACCAGCCCATCGCCGAGCCCGCCCAGGCCATGGCACGGCGTGCAGAATGTTTGATAGCCCGCCTCGCCACGTGCCAGCAAGTCCGCACTCAGGGCCGGCCGTTGTCGGGCCAGCGCTTCGCGTTGCAGTTGCCCGCGCGCCACACTGCCGGCGGGAGGCTGGCGACTGCTGAGGCCATTGCCAAACAACGCGCTGGCGCGCTGTTCGAGTACCTTGGCCTGGCGTGACATGTCATCACAGCCGCTGCACAGCAGCACCAGGCTCAATGCCCATCGCCAGGCATTCATGGCGCCACTTGCTGCACGCTCTGCGCGCGTTCGGCCAGCCAGGCGTGGGTCTGGTGTGCGTCAAACAGCGGGTCGCGCGCATCGATAAACAAGAAGAACCCATCATCGCTGGCCCCTTCAAATCCCTCGACGCCGAACAACGGATGATGCAAGCGCGGCAAGCGACTGCACAGCAACAACGTCAACACGGCCGCCATAGCTGCAAACACCACGGCAAACAGAAACGTCACCACGGCGAATGAAGGCAACGCCACCAAGGGTCGCCCGCCGATGTTCAAGGGATAGGCCCACACCGAACCGATCTGCATCACCAGCGCCAGGACGATGCCCAGTCCGGCCCCCAGGCAGGCCATGCGCCCTACTCGCCTGGCGTCGACCGCCAATACCGGCTCCAAGGCTTGCAGCGCAAACGGCGCGAAGGCATCCAGCCGCCGATAACCCAGGTCCCACGCGCACACGGCGGCATCCACCAGGGGCTCGGGCGCCGGGAACCGCGCGAGTAAACCCAGGCACTCAGCCATCACCGCGCTCCTGATGCAGCGCCTGCTTGACCTCGAACGCGGAGACCATCGGCACATAGCGCAGAAACAGGCTATAGGGCACCAGAAACACCCCGAAGCTGCCGATAAACAGCGTCCAGTCCCCCAGGGACGGCGTGTAATCGCCCCAGCTGGAAACCAGCAGATCACGCATCTGCGGAGGGATCAGCAGCATGAAACGCTCGGCCCACATCCCCACCAGTACGGCCAGCGCCACCAGTGCCAATCGCGGCGGGCTTTGGCGCACGTTTCGCCACCAGAGCGCCTGGAGCACCCCGACATTGCAGACGATCGCCAACCAGAAACTCCAGGCATGCGCGCCGCTGATGCGCGCAAGCAATACCTCGATTTCATGCGCGTCGCCGCTGTAGAACGGCATGAACAGATCGGCCAGATACCCGTAGGTGGTCATCCAGCCGGTGGCCAGCAACAGACAGCCGAGCATGTCCAGATGGCGTGGAGTGATCAGGCTTTGGATGCACAGTATCCAGCGCACCGCAATCGCCAGCAGCGCCACCAGGGCGAACCCGGAAAACACCGCCCCGGCCACAAAATAGGCGGGAAACAGGGTGGAATGCCAACCGCTCTGGGTGCCCATGGTCAGCAGAAACGAATAGCCACTCGACACCGCAAACACCAGCGGTATCGCGAGGATCGCCAGCACCCGCGTGGTGCGCCGCCACAACGCCCAATGCCGTTGCGACCCGCGCCAGCCGAGCGCCAGCAAGCCATAGACCGCCTGGCGCAGCGGCTTCCGGGCCCGATCACGGGCGATGGCGAAATCCGGAATGGCGCCCACCATCAGGAACAGCACCGACACCGTGAGGTACGACAGGATCGCAAACATGTCCCAGGCCGTAGGGCTTTTGAATTGCGGCCATAACTCCATTTCATTCGGGTAGGGCATGGTCCAGTAGAACAGCCAGGGGCGGCCCAGGTGCAGGATCGGGTACAGCGCGGCGCAGATCACTGCCATCAGCGTCATCAGCTCCGCCAGCCGGTTGAGGGTATGGCGCCAGGGCCGCTCGATCAGCAACAGCAAGGCCGAGATAAAGGTGCCCGCGTGGCCGATCCCCAGCCACCAGATGTAATTGAGGATGCCAAAGCCCCAATGCACCGGCTGATTATTGCCCCACATGCCCACGCCATTGCCCAGCAGCACGACGACCGAGCCCAGGTACACCAGCAACAACACCAGGCCGACACCGAACATCCAGCGCCAGGCAACGCGCCGGGGGAACTGCTGCAATGGCCCGAACACCTGCCGCGACACCTGCTGGTCGCTCAAATCCTTTGGCAGGAAATGCCCGGTGGCGTGCAGCAGCGGCTCAGCCTTCATCGCCGGCGCCCTCCTCCTCGATGCGCGCCAGGTAACTGGTGCGCGGCCGGGTGCCGAGGGCTTCCAGCAAGCGGTAATGGCGGGGATCACGGCGTGCGAGGCTGACAGCGCTGGCGGGGGCGTTGATGTCGCCAAACTGGATGGCCTGGCTGGGGCAGGTTTGCTGGCAAGCGGTGATCACCGCAGAGGGATCGAAATCGTCGCCGTGTTGCTTGTTGTCCGTGCGGGCGTTGCTGATGCGTTGGATGCAGTACGTGCATTTCTCCATCACGCCGCGGGAGCGTACCGTCACCTCGGGGTTGCGTTGGGCCTGAATCGACGGCGCGGCGTCGGCGCTCCAGTCCAGCCAATTGAAGCGTCGCACTTTGTACGGGCAGTAAGAGGCGCACGTGCGTGTGCCTATGCAGCGGTTGTAGACCATCTGGTTCAAGCCATCGCGGCTATGCACGGTGGCGTTGACCGGGCAGCCGGTTTCGCAGGGCGCCTGCTCGCAGTGCATGCAGGGCAATGGCTGGAAGCGCGAACGCGGGGCCTCCAACGGCCCCTGGTAATAATGGTCGATGCGCAGCCAGTGCATGCTGCGCCCCTGGGCGACCTGCTCGGCGCCGACCACAGCAATATTGTTCTCGGCCTGACAGGCCACCACACAGGCATTGCAGCCGGTGCACAGGTCCAGATCAATGACCATGCCCCACTGCGGGCCGCTGTCGGCCACCGGGCTGTAGAGCGACGCGGGAATGGCCTGGGTCGCGAGTTGTGGTTTGGCGCGTGAGACCACACGGATGGGCGGTTCCTGCGCTTCAGGCAACCGGTGATGTGACTGGGTGGCCGCCAAAGGAAAGTGCTCGCCGGTGCTTCGTAGGGAGGCACTGACGGAGAGTTGCTCAGTGGGCTTCACCGCGTAACCCAGGCCATCACCGACGCGCCCGGCGTGGCCGCGACCGTAGCCGGTGTATAAGGCAATGACCTGGTCGGCCTGCCCGGGGTCAACCCAGGCCGGTCCGCGCACGGTCTGCTCCGCCAGTGTTACCTCTATACCGTCGCCATTGCTCACGCCCAACTGTTCGGCCAGGTGTGGCGAAAGCCCGATCACATTGCTCCAGGTCAGGGTGCTGATGGGCTTGGGCAATTCCTGCAGCCAGCCGGAGTTGGCGAAGCGCCCGTCCCACACGGTCGGGTCGGGACGGATTACGGCCTCTAATCCTTCGCCAACGTCGGCCGCCGCGGGGGCAACTGGCGTCACCTCCTCCACCTTGACTGGCGCTGGGGCCGGTTCAATCCAGCCATTGGCCAATGCCTCGCGCCATTGTTGCTGCGCGATATGCGCCCAGGTTGCGCGCACCAGCGCCAAGGCATCGGTCTCGGTTGAGTGCAGCAGCAAGTCGAGGACCTGATGCAGGGTGCGCGTCGAATACATCGGTTCGATCAGCGGCTGGACGATGCAAACACTGCCGTCCGCCGCGCGGCCATCGCTCCAACCGTCCAGGGCGTGATTGAGCGGCAGGTGCCAATGGCACTGCGCGGCGCTTTCGTCGTAGTAAAGCCCGGCATGCAAGCGAAATGGCGCCTGGGGCAGCACATCTTGCAGGTAGGCATTTAGCACTGGGTTGCAGTCGAGTATCAGCAAATGAGTCACTGCTTCCTGACTCAGTTGCGCAAGCGAACCCCACGATTGATAAGGCTCGTAACCCAATAACCTCGGCACCTGCCAGTCCAACGCTCGGCCTGCGTGCCCCAAGCGCTGGTTAAGCTGCATGACCTGCGCCTGCAACGCCTCGGATGCCTGCTGGCTGATACCGATCAGGCCACGCCCAGGGTGGGCCTTGAGCGCAGCGGCGGCGTCCTGCACCCACTGCCGTTGCGCCGAGTTCAGGCGCGGCGTTCCGGGCAGGTCCTGGTCCAGCGCCTGGCTCAGCGCAAGCAGCAGGCCGGGCAACTGCGACGGCGCCGTGGGCAAGCGCGCGGTGGCGGCAGCGCCGGTGAGGCTCGGAACACTTTCAGCGACGAATACCAACGCGGCGCCCTCACCTTTCGCTGCCTGACGGCGACGTTCAGCCCAGCCGCGCTGGAGCACCGTCTGATACGGACCGCTGCCCAGCGGGTCATATTCCAGGCACACCAGCACCTCGGTCTGTTCCAGGTGAACCTGCGCAGCCAATGGCTGACCGAACGCGCGTTCGCTGGCTCGCAGGGCGGCCGTCTCGGCAAAGGCTTCGCCATGGTACAGGCGCGCCTCAGGCCAGCGTTGTTGCAATTGGTCGAGCTGGCGCTTGAGGGTCGGTGAACTGCTGGCCCCGCAGACGATGTGCAAGCCCTTGCCGCGAGCGCTGTCCAACACCTGCTGCTCGTGGACCAGCGCCGCGCGCACATCCGGCCAACTGGCTTCGCGGCCTTTGAAACGCGGCGCCTGGGAACGGTCCGGATCATAGAGTTGCAGGATCGCCGCTTGAGTAAAGGCATCGCAGGCGCCCCCCGACACAGGATGGTCCGGGTTACCTTCGAGCTTGATCGGTCTGCCTGCAACGGTCTTGCCCAACACGGGCTGGGCAACACCGCCAAACGGGATGGCGGTGGCGTACCAGGCCGGCACGCCTGGCGTCAGATTGACCGGCTGACTGACCGCCGTCACCGCCTGTTCCGGGGTCTTGCCACAGGCGGCCAGCCCCGCCATGGCGATGGACGCCGCCATCAACTGCAGGAAACGCCGTCGATCCATCAGCGGCGCCACACCTGCAAATTCCGCCTCTATCAGTGCTTGAGCGTCAGGGGACTCGGCAAGCGCCTCAAGCCCGCGCCAATAAGCCTGCCCCTCAAGTCCGGCCAGTTGTTCACGCAAAACGGAGAAGTCCAGCGGCTTACTCATCGGTGGCACGTCCCGCAGTCGGTAAGGCCCCGGGTATCGATGTGCCGCGCGGTCATCAGGCGCTCACCCAATTGGCGACGGTCCTCGGAAGGCTTCCACTGCATATTGGTGACCTGCTCCAGGGGACGCAGATGGGGCGCCGGGTCACGGTGACAGGCCAGGCACTGGCCCATGTTCAGCGGTTGCGCCTTGAACATCAGTTGCATGCGGTCGACCTGACCATGGCATTCACTGCAGCCGACGCCGGCGTTCACATGGACGCCGTGATGGAAATACACGTAGTCCGGCAGCTTGGCGACGCGTTGCCAATGCAGGGGCTCAAGCTCACGCAGGCTCTTGCGCAACGGCTCCAGCACATCGGCATGTGTCCATACCTGGGAATGACAACTCATGCAGGTTTCGGTGGGTGGCAGGCTGGCCATCGCGGAGGAGTGCACCGCGCTGTGGCAATAACGGCAGTCGATCTTGAGTTCGCCCGCATGGTGGGCATGGCTGAAGGGCAATGGCTGCTCGACCACCCAGTTACGGCCGGTGCGGTAGTCGGTGCTGTCCAGAGTCAACGCCACAAGCAAACCTCCCGAAAGCCCGGCGATCAGCAGCAACAGTCCTACGCGCAGCCAGGTATCGGCCGAGCGCCTGAAGATCTGCGTCATTGCCGGATTCTCATGTCCATGTCCTTAACGCTTTGGCTGTGCGGGTGCGCAGGCGTTCGTTATTTTTTGCGCCTCCTGGCAGAACGCTGGCCAACACTTGCTTGGCGGTTTGCACAATCACCCCGGCTTCATCCGGGTCGCCTTTGAGCAACGTGGTGGCGAACTTCCTGGCCTGTTCCAGCTTGATATGCGGGGGAAGTGGCGGCACGTCGGGGTCGGTCTTGAACTCGATCAGCACCGGTACATCCGAGGCCAACGCCTGTTCCCAGGCCCCAGCCACATCCTCCTCGCGCTCGACAAAAATCCCCTTCAGCCCCAGCGAAATCGCAAACAGGTGATACGGCACGTCAGGAATGGTTTGCGAAGCCTCAAACTTGGGGTCGCCTTCCATCACGCGCTGCTCCCAAGTGACCTGGTTCAGGTCTTCATTGTTGAACACCGCACAGATCCATTTAGGGCTCTGCCACTGCCGCCAGTATTTGGCCACGGTGATCAGTTCGGCCATGTTGTTCATCTGCATCGCGCCATCGCCCACCAGCGCGATCACGGTGTTCTGCGGGTGCGCAAACTTGGCGGCGATGGCGTACGGCACGGCAGCCCCATGGACGCCAAGCCACCGGACAGGGAACATTGCATGCCACGGCGGATCTTCAAGTCGCGGGCATACCAGTTGGCACAGGAGCCGGAATCGCTGGTGATGATGGCGTGGTCGGGCAAGCGTGGAGACAGCTCGTAGACCACGCGTTGCGGGTTGATCGGCTTGGCTTTTGCCAGGGCGCGTTTCTCCAGGGTTTTCTCCCAGCTAGCACGCCAACCCTCGACCTTCTTGCGCCATTTACGCTGAGTCTTGTGGGTGAGCAACGGCAACAACGCAGCCAGGGTCTCGGCGGCATCGCCCACCAGATTCACCTCCATGGGATAACGCAGGCTTAACATGTCGGGTTGCAGGTCAATCTGCACGCCACGGGCCTGGCCTTCCTTGGGCAGGAACTCTGAGTAAGGAAAACCCGAGCCGATCATCAACAAGGTGTCGCATTCGGTCATCAGCTTGTAGCTGGGCTCGGTGCCCAACAGGCCGATGCTGCCGGTAACCCAGGGCAAATCGTCAGGGACTGCAGCCTTGCCGAGTAGCGCCTTGGCCACCCCGGCGCCAAGCGCTTCGGCGACGGCGATGACTTCATCGGTGGCCGCCAGCGCCCCTGCGCCGACGAGAATCGCAACTTTCTCACCGGCATTCAGCACGTCTGCGGCGCGCTGTAGATCCGCCTCATACGGCACCACTCGCGGCTTTGAATAACCCACCCCAGAGTGCACTGTGCCGTGGGCCCTGGCGGGCGGTTCGTAGGTCGCCTCCTGCAAATCGTTGGGCAGGATGATCGCCGTCACTCGGCGCTCACCGACTGCCGTGCGTACGGCCCGATCCACCAAGTGACGCACCTGGGATGGCACCGTAGCCTGCTGCACGAATGCCCCTGCCACATCCTTGAACATCGACACCAGATCCAACTCCTGCTGGTAATGCCCCCCAAGCGCTGCCCGCGCCTGCTGCCCGACAATCGCCAGCACCGGCATATGGTCCATCCGCGCGTCATAGAGCCCAGTGATCAGGTGCGAGGCACCTGGCCCTGATGTGGCTATGCAAACGCCCAGCTCCCCCGTGAATTTGGCGTGGGCCGACGCCATGAACGCGGCCATTTCCTCATGACGGGCCTGAATGAATTCGATCTTGCCCTGCGCCCGGCTCAACGCGCCGAATACACCATTGATACCGTCCCCCGGGTAACCAAAGATTCGGGTAACGCCCCATTGGCTGAGTCGCTCAACCAGAAAGTCGCCTACTGTCGTCGTCATCGAATGCCTCGCTTCATTCAAAGAATGGGTTTGCCACCTGTTACGCCGTAGCGTTCACCGGAGATATAACTGCCCTCATCCGACGCCAGCAGTACGTAGATGGGCGAGACTTCGACTGGCTGGCCGGGGCGCCCCAGCGGTGTATTGCCTCCAAAGTTCTTGACGGAGTCCTCGGTCATCGTCGACACGATCAATGGCGTCCAGATTGGCCCGGGCGCCACACTGTTGACGCGAATACCGCGTTTGCCGAGCATCTGCGCCAAGCCCGCAGTGAAGTTGGCGATCGCGCCTTTGGTGGCCGCATAGGGCAACAGCGTGGGGTTGGGCGCATCGGAATTGACCGAGCTGGTGTTGATGATCGAACTGCCCTCGGCCATGTGCGGCAGCGCGGCCTTGCAGATGCGAAACATCGCGGTGACGTTAACGTTAAAGGTCTTTAGCCAATCTTCATCGGGGATGTCTTCCAGACTTTCGTAGGTCATCTGGAACGCCGCGTTATTGACCAGCACATCAATGCGTCCGAACTTCTCCACGGTGTCACTGACTATCGCCGTGCACTGATCCGCGTTGCCCAGGTCACCTGGCAGCAACAGGCATTGACGACCCGCCGCCTCGACCCACCGCGCGGTTTCCTTGGCGTCTTCATGCTCATCCAGATAGGAGACCGCCACGTCCGCGCCTTCGCGTGCAAAGGCGATGGCCACCGCACGCCCAATGCCGCTATCGGCCCCGGTGATCAAGGCTATTTTGTTGGCGAGTCGGCCCGAGCCTTTGTAGGTCTGCTCACCGCAATCGGGCATTGGATCCATCTTGCGCTGCTGACCGGGTACGGGCTGCTGTTGCGCCTTGAATGGTGGTTTTGGATAACTGTTCATCGGTCTCCCTCCTGGCTGTGATTACTTTTGCGAGGGTTGTCCGGGAGGGTAAGTTCAGACGGATTTTGAAAAAATCAGATAGCCGTTCAGGCACAGCATTGCCATTGGTCAGTCTGAATAAACCTTCTGAACGTTGCGTGCCTCAACCGGGAGGCAAAGGTTTGCAGGGTTAGCGACATTCGAGGCATTCTTCTGTACGCCGGTTTTCGGCTATATTTCATATTCGGTTTAGCCCTTGCCCTCGCTTTAGTTGTTCCCTCCACGCTCTTCTCGTGCGCAGTTAATCAAGGTTGGTATTTATGAAGTCTGCCCCCCGCGGTCCCCTAACGTTCCGCAACGCAAGGATCTGATCCCCAGCAACTTGGACTTTCCGGTGGTGGGCATCGGCGCGTCCGCGGGCGGGCTGCAAGCAGTGAAGGCGTTTTTTGAGCATATGCCCAAAGACTGCGGCATGGCATTTGTAGTGATCCTGCACCTGTCCCCCGATCATCAAAGCGTGGCGGATAAGATCATCCAGGAGTCGACCCGCATACCGGTGTTACAGGTCAATGACACGACGCCTATCGAAAAAAAATCATGTGTATGTCATCTCACCGGCCCACCATTTGAAGATGAATGATGGTTATTTAGCGGTATCCCCATCAACCCGTGAGGGCGGCTCGCACATAGCGATCGACCTGTTTTTTCGCGATTTGGCAGATGCGCATAAAGAACGGGCGTTTTGCGTGATCCTTTCAGGGACCGGAGCGGACGGGGCGGTTGGCCTTTCTCGAATCAAGGAGCAAGTTGGGATCACTCTGGTACAAACACCAGAAGATGCTGAGTTCGATGGCATGCCGCGGGCTGCCATCGAAACGCAAATGGTCGATCTCGTGCTTCCCGTTGTGGAAATGCCGCAGAAGTTGCTGGAGCTATGGCGCAATGCTCAGTCAATCATCCTGCCCACTGCCGACGATCCCGAAATTAAAACCACCCCACCTGCAACCGAACGCGATGCAGCCGTGGCGGAGCAGTTATTGCTGGACATCCTGATTCAGTTGCGCGCCAGTACCGGGCACGACTTCAAGCATTACAAGCGCGCCACAGTGTTGCGCCGTATTGAGCGACGCTTGCAAGTAACCGCCCAGCCGGACCTGGCGACCTATTACAATTTCCTCCAGGAGCACCCAGACGAAACCAAGGCCCTGCTCGGCGATATGCTGATCGGCGTGACTAACTTCTTCCGCGACCGCGAGGCCTTTGAAGCGCTTGAACGTGACGTGATACCTAACCTGGTGAAGTCACTCGAAGACACTGTGCCGCACCGCGAAGAGGTGCGCATCTGGTCGGCCGGCTGTTCCACCGGCGAAGAAGCTTACAGCCTCGCGATGCTGCTGGCCGAGCAACTGGCGCTGGATGCCAGCGGCGCGAAGATGCAGGTGTTTGCCACTGATATTGACGAACGCGCAATCACCCACGGTCGCAACGGCGTGTATCCCGAGGCGATCATCACCGACGTACCGCCACCGCGGTTGCGCCAATATTTTGCCAAAGAGAAAAACCAACACTATCGGGTGCGCAAGGAAATTCGCGAGAAGGTTTTGTTCGCCAAACACAGTTTGCTCGCTGATCCGCCGTTCTCGCAGATCGACCTGATCGTGTGCCGCAACCTGTTGATCTACCTGGACCGCGAAGTGCAGCGCGACATCCTGCAGATGTTCCACTTTGCGCTGCGCCCCGGTGGCTATCTGTTCCTCGGCTCCTCGGAGTCGGCCGACGGCTGCCTGGACCTGTTTGTGCCGGTGGACAAACGAAACCGCATTTTTCGGGTACGTGCCGGCTCTTCGACTATGCGCCGCGCCCCAACCATGCCGCGAGGCGGCTACTTGCGCCCAAGTACCGCGTCGATTGCGATTGAAAATAAGGCCCCCAACAAAGTTTCATTCGCGGATATTCATCTGCGTGCCCTCGGAAAAGCTGCACCGCCAAGTGTTATTGTCGACGGCCACGCGCAGATCGTACACATGAGCGAAGGCGCCGGACGGTTCCTGCGTTATGTGGCTGGGGAGATAACGCATAACCTGTTGGCACTGGTTCATCCCGACCTGCGCCTCGACATCCGCACCACACTCTTTCAGGTCCAGCAATCGAATATGCCTGTGACCTCCCGCAAGATCCGGGTTAAGCACGAGCATGACCCCTTCATCGTGGACATTACCGCCCACCCCTTTCGCGATGATGCGACCGAAAGCGACTACGTGCTGGTGATTTTCCAGGAAAGCGAGATCGACCCACAACAGGCCAATACCACGACTGTCCGCCATGCTCAAAACGCCATCATGGGCAACCTGGAGCGCGAGCTGCAACGCACCAAACTGCACCTGCAGGACACCATCGAACAGTCTGAAGTCTCAAGCGAGGAACTCAAGGCCTCCAACGAAGAAATGCAGGCGGTCAATGAAGAGTTGCGTTCGGCCACCGAAGAGCTGGAAACCAGCAAGGAAGAGCTGCAGTCGATCAATGAAGAGCTGTTGACCGTCAACTATGAGCTCAAAACCAAGGTAGAAGAGACGGACAAGGTCAATGACTACCTGAGCAACCTGATCGCCTCCACCGACATCGCCACCGTATTCGTGGACCGCAACATGCGCATCCGTTGGTTCACGCCACGCGCCACCGATATCTTCAGCATGCTCCCGGTGGACACTGGACGCTCGTTGATGGACATCACCCACCGTCTGGATTATCCAGAAATCACCGAAGACGCTACAACGGTGTTTGAGTCACTCAGCATGATCGAGCGGGAAATCAGCAGTAAGGACGGCCGCTGGTACATTGCAAGGTTATTGCCCTACCGCTCCAGCGAGGACCATATTGATGGCACGGTGCTGACCTTCATCGATATCACCAAGCGACGCCAGGCCGAGGAAGAACTGCGCTTGGGAGAAGAGCGCATGCGCCTGGTCGCCGAGAGTACCCATGACTTTGCAATCATCATCCTTGATGACCACGGCGCCATCACCGATTGGAACACGGGTGCAGAACTGATCTTCGGCTACACCAAGGACGAAGTGCTGGGTGCTTATTACGACTTAATTTTTTCACAGGAGGACCGCTCCTCCGGCATTCCTGAGAGCGAACTGCGGGCGGCCCGCGAACACGGTCGGGGTGAGGATGAGCGCTGGCATGTGCGCAAGGATGGCAGTCGGTTCTACTGCAGCGGTGAGATCACGCAGCTCAAGAGCGACAGCTTGCAGGGCTACGTCAAGATCGCTCGCGATCTGACCGGCCACAAACGCACCCAGGATGAGCAGAGCCAGCGCCTGATGGAAACCCAGACGAAGAGCCATCTCAAGGATGAGTTTTTCGCGGTGATGTCGCACGAACTCAAGCATCCACTGAACCTGATCCAACTGAACGCGGAGTTACTGCGTCGCTTGCCCGCTACCAAGGCGGCGGGCCCGGCGATCAAAGCCGTGAATACGATCTGCGAGGCCGTGTCCAGCCAGGCGCGGATCATTGACGACCTGCTTGATGTCGCCCGAGTTCGCACCGGCAAGCTCAAGTTGAAAAAACAACCGGTTGACTTGATTCGCACGCTACAGGATATCCATAGCGTAGTGCTCGCCGACGGGCATCGTCGTCAGGTGACGCTGCAAACGCCTTCGGATTATGGACCCCTGATCGTCGAGGTCGACCCGACGCGCATCGAGCAAGTGATCTGGAACCTGGTCAACAACGCTCTGAAATTCACCCCGGAGGGTGGTCAGGTGCAATTGGTACTCAGCCGCTCGGAAGGACGCGCCCAGTTGGACGTGATCGACAGTGGCATCGGTTTGGCCGACGAAAGTCTGGAGAAGATCTTTGACCTGTTCGGGCAAGCAGAAAACCAACATCTGACGCATCAGCGCGAGGGCCTCGGGATAGGCTTGTCCTTAGTACGCCAACTGGTTGAGGCTCACGAAGGCTCGGTCAGTGTCCATTCCAAGGGGCTGGGTTTAGGCTGCACCTTCTCGATATGGCTACCGCTGTGCGAACAACAGAATCGTTTGCCGCCTCCTGACGCTGAACACGATGACGACGAACGTCTGCACGGCGTCAAGGTGTTGCTGGTGGATGACTCTGCCGAGGTGCTAGAAGTGCTGAATTTATTGCTGGAGATGGAAGGCGCGCAAGTCAGCGCATTCGATGACCCACAGAGTGCTCTTGAAACAGCCCGCGATGCACAGTACGACTTGATCATTTCGGACATTGGCATGCCGAAAATGAATGGCCATGAGCTAATGCAGAAACTGCGCACGATAGGTCATCTGCGTCAGGTTCCCGCGATCGCACTCACAGGCTATGGGGCCGGCAGTGATCAGAAAAAGGCGGCTGAGTCGGGCTTCACCACTCATTTGAGCAAACCGGTCGCCCACGATTCGTTGATTGTTCTGATCGAAAAATTGTGTTGCTTACGTCGCTAGTTGGGACTTTCTCAGTGGGACAAGACGGCCCTTGGGGGCTTAACGCGTAGCTCCATCTAAAAGACGATAATTTCAGGCAAACTGAATCGTTGAATTAATCGATATTTCAGAGAAATCCATTTTGATACACGGGCTTTGCAAGCGGGTCACACAGTTATACAGAGACCTGCTGATGAAGGATTCAAGCCATGCAACACAACGACATCGACGAAAAAACGATGGCCTGCCGCCAGTTGGCCATGGAGCAGAATCAGAAGCTTTTCAACGAGGCCAACGCCCTAAGCCGCAGCGCATTCGACCTGCTGGAGCAGCCTGATTTCGATAGCGAAATGTTTGATGAATATCTGCGCCTTCGCGGCAAAGCCGAAGCGCTTTTCCGTGAAGCGATTGACCATCTTGGCGTGCTCAACAAGCATTTTCCATTGCCCACCGTAAGCGTGGTCGCCGACGGTGGAAAAGCTGCCAGGCGCGAAAAGGAGATTGCAGAATGAAAAATTCTCAGCGCGCCTGGGACCTGGCGATGATTCTGATTGCTAATGGTAAATTCCTTTCGATCCCGCCAATTTGAGCGGATCGGTAAAAATACTTGCGCGGCATTTGGAGGCGCTGGAGGCAGCACTTCGTGAAGAGGCGATTTTGGCCGAAACCTCGCTTGCCGAAAATCTGGGTCAGCGTTGCCTGCAGAAACAGGTTGGCCGCAGCCGTGCCTTGGTAGGTGCCGATTGACCATCGTCAAGGGACATTATCGGGCCGCTGAAAAGAGCTCAACACGCGCTGGCGGAATGCTGCGCGTCGGCGGGTAAATGAGCTGACGGGGCGTTACTCTTTAATCAAATCCATTATTGGCGGTTCGAGGGGTCGGTGCGAGCTTCAGGTCATTTGCTAGCCTCCGCTTTCCTGGCCAGCCCCGCCCCACGATCAGTCTGTTTCATACCTATATATTTGGCATAAAGCGTCTAAAGCTCCGTGATGTATTTTCGGTAGTCGACCCGTACAAGAGCCCTCAATTAAAAGCATTTTCGACACTAAGCGAAGCGGCAACCATTGCTATTAATTTAATATCACTCCCGCCCCACCTAAAGTAAAAACTTATACGAAGCGGCGCGAACACCGCGCATCTGTACAAGTTTCTCTCAATCAAAGACCGTTCATCGTCCTTTTAAAAAATCTCGAAACATTTAGACGGTCGCCCTTATCGGAAACTATGTCCGTTGCAATAAACGGGCGTAAGCGAAACCTCAATTACAGTTGGAGTAGCATTATGACGACCAGTAATAAAAACCCAGGTAATTTCGCCAACGATCACGAAAAAGCCTCCGAGGCGGGAAAGAAAGGCGGCCAGGCATCTGGCGGCAACTTTGCCAATGACCGCGAAAAGGCTTCGGAAGCTGGCCGTAAAGGTGGTCAGAATAGCCATGGCGGCGGCCGCAAGTAGTAAGCGTGGTCACAAGGGGCAGCAATGCTGCCCCTTCTGTTAATAGCAAAGGAGAACTAAGCATGCGTGCATCACCAGACTATCAGCGAAGCGTTTTGCCTCACCAGCCGAGCACGCAAGTGCGAACTGACGCGGGGAAAGCCAACGCGCGAACACATTGCCGTGTTACGAACATCAGCGCGTCGTGGAACTCGCTGAAGCGACTGTCGATGCGTCGCAAACACTACCGCTGTGCGAAAGGCATTTATAACCTGAGCGACCATCAGTATTTAGGTGCCTGTAGATCGAGATGAAATATATATCAACGACATAACGACGAGATTACTGAAATGACTACTAACGACAAGTAAAATCAAATGAGCGTCAACGAAGCCGGTAAAAAAGGCGGCGATGCAACTTCGGCTTCCCATGACAAAGAGTTCTATCAAGAGATCGGAAGCAAGGGTGGCCAAAACAGCGGCGGCAATTTCAAAAATGATCCCGAGCGCGCCGCCGAAGCAGGTAGCAAAGGCGGCCAGAACAGTGGCGGCAACTTTGCCAACGACCGTGAGAAAGCCGCGGAAGCTGGTCGTAAAGGCGGCCAGAACAGCCATGGTGGCGGACGCAACGGTTAATGTGCTTGATTCAGGGGAGCCGTGCTCCCCTGCCTTGATGGACGGAGGACACCATGCCTTTACACGTCATTAACTTTACCGGGCCGGTCACCGCCTCTACCTGCAGCCAACTTATCGAAAAAGCCTCGTTGGCCGTTCAGCAAGAGGCTTCGGGCCTGGTAGTGAACATCGCCACTATGGGCGGCGAATGCAGCTACGGTTTTACCATGTACAACTTCCTGCTGGCGCTGCCGATCGCGGTGCACACCCACAATCTGGGCACCGTGGAGTCGATGGGCAATATCATCTTTCTGGCCGGTGAGCGCAGGACGGCGTGCAAGCACAGTAAATTTCTGTTTCATCCGTTTCATTGGCATGTGCAAGGCGCCGTCGACCATTCGCGCATGTCCGAATACGCCATGAGCCTTGACTACGACTTGCAGTTGTATGCGCGCATCGTCGAAGAGCGTACCCGGGATGCAAGGGAAAAACTCGAAACAGAAAAGTACCTGATCGCGGCGCCGCGCATTCTCGACCCGCAACAAGCCATGACAGCCGGCTTGATCCATGGGATCGAACTACCGGTCATCAAGGCTGAGTTTGTAAGCAGCTTCATTCACTCCTAGCGTTTTTAAACTGGAACAGGAGCACCACGATGGACGAAGAAACGATTCGACTCACCGCCTACCGTATTTGGGAACAACAAGGTAAGCCTGACGGTCAGGATTTTTTGCATTGGCTGCAAGCCAGAGACGAACTGACGCCCGGGCAAATAGATAGCTCTTCGGGCACGATCGAAAGCAGTGTTACGCAGCCTGTACCGGTCCAATCAAAGCGCCAGGCGGCGCCCTCCTCCACGACGCGAAAAGCACGCAGCAAAAAGCTCGAAGCCTGAGCGGGCCAGATCAGGCGTGCGGACGCGTCTGTCGTAACACCTGCCGACAGTCATGCGCACGCCTTCCCTTTGAAACTCGAATATTGGCACTTTAATATCAATTAATCGCTTGTTTGAAATTCCTCCTTTTTTTGTTGAAATCATTCACCTCATCATGGATCGTGAGTGAGCTTTTAATTCAGGGAGGAATCGAAGATGTCTGGTCTACAAGCGAACGGCCAGTGCGCCCAATGTAAACATCCCTTCGAGCCGACGACGGGCGAACCCTCTTATCTGGTGTCCGCCGCCGCCGACATGCTCTGCCCGCAATGCAGGCAACAGTATCTGGCGGACTTGATGATGGATGCACTTCAACGCAGCGCCCTCAAGTTATGCATGCTGCAGGAACGTCGAAAAAACAATAAGGCTTGACTCAAACCAACACCCTATTCAAATGTGCGTATTTGTTAAAAGTTATACTCATTCAGGGGGTGGTGGTACATAGGGCTGCGCAATAAACGGAATACTTCCAGAAGGACGCCACCTGACGTTCTCCAGGCCGTACCGTTCTGCAAGGGGTCTGCTGACCCGTTTGATCTTTTCATGGCGTGACCGAGGAATTATACCGATCCCAGCATCGCAAGATGCCCAATGCCACGCCTCTGCATTATTCATGACATCCGCTCTTATAATGAAAAATCTCGGCTTATGATGGTATTCGTACTCGATAATATATAAAGAATTTTTCATATGCCCTCCTTCTGATTTTTGTTATTGGAGCAGCGCGAAGGTTCAGATTTTCCCTCTTGATGTGTATTTTTAGTTGCGCCAACTTGCGGCACTATCGGGATATGACCATTCGTCGGCGCCTTCTGAAAAAAACCAAACCGTTATCGCTTTATCGCTTCTTACTATTGAGCCTGTTCCTCCAGGCTCTGGTAAAACTCTGTCTTGCCCGTACTCCGTGCGGGCTTTTTTTGAGCAGTTCATAGAGCCGTGACGCTGTTCGGCGAGCCGGTGACTAGTGCGCCGCACTTATATACACAACATCGGCTTGTTTCGCCGCGCCCCAATGCGCTGCTATGAGTAACTTGAACTTCAAGGGCGCGAAACCTTTCATCTCTAATCGTGAAATGCGGTGGAACTCAAGCTGCGCAGGTTTTTCTATCGCAGACACATCCATCGGAGGATTGACCATGACTGACCAGCCACTAATATCCACCCACACCCCTCCTGACGCGCACCGAAGCGGCACAATGACCAAGGCTGAGCGCACACTTTCGCTGGCCGCTGGCGCTGCCCTATTACTGCATGGCTGTCGCAAGGGTGGGTTGAGTGGTGCACTCCAGGTTGCGGCGGGCGCCTACGGTGTGATTCGCGGTGCAGCCGGGCACTGCGCACTGAAGCGGGTGTTGACACCAACCCCTACGAAACACAATTCAGCCGCGAACATCAGTGGCCGATCAGCGAGGCAATCACGCGCAGTATCACGATCTTGCGCCCATCGGATGAGGTGTCTGCCTTCATCGCCAGGCCCGAGAACATCGGCCCGTTGCTGCGCTGGGTCGACAGTGTCGAGCAACTGACCCCGGACACCGCGCTCTGGAAGCTCCGCGCACCGGCCGGCCGGCGCCTGCAGTGCGCGCTTGTGCAGATCGATACACAGGATCGCCATGTACTGCATTGGAAAACTCCAGGCGACGCGCGATGGGCGCACGACATTACCGTCTCGCTGAGCCCCGCCCCGGCCGGCCGTGGAACCCAGGTCAAGGCGGTGGTGGTGTGCAAGCCGGCAATGGCCAAGTTGGGCTATGGCTTGGCGCGTGCGATCAGCCTGTTCAGCGACAAAGCCTTGCTCAACGCCCTGCAGGCAGTGAAGCAGCAACTGGAGACCGGCGAGGTCAGCAACAACCGCTCCAGGCCGGAACAGGACGACGATTTTTTTACGTACACGCCGGCACTGACCAGGTCGCAACCGATCACCCGTCAGCCAAAACCGGCGTTGTTATCGAAGGAGGACCCCACTGATGCGCGCACTCACTTGGCAAGCACCTAATCTACTGCGAGTCGACCATGTCGCCGACCCTGCGATCCTCAACCCACGGGACGCGATCATTCGCGTCACCCTCTCCCTCTGTCTGCGGTTCGGACCTGCACCTGCTCGGCGGCTACGTACCGGCCATGAAGCCCGGCGATATCATTGGCCACGAATTCATGGGCGAAGTGGTCGAGGTCGGCAAAGGCGTCACCGACCTGCGCAAGGGTGACAAAGTGATCACCATCTCAATCATCGGCTGCGGCAACTGCGAGCCGTGCCAGCGCAGCGATTTCTCCTGCTGCGACAACTCCAACCCAAACCCGTCGGCGACGGACCTGATGTATGGCCAGCCATGCTGCGGCATCATCGGCTACAGCCACGCTTTTGGCGGTTACCCGGGCAGTCACGCGACCTACGTGCGGGTGCCGTTCGCCGACGTCAACCTGTTCAAGGTGCCCGAAGGCGTGAGCGATGAGCAGGCGCTGTTTGTCTCGGATGCGGCGCCCACCGGTTACTTCGCGGCGGACAATGCCGATATCCAGCCCGGCGACACCGTGGCAGTGTGGGGCTGCGGCGGCGTTGGCCAGATGGCGATCTGCAGTGCTTACCTGTTGGGCGCCGAGCGGGTGATCGCGATTGATCGTTACCCCGACCGGCTGCGCCTGGCCGAAGAACGCGGCAAGGCGATCCCTATCAACTACGAGAAAACCAACGTGCACGAAGCCTTGCTGGAGTTGACTGGCGGACGCGGCCCGGATCGCTGCATTGATTGTGTGGGCATGGAGGCGCATGGCACCGAGATCGACTATGCCTATGACAAGGCCAAGCAGTTGCTCAGGCTGCACACCGAACGCGGCAGCGTGCTAAGGCAGGCCATACGTGCCTGCCGTAAAGGCGGCACGGTATCGGTGGTCGGCGTGTACGGTGGGTTGCTCGACAAGTTCCCGATGGGCGCGATCGTCAACAAGGCGTTGACGCTAAGATCCGGACAGCAACCGGGGCAGCGTTACGCACCGACCCTGTTCGAGCATATTCGCAAAGGCGAGCTTGACCCTGCCTACTTGCTGACCCATCCCATGAGCCTGGAAGACGGGGCGCAAGGCTACAAGCTGTTCAAGGAAAAAACCGATAATTGCCTGCGGGTGGTGTTTAAGCCCTGAGGGTCGTGCGTGTGGTTTCAATGCCTGGCACGCCGAACAGCGGGGGATGTGTGAGCCGTAGATGCCGATACCCATGCTCCGATGAGCGGTTTAGCCAGGCTCCGCGACCGGCGTCGCCAGGCGATTGCACGCGTACAGCGCACTACCCAGCAGCATCAACGCGCCGCCTCGCAACCAAGTGTCGAGGCCTTGCTGGCTGAGCAGGATCAGGCAGGAAACAATCGCCAGCACTGGCACCCAGGTCGGCACACGAAAATGGTGTTCTGCGACGAGGTCGCGGCGCAATACCAGCACCGCCAGGTTGGTGCTGAGGAACACGAAAAGCAGCAACAGCACGACCGTCTCGGCCAACGCTGCGAGCGTGCCGGTCAACGTCAAGGAGATGGCCACCAGGGTGCTGGCGATGATCGCGACCCAAGGCGTACGCCGCTTGGGCAGCACACGCGAAAGCGGCCCCGGCAAAAGGCTCATGCGGGCCATGCCATAGGCCAGGCGGCTGGCCATGACCATGGTCAACAGCGCACCGTTGGCGACCGCCACCAGTGCAATGAAGGCGAAGAGCTGGGGCGGGATACTCAAGCCCGAGGCGCGTACCACCTCGAGCAACGGCGCCGAGGTGGCCGTCAGTTTGTCCATCGGCAGCACCACTGAAGCAGCGACACCGACCGCCGTATACACGATGCCGGCCGTCACCAACGCGGCAAACAGCGCACGCGGATACACCTTGCGCACCCCGCGTATTTCTTCGGCCAGGTTAGCCGACGTTTCAAAACCGACAAACGAATAGAACGCCAGCAATGCAGCGCCCAGCACCGCAGGCATAGGGTTGACGCCGGCCTTGAACTCCAGCGCGCGGCCGAGGTTGGCTTCGCCCGACTGGATGCACCAGGCCGCGGCCACCACCACCAATAGCAGCCCGGACAGTTCGATGCAGGTCATGACCATGTTGGCGCCCAACGACTCCTTGATACCGCGAGCATTGAGCAGCGCTATCACCATCAGGAATATCAGCGCGGCCAGGTGCGGTGATACGTCGACGAACGCCGCCAGGTAGTCGCCGGCAAATGCCAGGGACAGCCCGGCCGCGCTGGTGACGGCGGCCGCCAGCATGCAAAAGCCGACCAGGAACGAAATCAGCGGTGACTTGAATGCCTTCTCGGCGAACACCGAAGCAGCGCCGGCATAGGGGTACTTGGTCACCAGCTCCGCGTACGAACCTGCCGTGAGCATGGCGAAGAACAACGCCACCAGCAGCGGCACCCAGATCGCCCCACCCACCTCGCCAGCGATGGTGCCGGCCAGCGCGTACACGCCGGCACCGAGCACATCGCCGAGAATGAACAGAAACAACATCGGGCCCGTCACGGCGCGGCGCAAGGACGGTTTTGTGGGTGCGGCTTGGCTGAAGCTGAACTCGGACATGGGCGGCTCGGGCGGCGGGGTTGTTATCAGCAATCAGCGGGCGCGGGCCGGCTGACGCGGGGCTCTCTACAATGGAAAATCCACGCGCCGCCAAAGTTCCGTTTTCCGCTGCAACCCCGGCGCAGGCGCCCCGTCAATCGTCCTCGTGCAGGTGCGCGTCAGCGCAGGGCAAACGCCCCGATTCGCCGCCCGCAATCCGTTCCGCCTGATCAATGCCGCGCTTGAGCGCGTCGTGCACGGTCCATTCGGCGCCCGGCAACTGGCTGGTGCGTTCAATCACGCATTGCCCCGTCGCGGTATAGACGCTGACCAGCACTTCGATATCGGCGTCTTCGCGCTCCCGGGCCCTGACTTCGATATGGCACCCGTTTTCCACTTCCTGAGTAAAGCACTCTTCTTCCATTGCCTTTTGGGCCCATGCCTTATAAGTATTACCACGAATAAACATAACTGTTCTCCCGGACCGTTAGTGGGTTGACCTTCAAGTAAGACCTGAATGCCTTAAGAGGGATTCCGTCTTTTTTACAAGGGAAATTGCATCATGCACCTATAAAGCTCTAGTGCCGTTTCGCTTGTTAAGCCGTTCGTCAGGCGAAGTAACAAATTGTTAAACCAACCCCGTGACGTCTATTCAAAATATTCGGCAGCGCGGTGAAAAACGCACCGCAGAGCAGCAGCGAAAGCCAACAGATCCGGGCAGCTGATGGGTTTTATCCATTGATGGCGCCGTATTGCCTGGCGTCAGGAACTAACAAGCGCAGCGCCAGCGTTTCGCTTAAGTAATTTACGAACACTGTCGCCGGACTTTCGGCGCCGTAACAACGGACGTTTTCCATACAGGAGCAAGGCATGAAACGAGCGATTGGCTATTGCCTGGCATATCTCGCCAGCGTCTTCTTGTTAAGCGGTTGCAACTTAGTGGTGTTCAACCCCAAGGGGCAGATTTCAACCGATGAGCGCGACCTGATTATCCTCGCCACGGGCCTGATGCTGTTGGTGGTGGTGCCGGTGATCGTGCTGACGTTTGTGTTTGCCTACCGCTACCGCGCCACCAATAAAAAGGCCCGTTACTCACCGCGCTGGGCCAGTTCCCACAAAATCGAAGCAGTAGTGTGGGGCGTGCCGCTGCTGATCATCATCGCCTTGGGCTGGGTGACGTGGAAAACCACCCACGCCCTCGACCCCTATCGCCCGCTCGACTCGGACACGCCACCGATCAACGTCCAGGTGGTGGCCATCGACTGGAAGTGGCTGTTCATCTACCCCGACCTGGGTATCGCCAGCGTCAACGAACTGGCCTTGCCGGTGCACACGCCGGTGAGTTTCACCATCACCTCCGACGCGGCCATGACGTCCTTCTTCATCCCGGCGCTGGGAGGGCAGATCTATGCGATGGCAGGCATGCAGACCAAGCTGCACCTGATCGCCAACGAAACCGGCGAGTTCAAGGGAATCGCCGCCAACTACAACGGCCCCGGTTTTTCCGACATGCATTTCACCACGCTGTCATTGAGCCCCACCGACTTCCAGACCTGGGCGAACAAGGTCAAGGGCGCCTCCACAGTCCTTGACCAAACGAGCTATGCGCACTTGGCCAAGCCCACCATCAAGCACCCCGTGACCTATTACTCGGCAGTGCAGGAGCGGCTGTTCCTGGACATCGTCGATAAATACGAAGGCATGAACAAGGCCAATAAAACCAGGCGAGCGCCATTGAGCGGTACTGAAAAGCGCGTCGATCAACACCCCAGTTTACTGGCCGAGGAGCAATAACAATGTTCGGAAAACTGTCATGGGATGCGATTCCAACCACTGAACCGATTGTGATGTACACGCTGGCCTTCATCGGGCTGATCGGCGCGGCGATGGTGGGCACCATTACCTGGAAACGCAAATGGGGCTATTTGTGGCGCGAGTGGTTCACGTCGGTGGACCACAAAAAGATCGGATGTATGTACATCATCGTCGCGCTGGTGATGCTGCTACGCGGTTTCTCCGACGCAATCATGATGCGCACCCAGCAAGCCATGGCCGCCAGTGGCGGGCCGGGTTATCTGCCGCCGGAACACTACGACCAGATCTTCACTGCCCATGGCGTGATCATGATTTTCTTCGTGGCCATGCCCTTCGTGGTCGGCCTGATGAACGTAGTGGTGCCGTTGCAGATAGGCGCACGCGACGTGGCCTACCCGTTTCTCAACGCGCTGAGCTTCTGGCTGTTCGTGGCCGGTGCCGCGCTGGTCAACGTCTCACTGGGGATCGGTGAGTTTGCGCGAACCGGTTGGGTAGCCTATCCGCCGTTATCCGGGTTGGCATACAGCCCCGGGGTCGGGGTGGACTACTACATATGGTCACTGCAGATATCCGGCGTCGGCACGTTACTGACGGGGCTGAATTTCTTCGTCACGATTTTGAAGATGCGCACCGAAGGCATGACGTTGTTCAAAATGCCGGTGTTCACCTGGAATGCGCTGTGCACCTCGGTGCTGATCCTGGCGTCGTTTCCAATTCTTACCGCCACCCTGCTGATGCTGTCCCTGGACCGTTACCTGGGCATGCATTTCTTTACCAACGAAGCCGGCGGCAACCCGATGATGTACGTGAACTTGATCTGGGCCTGGGGGCATCCGGAGGTGTACATCCTGATCCTGCCGGCGTTCGGAGTGTTTTCCGAGATTGCCGCGACCTTCAGCAGTAAGCGGCTCTTCGGTTACGTGTCGCTGGTATGGGCGACGATTGCGATTACCGTGTTGTCGTTCATCGTGTGGCTGCACCACTTCTTCACCATGGGCGCAGGGGGTAACGTCAACGCGTTCTTCGGCATCATGACCATGATTATCGCGGTGCCGACCGGGGTGAAAATCTTCACCTGGCTGTTCACCATGTACCGTGGCCGGGTGCGCTTCGAGACCCCCATGCTGTGGACCCTGGGCTTTATCGTGACCTTCAGCATCGGCGGGATGACCGGGGTATTGCTGGCAGTGCCGGGCGCTGACTTCATGCTGCACAACAGCCTGTTCCTGATCGCGCATTTTCACAACGTGATCATCGGCGGCGCGGTGTTCGGCTACATGGCCGGCCTGACCTACTGGTTCCCCAAGGCCTTTGGCTTCCGCTTGAACGACAAGCTGGGCCGCATCGCCTTCTGGTGCTGGCTGATCGGCTTTTATTTCGCGTTCATGCCGTCGTATGTACTGGGCTTTATGGGCATGACCCGGCGCCTCAACCATTTCGACAACCCGGAATGGCGGCCGTGGCTGCTGCTGGAAGTGCTGGGCGTGCTCATCATCCTCTGCGGCGTAATTTCCCAGGCTCTGCAGCTGTTCGTCAGCATCCGTAACCGCCACCAATACCGCGACCTTACTGGCGACCCGTGGGACGGGCGCACCCTGGAATGGGCCACCGCCTCTCCGCCACCGCTGTACAACTTCGCCGAGCAACCCAAGGTCAATGACCTGGACGCTTATTGGGGCATGAAGGAGCGCGGCGTGAGCACCCTCAGCCACACCGACTACCGAAGCATTCACATGCCGCGCAACACCGCCTCGGGCCTGGTGATCAGCCTGTTCGCGCTGATCTGCAGCTTCGCCCTGGTCTGGCACATCTGGTGGCTGGCGGCGTTCGGCCTGGTGGCTTCGGTGGTCGCGTTCGTGGTGCGCAGCTACGACGAAGACACTGATTACTTCGTGTCCGCGCAAGAGGTGGCGCGCATCGAAACGGCACGTCTCAAAGACCTGGCAGAGGCTTGATCCATGTCCAATATCGTGATTGAAAAGACATCGCTCATACTCAGGAACACGGACATGAAGACGCGGGTTCGCTGAGCGTCTTCGGGTTCTGGATCTACCTGATGACCGACTGCATCCTGTTCGCGAGCTTGTTCGCCGGCTATGCGGTGTTGCGCGACAGCGTGGCCGGCGGTCCTTCGAGCGTGGATATTTTCGAACTGCCCTATGTGCTCGCTGAAACCATGCTGCTGCTGTTGAGCAGCATCACCTACGGCTACGGGATGCTGGCGATGAACCGTGGCCAGCAAAGCCAGGTGCTGCGTTGGCTGGGACTCACGTTCGTGCTCGGCGCCGGCTTCATTGCCATGGAAATCAACGAGTTCCGCCATTTGATCGCAGAAGGCTACGGACCGGACCGCAGCGCGTTTCTGACCGCTTTTTTCACCCTTGTCGGCACCCACGGCGCGCACGTGTTGACGGGGTTGATCTGGATGGCTGTGCTGATGGTGCAGATTCGCCAGAAAGGCCTGACCAACACCACCGCCACCCGGCTCAGTTGCCTGAGCCTGTTCTGGCACTTCCTGGACGTGGTGTGGATCTGCGTGTTTACCGTGATCTATCTGTTGGGAGTGGTGTGACATGTACAAGCAAAGTTCGATTCACAGCAGCGCCGGTACCAGCCATGGCAGCAGCCGTTCCTACTTGGTCGGGTTCCTGCTGTCGGTGCTGCTGACCCTGATCCCTTTCGCCCTGGTGATGTTCCCTTCGCTGCCGCGCACCATCACCGCCTGGCTGGTGGTGGCGCTGGGGTTATCCAGATCGTGGTCCACCTCAAGTTCTTCCTGCATCTGGATACGGCCGAGGAACAACGCTGGAACCTGATTGCACTGATTTTTTCGGCGGTCATCATTCTTTTGCTGGTAGGGCTCTCGCTATGGATCATGGACAGTATTCACCACAACATGCTGGCGCACTGAGGTACTGGCTGGGGCTGCTCAATGCAGGAATTCAACTGACCAAGCCAGGGATCATTTTTGGCAATCTCACGTCGGTGCTGGGGGTTATTTCCTCGCTGGCGGCGGGCGCCTGGCAGGCCCTGCGCACCTAGTTGCCACCCTGCTCGGCACTGCATTGGTGATCGGTTGCGGTTGTGTCATTAACAACTGCGCCGATCGAGACATTGATCGGCGCATGGTGCGAACCTGCCATCGCGCACTGGCGCTGCGAACCATCGCGGTGCCCACCGCCGCCAGCTATGCCATCGCACTGGGCGTCAGTGGTTTCGGCCTGCTCTGGGCGGGCAGCAACCTGCTGGCGTGCTGCCTGGCGCTGGTCGGGCTGGTGATCTATGCGGGGGTCTACACCTTCTGGCTCAAGCGCCGTTCCCACTGGGGCACCTTGGTCGGCAGCCTCTCCGGGGCAATGCCGCCGGTGATCGGTTATTGCGCGGTCACCGCAAGGTTCGACGCCACGGCGATGATGTTAGTGCTGGTGTTCTGCTGCTGGCAGATGCCCCATTCACACGCCATCACCGTGATGCGCCGCGAGGACTTCCGCGCAGCGCGCCTGCCGCTGCTGACCCTGTCCCAAGCCCACCGGCAAATACAGGCGTACACCCTGGCTTTCTTCGCCAGCACCCTGCTGCTGGGCGTGGTGGCCCAGATGGGCATACTGTATTTCGCCGTGATCAGCGCCTTGGGCGGTTACTGGCTGGCGCTGGCCAACAGCAGCGTGCGCCGGGTCGATCCAGCGCGCTGGGCGCGCTCGATCTTCGGCTTCTCGATTCTGTTGGTGATGATCCTCAACCTGATGCTGGCGCTGTCCACGCTGTGTCGAGCAAGCTGCGAATCTTCCTGGGCAAATCAGCGGGCTGGTAGGGTTTGGCAATCAACTCGAATTCATGCACCTGTATATCCGCGCGCTCCAGCGAGTCTTTCGCATAGCCCGTCGTAAGCAGCACCCTGGTATGCGGATACAAGTGCGCTATCTCGCGCGCGAGTTCCGCGCCATTCATCTGGCCGGGCATGATCAAGTCACTGAACACCAGGTCATAGGTCGCGCCGGCGAGCCGATCCAGCGCCTCGGCGGCAGTGTGTGCAATGTCGGTGCTATAACCGTAGTCAGACAGAACCTCCTGCGCGAGCTCGGCCACTTCGGGCCGGTCCTCCACAATCAAGATGTGCTCGTCGCCTTGAAGCGAAGTAGTCGCGGGCGTTTGCTCGACCCAGAGCTGGCTGTCGTTCGCCGGAAAATACAGGCATACCGTCGTGCCAACGCCTGGGTAGGAATGGATGCGTGCAGTACCGCCCGATTGCTTGACGAAGCCATACACCATCGACAATCCCAGCCCTGAACCCTTGCCCTCTTCCTTGGTGGTGAAGAACGGCTGCATGATTTTCTCCTGGACGCTCTCATCGATGCCGTTGCCGTTATCGCTGATCGAGAGGCCCACGTAGCGGCCTTCGGCCAACCCGTCGCGTTGCGCATTGGCATCGCCAGGAACCTGAACGTTGCACGTCTTGATTGTCACGGTCGGCTCGCCATGTCCTCCTAGCGCATCCTGGGCGTTGGATAACAAATGCTGCACCGCCAGCTCCGCCTGCGCAGGGTCAATACGACAGTTCCACAGGTCCTCAGCCAGATTCACATGCAGCTGGACATCCTGCAGTGTCTGCGCCAAAAAATCGGTGCGGCTCAGCAAGGTGTTCAGGTTGATTACGCGACTGTCGAGACGTTGCTTGCGCGAGAACGCGAGTAGTTGTTGGGTCAAGGTTTGAGCTTTTTCGGCGGCGGCCCTGGCGCGGCTGGCGCTGTTGAGAATGCGCTGCGGGTCGGTACCGGGGCGCTTGGCGCTCTGCTGGATCAGTTCGAGATAACCGACCATCACCTGCAGCAGGTTATTGAAGTCATGGGCGATGCCGCCGGTCAGTTGCCCTAGGGCCTCCAGGTCCTGAACGCGGCGCACGCGCAGTTCTGCGGCGTGGCGCCGGCTCACGTCAAGCTGAGAGGCAAAAAAGTACACCAATTGGCCGCTCTCATTGAACAACGGCGAAATGAACAGTTCATTCCAGAACGTCGAGCCGTCCTTGCGGTAGTTGAGTACTTCCACACATACCTCGTGGCGGCATGTCATCGCATGCTGCACTTGCCGCAACGCACGCTTATCGGTTTCAGGTCCTTGCAGAAGCCTGCAATTGCGCCCGATCACTTCATCCTGTTCATACCCCGTCAGCCTCAGGAACGCCTGATTGGCGAAGATGATCGGGTTGTCGGCTTGTGCCGGGTCGCAAACGATCATTGCGCTTTGGCTGGTTTCCATCGCCGCGAAAAACAGGTCTTTGCGGCTGGAAGAGAGCCGCGCCGGATCGATACGGTCGACCACGGGCTTTTTCTTGCTTGCCAAAGTTCACCTCCAGTTACGTGGTGCGTGTTCCATGGACCGTGAAAACGTCGCGCAGTGCCACCCTGCGCTGAACAGGCGCCCGCCGCAGGCGGTCGGGCGCCGCGCATTACGTCAGCGCTTGGCTGCTTTGTCGGGGTCGGCTGAGCGACGCAGGAACGCTTGCGTCAGTTCCGGTAAGTGCTGTAGCAGCCACTCGGCCATGGCGATTTCCTGCGCCAGGATCTTTTCGCAGGCCGCTAGAGTTTCCGAATCACCGGCCTCTTTCGCAGCGGCGATAAGCGCCGTGTAGCTGGCAATTTCCATGTTTTCGAAGACGTAACCGGCCATCGCGCCCTTGATGACTTCGTCACTCATCAGTGAGCCACCGACTGCCTGGCCGAACGCCATCAGCTTGCCCCCATGTCTTTCAGGGTCGATGAGCTGCCGCCCAGACGCGCCAGGCACTGGTCAATAAGTTGCTGCTGGCCGAGAGTTTCCTCAATGTGCTGGTCGATCCGTGCCTTGAGCTGGGGGTAATGTTCCAGGCGCTCGGATTGCGCCTTGAGCATTTTTTCGGCCTGCTGCTCCATCGCATGGGCATCACGTAGCCAATCAAGCAGGTTTTCCTGTGGAGTCGCCATGTCGTTAGTCCTCTTGATAAAAAATGGCAGGCGCCGCACGCCCGAAAGCGTGCGGCTGCCAAGCTCAAATTTCGGGTTTTGGTTGCATTCCCGAGCCCAGGTCAGCGCCGGTAACGGGGTCGCTCGTCGCGTCCGAGGCGGTGCGGATTTTCATCGCGCTCAATGTCGCTTCGTCATCGGCATTCAGTTGCACAGTGGCCAAGCCATCACCACCGTCGACCGCCGGTTGCGGGCTTTCCACGAACTCCCACTCTTCGCCCTGGTTCCACGGGCCACGCATACTTTCCGCGCCTTGGGACATGTTGTAATAAACCTGCGTGAATTCCTGCATGCCCGGCAGCTTGCCTTGAGGGAAGTTCGGCTGGATCGAATGCAGCGCCTTTTCAAAAGACAATTGATGCGCGATTTCCCGCGTCATCAAAAAGCCCAGCGCCTCTTTACGCCCGGATCATCCGTGACATTCATCAGCCGCTCGTAGACGATTTTGGCGCGGGCTTCGGCCGCGATATTGGAGCGCATGTCCGCGGTGGGCTCACCGATAGTGTCGATATAGGCCGCTGTCCAGGGCACTCCCGCGGAGTTGGTTAATGGAGCACCGGCACCGTACAGCAGGCTGGTGATGTGAGAGTCATTGCCGGCGCCGTTAAGGGAGCGATACAACTCGCCCTCCTCTTCCACACCTTCGGCTATTCGCCCCTTGGCGCCCTTGTTGAGCATCACGATGATGGACCCGACGATCTCCAGATGGCTGAGCTCTTCGGTGGCGATGTCCATCAGCAGATCCTTGCGGCCCGGATCGTCTTCAGCCAAGGCCTGGGTGAAGTAGCGGGACGCTGCCGCCAGCTCCCCTTGAGCGCCGCCAAACTGTTCCAGCAACAGGTTGGCCAGGCCCGGATTAGGCTCGGCCACACGTACGGTGTATTGAAGTCGCTTGTTATGTAGAAACATGAACAAATCTCCTCAGGCTTAAGAAGGGGCAGCGCCCGGTTGGAGCGCTGCCTACCTTTTGTGAGGCGCCTCCCTGTTGATAAATTTCAAAATAAACCTTTGCTGCGCGACCAGCGGTCGAGTGCTGCGCATCAAGCGAAACCGTGGCCCAGAGCATTTGTAGGCTCACTTCCCGTCGTCGTTCTGCGGGCAAGGAACGGTGTCTATCCCAGGGGTGCCGTTGGGCGGAAGCGTGACACCCTGATTTTTTCCACCGTCTGGCTCCTCAGGCGCCCGTACAGGTGATTTGTCATCGGGGTGGTCCCAATCAGTTGTTGCGTTCGGATCTTCGTTGCGCCCGGCCGTTCCCAGGACGCAACCATCCTCATTCGGCTCAGGCGATTTTTCCGGCGGCAGGTCTTGACCATTGGATGAGTCATGGTTCATAGCAAGCTTCTCCTGTGTACATGTATGAAAGCATTTGGAATCGCCCAGCAGTTTGCGGTGCCATGTAAAAGACGAACGGCCAGCTATTCCCGACGCGCCGACTTAAAAGTGCAAGCTTTAGCGATAAGTATGGGTGAGGCCAACTAAGCGAAGCGGAGCGATCGGTGGCTGCCATCAAATTAATATCTAGCGCCCTCTCAGAATCGGCACTCTATGAGATACGTATTATTAACTACCGCCTGTCGCCTTCCGGTAAAATTCTTAAAACATTTTTTCGCCGACCGACATCCCAGTAGATGCCCATTGCAGAAAATGGGAAACTAACGAAGCGCTACCTTAGTAAATGGAGAACTCTCATGACTACAGGCAACAAAAATCCAGGTAACTTTGCTAACGACCGCGAAAAAGCTTCCGAAGCCGGGAAAAAGGCGGCCAATCATCGGGCGGAAACTTTGCCAATGACCGCGAGAAAGCGTCTGAAGCAGGACGCAAGGGCGGTCAACACAGCCATGGCGGCGGCCGAAAATCGGGATCTTAGTGCTCATACAGAGGGCGGCCTCGCCGCCCTTTGAGGCTCGTTTCGACGTGCTCATCGCAGCGGCGTAACCGGATATACCGGCGCCGTCGATAGCACTTTATCGATCGCTTGACCGAAACAAACCGGGTGACTGTCGGCGAGAAGCAGCACTTCTGTACTATTCGGAGCACCGTTGCCCCCTGCTCGGCAGCCTATTTTGACGTAAACTCAAGGCCAATAATATAACCACGCCTACGGCCCCATCTTTATATTAAAACTTCCTTGGCGCTGATGAAAATCAGACAACTTAAACCAGGAGATCGGCAGTAAGGAGATACCATGTCAAACACTACCCATCTCGGTCAATGCGCTTGCGCTACCTGTCAGTGCGACGCCTTGGCAGACCATCAACGGGACGGAAAGCGCTACTGCAGTCAAGCGTGTGCCAACCTGCACCCACACGGGCAACCTTGCCCGGCCGCTGACTGCCATTGTGAATCGAGCGTCACCCTCCATGAGCGTGCCATAAGCGACAGCCAGCTCGATGAAGCTATCGAAGAAACGTTCCCCGCCAGTGATCCTATTTCCCCTTAGTTTTTTAGCGCAGATTTCAATCTGCCGGACAGCACTTTCACGGGTTCTCCCGGCTTTCTTCCAACAACAGGTCAACCACTGCTTGCCCGCCTTGCAGTCCGGGCGAAGACTGTGCACTAAAGATGCGCAGTTGACGCTCGGCGCTGCTGCCGTCGCGCAGCATTTGCCGTACGTGGTCGAACACGACGTCTTCTCCCAACACACGGGCGGTTTCGCCGAATTGCTGCTCAGCCAGAATCAGCCACTGTTCAAGTGATATTGCCTCGGTGTCCGGAGCCAGCGTGAAGCGCCCATGATGTCCGCAACGACGAGCGCGAATGCGATTTTCCTTAAGCAGCCAAAGACGTTCAAGGCTGTATTGGCTGCCGGGTGTCGGCATCTGGCAGGCGTGTTTGATCATGATCCGGAACAGTCCCGCCAGGACCAACGCGTCGCTCAATCGCGGGCACGCGTCGGTCATGCGCAACTCGAGCGTCGGGTAGCTCAATGAGGGCCGGCAACCCCACCAGACATTTGCATCCTTTGCCAGTGCCCCGCTACGTTTCAATAAGCCCAGATATTGCTCGAAGCTCTGCTCATCCGATAGAAACTCAGGGATACCCATGCGCGGCCACTCATCGCAGACTACTTGCCGATAACTGCAATACCCACTGGGCTGACCCTGCCACAACGGCGATGAAACGCTAAGAGCCAGCAGCATCGGCAACCAGGGCAACACCTCGTTCAGCACTGCGATTCGATCAACACCCGTCGGGATCTCTGCGTGAACATGCAGACCACTGAGCACGCTGCGCTGCGCGACGATCTGAAACTCCTCGAACAAGCGCTGAAAATGGACCTGAGGCGTAGCACGTTGCGCCCGCCAATCGGCCAATGGGTGTACGCCGCTGCATATAAACCCCAGTCCATATCCGGCCAACGCCTGGCTCAACTCGCGGCGCACCCGGCCCAGGTAAGTGGCCGCTTCTGCGGCGTCGTCAAACACTGGAGACGCCACTTCGACCTGGCCCTGGAACATCTCATAAGAGAAGCCATCGCCGATGACCTCGCGGCACGCCGCAAGCACATGAGCTGGCGGCTCGGCGAGCATTCGCCGACTGCGCAGATCTGTAATGAAATATTCTTCTTCAATGCCAAAGCGCTGAGTGCGATCCATACGCAGTCAACTCAGTCGAGTAACGGAAAGCGCCACCGCTGCGATGCGTTCGACGCGCTCGTACCCTGGTTTTTCCAGCTCTTCGCCAAACACGTCCGGGTCAAGCTCATGGTAGGTCCAGCCAAAAGCATCGCTACTCAACAAGGCGCGAGCGGATTCAAGGAACAAATCGCGGCCATCGACCATCGCCACCCCGGTGTAGAGCAATAAAGTGCCATCGCGTTCCAAACGGGGCAGCGCTTCGCGCAAAATGCGCAGCGACAACGCTTCGCCTAATTTACCACCACCGTGGCGGTAGGACCGCTGCTGACTGTCCTTCATGTAGGGCGGATTGGCGAGGATCAGGTCAAAGCGACCATCAACGCCGTCGAGCACATCACTGTGGTATACGCTGACGTTTGGTGCGTTGGCGAGTTCGGCGTTGACCGCACTCATGCGCAACGCCTTTGGGTTGATGTCCACCGCGAGCACCTCTGCGTCAGGCCGGGCGCGCGCCACCAGCAAGGCACCGGCGCCCGAACCGCAGCCGATGTCCACGGCGCGGCGGATCGGCGCGAAGCGTTGGCGCAAGCTCTCTTCGATTACGCTGGCGAAGCGGTAAGTGTCGGGGCCGAAAAAAACCGCATCAGCGGCTTCTGTTGGAAACGCCGAATGCGCCAACAGCAACGGGCCCAGGTTCGACCACCGCACCCGGCTCCGCCAGCGGCCATGCGTCTTGACGATAATTTCAGCCTGTTGCAGTTCCTGTCGTTCGGCAGCCTCGAAAACCTCAGCATCGAAGGGCCGTGACCAACCGAATATCCCGCGCGTATCGCTAACCGGTGCATTATCCCAACGCGCCATGACCCGTTGATGGGTCAGCGGTGTGGGCGTTATAAAGCGATAGCCCTGCGCCTGCAGGCGGCGGCCCAGATTGAGCAGTGCCCGATCGGCATGCGATTGGGCCGATGACCCGGAGGGCGTTGGGCACAGTGAGTCGACCATAGACAGGGCTCCTTGTCAGTCAGCGCAGAGCTGCGCGTAATTCGATAAAACGGCGGGTGGCAAACAAGCCGGCGGGCCGATGATGGCGGTCAGGGCCCAGCCACGGTAATAACAGGGAAAGCAGTTGCTCGCCGTCGGGCTCCTGCAGTGCCTTACGGAGTGCCTGAGTTTCAGGGTCATCCAACATTTGCGTGTTTGCGTCCAGCGATACGGGCCGCGCCAGGCGCGCGTGCGCAGTGCTTTTTGCATCACGCCAGTCACCGGCGATCCAGTCCCGCAGCAATTGTTTTTCATAACCGCTGAACACGCCGAACATGGCGGCACCCGCGCCTTCGATCAATTGCCAGAAACGACTGTCTTCAGGGGCGCGGTTGCGCTTGATCCAGCCTTTGTCCTGAAGGGCCTGCAAGAAGCCGCGAACCTGCCCGGGGTGCGCCAGCCATTGGTTGACACTCTTACCTTCAAAGCGGCAGTAATCCGAATGCATGTGCTGGCCGAACAGTCGCTTGCGCTCAAGCATTGCTACCAACTCGTCTTCCAAGTCAAACGCCTGGATCACCGCCGTAGAGCCCAGTCCAAGGTCGTTCAGTTGATAACCCCGCCGTACCCTTTGCCAATATTCCTGCGCGTCCATCCCGCGCGGCATCAATGCCAGGACCGCTTGCACGGCCCGGCGAGCATGGCCACTGCTGGCGTTGTCGATGGTCACATGCAAACTGAAGTAATAGGGGTCGATGCTCAGTTCCTTGAGCTCGTAGGCGCAGATGAGCAAGTGCAACGGCAGTTGCTCATAACCTAGGTTATACCCGAGGATCTCCGGCAAGTGCGACTCGGCGCTTTGACCCAATGCCAGCTGGATGGCGCCTTGGTGAAAGTGCTGGTCTTGCCATGCGAAATCGCCGTCGCAGCCTTGCTCGGCCAGCAGACGCTGGTATATCGCGACATGATTTTGCATTGGTTCACCATCGCCGAGCTCTTCCAAATAAGTGGTCAAAAGCCCGTCGTAGCGGTAGTCCCGCCAGTGCGCAAGTACACCGTATAGCCAGGCACCGTCCACTTGTTTGGTGGGTGCCACGCATTGCAAAAAGTACAAGGCATGAGCTTTGTTTAGAAAATACCGGCGGCCGCCTCCTTGCATCCGACCATGCAAGTAACGCGCATATTCCTGAGCAACGCTAGAGCAGTTGAGCACCACCCAATCCATAAGTTGGTCGGGCGACGTAGGCAGCGGATTGTCTTCAACGGGACCGAGGCAGTCCAACTGCGCTTGCAAAAACTCGACCGCCCATTGGGAAGATTCCGTGTTCCAATCTGTGAGGAGACGCTGGTACTGGCTGCGCAATGGGCCTTCCCGTAGCCTCTGGTCAGAACTACTAAGCAGGGATTGAAAGGTATGCGTCCGGCCAACCCCCTTCCTGTCCCCGGCGCCAAAGGCGATGGTGTCCACCTAATTTAAGTGGACACCCTTTCTAGCCTTTTAAGCGGGTCTTTTCATGCAGCCACAACGCCGCTCCTACTCCAAATCCTTCAAGGCCCAGGTCATTCACGAATGTGCCCAGCCCGGAGCCTCGATTGCCAATGTCGCACTGAGCCACCGTCTCAACGCGAACCTCGTCCATAAATGGATTCGAGTGCAAGCGCAGAAAACCACCGCACTGCAACCTGCTTTCATTCCGCTGCCCGTGCCACCAGCCGGAGCAACTTCGCAAGCCGCGGCATCGGCTATCTGTCTGGAAATCCCACACCCGCGTGGCACCGTCAAAGTGAACTGGCCGACCGAGAACGCCGCTGCCTGTGCGACCTTTCTGCGAGACCTGCTGCGATGATTCGCATCGATGCTATCTGGCTCGCCACCGAGCCTATGGACATGCGTGCCGGCACCGAGACTGCATTGGCCCGGGTGATTGACGTGTTCGGTGCGGCGAAGCCGCACTGCGCTTATCTGTTCGCCAATCGCCGCGCCACTCGCATGAAAGTGCTGGTCCATGACGGTGTGGGTGTTTGGCTTGCAGCGCGTCGGCTGCATCAAGGCAAGTTTCATTGGCCGGGCATACGCCATGGCCCGCAAGCCGAACTCGATACTGAACAACTTCAGGCTCTGGTACTGGGTCTGCCGTGGCAGCGGGTCGGTTCAAACGCTGCAATCACGATGCTCTGATACCCGCCATTCACCTATAGGCTGATCGCCGCTGAGTGCCGGCTCTGGCACAATCAGCGGCATGACTTCGCTCCCCGATCTTGACCACCTGACACCCGAACAACTGCGCGCACTGGCCGCGCAGTTAATGCAGCGTGTCGGCACCCTCGATCAAGAGGTGGATACGCTGGGCAAGACAGTCGATACCCTCGGCAAAACGGTCGAGACGATGGGCAAGAAAATCCATCACGACAAAACCCTCATCGAGAAGCTGACCCACGAGATCGCGCAGCTCAAGCGGTTCAAGTACGCCAAGCGCAGCGAGCAGATGCACCCGGAGCAGGCCAGCTTGCTCGATGACTTGATCGACACCGATATCGCGGCGATCGAGGCTGAGCTTCAAACGTTACAACTCGCCCCGGCACCGACCGAGACCAAACAGAAGCCCAAGCGCACTGCATTACCAGCGGAGTTTCCGCGCACGCTGATCCATCACGAACCGGACAACACTCACTGCCCATGCGGCTGCGCACTTAAACGTATCGGCGAAGACGTCAGCGAAAAACTGGACTACACGCCTGGCGTGTTTACCGTCGAGCGCCATGTGCGTGGCAAGTGGGTCTGCGATGACTGCGAAACACTGATCCAGGCACCGGTACCGGCACAGATCATCGACAAAGGCATCCCGGCCGCTGGGTTGTTGGCTCATGTCATGATCGCCAAGTTTGCCGATCATTTGCCCCTTTACCGCCAGGAATCGATTTTTGGCCGTGCCGGCTTGGCGATCCCGCGCTCGACGCTGGCTCAATGGGTGGGGGCCTGCGGTGTGCAATTGCAGCCATTGGTTGATGCACTGCGCGATGTTGTACTCGCACACCCGGTCGTTCATGTCGATGAAACGCCGGTACAAATGCTCATGCCGGGTCTGAATAAAACCCATCGCTCATATGTCTGGGCCTATGCCACCAGCCAGTTCTGCGAAACGGCGGCGGTGGTCTACGACTTCAGCCTCAGCCGCGCCGGAGAGCATGCCCGAAACTTCCTGCAAGACTGGAAAGGCCAACTGGTCTGTGATGATTTCGGTGGCTACAAGGCCAGCTTCGAACTCGGTGTAACCGAGATCGGCTGCATGGCCCATGCCCGGAGAAAGTTCTTCGAGCTGCACGCGACCAACAAGAGCCATATCGCTGAACAAGGCTTGCGCTATATCCAGTTGTTGTACGAAATCGAAAATGAAGTCCGTGACCTGGAGCCGGACTTACGCCGCCGAATACGGCAAGAAAAAGCAGCTCCGGTGATGGCTACGTTACACACCTGGATGATCGCCCAGCGCGACCTTGTGCCCAACGGCTCGGCCATCAGCAAGGCGCTCGATTACAGCCTCAAACGCTGGACGGCGTTGTCGCGTTATCTTGATAACGGGGCTGTGCCCATAGACAACAATTGGTGTGAGAACCAGATCCGGCCATGGGCTCTTGGGCGCAAGAACTGGCTCTTTGCAGGCTCGTTGCGAAGTGGAAAACGGGCGGCAGCCATCATGAGCCTCATCCAGTCGGCGCGACTGAATGGGCATGATCCGTATGCCTACTTGAAGGACGTCCTCACGCGTCTGCCGACGCAGCGGGCGAGTGAAATTGAGGAGTTGCTGCCGCATAGGTGGCAGCCGGTTTAGTTACGCAAGGGGTGATGCCCGGACGCATACATTGAAAGACAGTCATGAGAGACTCCTTTGGTGGCGTGCAAGGCATATCCGCCAACGGCCACCGGTAGACAAATACACCCCGAGAGCAACGGGACAAAACAGAAAAACTAAGTAACCGGGCAACGCACGCATGACTGGCTCCATCCGCTTGTTTTTTTCAAGCGCCAGCGACTGCCGGCACTTATTACGGGGGGCGCTTTTTTGCGCGTCCTATTCAGAAAGAGCCGCACACGACGCAATAATTCCATCGGCATGCGCTAAGTTCTGACAAAGTGATGGGTTAACCCTTGGCGGCTAATTTTGGAAGGCTTCAAGCGGTGGCTGAAGCGTGCGCCACCAGTTGCTGAATCGGTTTGCCCTCATCTACTCAGGGGTACGCGATCATCGTCATTGAGCCAAGGCTGACGCTGTCAAACGCTGGCAGGCTATGCCGGCATCGTTGCGCAGTTGACCATCACAGAACGATCAAATACAGGGTCCGGCCAGCGAAAGCTTATTATCGCTCCACATCATTAAGCATTCCTGTAGGTGGCCGACGTCGGTGCTCAAAATTGTCCCATTGCTCAGGTTTTCGTTGCTCTGCGCAATACATACACACATAAACATCTGGGCTTAAGCCAAGATAATAACCTTTACGTATATAAGGGTGGTTACAACCGCTCGATGGGCGCTCGCCATTAGCTGGTAACTCTTTAGCCATATAAAACCCATAGAAAAAAAGCCCGCACTGAGTACGGGCAAAAGGAGTTATACCTAGAGGCTGTCTGAGTGAACAGGCTCAGTATTAAGAAGCCAAAAACTATTCAGCGGTTTATTTTTTTTCAACGAAAGGCGACGAAAGGCGCGATTAACAAGCGAAGCGTAAAATCATATGGTAAGTCGATGCTTTAAGATAAACGCATGGAAGTTGGGTAGATAAACCAAATCTATCGAAGCGCACACCGGGTTCATTTCCTGCCTTTAGCAAGTCATCAGGTACTCGCAAAGCGTCGCCGAACAAGCCCGAACTGCGCCGTCTAAAATCAGCTCATAACCATGAGTGTTTTCGGTAGGTATTGCTACGCACCCCGCTCTAGCCGACGAGCCATTGCTTAATACGGCGCTCGCATCTGAGGCAAAATCGACGAGTAACGCATATTGAGGGCTGTAACCACAGCGCTCTGCTGCTGCGGCTAAGGCCATCACGATGTCGCGTGTGTAATAACCCTTTTCGTCGCCGGTATTGATGATTGGATCGACGCTCAGCTTCGTTCCATACTCATCCATCACTGGCCCGACCTCTACAGCGATGGTGGTTTCACCTGGTAGGGACGCGGATGCGAACATCGCCCCTGCATTGGATTCTTCTTCCGACGTCGTAAATACAAAATATACATCACATGCCAGCTCATCTCGGCGATGGCTCAATTGATGCGCGGCATCAATTATGGCCGCCAAGGGTGCACGGTCATCCAGAAAATGCGCCGCGATGGCGTCACCCACTCGAAACGGTTCACGCCAATGACGACTCAACACGACCCGCGTACCTGGACGTACGCCTTGAGTGCGCAGGACCGGGGGTGAAAATCGCGTAATCACATGAACGTCATTCCAATGCACATCTCCCGATAACACATCAGCGCCTTGAGGCGCATTCTGCGTCGCATGCATTGAGCCGAAAGACAAAACGCCTGGAATAATTTCGTTATCACCCAGAATATCAACCGGACACATACCGAAATTCACCGGGTTCGCGCCTCCGAGGGCGATAACTCTCAATGTGCCATCTTCATTGACGCTCTTAACCACCATCGCGATTTCATCCATGTGCGCCATGACCCTTACAGCTCCGCGCGATTCGGTAGCCTTCCGCTTACCCTTAATAAGTCCTATGACGTTACCTGCGGCATCAACCCATGTTTCGTCGCAGAGAGGAGTAATGGTTTGCAAGCATATTTCGCGAACCTCATCTTCCTGCCCACCTGGCCCGCGAGCCATCAGGAGTTGAGCTAACAACTCGGAAAGCGTGTTTTGCGGGTTTGAGGCTCTGGAAATAGCTCCACGTTGTGCATCAGACATTTTCGGTCTCTCGCGCAGGCACTTGTAGTAACAAGCGGCGCCATTGCGGCGCCGCCTGGCTTCAAATTACTGCTGTCACTTGGATTCCAGCGTTGCAGCCTGATTGCCACCCTGCTCCGCAATCTTTGTCAGCTTTTCATCGGCGCCTTTTTCCTCAGCGAGCGTCGCAGCCAACAGCTTTGCAGCGTCATCATATTTGAGGTGTTTGGCCATCGCTATAAGGGTGCCATAGGCGGCTATTTCATAGTGTTCCACCTTCTGCGCCGCGCCAATCAATGCTGCATCAAGAACGGCGCCCTTCTCGATCTCTTCCAAGAGCTCTTTCGACTCTTCAACCAACCCCTCCATCGCCACGCATTTCATGCGCTTCAATTTTATCCCGGTCAGTTCCACCAATTGATCAATGCGCTCGATCTGGCCCTGGGTTTCTTCCAGGTGTGAGGTAAAGGCCTCCGCCAACAGCGGGTTGGTCGCCGCTTTCGCCAAGCGCGGCAAGGCTTTGGTGATTTGCTTTTCCGCACTGTAAACATCAGAGAGTTCGTGGATAAACAAATCTTCGACAGTTTTTCTAGCCATTTCGAGACTTCCTTCTGGTCAGTCGGGCGTCGCCTAATCGCAGCGTCCGTATGGGATTCACCGGCAAGCGATATTTGCCTTGCATGAAAACTGACCTGCTCAATTTAAGAGGTGTTCCGAAAATTTTCGGGGTGACTGATAAAAGGTTCAGAACTAGCCCAGGGCTGTATCAAGAAACATCATGACGCCGAAACCCAGCATCAGGCCTAAGGTCGCTGGTGTCTCATGACCATTGCGATGTGTCTCGGGAATGACCTCATGGGACACTACAAAAATCATGGCGCCAGCTGCCAAGCCGAGAGCGATGGGATACCCCAAGGCAAAGCTACTGGAAATCCCTAAACCGACAATTGCCCCCAAGGGTTCCATCAGCCCCGAACCAACCGCAATCAGCGCGGCTCGAAGCGCACTGATGCCTGTCACTCGTAATGCCAGGGCGACTGCTAATCCTTCCGGAATGTCCTGTATGGCAATTGCGGTTGTCAGAGGCAGCCCCACCTTCATATCGCCGTTGGCGAAGCTCACCCCAATAGCCATGCCTTCTGGCAGGTTATGCAGCGTGATTGCCAGGACGAACAACCAAACCCGATTGATACGCTGCGCGTCCGGTCCCCTGCGTCCGCTTTTCTCGTGTTCGTGAGGGACGAAACGATCAAGGCCAACCATCAGCGCTACGCCTAATCCCAATCCCGCAACAACAACGCATGCTGCGACCAACTGGTTTGCGCAAAGGGCCTGTGCTGCTTCAATACCAGGGAGAATGAGCGAGAAGGAACTGGCGGCCAGCATCATGCCGGCGGCAAAGCCAAGCATGATGTCTTGCGTACGGGCGGCGATATCTCGCAATGCTATGGCTGCGGCTGCGCCGATAGCTGTCGCAGCGAAACCGGAAAGTCCGCCCAGAAAAGCAAGGTGGAGATTCGCCTTATTGACACCGATGAATGCGCCATAACCGCAGACGATCAGGAAAACAGCCACACACAACAAGAGTATCCAAAAGGACAATCCTCCCCACCCCGAGCGGGAAATGTGTACGAACCAAGCGCGCAAAGGCGCTCCAAACGATGGAGAGGGCTCTGACATTTTTCCTCCACAGCTTTCTGCGTTATGAGCATGAAACGCAGCAATGGGAAACCACCTTTCGCGTTAAATGCAGAGGCTCTGATTCGCAAAGATTGCAGTCAGCCTTTGCTGTGCTCGGGCGAAGATGGCCCCTCCTTGATCCCCCGTGGTCCGGCGACTCCCCAGACGACCAAACCCAATACCGGGAAAATGATCAGACCGAGCGCCCACGCGGCTTTTATCCCTACGGTTTTGTCGCTCCGAAACACGCTGACAATGGCCCATAGATCGACAAGCAGAATGAACACGGCGACAGCAATCGCAAAATAGCTGGTGGCTTCAGACATGATTTAGCCCTCCTTAGGGTGTTAACGCTTAGGCCCCGATCGAATACGGACGTTCCAAGAAAATCACAAGCCTCCAGCAAGCACGGGTCTGGGTTTTAATTTTCTTTGGCAATGATGGAGATTTTTCCGTTGCGCTCAATTATCGCGAACTTGATCTCTTCCAGCCGCTCGATACCTTGGCTGGAGCGCGCAGCCTCCATTACATCAGCTTCGACTAATCGAGCGTGCCGCAGGCGTTTGTGCAGGAGCTTGCCATTCTCGACGATGATCGTTGGCTCGCCATCGATCAGCCTTGATACCAGCCAGAACGCTGTTTAAGCAGCGACAGACCAACATCAATGGCGATCAGCGTCACGATGACGAGTATGCCGTTGGTAATGGAAAAATCATCGCCCAGCAGCGCTTGCTGGTGGCTTCGCCGATCATCATCAGCAAGACGAAATCGAAGGTCGTCAGCTCTGCCAATGAGCGACGCCCAGCAATCTTGAAGAGCACCATAAGGGCTAAATACATTGCTCCTGCACGTAAGACAGAGTCCATAGGCCACCTAAGGAAAAATGAATTGAACAAGCCTTACGCTGCGAGTGCCAGATGAGGTGATTTGGCTGCGGAAGAGACCGACCGCGTCGCCGCGCAAAGTGATGTACAGCGTCGCCTGTCCATCAGCATCAGTTTGCATCCAGAGTTTCATGCCTTGAGAAGAGCTTCGTGAGCGCAACGGTTGAGGTTGTAATGTTTCAATGCTGAAGCCCTCTAGCAACTGCCCAGCCAGCTCCAGCTCAACGGGTGAGTTTGGCCTTTCTGTTAGCGTGATTTTCATTGAGTTGGTAGAGCCGTTTCGATGAAACATTTCATATTCGACCCTCACCTTCCCATCGTCGCTACGCACATCTCTCGAACTGAGCAGTCCTCTGGAAAACACGCCCCCGAGCGCCATCACCAAAATTAGAACCAACACGTACCAGCCGACCCGCTCGAAACGCCAAACTTTCAATTGATAGGCCATGTCCTCACGAAGGGGACGGTTTCGGCTTTTCAAGTCTGGATGATCGGCGTCTTCGCTCATCAGGCTTCACCTGTATCGCCGAGCCGTGCGCGGCGATGAAAGTGAGAAGCTGGCGTAATGCGTATTCCGTGGCTTCCTCTTGAACCCGACAACGTCCGCCGGAGAATCGGTGCTCGTGACTGAAGAGATAGCACTTTTCATCGGACTGAAACGCCCAGGCAAAACAAATTGTGCCCGCAGGAATTCCATCCACATCGTCGGGGCCGAGTATCCCCGTAGTCGCGATGGCGGCATTTGCAGTGCTGTCTCGTAAAGCCCCCTTCGCCATTTCCTTAGCGACCTCGACGCTCGTCAGGTTGAACGTCTCGATAGTCTGGGGGCTGACATGGAGCAATCGTTGCTTGGCCTGTGGCGAATAGACCACATAACCACATTCGATGAATTCGCCGCTGCCTTCCACTCCAGACAACAGCGTCACGATTTTACCTGCGGTGCAGGACTCTGCAGTGGTCACGACCAAGGCGTGCTCACGCAAGTATTGGACTATTTCATTTGCGATGGGCATGAGCTGAACTCAACAGGGCGTTGTTCGATCGACCACTACAGAAGCGGAACATTCCAAAGATTTCCAACGAATAAAATTTAGAGCGCCATGGGACGCCCACCTCTTATGCGGTAACTTCGGTAGCCGACGAACGGTTAAAATGTAAGAAAGAATTTCAAGCTTTTGGGCGGTCTATTTGTACACACAACAGGAGTCCACATCATGAAATTCGCACGGTTCTGCCAAGCACTTTCCAACTGGGCAGGCAGCTCAAAAACCTTTCTTTTGGCTATCGTTTTGATAGGCGTCTGGGGGATCACAGGGCCGTACTTCCATTACAACGACACGTGGCAACTCATCATCAACACGTCGACGACCATCATCACGTTCCTGATGGTATTTCTTATCCAAAATACGCAAAACCGCGACAATGACATTTTGCATCTCAAAATTGACGAGCTGATTCGAGCCACCAAGGAGGCACAAAACGCGAGTCTCTGCTTAGAAAGCATGAGTTCAAAAGAGCTCAGAAAGCTTCGTGACCAGTACAGTTCTCTAGGTAAAAGTGATCAGGGCAATCTCGAGCCGTCCGATACCGATGCCCCACATGAGCTTGAGGTTCGCCCTCATTCTGAACTGAGCGGATGAGATTCTTGCCCGCTTTCGCCTCTATCTAAATGGAACTCTTTGGTGATCGACATGGACGACATCTAGCAGGCGACACGTTGATTGCCTAAGCACAAGGAGGCTCACATGCCCGATTTGAACGGCAAAATTCGTTACGCAGTGGTCGGGGGCGGATCGATATCCCAAGGCGCCTTTATGCCAGGGGTTGGACAGACCGAGAATTCCATCCTGACAGCCCTGGTAACGGGCGATCCAATCAAGGCAGACAAGCTAGCCAAACGCTACGCCCTGAAAAGCTACAGCTACACGCAATACGGCGAATTGTTGGCGTCCGGTGAGATCGATGCCGTCTATGTCGCAACGCCCAACTTCATGCACCGCGAATTTGTAGTGCCCGCCCTGCAAGCAGGCATACATGTGCTGTTGGAAAAGCCCATGGCCTCCAATGAGGATGATTGCAAGGCAATGCAGGCAGCGGCGCATCGCTCGAATGCAAAGTTCATGATTGCTTACCGCCTGCATTTTGAGCCAGGCACCCTCGAAATGATCGAGCGCGTGCATGCCGGAGACTTCGGGCAACCCCGCCTGTTCACGTCGACATTCACACAGACGGTCAAACCAACCAACCATCGGATGCAGAACGGCTTCGCAGCAGGCCCTGTACTCGATATGGGGCCGTACCCGCTGAATATGGTGCGACAGCTATTGGGTGAGGAGCCCATCGAGGTCAGCGCGGTGGGCACGACCGCACCCGACAGCACACTGGGAACCCCCGATACGGTAAGCGTGTGCCTTAGGTTTTCCGGAGATCGCATGGCACAGTTCACCATCAGCTACACCCTTCCAAGCAGCGAGCGTTTCCAGCTCATTGGCACCAAGGGCGAAATCGAAGCCTCTCCCTGTTTCGGTTACGGCGAGGGTGTGGGTATTACCTACCGCGCTACTGTCGGTGACCAGACTAAAGAGCACTCGCATCCTGTTCTCGATCAGTTTGCAGGCGAGACGGCGTACTTCTCAGATTGCATTTTGAGCGACTCAATGCCAGAACCAGGCGGGGAAGAAGGCTTCAGGGACGTTCGAGTGCTGCTCGCCGTAGAACGAGCGTTGGCGACTGGTCAACCTCAAAAACTGGATGCACTACCCGCAAAGGCGGTGCCAGGCGCAAACCAAACACGCCGGTACGCGCTCGCTAAAGTTCCCGATTACATAGCTACAGAGTCGCCGACCGAATAAGGGCATGCCCTCTTCTGCCGGTGAGGCGAAAGAGGGTGCCCAAACGAATAGCCGCTCAGGCGAGCTGTTGGAAGACCAGCGCTAAGTGCGTCTGGCGGTTGCTAATATCACCGCCGCTCCCAACAGGATGACACCCGTTATGTGATTGCAGATCGCGAGCTGCCTGGCCGTAGCGTGAAGGGATCGGACAATGCTGCCCGCCAGCGCCCAACCGCTGGCAGCCATGAGTTCAACGGATATGTAGATAGCACTGAGAATAAGCAGTTGGTTGGTTATCGAGACACTTGAATCAGCCACGACAAACTGAGGGACGAACGCTGTGAAGAGAAGGATGGCCTTCGGGTTCATCATCGCCGTGATGAACTCACGACGCCCCAAGCTATAGGTTCCGGCGAGGCCGACGGTACTTGGCTCCTTACTTTCGGATCTTTCGCCACCCATCATCATTTTCATACCGAGAAAGACGAGGTAAAGAACCCCTGCCCACTTGATGATCTGGAAAGCAGTTTCGGATGCTTCGAGTACCGCCCCTAACCCGCTAATGACTATTCCGACGAGGAGCACGAACGCTAAACACCGACCTACCAAGGCGAGGATTGCGGGCCTCAACCCTTCCCTGCTCCCATTGGCGAATGCCAATAGATTGTTCGCCCCAGGCGACGAGGCAACGATCAAGGCAGAGGGGAGAAACAATAGGAGCTGGTTCAGGGTCATGACTATGCCTCCGGCTAGCATTTGCGATACTTCCCATCAATTCTTCACAGCTACATTTTCTTGAACGTTCCATCACCCCGCCAGTTCCAAAAGAACGAGATCAAAAATCTACTGAGCTGCAGCGATGTTTTGTACAACCGCGTCCTACTGCAGTGCTTTCAGAATGAATTTAGCACTCATCCCCCTTAACTAATCGGATGAGACGACTCAGGTACATAGAAGGATAGAGGTAATGCAAAACCTCAAGATCGCCACATTTAACGTCAACGGCATAGGCGCGCGCCTGCCCAACCTTCTGCATTGGCTTGAAAAAGAGCGCCCGGACATCGTATGCCTTCAGGAGTTGAAGGCAAAGGACAAAGCTTTTCCCGCAGGCGATCTAGAGGCGGCCGGCTACGGCTCACTGCACCATGGCCAAGCCGCCTGGAACGGAGTGGCCATTCTTGCGCGCGATTCCGAACCGCTCCTGATTCATAAAGGCCTGCCTGGTACTGAAGACGACACGCAGTCTCGATACCTGGAAGCTGCTGTCCATGGTGTGATCGTCGGGTGCCTGTATCTTCCAAATGGAAATCCGCAACCCGGGCCTAAATTTGATTACAAGCTCAAGTGGTTTGAGCATCTGATAGCGCATGCCGAAACACTACAAGCCAGCGAACACCCGGTTGTCCTCGCGGGTGACTACAACGTTGTGCCCACCGACTTTGATATCTACAACACCCGCTCGTGGCTCAAGGATGCACTCCTTCAGCCTGAGAGCCGCGAGTGCTTTCAAAGGTTGTTGAGCCAAGGTTGGATTGACTCGGTGAGGCACCTATATCCGGAAGAGCGTGTGTACACGTTCTGGGACTATTTCCGTCAGCACTGGCAGAAGAACTCTGGCTTGCGCATCGACCATCTTCTGCTGAACCCGGTGCTTGCTCCCCACCTGAAAGACGCCGGCGTGGACGCATGGGTTCGGGGCGAAGAGCACGCCAGTGATCACGCCCCGACATGGATTGAGATCTCACCCCGACAAACCAAGTCAAAAAGGAAGTCAAAGTGAAACGCAAGCGACGCGCAAGCAGCACACCACTAACACCCTTGATCAGTACAATCGTAAGCGTGATTTCGACGCGACCTCAGAGCCATCGGGCGCCGCAATAAAGCCTAAGGCAGCAAAGAAAAAAACCGTTGAACCGGTTGCGCTGCAGTTTTGCATCCAGAAGCACGACGCAACACGGCTGCACTACGACTTTCGCCTAGAGCTCGACGGTACCCTCAAAAGCTGCGCGGTGCCCAAGGGGCCGTCGCTCGATCCAAAATCCAAACGCCTGGCCGTGCATGTCGAAGACCACCCTCTCGACTACGCAACCTTTGAAGGCACGATACCGGAAGGGCAGTACGGTGCTGGCGACGTCATTGTGTGGGACCGCGGTATCTGGAAACCCATATCGGATCCAGCTGAGGCTTACGCTAAAGGTCGATTAGATGTGTCGCCACGTTACAGCAAATAACAAATTTAAATAACCGTATCTAGATGGCGCGGGCCAGTAAATCAAGTCGTAGACGGTGAAGCAAAACCATTTGCAGAGAGCATAGATGGTGGTACGAAGACCGAGGCGATGGTGTGCAAACCGTTCATCAAGTCAAAGGAACAACCTTCACTCTAAGGTCGTCACTCTTTTGAGGCACAGCTTGGCAGCTAGCTCGAAAATCACGTACACACGGTGAATGCATGTCTGAAAAAAAACACAATCGTTCTGTTCAGCCCTTGGACGTCCCTCCGGATGAACAGCTACATACCGTAGACGAAGGCATCGGCTTGACGGACGACCAGCGGGTAAGTCGAGAAGATTCCGATAGTCAGATCGGAGCGCGCGTTACGCCTGGGCCTGCAGATCAAAAACGTCAAACAATGCGGCGATAGTTCGCTTATTAATGACTTCAAAAGGAAGCTCCCATGTTTGATAAACCACGATTCATCATCAGTTTCATTCTCGGCAATCAGCCACAAAGCCGGACGCTGGAGCATGACAGCGAAACCCTTGCGCCCGTTGAAGCAGAAGCGCTGGTCAAACAAACCTTTCCTGAATTGAAGGGCGCCTCCATGACTGATGTACAGGTTCAAAAAAGAATCAAACCTGACGAAAGCGACAATGTTCCAGGGCATTATCAACAGCCCTGAATTTCGTGCGGAGAGGACGTTGAGAATGAACCCGGTCAGAGCGAAGTGGTTTGTCACATAGAGTTAAGTCTTTGGGTCAGTGGTACAAGCTGTGACTCTGAATGCCTTTCTGGAGGATGCCTCCAATAGTGCGTACTCCAGATCCGAAAGCGCGAAAATGGCTTTGGGTAAGAGCCAGATGGCAGAAATACAGAATAAAAGACTTCGCTCATCGGACGATCAGCAACAACGCGCAGCTACAGGATAAGCTCAAGGCGCTTGGTGACAGACTGCGCATGGACTTACACTCAGAGCTCTCTCTACTAGGCGAAGCAAAGCAGATGCGTCTTAAATCGCAGGACGGTTCCTTTGATCGCAATTATGTCGATGGTGAGGCTGGGACTCTTGAACAGAAGTGTTCTATTCCTGAAAGAGACGCTGTCCCCGAAAATCCAGAGCTGAAGAAAATTCGCCGCAGACGAGTTACCGGAGGTGCTCAGGCAAGAGCAAACGGCTAGGAGCCTTCAGGAAAAACTTAAGCCCTCGGCAGGCAAATTTTCTCCGCCTCATGATCCCCCCCTTGAAGGTCTAGTCTCTTACCGGTTACTAGATTCAGTCAAAGACCTTCGCTTTGCAAAGAACAATCCTGTCAAGGAGCTGAGCTAAATTTCAGCTTGCGAGGCGAAAGTCAAAAAGACGCGACTGCGCAATCTTCCACGGGTACGTGCGTGCGACACGATCGCGCCCGAAATGACGTTAAATACCTTGGCCTAGACCCTCCACTGCCCGCCTATAGTTTGCAGTAGCCTTCTCAATCATCCGTCTACGATCTTCACGGGTGATAAACCCTTCCTCGCAATACTCCTCTGCAAGGCGCAGTAATTCGTCATACTGTTCAGGAGCGCTCATTCGAACCTCAGGGTGCTCAAGGAGCTCGTACCACGTCGTCAACGCTTGTGCTTTTCTGTCTTCATACATAATGAACATCTCCACAATGTTAACAGTAGAGGCGAGAGCTATTAAACGGTTCAAGCACGGCGATGAACGGATATACCAGAAAGCTGTCACCCGCTCTACCCTAGGGGCAGTCTCCACCTACGAGTGTCACTGACCGAGTCGATGACTTTTTCCGCATATTCCGCTGTGGCTTTTTACCGCCGTCCTAAATCGGCGTCATTAAATGACTTCGTGTCGAACCTCCCCTATGTGCTTCTCTCGACTTAACTCATGCGACCTTGGCTACACGTTCTGTGTCATCCCACATTTAGAGACGCGTCGGTGAACAACCAAAAAATCTTCGCGGGGCTAAGATGATTCTGTTGGCAGCCCAAGGCTGCACGCGGGTAAAGATTACTCGGTTGCCTAGATTTTCGATCCCTGTGATCACGTGTGGTGTCGGCGTTTCCAAGATCCGCGGTTCGACGGTCTGCTCGATAAAGCAAGTCGGGACCGCAAGCCAAATTCGTACTTGACGCTGTGCACCATGTCCTTGAGCAGGTCACTCAACCACGCATCGGTGAGCCTCATTGGAGCTGCCGAAGCATGACCCAAGCGGCTAAGATCTCGGCCACTAGCATGCATAGAAGACGGGCTGTCAATGGTTTGAAACGCCTCTTATCCGTACCTTTTTCAAACTGGCCATCGAGTCGCCGTCGCTGTCCTGCACTACGGAAGAACTGCACAAAAACGCTGGGTGGATAGTAGTGCATCCGTATGGGCGAGTAGGGAGCGCGACTTCGCTAGCCGGGCTTTGAGGGGTTGGGTGGATGACTTGGGCGGATACATACCTCAGATTTTTCATCATGACGCGAGCTGCGTTCCGCTAGCGATACCTTATTTGCCGCGTTCCGTAAGAAACGTTGAACGTAAACCGGAGCTATCGCTCATAAGTTTATGGGCGCTACTGTCCATCAAACTATGAAGAGGAAATTAACATGGCAAACGTACTAAAAACTTGCGCACTTACCCTATTTGTCAGCGTAGCCACCCAAGGTGCATTCGCAGCTCAGGATGATGACTTTGTGGAAGAAGCTTCCGCCAAGGGGGTCGCTGAAGTCGAGGCTGGCAAGCTCGCCCAAGAAAAAGGCAGTGCCACCGATGTTAAGAGCTTTGCCGAGATGATGGTCCAAGATCACACGGCGGCCAATGCAAAGCTAAAATCCATAGCAGACGCGAAGAACTTAAAAGTGTCAGACAGCGCGGAGTTGATGGATAAGGCTAAGGCGGCAATCTTGGAACTGCGCAGTGCTAAATCTTTCGATCAAGCCTATGCCAACAATCAGGTTAAGGCGCATGAGGCCACGATTGCACTCTTCGAGAAAGAAGTCTCTGAGGGCAAGGACGCTGAAATTAAAGCGTTTGCCACTGAAACACTTCCTAAACTGAAGATTCATCTGGAGCATGCCAAGACGCTGTCCGAGGCTCACGGTGCCGATACGAATTAATAGAAGGGAAGCCTTCTAAACGCCTCCCTCGTTTAACACGAGGGCGAAATCCAGATGCCATAATAAAGGCAGAAATGTATAAGATAATTACGCCACATGAGTTATTGATACGTCTCTTGCCTAGCACTTATGCAGTGCACGTGGTGGCTGGCCTTACAGGAGCGATGTGTGGAAAGGAGACCGGGCAGATTTCAACGTGCACTGCCCGGTCACTTCTTACTTCTGCGTAAAATGCGTTAGATATCAGATCCCGGACCTACGCTAGTAGTCTACTGGCTGGACATTTTGAACCTGTGGGCCTACATCTGACACGCCGCAGCAGACCAATCCGTAATCACCTTCGGCTGTGATGCCTTAACTCGTTGAGCACGCACTCAGCCTGAGCTAGCCTGATCCCGTATCCAAACAATCACCCCGGATTGACTGGATGTCCACTCTCGCCAAACCCAGCAACTGCGCCGTGACCTGAAAGAGGCTGCGGCCCCGCTCAACTTATGGGGCGCAGACTTGACGCATTTTTCCGTAAAACTATCAAATAGTTCGCTAGAACATAAAACCCGCGAATTGCGAGCACGTCAAAGTTTCCTAGGTTCAGGATCAGCTTGCAGGTTATGTGGACAATTTCAAATGCCGACTAACAAAGCGAAAGCGGGCGCACCCGAGGAAGGTGCTTGAGTGTGCCCGCCTGGCTGCAGAGCTTTGCGCCATTAATGCTGGATCAATCCAATCTACATCCATCACGGCCGAAAAATAAAATGTGATGCTGCAAATACGGCGAGCCTTGAACAGGCTCCACAACACAAAATTGGCGTGCTTCTGCTGGGACGTATAGTCGGACTGTTGAGGTCATTTTTGGGTCAGATTCTCGATGTATCCAGATGGACGATGCATAAGTGCTAAGCTGAAAAAACTTCCAAGACTATTAGCAAACTCGCTATGGATGGATCGACAGCTACGAAAAACCGGATAAGAGAGCCGCTTTCTAGCGTGCTAGCGCGGCACGTTCGACCATTACGGATTAACAATCGCTAACCTAACCCAGCGCCCGGTTTTTTGTTCTGAAGCAAATCAATCACACCGGCTATCCCAGCGGATCGGACGACCGGAACCGCTTCGTTTTATCTGCGCCGACAGATGGCATGATCCATTCTGAACCCCTGTCTGCCTCAAACAGTCGGAAAAGATTGGGAGAGCTTCCCATTTCACCGTCCCGAAAGAGGATTTCTTTATGAAAATTTCAGAGGTAATGACAACAGGCGTACGAACAGTTAAATCTACCGATACAATCAAATACGCAGCACGACTGATGGAGAGTATCGATAGCGGCGCCATTTTGATCGAAGATCAAGATCGCCTAATCGGCATGGTTACTGACCGAGACATCGCCCTTAGAGGCGTCGCCAAGGACCTGGCTTCGGACACTCCTGTCAGTGAAATAATGAGCGGAGACATCCGGTATTGCTTCGAGGATGAAGAAGTTGACCATGTAGCTCAAAATATGGCCGATATTCAACTTCGTCGCTTACCTGTGCTCAGTCGTGAGAAGCGACTAGTGGGCGTGGTTTCGCTAGGTAATATTGCCAGCGCCAGATCTCAAAACGCATCCGCTACAGTTCTTGAAGGGGTGGCACAACCCCGATAACAATTATAGGTTGCTAAGCCCGGCTAGCGCCGGGCTTCTTGTCTCTGCGAAGACAATCTGAATGAACGTATATCTGGACCATTGGATCACCCCAGACATCTACGATGTACAGCCTGTAGGCCTCAGCCATGCTTATTCAGGAACACTCAACCGTTCTCAAGAACGGAATATCTCAGCTCTCGGTCGTTGCGCCGACTCTTCCGTCTCCCTGGTTGACAATGCCGCTGATAGTTTGATAGGCCTGCGCGATCTCATAGAGTGGGAAATAATCACGGGAGACTTCGAATATGTCCAGGTCGTTGACCCCCTTGGATTTATTATGACTCTGCCGAAAGGCTCTTGCTCACATGGCGTGGCTGGCTGTCCTCAAATACCCACGACCCGATATATAGGCCCGCACATGCGGGCCCCTTTCGTCCCCCCCGCCCAGGCTAAGCGCGTCGATAAGATCGCACAGACGCGTCGCGCCGCAGTCTTGCCTCTTCCTTGATCTCAACTACAAACTTCGCTATCGCGCGACTGGAGGACAGGTCAACAGGATCGATTCCTGCAACCGTCAGTTCCTCCACTTGGGTAACTGGGTTGATCAGCTGGATCATAAGCCGGTTGTCCGCGTCGATTGTGCAGACACACTGCGTGGGCAGAAATGCTGTCTCGATGATATGACGTAACTCGAGGAGAGAAATCATCGCTCGTTCCTCCGTACTGTTTGACGTTTTGGTGTTTGTCCGCCTCCATACCTGTTTAATAAATTTAGCCAAACCATGAGCGGACGTCGTTCAACCTTGTGCATTTTCCGACGTATGCCACATCGTTCTACGAATGCGCCAATGGTGGCCGCATGCCACGAAGGGCAATGTTGCCATCTAAATTATGAAAAGACTTTTTGAAAAGAAGCCCATGAACAAAAGAAAGCTCAACTACAGGATGAGTGCTGGTCGGGTCCAAAGAAGTGATGCAAATGCTGGGTATCGCCGCTCATCCTTCATCGGATACGCCACCATGACTCGCAATGTCCCAAACCGATCAAGAACGGCCACGCAGGCCTATGGCTTCATAGCCAGCCAGTAGCGCCAAGAATCACAGCGCCGGGTTGCTGGGAGAACGCTACCTGGCACCGGCTAGGCTTCGTCAGGTTAGGTATGACTCTATCCCTGCGTCCGCAGTACCGTGACTCGTCAATTGCGCGGTCATCGGGGCATAGAGATGCACGTCCTTCGGGAGGGTATCCACACAGAGATTAATGGCGCTATCCAGCTTCGCCAGCCATCTGTTCAAAGGAAATTTCTCCATTGCGACGGCCCATATCGGCTCAGGCGTGAACCCCATCTCGATGAGCGGCTCGGGACCGACTGCGCTCACAATCAGATGCTCGCCTTCACCGATGGCAGGTGCACGCTCAAGGCCGCCGTAAAGATTGCGATGCCAATCGGTGATGTGCTGCTGCCAGCGTGCGAAGTTTCCCCGCCCTTTGTCGATACTCATCGCCCTCCAGCACAGCCAAACCATCGATCGAGTGCATGGCCAGGTAGAGAGGGCAACCAGTGTTCAAGGCCTTGAAGCGCTGCGACGTATGGAACCCGCTGACCGAAATAAGCGCGGTCAGTTTTTCCAGGCTGTAGAAATCATTCCACTCTGCTTTGCTGGCTGGGTCGGCGAAGCTGCACTCAACGATATAAATCATAGGAATCACCCGCTACCGAACCGCTTATGCGTCCGGCCCTCTTTGGTTGATGTTTAATCAAGGTATAACCAGGGAGTCGACGTATAAAACGTTTTTTCGGTATGCTTCAGTGATAAAAAATCAAGCTAAGCCGATCCCCAGCTTCAGCCTAGGAGCGCTCATGCGAAGGAAGATCCCCAGTAGCAGGGCGCTGATGGCATTCGAGGTGGCCGCGCGCCACGGCAGCTTTGCACGCGCGGCAGAGGAACTGTCTCTGACTGAAGGCGCCATCAGTCGCCAGATTGGCCGGTTGGAAGCCTTCCTCGGGGTCACGCTGTTCGAGCGGGTCGGCAATCGTGTCCGTCTCCTGCCCAACGGAGAGCGTTACGCGGTACAGGTTCGCGAATCGCTTGACCGCCTGGATCGGGACAGCCAGTACTTGATGGGGCAACCGAACGATGGCGCAAGCCTGGACATCGCCACCATCCCGACATTCGCGATGCGATGGCTCATTCCTCGCTTGTCACGATTTCAGCAGAAGCATCCGAACATCACGGTGCATTTGGCCGAGCGCATGGAGCCCATCGTCCTGGCCGGAAGCGGATTCGATGCTGCCATCCATTTCGAGCACCCAGCGTGGACGGGAATGAGGACATACCCCCTGTTGCATGAAGTGCTGGTTCCGGTTTGCCATCCTAAACTTCTGACAGGACGCAAACGAACAACCGCACTGGACGAATTACCGCGTCTGCACCGGCGACAGAACCCTGAGGCTTGGCAACACTACTCTCTGGAAATGGGTACGCCGCTTACCAACCCTGCTATTGGCGCACGCTATGATCTCCACGGTATGTTGATAGAAGCCGCATTGGCAGGTCTCGGCGTTGCGCTAGTACCGCGCCTGTACGTCGAAACCGAACTGGCGTCAGGAAGCCTGATCGCCCCGTGGCCGGCGGGAAAAACCATCTCCAAAACCTTCTGCCTCATCCTCCCCGAGCCGATCGGATTAAGCCGGCAACCAATACAAGCGTTTGCTCAATGGCTATTAGAAGAAGCGAAGAAGGGGGCAACGGTTGGCTCGTAGTAGATATCCGTTCTCTAATTGTTATCAGATAGAAGGGCCACGTTACCGCCGGGTATCCCCCTAAACGCCGCCGTCGTGGCCGTCTGCTGTCTAGCTACTTCTCAATCACAGGCTGCCACGGCACCAAACTATTTCACATGCCATTGTCCAGCATCGCGCAGCGCCCACTGATCAGACTCAAATCCATAACCAGGTGTTCGGGAGCAAAATGGCATAACACGCCAATGATCGAAAGAAACTATTTACCTAGCCGGAGCTAATTATGGCAACGCGAAACGTTGTGCTGCCCCCTCACCTGGAACAGGTTATACAGGACCTGGTTCAGTCCGGTCGTTACCAGAATGCCAGCGAAGTAACGCGAGAAGGGTTGCGCCTATTGGAACAGCGCGTTGCCGAAGACACTGCCAAAATTGAGGCCCTGCGTCAGGCGATCTCGATCGGCATCATGGACCTTGAGCACGGTCGCTTTACTCAAGTGAACGAAGGGGATCTGGAGCACTTTCTCGACGGCTTGAGCCTGGAGGCTACCCTCCCCGCGCGCCAGAAACACTGAGCATGGCGCAATACCGGATTTCCAACGCGGCGCGCGCCGACATCCTTACATTCTCCTAGACGCAGTTCGGCGATCAAGCACGCCAGCGCTACCAGGCGCTGATCCTCACGGCGCTAGCCCTTGCCGCTACGCCCTATCGCATTGGTAGCCACGATCGCGATGGGCTTGTACCGGGCCTTCGCAGCTATTTACGCCAACAGGTCAACCCCCAATGAAACGATCAAAAACCCAGGCCATATCGTGATCTATCGTGTGGTAGACGACGACGTGATCGTGGTCGTCAGACTCCCTCATGACGCCATGGAAGTGGAAGTGCAACTGCACCTGCCCAACAACTGATCCCCGACCTGGCCCAACGGCATAACTGCCCATGAACAGCGAAGGTAAGGCAACCCCCTCTACATCCCAACCTAACGTTGCATACCACGCTCAATGCTGAATAACCGCTTCCTACGCATTTCCCTGGCCTGGCGCCTAGCATCACGCTGCATCTACCCATACGCATGCAGATCTATGTGCTTGGCGCACGGAACACTGGCCACCATCTGGACTGACGGCCGTTGAAACGGCTTGTCAGTTCGCCTTGACGTTGGTCCAAAATGCGTTTTACCGCCTAACATTCCAGCGTTAGTGCAATTTTCAACTGGAGATCCGTCTCTGCAAACGGCTTATGCAAGACCGGGCAGTCGGCAAATTCTGCCGGTAAGCCACTGACGCCATAGCCCGTGCTGAATAAAAGGGAATGTTGCGTGCGCGCAGAATCCGGGCTGCCGGAAAAACTCGCTCTCCAGCCAAATTCACGTCAAGAATCGCCAAGTCTACATCCACCACGTTTGCCACTTGCAGCGCCTTCGCCAGTTGGGCCACGGAGGCAACCACCGTGCATCCCAAGTCTTCGAGCATTTCCTCGATCAACATCGCAATGGCGCCCTCGTCTTCAACTAGGAGCACCCTGATTCCTGTGAACGAGGTCATGTTTTGTTCTCAACGACCATGAACGAGAAGCGACAGTGAACGCCCTCAGGGGCGAAGTTGAGTTCAAAACAACCGCCTAAATCGCGCTCGATACAGCGTTTCATCAGTCGCGAACCCAATCCTTCGCGCTCCGGCGTGAACACGGTGGGGCCATACTGTTCGCGCCATTCCAGTGTGAGTAGCGCTCCGCTCAGTTGGGATTGAACGCTCCAGTTCACTGACAGTCTGCCCGTCTCGACGGACATCGCTCCATATTTAAGCGCATTGATTGCCAGTTCATTAAGCGTCATCGTCAGGCTCAGGGCGACGCGGGTGTCAACATCAATAGCATCACCGGTGATCACGACGCGGCCGGGCTCATTGCTCAATACCGGCATTAACACTTCATGGGCTAGAACCCCCAGCGGAGTAAGGCCCCAATGCCGCTTCGTCAGCAGGTCGTGGGCACGCGACAACGCAAGCAGTCGGCGCTCGAACCGGGTATATCCGTCCTTGGCATCCAGTGCATTGCGCGCTGTCTGGGCCGCCAGGGACTGGACCGTAGCCAACGTGTTCTTGACCCGATGATTAAGCTCGTCAATTAGGTTTTTTTGCCGGTCTTCGGCCTGCTTTCGCTCGGTAATATCCACGAGCATATTGATAGCGCCGATCAGGTTTCCATCGGCATCGTGCAGAGGGGTTGGATACGGAGTAAAGGGCACGCGGGTGCCATCCGGCCGCTCCGCAATGGCCTCGACGCCCCGTATGGGCCGGTTTTCCTTAAGCGCCACGGCCATTGGGCATTTATCGTGAGGGAGGTGGGTTCCATCGGTGTTAAACAACTTCCACGTTACGCACCACTGATCGCCCAGTTGCGGCGTTCGCCCCGATAACTCGATTGCCGCACGGTTATAGAATGTAATACGCCCCTCGGCGTCGGTGGTGTAGACCGCCGCAGGCAGCGCCTCTAGCAGATTGCGCATGTGTCGCTCGCTTTCACGCACCCGATTTTCCATTTCTCGGGTCAGTGTGACGTCCTGTATGACGCGCACACCATAGCGAAAGCTGCCATCAGGAGCCCTTACCGACGAGCTATAAACATCCAGATAAAGGGCCTGATTATCGAGCTTCACGGCCCGTTTGCGTAATACGTAGTTGTCCAGCTCACCCGCCACCTGCAGTGCATATAACGCTGCATCCTGCTCAACACTATCTGGATGGGTATAGTCTAGGAAAGTCATCGACAGCAGCTGCTCGCGAGACCGGCCAAGCATGGTACAAAGGGCATCGTTCACGCGCAGCAGCCGGCCATCCTCTCCCGCCTCGGCGATGCCAATGGTTGCCGCCTCGTAGGTAGCCGCAAGCCTGTCATCGCTCTCCTGGCGCTCAGTCTCGGCGTCATGCACGCGGGTCACATCGATAGTGAAGCAACGGGTATTGAAAAATTTTCCGTCTTCAAATCGCCCATTGGAAGTGATCGCTACGTGTTTGATGGTGCCATCCTTAGCCCTCAGACGCGCCGGGTAACTCTTCAGGCAGTCACCGCTACCGAGCCTGTAGAGGATGTCGCCGATTACCGGTTCATCCAGATGAAATTCGGTGATGTGACGGCCAATGTACTCGTTTGCTGAATAGCCCAGCAGCGACAACTCCGCTTTATTGGCCCGCAGGATAATCCCCTCGCCGCTAACAATATGAAGGCCAACGGCGCTATTCTCGAAAAAGTCCTCAAGATCGGAGCTTGTGCGTCGCAATTCTTCGGCGATGGCGTGGTGCGCCGAGACGTCCTGAAAGCAATTGATCGCGCCTTGGATTATTCCAGACCGATCTCTAAGCGTGCGGATACTCATGAGCGCTACAAATCGCGATCCGTCCGGGCGCTCAATCAGCACTTCCTGGTTACGCGCACACAGACCCGCTTTGAGGGTCGAGGCCATCGGACACTCGTCTACAGCTAACGGCGTTCCGCCTGTAGTGTAAAGCCGATACGAGCCGCAAAAACGGTCCCCGTTTTCACCTAGCGCTGGTGTTCTTCCCCACAGATTGACAGCCTCGCGGTTGAACCTGACGAGCCAACCGTCGCGGTCGCATAGATAAATAGCCCCCGGAATGGCATCGAGCGAGTGGGTCCCCATAGCAACCAAGCTCTCGTACTCACTTGGCTCGCATTCGGGGAGCTCATCAACATTTAACATACTTGATCCTCAATCCACCGGGGTTGAAACGCGCCTGTTATGGACGGCTTTGGCTCCCCCTGAGTGTATGTCCTAAGACGGCATTCCACCGTGGATAAATTTCATTTAACGCGGGAAGACTTATCCTAGGCACTAAGGCACTGGATCGCTATTTGTTGCGCTAGTTCAGTAAACTTGACGCAGATGTCGCCATGATTGGCATCGCCGCTTCCAGCCTTTGGCGGGGTGACGAGACCGCCATGCATATGGCCGCCTCCAGGCATTCTGATATCTCACCTCTAAATGGCCAGGTTTAGAAGGCAGCCTCACCCTTCACTGAAAATACCAATCGGATAACCAGACCGTCGGCATTCCATTCGCGAGTATTTCGCCGCGAAGCTGTCCGCGAGTTATCGCTTGAACAAGCACGGCGCCAAAACCAGATTTGTCGGGTTCGCGTTGGACGTAGGGTTCGTTAATCTCGCGCCAAATTAGAAACGCTAATACGGCGTTTCTCCAGCCTCGAGAAAGACTTGAAGCTGCATTATTATTGGAGTTCAAATTATCAGGTCTGCGCTTCGCAAACGCAGTGGACACCGAGCAAGCAGCGGTGTGTTCGACGCTGGGAGCACGATTGGAAGAGATGCAGGCTCGGCTGAGCCACTGTTTCGGCCTGAAAACGGCTCCGGTTGAATGTCGCATTTGGCCGAGTGCTGCATCTCGACCCTGCAATACCCGCCCGCCCCCTCGGCCTTTAATTTCGGCCCGTTACGCTGCTAAGCTTTCAAGTTCTCGATTGGAATCGAAACAATGCCCAGCGAATATTCATTCGCTGATGTTCTTGAGCAGCTATATCAAAGTCAGTTCGCCTTGGAGGCCGCTGCGATGGAGCTCACCTTGAAGGGAAAAGACCATGATGCAACGGAGACTGGTGCTAACGTTCGAGGCGCACTTCAGACCATTGGAGAGAACGCCGGTAAATCAAACAGTGCTTGGCTAAGCTGAGAGCCCACAGTAACTGATTCAAACGACCCAATGTATAGGGGAGCCTAATGGCTGTCTTCCGCGCACGGCACCAAGGCTGATACGTCGAAGTATCAGGTTTCCCTTACGCTGCGCGGCGACATCACGAAGGCACGGCCACTCTCAACCTGGCGTTATGGAAGTCGACGCACCTTGATAATCCCACCTGAAGCTACCTTATGCTTGGGCTTGGCCACTCGAATGATTTTGTGCAGACCGTCGTTTGTTGTTTCAACGAGCATGCCATTCATGACTTCCATCACACTGAGTCCGGCCGCCAGCGTATTGATATAGGCTGCCTTAATCGCGCCTTTCGCCATGGCTGGAATTTTCTCTTCCAGCCGGCTCACCAGCTCATCATTTAACATCTGGTTGACGTCCATAACGAACTCCGCATTAGGCCAGCACGGAGCCAGCCATCATGTTATTGCTGCGTGTTCCGGGACAAGCACCGTCCGCTCCTAGAACGCACAGAAGACCTATTTGTTGACCGTCGATGCTACACAGGCCTGTACAGAAGAATCTATTAGTGCCCCATCAAAGCCCGCCGTCCTCAGCAAGATCTAATGACTGAGGAATGGCAATTCCAGCCTCAGAGAGCGGATTCCAGGGGCCACTGTTCGGTCATTTTAACTCAGCTTTTTCCCGCGATGATAACGACCCCAATCCGCTCTGCCAGATTGAGCACCGTGTCGAATACAGTCGAGTCGCCGGTCAAGCTGCGTGACGCTCCCTGCGGATGGAGTGCGCCGTCAGGAATCCGGTCACCGAAGAGCACCACCGCACGTGCCAAATCATCTTGTCGCGACACCCAAGACAGCCCTTGGGCATCTGGACACTGACGGTGGATTGCCTCGGCCCATTTGCGCGTTGCAGGGTACTGGTCTTTCTCAGTGTCGATCAGTTGTTTGCGCGTGATGCCCAGTTTCCGCAGGGGCACGCTGGACAGGTCCACTAGGTGCAGCGGTTGGCTAATCTGGACGGCAGAATGCACCTGTCCAGTCAGCTTGCCCTTGTCGAAGCTCTTAAACCCAGCCGTATGGGGAACGTCGTGGAAGACGGTCTCCATCAAGGCGCAATCGACTGTCGTGCCTCCATACAAGGTGGGAATCGCCCGCCCCTGATCATCCTGGATCGGGCTGAAGCGTGCGTTGCCGTGCACACCAGGATTGAATTGATCAGGCTGATACTTATCCTGGTGCACACGATGAAGCAGATCGCCTTTGGCGATCACGGTGAAAGTGACGTGCAACGTAGCCGCAGGCACTGGGGTAACGGACGCCGCCAAATCCGTGGGAGGCGTCGCCCTACCCTCACTGGACTCGGTACGCTGCTTAGCCATGGACAACGCCCTGGATTTCATCCTGTGCGGCAACAATCACCCGATCAGGCTCCGGCGCCAGCAAGTCCTGGGGCCTTTTGCCGCCCAGAAAACTGTTATCTGAGCGGAACCAGTAAGCCATACCCCAGCCGTCCTTGTGGCCAGCGAAAGCCTCAATGACTTTGGCCAATGCCTTGAACGGCCGATAACCCGCATCCGGATCCAAGCCGTAACCAGGGAAATAGTCGACCCCACCGTGATTGATGGCAAATATCTGCCCCTGCTTTTTCCATTTGTTGGGCTGGGCACTGGGGTTTCGGGTACTCAACTGGGCCACCTGCGCGATATCCGCGGCGGTCAGCCAATCACCGCTTTCCAATACCGCTTTGCGGGCTTGGACCAGCATTGCCGCTTCCTTGAGCAGTCGAGGCGAAGGGGGCTTTCGCGTCACAAACACCTCGGCCAGGCGCTCGAGCGACTTAGGGTCCTGACGCTCCTGCAGTACCTCATACATCGACGAAGCCACATTGGCGAAGTTTTCCGCCAAGGCCTCAAATACATTGAGGTTGACCTGATCGAAAGACACGACCAGCACTCGATCCGCATGCGAGCGGCTCAAGCTAGCCCGAGCCTCCTTCGGCGTACCGACCAAGGTGGAGACGCCCGACTGCTCTGTAACGCTCATGGAAATCTCCTCTCCAGTTATCTACGTTATCTAATCCTAGCATAGTCGTGATAACCCTAGCTCTAGCCTAAGCTCCATTCATCCGAATGCATAGATAGGTTTGAGGAAGCGCGCCGTGCCGTCGCTCAGCAAACGGCGTTGAGGCGAGAAGTCCAAGGACACGAATTGGCAATCAGACGTGTAGCAAGCAATCTTGCTCAAGCCCTGCGACGGTGGAGCAAAAAGTTGGCATAACCGAATTCAGCACTGCTTGGATTCCCAGCGCACCACGAAAGCCAACTCCTCGGGCAGTCCCTCCTTCGTCGACTGAGGATCTGCAACGCCGATGCTAAAACAACGTTCAGGAGAGGCTTTCAGAACTACCAGTCTGGCATTGCGCTCAAGGCGTCGCTGATCGCGGGGATCGGTACCCTTCACGACCAGCCCCCTGGCGATATCACGCAGAGCGCGGGCATCGCGTAGACCTATTTCAGGATAAGTACCGAACGAAATACGAGCCTGCTTTCCCGCCCAAGAGAAGCGGAAGTGCCAGCTTTTGCTGCCCTTCGTAGTCACGAAAAGCGCGAGGCCGTCAAAATCAGGAAGGGTGTAGTTTTTGGCGCGAGGTTTGGCCTGCCGGATCGCCGTATTGGTGAGAACCATCGTACTAACTCCACTCATATGAAGGAAGGAGTTTTGTACAGTTTTCAAAGTGCCCAGCAGCTCTAAAAAATGATTGACCAAGCGTCGAATTGATGTACTAAAAAATGTACTAAAAATTCGTGGACATTGATGTATCAGAGTAGACGTTACTGGAACAAAGAAAGAGGCCGAAGCCTCTTTTTTTGGTTTCTAGATACTTCAATGGAAGTCTATAGAAAAATAATTGGAGCGGGAAACGAGACTCGTATCTAGCGTCCGACCCATTGAAATCTAAGGGGTTTATTTTCTTGCCGAAGCCGGAAAAGACTCAATGCTGGACTTGTTTTTTAGGTATTTCAAGAGCAAATTTGGACGGTAACTGCGTAGGATCGTCAGTAGGTGAATCATCGAGACACACCTAAATCCCGCGCGCTACCGGCTTTGTGCATGAAACGTCAGTTCGCTACGTCAACGCTTACGCGGATACGTAAGGTGAACGCCCACCTACCTGGGCTCTACGTTGTGTAGCCTAAGCAGGCCCAAACCATGCTCGTTCAGGATAATTCATTTCTTCTCAAGAGTCTGATATCTCAGCTCTCAGACGTAGACGCCCGGTCACCAGCCTCGCTAACTGGCAACGTAGGCGACAATTTTCTTGGATTGCGTGCCCTCCGCGAGCTGAAGATGATCACAGGTGAGTTCAAATACGGAAAGATCACCGATCCGTTAGGATTTCTTTTGACGTCGGCTGTCCATATCCTCCTTAACAAGACGCGGCGCGATGTTCTCCAGTTTCACCTCATCAGAGTAACTAATCGATAACCCTTCTGATCCGCGTCAGCTTGGTCACGCATTCGCTCGTCACGTCATCTGCTCACTTTTTCGGGCACACTCAAAAGCATACTATTGGCCTTCACCGGCATTCATTCGTAGCTGTTAACTTCGTCGCAGGAGAGCAATACATGATCGAGATCGGCAGCCGGCTGAGAGAGGAGCGCGCTCGTCTAGGACTGACACAGGGCAGCTTTGCCCTTGCCGGAGGAGTTTTGGCAAACGCTCAAGGTAAATATGAGCGGGGCCAGCGAAGCCCTACCGCCCTATACCTTTCGCGGCTGGCAGGAATTGGCGTCGACATACTTTACGTGGTCACCGGAAGGCGGGCTGTTCCTGTAGTGGTCAACTAATCCCGGACACGACGTTAAGTTTTTTCTCGGCCTGAGCCGGTGGCAGCCCACCATTAAATTGGTGCGGTCGAATCCAGTTGTATCGGTGCATCAAAAAATGACTGATATCCCGCTGAGCTTGTTGGACCGTCGTGTAGCCCATGGTCGGTATCCACTCGGTTTTCAGGCTCCTGAACACCCGCTCCATCGGCGCATTATCCCAACAATTTCCTCGCCGGCTCATTTTGCAAAACACCTCCCGGCCTGACTTATCCTGGCCGTGCAGATGGAACGTATGTTTACCGAGATCAATACCTATCAGCGCTAACTCGCTCATGATGATGCCCTCCGAAAATAAAACACCCTGCTAAAGCGTAGCCCTCGCAGGGTGTGGGGGTGACCATCTCATTAGGCTACCGCGCTCTTGATGTCGGAAGATCACGAGCGTATGCGCTGATCAATCAGCTGAGCGTCCACGAGCCGGTTGATTGGCTTTGCCAAGTATTTGAAGTAAACCGCTCAAGTTACTACGCCCACCGCCTCAAGCGTCGAACGCCCGACGTTGAACGGCTTCGATTGCGTAGTCGCGTCAGTGAGCTGTTCTCGCAAAGTCGCAGTGCTGCGGGCAGTCGCAGCATTCTGTCGCTGATGCGTGAAGACGGTGAGCAACTCGGTCGATTCAAAGTGCGTAGCTTGATGCGCGAGCTTGATTTAGTCAGCAAACAACCCGGCTCCCATGCCTACAAACGAGCAACAGTAGAAAGACTCGATATCCCGAACACATTGAACCGCGAGTTCAACGTGCCAGCGCCCAATCAAGTCTGGTGCGGCGATATCACCTACATTTGGGCTCAAGGAAAGTGGCATTACCTGGCTGTCGTCCTGGATCTTTGTACGCGTCGGATCGTGGGCTGGGCGCTGTCGGAAAAGCCAGACGCTGAGCTGGTGATCAAAGCGCTGGATATGGCTTACGAGCAGCGTGGCAGGCCTTCGGATCTGCTATTCCACTCGGACCAGGGATCGCAATATGCAAGCCGACTCTTTCGCCAGCGGTTGTGGCGATACCGCATGCGCCAGAGCATGAGTCGACGAGGAAACTGCTGGGATAACGCACCGATGGAGCGCGTATTTCGCAGCTTGAAAACAGAATGGATACCGACCGTGGGCTATCGAACTGCGCAGGAAGCACAGCGCGATATAAGCCATTTTTGATGCATCGGTACAACTGGATTCGGCCTCATCAATTCAACGATGGGTTGGCACCAGCGCGGGCCGAGGAAAAACTTAACGTCGTGTCCGGGATTAGTTGACCACTACAACTTCACGAGGAGGCGATTCTGGCAGATACACCGTTGGCCCGAACGTTGGACCACGAACACTTGCACATGCTCGGTGGTGGCAGGCCTGCGTTGGTGACTTCCTCCCGACCAAGCAGCGACGCTCGCCATACGAAAGATGCCACAATCCCATGACTGGGCATACCTAAGAGCAAGCGCGAACACGCTAAATCGACATCGCAAAGTGGTCCCGCTAGGGAGAGGAGATAGGGAGGAACTTTGCCGGTGTCATAAGCGAGCCATCCAGCACAGCTTTGAACTTAAGCTGAGCGCCATGATGTGACTGATATTGGCGACAATATCCAAAGTGCATTGCAAAAGATCGGGGAGAACGCCGGATAGAACAAACAAGGCTTGTCCAATTGAAGGCACAAAGCCCGCACTAACCAAACTGTCTCCTACATCCCGCCTCCAGTAGCTTTTTTGGATTTTGTCCGCGCGGTTCGGGTTCAGTACGCGCTGGACGACGCAAAGAATGAACTCCATACCACACAGTTCGTCAGATACAAATCAAAAACTATGCGTTCGCAGGTAAAATGGCATAATACGCCAATGATCGAAAAACCCTGTTTGCCGAAAGCTGGAGCTACTTATGGCGACGCGAAACGTTGTGCTGACCCCTCACCAGGAACAGGTTATCCAGGATCTGGTTCAGTCCGGCCGTTATCAGAACGCCAGCGAGGTAATGCGGGAAGGCTTACGACTATTGGAACAGCGCGTCGCCGAAGACACCGCCAAAATTGAGGCCCTACGTCAGGCGACCTCGATCGGCATCATGGACCTTGAGCACGGGCGCTTCACGCAGTTGAACGAAGGGAGTCTGGAGCACTACCTCGAGGGCTTGAGCGAGGAGGCAACGATCTCCTCGCGCGAGAAACACTGAGTATGCCGCAGTATCGGATTCCAACGCGGCGCGCGCCGACATTGTCGACATCCTCAGGCTCTCCCAGACGCAGTTCGGCGATCAAGCACGCCAGCGCTACCAGGCGCTGATCCTCGCGGCGCTGCAAGCGCTTGCCAGCACGCCTTATCGCATTGGCAGCCACGACCTCGATGAGCTCGCTCCGAGCCTTCGCAGCTATCACCTCATCTATTCACGCCAGCAGGCCAAACATCCGCATGGGACGGTCAAAAGCCCACGCCATATCGTGTTCTATCGTGTGGCAAACGACGACGTGATCGAGGTCGTCCGACTCCTGCATGACGCCATGGAAGTGCAGTTGCACTTGCCTGATGACTGATCACCGACCTGGCCCAACGGCTTAACTGTCCATGAACAGCGAAGGTAAGGCGCCCGCCTCTACATCGCAACCTAAGCGCCCTCGCTGTCAGCCGACTCGGCAGCCAATTGAAGCGGGAGGTTCTGGGGCCGACCGGACTATTGAGACCCATGATCAGAGGCACGATGCTCAGCGTTGCGTACCACATTCAATGCTGAACAACCGCTTCCTAGGCGTTTTCCGTGGCTAGGCGCCTAGCATTCCCCTCCAGCTGCCGGTGGACACGTGGTTCGATGCCCCTGGCGACCAGTGCCCTGGCAACATCACGCAGAGCGCGAGCATCTCACAGGCTAATTTCAGGATAAGTACCGATAGAAATACGAGGTTGCTTACCCGCCCAAGAAAAGCGGAAGCGGAGATAGGCAGGCCTAATCCTGAAGCAGGTGTAAACCTATTTTAGGACGAGGCACACATAAAAAAAGGTTCTTTTGCGCATTTTTCTACACTAAAAAATCATTCGTAATACACACGACGCCATCAAACAACAAACGTGCCGTGCGCATCAAACCGCAGCCGATCAGTTGGCCGTCTTGCAGGCGCAGTTCCACGGTAAACTCACCAGTGGGGTGTTCAACCGAAAGGTGTTTCACATCGCCTACGCTGACCTGCGCCACACCTGTCGCCACACTGCCCGGGATCAGGCAGGCGGCGGCCACGCTGACCGCACCGAACACGCCAATGCTGGTGTGGCAGCGGTGCGGAATAAACGTGCGGGTGCTTAGCGCCCCCCGCCTGCGCCGGTGCCACCAGGCACATCTTCGGTACATTGCGCTGACGTACATCGCCCAGATTCATGCACAAACCGGCCTGTAAGCGAATCGATTCAAGCCGTGTCTTGAGTACGGCGTCAGCTTCCAGTTGCTCTGGCGTCTCGTAACCCGTGCAGCCGAAGTCCTGCGCACGCAGCAAAACAACCGGCATGCCATTGTCGATGCACGTCACTGCAACGCCATCAAACACGTCCGCCGCATTACCGGTGGGTAACAAGGTGCCGCAACTGGCACCGGCGATATCTTCAAATTCGACGACCAACGGCGCAGCCCCCCCGGCACGCCATCAATGCGCGCATCACCACTGTAGTTAACAGCACCATTGGCTATAGGAACGTGAGCAATGGCGATCTGCCCGGTATTTTGCATAAAGATCCGCACCGGGGTCACATCACCCAACGCTGGCACCAGCCCACGCTCAATGGCGAATGGACCGACACCAGCCAGGATGTTGCCGCAGTTTTGCCCATAATCGACCCGCGGCTCATCGACCACGACCTGCGCAAATAAATAATCGACGTCGGCGTCAGGGCGCGCGGAGCGCTGGATAATCGCCACCTTGCTGGTCAGCGAATCGCCACCGCCGATCCCGTCGATCTGCCGCCGGTCAGGTGAGCCCATCGCGGCTAATAACACGCGGTCACGCAGCGCCGGTTCCGACGGCAAATCCTCGGCCAAAAAGTAAGCCCCTTTCGAGGTTCCACCGCGCATCAACACACAGGGAATACGGGTCTGGCTCATGCTCAGCCCTCGAGTTCGTCGAGGCTGTCGACATAGCGCAAGCCTTTCTCGGCCAGCCGTGCGCGCATGTTGTAAATATCCAGCCCCAATTCGCCCTTGGCCAGGCGCATGGCTTTCTGATCTTCAAGGTCAGCTCGCAGACGGCTGGCTTCAACCACTTGTGCCACCTCGGCACGGCGCACAATCACCACACCATCGTCGTCGGCCACCACCACGTCACCGGCATCTACCAACTGCCCGGCGCACACAATCGGCAGGTTCACCGAACCCAGGGTTTCCTTGATCGTGCCCTGCGCGCTTATCGCCCGCGACCACACGGCAAAACCCATGTCGCGCAGGGTGTGGGTGTCACGCACCCCGGCATCGATCACCAGCCCACGCACACCACGCGCCTTGAGCGAGGTCGCGAGCAAATCGCCGAAGTAGCCATCAGTACAGGGCGAAGTCGGTGCCACCACTAAAATATCGCCAGGCTGGCATTGCTCAACGGCCACATGAAACATCCAGTTGTCGCCCGGTGCGACCAGCACCGTGATCACCGAACCACTGATTACCGTTCCGCGCTGAATCGGCGTGATGCCAGGCGCCAGCAAGCCTTTGCGGCCTTGTGCTTCATGAACGGTAGCTACGCCGTAGCGTCTTAGCTCATTTACCAGCGATGCCTCGGCCCGCTGAATGTTACGCAGCACAATTCCGGTTTTTCCGATCAAAGTGCTCATGCCAGATTCTCCGTCACACGTGGGAAAATGCTCTGGTATCCCTCGCCGTAAATGATGTTGCGAGTAGAGGCGATGCCCACATTGCGTTTGGCTTGCACCCCACGTTGCAGAGCGACGCGGGTGTAGTACTCCCACAGATGCTCTTGCCCAGCCATGCATTGAATGGCGGTGTACTTTTGTCCCAGACATCAGTGATGTCCAGCAACACGTCAGGGCGCCATTCACATTGCTCAGGCTGATGCGGCTCGAAGCTGTACACCGGCGGCGCGCCGACGATCTTCTCGCCCGGCTTGTACCCCTCGGCCTGGGCGATGATCCGCGCTTCTTGTGCCAGGTTCATGGCCAACGGGTGGTCGTAGTTGTACGGGTCTTTTATTGAGTGACTGAGTACAAACTCTGGCTGCACCCGGCGAAACACATCCGCCAGACGAAACAGCGTGTCCTTGTCGGCGCGCATCGGGTAATCGCCAATGTCAAAGAACTCGATGCTGGCTCCCAGAATATCAGCCGCCTGCTGGGCTTCCTCGCGGCGGGCGTCCTTGACCCGTTGTTCGGTCATCTCACCCTTGCGCCAAAGTTTGGCGGACTCACCGCGCTCACCGAATGAAAGGCAAACGATGTGCACGCGATAGCCTTGCTGCGCATGCAGAGCGATTGCACCACCTGCACGCCACACAAAATCGGCCGAATGAGCACTGACCACCAGTGCGGTTTTATGGGATGCGTTCATCTCGGGGCTCCTTCTACAGTTGACTAAAGGATCGCACCCGCGCCCGCCGCAGGAGTAATGCGTAAGCCCGTTTCAGGTATGCGTTTTATTTATTGCCATTCTATTCAATGGGAGGCATAGTCCGGCCAAAAGGTAGAGCGCCCGCCCATGGAAACCGCCGAACTTCCCAACCTGATGCAGGTGCGCGCATTCGTTCGCGTGGCCGATTACGGCAGCGTCTCCAAAGCCTCTGAAGCCTTGTATCGGGCACAGTCGGTGGTCACCCGCTCGATTTCCGAGCTGGAAGCCCGGCTAGGTGTGCCGCTGTTTGAACGCCATGCCAACGGCATGCGCCTGACCGATTACGGCACCCGTTTATTACCCCGTGCACGACGGGTGCTGACCGAGCTGGAGAGCGTGCCTCGCCTGTTGGCCGGCGCAGGCAAACACTTCAGCGAGCCGCTTTACCTGTTTCAGGCCCGGCGCCTGCAAGTCTTCGTCAAACTCTGTGAAACCCACCACATGCAGACCGTGTCCAGCCTGCTGGGTTTGAGCCAACCCGCTGTCAGTTCAACCCTCAAAGTGCTGGAAAGCGGCTGCGGCCAAACCCTGTTCGAACGCACACCACGGGGCTTGCTGCCGACCCGCGCAAGCCTGGAAATGCTGTTCCCGATCCGCCGTGCACTGAATGAACTGCGCCATATCGAGACCGACCTCACGGCCATTCATGGCACCCTGCAAGGTGTGGTGCATGTCGGCGCCCTGCCCTTGGGCCGTACCCGCATCCTGCCCGAAGCCATTGTTCGGCTTGTGGCCGAGCACTCGGCCATCCAGATCATTACCAATGAAAGCCCATTTGATTTATTGGCCACAGAGTTGCGCGCAGGCGATATAGATTTCATCTTCGGTGCCTTGCGCTCAGCCGCCTACGCCAGCGACCTAACGGGCGAAGCATTATTGACCGAAGAAATGGTGGTACTGGCACGACGCGGCCATCCGTTATATGCGAAAAGCGCCTTGCAGGCGGAACTCGGTGATGCTAAATGGGTGTTGCCACGGGCAGGCTCGCCTGCTCGGCAGATGCTCGATGATTGCTTCAGAGCCTTCGGGATTGCGCCGCCGCAACCGGTGGTTGAGAGCGGCGACATGGCGATCATTCGCGGCCTGCTACTGCGTTCGGACATGCTCGCTGCAGTCTCGGCCCACCAGTTGGAGCCGGAGATCGCCAGCGGCGAATTGTGCATTCTGCCGCTGGAGCTCAAACACACCACCCGCGCCATCGGCCTGACGTCGCGCACTGCCAGCCTGCATTCACCCGTGGCTCAGGCCTTGATGGAGATGATCCGCCGGGTGATAAACCTCTAAGCGCTGCCGAAGGCAGTGATGGGTTATGCAGCGGCCTCGCTCCATGCACACAAGGTCAGAAGATATTCACCGGATAGCTGACAATCACCCGAGTTTCGTCAAATTCATTGGTACTGAAATCACGACGTATGGTCGAGTTACGTACCCGCAGGTTGAGGTTCTTAAAGGTTCCGCTCTGCAGCACATATGCAAGCTCAGTCTCGCGCCCCCACTCCTTGCCATCGCTGATGGTGCCAGTGTGCACGTTGTCGCCGCTGATGTAGCGGTTCATCAAGGTCAGTCCCGGTACGCCGAGCGCGGCAAAGTTGTAGTCGTGACGCAGTTGCCAGGACTGTTCCTTGGCGCTGTCGTAGCTGGAATTGTAGCTATCGTTGGCCAATGTGCCGCCGCTGGTGCCGTTAACACGCATCCAGCCACTGTCACCGCTGACTTTTTGCAAGCCGACGTAGAACGTATTGCCGCCATAACGGGCCGAGAGCAGTGTCGAAAAGGTGCGGTTATCCAGATCCCCCGCCAATGCGCTGCCATCTTCCTTGCCCCAGAAATAGCCCAGGTTCGCACCCAGAGTCCAGTCACCCAGCGGCTGGCTGTGAGTCACTTGCAGGTACTGCTGCTGGTAGATGTCTTTGAGTTCGGCATTCCATAGGCCGACCATCGTGCGCTTTTCGTTGAAGGTGTATTCGCCGCCAACAAAATTGAAACGGTCGGAAGTGATCCCCGATTTACCCTGCATGAACATGTCGTCCATGCTCGAGTCGTTGCGAGGGCTGTTCTTGCGGAACTGACCTCCATACAAGTTCAACCCCGCGATGTCCTTCGAAGTCACTTGCCCGCCCTGAAAGGTTTGCGGCAGCGAACGACCATCGTCGGAACGCAGAATCGGCAACACCGGCATCCACTCACCGACCTTGAGTTCGGTATTGGCGAATTTCATCTTTGCGGCCACCGCCAGACGTCCGAAGTCATCCGCCGGACGTCCGTCGCTGCCCACTGGCAACAGTTGCGTGCCACCGCTGCCTTTGCCGCCATCGAGCTTGACCGAGTACAAACCCAACGCGTCCACACCAAAGCCCACCGCTCCTTGGGTGAAGCCGGATTTGGCATCGAGAATAAAGCTCTGCGTCCACTCTTGGGCCAGGCCCTGAGCGTTGCCGGGGTTAGTGAAGTTGCGATTGATGAAGAAGTTGCGCAAGTTCAGATTAACGCTCGCATCGTCGACAAAGCCTTCTGCGAAAGCGGGTACCGGCAACGCGCAGACAAGCGCCAGCGCGCAGGCGCTGCGTGGTTTTACAGTGGAAGTCATTGTTATTGTTTTCCGTTTTTGGCTTAAAAATATTCAGTGTCAACTCAGCGCGGGGCTTTGCCTGCCACCGAGTACAGCACTTGCTGGTTGCGGGTTTTCATAAAGTCTTCAAGGCTCTCACCCCGCATGGCGGCGTACACATGCAGGTTGGGCACACCCACCACGGCGGCGAGTTTTTCAAGTACGAAGAAGATCACCCCATAGTGGATCAACCCGCGCCAGTCACGGCGGCGCAACAAGTCGCGCTCTTCTTCAGTCAGACCTGATGCTTCAAACAGCACTTCAGGCTCAAGCAAAAGCGCTCGCGCCACTCGGCCTCGATCATGCGATGCAGGAACTTGTTAAGGCGGTAGCCCTTGGCGCTGCGTTCCAGAGTGAACGGGTAAGTCCCTTCCAGCTTTTCGATGCCAGCCACCTGATGCCCCATGTGTTGCAAGTGACGGGCATTGACCTCGGCCGGCACCGGCTGCGCCAGGTTCTCCAGCAACAGGGTCGCAATGCCAGTCATGGAGGGTAGGTAATAGTCCTGGTGCAGCGTGTTCACCGTGGCCGATAAAGCACCGCGCATGATCAGCCAGGTAATCACTTCCGCCCCTTCCATACCGCCAAGAGTAGCGAACTCGGCCAGTGTCATTTCTGTCAGTTTTACCGGGTCATTGACCAGCAGATCAATGAACTGCGCGTCCCACTCCGGGTTGTTGAAACCGCATCGTTCGCCATGCACTTGATGCGACACACCGCCAGTGGCCACAATGGCCACTTTCAGGTCCTCGGGGTAGCTCTCAATGGCGCGGCGCAGGGCCAATCCCAGTTTGTAACAACGCAGTGCGCTAGGCACCGGGAACTGCAATACTCCGACCTGCAACGGCACGATTTCTACCGGCCATTGCGGATCGCATGGCAGCAGCGCCGACATAGGCGAAAAAAAGCCATGATCCAGCGGCTTGTCACGAAAGAAACTCATGTCGAATTCATCGGCCACCAGACTTTCACCAATGTGCCGCGACAATTCCGCGTGTCCACCAATACTCGGCAAAGAACGCGGGTTGCCGCCCTCGTCGGCCACTTCGTAACGCTCATCAACGCCCAGCGAAAACACGCCGTAGTGGTCGAAGAAAAACGAGGTGACATGGTCGTTGAAAATATAGAACAGCACGTCAGGCTGTTGCTCCTTCAACCACACCTTGATCGGCTCAAAGCCTCTGAAAATAGGCGCCCAGGCCGCCTCACCCTGTTTATCGTGATCGACCGCATAGCCGATAGTTGGCGTGTGAGATACAGCAAGGCCACCGATAATGCGTGCCATGACGAGTTCCTTGATTCAAAAAAATTATTGCGCCAGCAACGCGCGATTGACCGCGAGGCGACGTGCACGGCCATTGGCCAAAATCGCCAGTGCAGCGATAAAGGCCGGTACCGCCAGCATGGCAAACAGCATTGGCAGGTCGAGCCCCAGGCTAAGTACTACGCCGCCAATCAACGAACCGAAAATAGCCCCGAAACGGCCAATGCCGAGCATCCAGCTAACACCCGTGGCCCGGCAATCGGTTGGGTAGTAGCCCGGTGCAAAAGCGTTAAGCCCGGTTTGTGCGCCGCTCATGCAGAAACCCGCAGCAATCACACCCACCGCCAGCAGGCTCGACTCCAAGCTGAAGGCCCCAAGCAACAGAATAAACGCACCGCCCAATGCATAAGAAGTGGCAATGACTGCGTTTGGATTGCGTCGATCCATAGCCCAGCCAACCACGATGGCACCAACCGTGCCGCCGATCTGGAACAGCCCGGTAATGGTCGCTGCGCGTTCGATGGACAAGCCGCCATCACGCAGCAGAGTCGGCATCCAGCCCATGGTCAGGTAGATCACCAGCAGGCCCATGAAGTAGGTCAGCCACAACGCCAGCGTTCCAAAACGATACTGCTCGGTGAACAGCATGCGCACCGGCGCCTTGCGCTGGACCTGAGGTTCGGACATGACAAATCTGGTTGCGGTACTGAAAGTCCCTCCCAACTTGTTCAGGACCTTGGCAATCTGAGTGGCAGGCGCATTGTGCGCAGCCAGAAAACGTGCCGACTCAGGCAACAGCGACCACAAGAAAGGCAACAGCAGCAGCGGCATTATGCCGCCAAACAGCAACACCGACTGCCAGCCGTGACTAGGGATTAACCAGGCGGCAACAAAGCCACCAACCCCGAACCCATGTTGAAACCGGTGAACATGATAGTGATAAACAGCGAGCGATTACGCTCCGGCAGATATTCGGCCAGCAGCGTCGTGGTATTGGGTAAGGCGGCGCCCAGCGCAATGCCGGTCAACAAGCGCAAAGTGGCCAATTCGTAGGGGTTGCGGGCGAAGGCACAAGCCAGGCTCAATACGCTGAAACCGGTCACGGCAAACAGCATTATTTTTTTGCGACCCAGACGGTCTGCGTAGGGCCCAGCAGTCAAGGCGCCGATGGCCAGGCCGACCATGCCTGCACTCATCACCGGCCCAAAGGCTGCCCGTGACAGCCCCCACTCCTGAATCAGTGACGGCGCAACAAAGCCCATCACCGCCACATCAAAACCATCGAACAATACAACGAAAAAACACAAGGCAAGGATCAACCACTGGTATTTGGCCACAGGCCGGTTGTCGATCCAGGCTTTGATATCGACCGGTTCGTGAGTCATATTTTTTCACCTTATTATTTTTGTAGAAATTCCAACCGCGCTGGCGTAAGCACAGGCTTCAAACTCCAGTCCGACGGTCGAACGATGGGCGTGACTCTAAAGCCGCAGATGCCTGCTCCGCCTCTGGGAAATCCTTAAGCGGGTATCGGTTTTTCTTATCGGATGAAAAGTGATTCGTTGAATGTCCTCAGGCTGGCGACCCCACTTCTCCGGTGGAGGCTGAGGCGTGAAGAAGTATGCGTGTTACCGCCAATGCGTTTTTGCCCCAGATACTTTACTGTGCTGACCCAATCCAGCAGCCTGCAAGCAAAGTTCAACAACGAGCTTGGTATTCAAAACTGGATCAATGAAATTCCGGCATGTGGTTGAAAAATGCGTCCGCGACAAACAATAGGTTGCATTCACCGGCTGACGGGCGTGCTCTGTATACGGGGGCATCCTAAATTCCTGAAGGTGCTACTAACTGGAGTTTCTTGACGCCAGCGCCGGTTGAGACCCACAGCCAGGTCTCCACCGAGTGTTTCGGGATAATTTCCTGAGGGGGCTCACAGTGGTCTTTGTACTGCCTTATGCGCCAGGCTTGGCAGTGGGCGTGGCAGAGTTGAGCCGGCCGCTGCTGGGACTCTCGGCACAGCTCTGAGCAGAGGCTTCAGTCAACATCAAATGAGGTTACTGTCGCTCATTCATCAACTCAGTGACCAACAGCGCAGGCTGCATGTTTGCAGACTGCGCAATCTGCTCGAGGCTTTCACTGGAGGAAGCAACTACCAGACCGCGTCCACGCAGCCTCGTGATCAACTCGTCAGGCGTAGTCTTGAAGAGTGGTGCACTGTCGGTCAAAGGTGCCTTAGTCACTAGTTGTACTGCGGCGAATGCCGGGTTTCCACCACGATTGTTTCCCATGCCTGAAACAGCAAAAGGCACCGCGACTACAAGCGAAAGCAACAACGGCAGAAACAATGTCTTGCGCTTGATATAACCCATCAAGGGACCCCAGTTTTTCCACATATGCAAGGCAAATGGAACGAGTAGTACCATACTCAGCCATTCATGCATGCTATGGAAAAATCCAGATGCCCAGTGGAAGAACAGCGCCACGCCCGAAATCAGAGACACTAGAAAAAAGCCCGTCGTCAGGGGGAGTCGCATAACGATTGATCACGTTTTTCAAAGGAAAGGCGTCCATGGTTGCTCGCTCTTGATGTCCAATTGTTCGGGCAAATAAGTGTGTCCACGCGAGATGTTATTTGATGTTGACAACCCATTGATAATATCGCTCCGGGCGTAAATAGTTTGTAAACCAAGGTAAAGTTTCGAGCTACATTCAATACGACGGATCAATTATTCATGGCATATTGCAGATCAGACCTAGCTATCTGTCTCACCAATAAACGCCCGTATCGTCTGCAGAAAAGCTTGCAGAACGGGTGATTTGTCACCTTTGCGATACAAGCAAATCAATTCTATTGATGAGTCTCCCCGACATTTCAGCGGCTTATAAACCACGCCAGGCAAACGCAAGTTTTTCGCCGCATTAGGCACAATGCTCAACCCTCCCCGGCGGCCACCAACGCGATACTGGTGGTCACGTCTGTGACTTCCTGGGCAACCACGGGCACCGCGCCATACTCGGAATACAACTTGCGCACCTGAACCATCAAGCTGCCCCGAACACCTCGCGGATACAGGATCAAAGGCTCGTCCAGCACATCCCCTAATTCAACCTCCTTTCGTTTTGCCAGCGGATGCGTGGCCGGAATGGCGATGACCAGGGGTTCCGTTCGTACCCGTTCCTGTTCGATATCCGGCTCTGCCGGGACCAATCGATTGAAACCGATGGTGAGGCGGCGTTCGCGCAATGCCTGGATCTGGGCATCTTTGTCCATGGGGTGCAGCGAGACATTCACATTGGGATAAATCGTAGAAAACCGATGCAGAACTTGGGGGATCAAATCCAGGATCGCCGAACCGAATATCCCCACACTCAGACTCCCCTTATGGCCCACTGACAACATGCGCGACTCATCCGCCGCATGCTGCAACTGCTCCAGAATCCTGAGCCCGTGCTCATAGAACGACTTGCCGGCGTCGGTGAGCGTCACCCGCTTAGAGTTCCTTTCCAGCAGCACTGCAGGGATAGCTTCTTCAAGCTGCTGGATCTGTCGGCTCAAAGCGGGTTGAGTGATGTGCAATCGCTCAGCGGCGCGATTGAAGTTCAACTCTTCCGCAACGGCAATGAAGTAACGCAGCTGCCTAATTTCCATGGGGGTACCTGAGGGCTCGTCAACGATGCCTGATCGGCATCGGTTAGTAATTATATGGCATTGGACGGCATCGTCTAACTTTTACACCATGAGCTGCCTACAGGTCTTGCGCATCAGGACCAGGACTAAACCAATAAAAGGCCTTCTTATGCAGCCCATGTTTATCGAGCCGTTAAGTGATGAGCTTTATCGCGCGCTCAAGGATAGCCAACCCATCGCCCCACTCACCGAACGCTTCCCTAGCCTGACTTTTGCAAGATGCTTACGCCATTCAAATGCGTGTGTTGGCGCATCGCGTCGAAATCGACGGCGAGCGCGTCATTGGCAAAAAGATCGGCGTGACCGGCCAGGTCGTCATGGACTTGCTAAAAGTCGATCAGCCAGATTTCGGCCACCTGACCAGCGCAATGCTGCGCGAAGACGGAGCCGCTATCGCGACCAATGAGTTGATCGCACCTAAGGCAGAGGGCGAAATTGCGTTCATCCTCAAACACGAACTGGCCGGCCCGGGGGTTACCGTTGCCGATGTATTGCGGGCCACTGAATACGTAATGCCTTGCTTCGAGATCGTCGACTCGCGCATCCGTGACTGGAAGATCCAGATTCAGGACACCGTGGCGGATAACGCCTCCTCTAGCCTGTTCGTCCTCGGTGATTGCGCCGTCGATCCCCGTGAACTTGACCTTTCGTTGGTGGGCATGACCCTTGAGCTCAACGGCGAGATCGTTTCGACGGGCGCGGGTGCTGCGGCACTGGGCCACCCTGCGAATGCTGTGGCTTGGCTGGCCAATACGCTGGGCAAGCTGGACATGACCCTTAAACCCGGCGAAGTGATTTTGTCCGGCTCGCTGGGCGCCATGGTTGCCGTGAAAGCTGGCGACAATCTGCGTATGAGCATCGGCGGCATCGGCTCGGCCGGCGTGCGTTTTATTTGAAGGGAAATGCCTGATGAACCTGACACAAGACGTTATCGAGCAACTGGCGGTGCACCTGGACGCAGCGGAAATGCAAACCCGAGCCGTCCATAAAATCACGGACGACTACCCCGAGATGGATTGGGAAGACGCCTATGCGATTCAGGACGCGATTCGTGTCCTTAAAATCGGCCGTGGCGTCCGGATTGCCGGCCTGAAGATGGGCCTGACTTCCCACGCCAAGATGCGCCAGATGGGCGTTATCGACCCGATCCACGGCTTTATCACTGATTACGGCTCGGTTGCCGACGGCGGCGTTATCGAAACGGCCGGGCTGATTCACCCCAAGGTCGAAGCCGAAATTGCCTTTGTCACTCGCAAGCCCCTGCGTGGCCCAGGTTGCAACGTCGGCAGCGTCTTGGCGGCGACCGATTTCATTCTGCCTGCCGTCGAAGTCATCGACTCTCGCTACGAGAACTTCCGCTTCGATCTGAAAAGCGTGATCGCCGACAACACCTCGTCTGCACGCTACGTACTGGGAGGCCGCCATCGTAACGTGCATGGACTGGACCTGAAAAATCTCGGCGTCGTGATGGAGAAAAACGGCGAGGTCGTAGCCCTTGCCTCCGCCGCCGCCGTGCTGGGTAACCCCGCGCAAAGCGTCGCAATGCTCGCCAACATGCTGGGCGCCCAAGGACGTGAAATCCCCGCAGGCACCCTGATTTTGACCGGCGGTGCCACGGAAGCGATCGCAGTCCAGGCCGGAGACAACATCACTGTGCGCTATCAGCATTTGGGCTCCGTCTCGATGCGCTTCGTCTAACTCGTCTGGAGTAATGCTATGCCCATCATGCAAGTCCACCTGATCCAGGGTCGCAGCGAAGCACAGAAAGCGCGCCTGATCGAAGCACTGACACGCGCTGCAGTTGAGACCCTGGACGCACCAATCGAATCGGTGCGCGTGATCATCAACGAAGTGCCCAATACCGACTTCGGTATTGCCGGTCAGACCGCCAAGCAACGCGGTCGCTAGCCAGTGCTGTACGCAAGACCAAAACAATAAGTGTCTGGGGTTCACATGAAGACGACAACAGCTCGTTGCAAAGTTGCAATCATCGGCTCGGGAAACATCGGCACCGACCTGATGATCAAGGTATTGCGCCACGGCGAACACATCGCCATGGGTGCAATGGTCGGTATCGACCCCGCTTCAGATGGCCTGGCTCGTGCCAAACGCATGGGCGTCGCCACTACCGCCGACGGCGTCGAGGGTTTGCTACAGCTACCCGAATTCAAAGATATTGGCATCGTGTTCGATGCTACGTCCGCACAGGCCCATGCGCACCACAACACCGTATTGCAGGCACACGGCATTCGAGTGATTGACCTCACACCCGCGGCCATCGGTCCTTACGTGATACCGGCAATCAATCTGGATGACGAACTGGAGGCCACCAACATCAATATGGTGACCTGCGGTGGCCAGGCGACCATACCGATAGTCAAGGCCATCTCCCAGGTGACCCAGGTGCATTACGCCGAAATCGTAGCTTCGATCTCCAGCCATTCGGCAGGCCCGGGCACACGGGCCAATATCGATGAGTTCACTGAAACCACAGCCAAAGCCATTGAAGTGCTGGGCGGTGCAACACGTGGCAAGGCAATCATCATCCTCAACCCGGCGGAGCCTCCACCCATCATGCGCGACAGCGTGTTCGTACTGTGTGACCCCGCCGACCGCGAAGCGATTACCGCCAGCGTCGAAGCAATGGTGGCCCGAGTACATGCGTATGTGCCGGGTTATAGGCTCAAGCAGGCGGTGCAGTTCGAGCCGATCGACACGCCGGTCAATGTGCCTGGCCTGGGCCTGACACGCGGCTTGAAGGTCTCGGTGTTTCTCGAAGTGGAAGGTGCAGCGCATTACCTGCCCGCCTACGCCGGCAATCTGGACATCATGACCTCGGCAGCACTGGCCTGTGCCGAACGGTTGGCGGCAACCACGGCATTGCCTGGCAACCTGGACTGATGTGCGTGCGAACACACCGCATCCGCGAACGCGTAAGCGGCGACGTGTTCCAGGTGCTCGATGGAGCCCCACTGTTGCGCGCCATGGAATTGGAAGGTTGCCGTACCATTGCTGTGGGCTGTCGCGGTGGCGGCTGCGGGGTTTGCAAGGTGCGAATCCTGTCAGGGGACTACAAATGCGGGCGAATGAGCCGCCAACATATTGCTGACGGCGAACAGGAGCAAGGCTTCGTATTGGCGTGCCGCGTTATCCCCCAGAGCGATCTGGAAATCGAGCGTTTGAAAGAACCTATATAGGCGCCCCCTCGGGGGTTAGCCGAAAAAACAAATACAACAAACAGGTGAAATCATGAAAAAGGCATATTGCGTCCCGGCCACGTTCAAATCCGTGTGCTGGACATGGAAGCCTCAGTCAAACATTACGTTGAACTGGTGGGGTTGATTCTGACCCACCGTGACAGCCAAGGCAGGGTTTACCTCAAGGGCTGGACAGAGGTGGAACGCTTTTCAGTGGTGCTGGTTGAAGCCGATAAACCGGGCATGGATTTCATGGGTTACAAGGTCATCGACGATCAGTCGCTGGTGCAGTTGACTCAAGACCTGCTGGCCTACGGCTGCCAGGTCGAACATATCCCTGCCGGCGAGCTGGATTTTTGCGGACGCCGCGTGCGTTTCTTCGGCCCCTCCGGGCACTGGTTCGAACTCTATGCGGAGAAGGAATACACCGGCCGCTGGGGAATTGCCGAGAAGAATCCGGAAGCCTGGCCTCGCGGGCTCAAAGGCATGCGCGCCATGCGCTTCGACCATTGCCAACTGCACGGCGGCGACCTGCACCTGACCCGCGAACTGTTTATCGACGTACTGGGTTTTCACCTTGCCGAACAGGTCGTCAACAAAGAGGGGCATGCCGTGGCCAACTTCCTCTCGCTGTCGACCAAAGCCCATGACGTGGCGTTCATCGAGGACGGGAACATCGGCGGATTTCACCATGCTTCGTTCCTGATCGACACCTGGGAAGGCCTGCTGCGCGCGGGTGACTTAATCTCCATGAGCGACACCTCGCTGGACTTTGGCCCAACCCGCCACGGTATCACTCATGGCCAGACCATTTACTTCTTCGACCCCTCGGGCAACCGCAACGAAGTATTTGCCGGCGGAGACTTCCACTACCCGGATCAGAAGCCCATCACCTGGGATGAAAAACACTTGGGCAAGGCAATTTTCTATCACAGTCGCGTGCTCAACGAACGCTTCCTGACTGTGATGACCTGATCATTTATTCAGATGCTCAATGGGACCCCCAATGAACAAAAAACTCTATATCTCCGATGTGACCTTGCGCGATGGCAGCCACGCCGTGCGCCATCAGTACTCGATAAAGAATGTGCAGGACATCGCTCGCGAACTGGATAAGGCCCGAGTCGACAGCATTGAAGTCGCTCACGGCGACGGTCTGCAGGGCTCCAGTTTCAACTACGGCTTTGGCGCCCATAGCGATATCGAATGGATCGAGGCCGTGGCGGATGTCATCAGCCACGCCAAGATCGCAACGTTGCTGCTGCCCGGCATTGGCACTACCCACGATCTCGACAACGCACACAAGGCAGGGGGCCAGCATCGTTCGCGTAGCGACCATTGCACAGAGGCCGATATCTCCCAGCAACACATCGAACACGCCCGCGGCCTGGGCATGGACACGGTGGGCTTCTTGATGATGAGCCATATGATCGAACCGGCCGCGTTCGCCCAGCAGGCGAAGAAGATGGAGCGGTATGGCGCGACCTGTATCTACGTCGTCGATTCGGGCGGAGCGATGAACATGCAGGATATTCGTGAGCGCTTCCGAGCCCTCAAGGACGTGCTCGAACCGACCACGCAAACCGGTATTCATGCGCACCACAACCTGAGCCTGGGGTGGCCAACTCCATCGTCGCCGTGGAGGAAGGTTGCGACCGGATCGATGCCAGCCTGGCCGGCATGGGGGCCGGTGCGGGTAATGCACCACTGGAAGTATTTATCGCGGCGGCCGAGCGCCTGCACTGGAACCATGGCACCGATCTGTACACGCTGATGGATGCCGCCGATGACATCGTGCGCCCATTACAGACCCGCCCCGTGCGGGTCGATCGGGAAAACCCTGGCCCTGGGCTATGCCGGTGTGTACTCAAGCTTCTTGCGCCATGCCGAAGTCGCTGCCGAGCATTACGGACTCAAGACGTTGGACATTCTCGTCGAACTGGGCCGCCGGCAAATGGTCGGCGGCCAGGAAGACATGATTGTCGATGTCGCCCTCGACCTGCTGAAAAAAGCAGGCTGACCCTACCAGGAACACTGAGCATGAATAATAAAAACAATAGCGTTACTCAGGACAACCCCACCCCACTGCGCCAGCCGAGCCAGGTTGGCCGAGCCCTGCTGGCGCGACAACCGGTGCTTGGCAGCCTCATGTTGCTGGTGGTCATGGCACTGTCACTGTTGATCATCGGTTGCTTCAAAGGTGATTTCTTCGCCAGTTGGGTGACCTTTGTGGTTGTCGTAGCCGTGCCCGTGGAGATCGTGCTGTCCATGCTCTGGCGCAGCCAATACCCTGCCTGGGTCGCGGCATTACCCCAGCCGGCAAAGGGGCTGGTAATGCTGGTTTTGACGATGGCCGTGGCGTGTGCGGTCAGTGCGCTGATCTTCTATACCCAGGCCCAGCAAGTCGGGCCACCTACGCCCTTCACACTGATGTATGTGATCTTCTGCGTGCTGCTGACGTTCTGGTTCGTGATTGTCTGGCGCTGCTGGCCGCTCTCGTCATTTACCCAGAATCCGGCGATCCTCGGCGTCGGGACACTGCTGGTAGCTTATGGCCTGGGCTATCTGCTGTTCTGTGTGCTGTTCGATTTCTCCGCGATGGCCGAGGCCCCATTCTACCTCGCAAGTCTTGACCCCCAAGGTCTGTTTGCAGCGTTTGAAATACTGGCCTTTGCAGTCACCAGTGTGAGTGTCGTGTTTGCCGGTGTGCTGCTGGACTTCTGGCCACTGAACACTGCCACCCTGGCACGCAAACCACGGTTGCTGGCGGTTGCCATCACCGTTCAGACGATGGCTGTGACTGCGCTGCTCTATTGGCTGGGCACTCGCGTGCTGGGAATCGAACCGGTGAAGTTCATGGTGCATGGCGCCATCGCCCTGCTGTTTGGCGCACTGGTACCGTTGCTGATGTTTCAAGGTCAGTTGTTTGAACGCCGAACTCAACCCGTCAGGGGGGTTATTGCAATTGGGTATCGCCTGCCTGGCAGGTGCTGTTTTGCCACGCATCTACTGGGCCATGGGGCCGATCCTCAGTGGACCAATGAGCGAGGGCGCGCCCACTTACACCCACGAACTTTGGCTCGCCTCTGCGTTACTGGCCATGACCTTCCCGCTGCTGGTTGTATCCAGTCAGTACTTTGATTTCTGGCCACTGCGCAAAGCCTGATCTCAACGCATTCAACATCTTTCATTAACCACGGCTGCTCCTTACCGCTCGGGCGGCTGGGCGCTCTATTGCCTCGAATCCTGGATAACCACATGAATAACAAGAAACGGTTTTTCCTCATTGGCGTGTTGAGTTGCACGCTTGGCACTGCATGGGCCTCTGAAGGGGGCGGCTCGTCCTACCCCATGGGTGCCGAGAACTACTTGTCCGGCGCCTTGCCGCCACCGGGCTGGTACGCACAGGTCTACAGCGAGCACTATGCCGCGAACGACCTGAAGGACAATGGCGGGCACTCTCAGGCCATTGACTTTCGCTTGCGTGCCAATGTCATCGCGCCGCGATTGGTGTGGGTAACGCAACAGACGGTACTGGGAGGCAACTTGGCGTTCCAGGCCATCGCCCCGCTGGTCGACCTCACCGTAACCGTCAACGGCAACCGCGATCATCGCACCGGTCTAGGCGATATCATCTTCGGCCCGGCGCTGGGTTATCACTACAGCGACAAGTTTCATGCCGTCTACGCGCTGGACATAATCGCGCCCACCGGTCAGTACGATAAAGATAACCAGGCCAATATCGGACGCAATTACTGGGCGGCAGAGCCCGTGGCAGCGTTTTCTTACATCGATCCGTTTGGTCCGAACATGGATATCAAATTGATGTATGACTTCAACGCGAAGAACCCCGCCACCCATTACCGTTCAGGCCAGGAGGCCCACGCTGATTACGACTTGGGCTGGGGCATGGGCAATGGCTGGGTAGTGGGCATTGGGGGTATATCTATCACCAGGTCACAGACGACCGGCAGGACGGTGATCGCGTCAACGACAACAAGGGGCGTGCCTTTGCCATTGGTCCTTCAATTAAATACAACAGCGCCTCGGGCTGGTTCGTAACCGCCAAGTGGCAGCAGGAAAGCGATGTGCGTAACAGACCGGAGGGGAGTGCCTACTGGCTGAAACTGACTTATCCACTTTGACCGGGAAGATCACGTTCAAGGGTCCACCACCATCTATTTAGATGACTTACAGACAATAGTTGGATCGCGGCGAGGAGACCGAGGAACTTGCAACCCAAGGAAGGGTTTCAGGCTACTGCGGTATCAAATCACTCCGACGTGTCAACGTATTTTTGCTTGCAGCGGCCTGACACCTATTACCTTATCGGGAGCAGTGCCGTATTGCGCATGTTACTGGCCAAGAGTAACGGCTACATCTGACTGAATATTAATATCTCACAAATAGGATATCAATTTGCTGTCACGCAAAACCTAATCAAGGGACAGTTACCGCACGGAAGCTCAGACTAGTGCAAGCCTTTAAAATGTACCTAGCGGATCTGTTCCCTCTAACAAGAGGCCGCCATAATGTATATTCCTCATAGCCATAATCCGCTGGAAAAAGTGTTTTATCGTCCCATTGATGCCGCCATACGCTGGTGTAATCTTATGGCTCATGAATCTCAGATTCTTGAGTCTATCGGAGATTGCCCTGCCCTCTTGTCTACAACCTTCCGCCAATGGCCATGCCTCCACGCCAACACTGAAAAAATCTTCGATGCAGTGCGCAACCACGAGCTTCCTTTCGGCTTTTTCGGAGTGACGGTAGCACCAGGAACCCCCATCGACTGCCGGCTGCTCACGGTCAGGCATACAGACCTAAAATGGTGGATGTTTCATCACTATCCTGATCAGCGTCCGGCGTTCCTATTTGGGAAACTACCCGCTGAGAATGAGCAAATCAGCTTTGGGACTTACCTGACATTGCAAGCTGACCGAGATGCGCTTGAGGTAACGCTCAAACAAAGTGATGCCGCCCTTCGTGAGATCCTTGAAGAACTCACGGCCATCGGTTTGGAACGGGAAAGTTTACGCGCACTCGTTAAGACACAAGGCAAGCTCAGTGAGCGCAGCGAGACCGGATATCAGCATGTAATCGGCGCTTTACTCGAAACCCTGCTCGGCTCCTCACCAGCCGGAAAACCCAACTCCGTATTCGATAGCCAAGCCGCGATAGTTGATTCAATAACTGCGCACTATGAAGGCACCCCAGGTTTGAGCAAACGCTCTCTCGATGAGAAATTCGCCGCCGCCCGGCGCAGCCTTTCCCGAACGTAAGTCTGTGCATTGCACTGCAATAGGTACAATTGCAGTGCAATGACTGCCGGATTTTTCTGCTTTTGAATTCAGGTCTCTTCCCAATATGCGCTATTCGGCGCCAAGGAATGACGACCATGCAATCCCAAACAGCCACTGACATATCTCAGCCTCAGCAATTACCCGACCGTCACATCATGCGGCGTGAAGAGGTAGAGCGGAAAACCGGCTTCAAGCGTGCGCACATCTACAACTTGATGAAAGAAGGTAAATTCCCTCAAGCCAAACGCATCGGACTGCGTGCGGTCGGTTGGGACTCGCTGGAAATTGAGCAGTGGGTCGCTGAGCGCTTAGGCCAGCAGGCCTGATGTCATGCGTGTTGTATCGGTGGTTTCCACTAAAGGTGGCGTGGGCAAGACCACGGTGACCGCCAACCTCGGCGGCCTGTTGGCTGACGCAGGCCTACGCGTCCTGCTACTGGATCTGGATAGCCAACCCACCCTCTCCAGCTATTACGCCTTGAGCCAGAAGGCTGATGCAGGTGCGTACGAGTTCATCGCACTCAACCTAGCTATGCCTGCGCAGATTATTTCCAGGACAGTGATTGCAGGGCTTGATCTGATCCTCTCCAACGACGATCAAGGCCGGCTGAGTACCTTGCTGCTGCACGCTCCTGACGGGCGATTACGGCTGCGCAATCTGCTCGACAACTTCCGCCCCTACTATGACGTGCTTTTGATCGACACCAAAGGTGCGCGTAGCGTGCTGCTGGAGATGGCCATCCTGGCCTCCGACCTCGCCCTCTCTCCCATCACGCCGGAAATGCTCGCCGCCCGCGAACTGCAGCGCGGCACCTTGAAGCTACTCAGCGAACTCGAACCATTCCGTCACCTGGGCATTCCACCACCACCCTTACGACTGCTACTGAACCAGGTGAATTCTATTCGAGTGGACACACGGATGATCATCCGTGGCCTGCGCGAGACCTTCGCTGGGGCAAACAACATCTCGGTTCTAGACACCGTAGTTCCAGACCGAGTGGCGTACCTCAATGCCGCCACCCTTGGCCTACCGGTCCACCGAATCGAGACGTGCCAGTCACGCGAACGGCGCTCGCCATCAGTGCTGGAAACCATGCAAGCGCTGGCCATTGAACTGTTTCCGGAATGGCACAAAGCGATCTCTTCGGTGAGCCGATGCGCGGAGGCTCAATGAGACGAATCACCCAACTGGCATTTCTCACCCAGTCATTGTGTTTGATCGACCTTGAGGCCAACCGTGTTTGGCTAGGAGTCTTCTGATGTTGGATCAACTGCCCATCATCGTTCCACCCTCCATTCGACCACACCACCCACCTTGCGAGGAGTACTGCACCGTTGTCTTTCGCCTGCAGGGTGGGCGCTCGGCCATGGGGTGGTTCCTCGCAGAACTCTCCCGACATTTCGAAGGTTCGGGCACTGCCGAGATCGTCAAGTTCGAGGTCGGTGACCATTTGCGTAACTGGCCTTAACTGAGGTTGTTCCTATGAAGAAGCTCAGTCAGGAGCAGATCACCGACAAGCTGCATCAGGACCACTTCGCTCGAGGTCCAGAACTGGAGCGGCTGTCCGATCCACTTGCTGACACGCCTATGTTGGTCACGCTGGAGGAGTTGCGGCCCTACGAACACAACCCGCGCTTCATCCGTAATCCGCTGTACGACGATATCAAGGCTTCGATCCGTGAACGCGGGCTGGATCAACCGCCACCGATTACCCGCCGCCCGGGTGAAACCTATTTCATCATCCGCAACGGCGGTAATACGCGCTTGGCGATTCTCGGCGAGCTGTGGCAAGAAACCCACGACGAGCGCTTCTTCCGCATTCATTGCCTGTTCCGACCTTGGACCAATGAACTCACCGCCCTACTCGGCCATCTGGCTGAAAGCGATCTGCACGGCCAACTCACCTTCATCGAACGGGCTCTGGCGGTAGCCAAGCTCAAAACCATGCTCGAAGAAGAGGGAGCGGTGCTCTCGCAACGTGAGTTGGCACGACATCTTGCCGGTGGAGGCTATCCGATTTCGCAGTCGCACATCAGCCGAATGCTGGACACCCTCGAACACTTATTGCCCGCCATTCCACAAACCCTGTATGCCGGTTTGGGCAAACCTCAAATAGAGCGCCTGATCGGTCTACGTAGCCAGGCTGAACGAACCTGGAACCGATATCCAACCGCCCCCGTTGCGTTCGCCGATTTTTGGTTCGATACACTGGGTTATTTCGATGCCGACCCCGAATCCTTCGATCTTGAGCAGCTCCAGGATGATCTGCTCGAACGCATGAGCCACTTGCTCGGACAGTCCTACCGTATGTTGGCCTTGGAACTGAGCGACACCCAGCAGGTCATCTCGACGCCGGGCATCGTCGTGACCACGCCCTCAGAGAACAACCATCTGCCGAGCGTTAATGTCGCCGCGGCAGGAGCTCCCTCCTCCGAGCCCCATTCAAAATCAACGGATGCCAGCCCCCAGACCGAACCAACGCGAGAAGAACCGCTCACACCGCCAGAAACGAAGGTCGTATCAGCGGTCAGTCCTCCGTCACGCGTTCAACATATTCGTGAACAGATCGATCGCGAGACCGCCACCGACGCGGCATCTTCGCTCGACACCTATGCGATCGACGACATCTGGACCATCGCACCAGCACTGGATAGCCCCGAACAACTGCGATCCGCCATTGCCACACTGGCGCGGGAAATGGCGGCCTATGCTGGACATCCCGAGAGCATCATCGATCAGAAGCTTGGCTTGGGCTTCGCCCTGAACATCGAGCGAGTTGATCTTGCAGCGCCTCGCGCGGCCGGCGTTCACTTATTGCTCCTGGCCCTGCTGCGTGCTCAAGACGAAGTGAACTGGGAGGATCGCAAGCAACTGCCTTCAGCCCTGTTCGGGCAGCTGCTGTTGGGGGTTTATCAACTTCCGTTCACAGATCGTCCCGCCATGGATGTGGGACTGGAGCGATTGCCCGACAGTCTGCTCATCAAACTGTATCGCCTGATCCGCCTGGCCCGCCGCCTGATCGACTTAACGCTTAACCAGGAAGGCAACTCACCGAAGGAGCGGCTATGAATCTGTCTTTCAATGTGCTCAACCAAGCCATGCTGACCCAGGTGCTACACGAGTTGCGCCAAGGCAACCTGCAGCGCTGCAAAGCACTCGGACTGGGTGAGGACGACATCTACCTGTTGCAGTCCTTACCACCCACTACGCTGTCACGCCTGGCCCATGCCACTGTACCCTGGGTTGAGGTCAAGATTGACTCACCGGTGCTGCATCGGCTGATCGAACAATCTGAACGCGACGAGCAGAACGAGCGATTGATCAACCGAGCGCTCAAGCTCGGCGCCAGCAGCACCATCATGTATCAGTGCTTCGGCCTGGCGCATTCGGAAACCGCCCTGCGTCGGCGTCTGCTCAAGATAGAAACCCGTAAGGGCCGTCCTCAGCATTTGAGCGAAGCCCAGGAACATGCGCTCTGGCAGCGATGGTGCCAGCTGCGCGCGCAAGATGGTACCGAGGATCAGCTCGACGCCATGATGATGCTGGCCGAAGAGCAGCAGATCAGCTTGACCATCGTTTGGCAGCAGATCGACCATTACAGCAACGGAAAATGAACACTGCCCCTTCCAGTCGCTGGCAGCGTGTCCTGCAGCAATGCACCCAGCAGTTGAGTGAACGTTGGCCCGCACGCCCCACCACTGAACATCCCTCCAACCAGGCCCTGCAGGCGGGCTTTTTGTTCAGTGGCCAATCTCACGAAGTCGTGCCACGTCGGCTGCTGTTGGATAGTCGGCTGACGCCATTGGAACGGAATGCCTGGCAGGTGTTTCGGCTCATGCTGCACGGTCAGGGCGTGGTCACACCGCGCTATGAGGATTTGCAGCCTTACCTATCAAGCGTGCCCTACGGTGCGTCAGCCTCCCGTGAAACCATCGCTCGGGTGTTGACGATGCTCAGGTTGACGCGCTGGCTCAGTTTGGTGAGTCGCGGACGCGATCAGCTCAGCGGACGTATTCAAGGTTCGCTGTACGTTCTGCACGATGAGCCGTTAACCCCCGCCGAAGCCATGGAACTGGATCAGGATTACCTGGCGCTGGTCGGACATGCCCTCGGTCATGCCACCAAGGCGGTACGTATTGTCGCCCAGCACGTTGTGGAGGAAGTCCGCCAAGACACGAATATTGATCGGGATCGATTACCGACGCGGCTCGACAGTTGGGGCGAACTTTGGGCGCAGCAAGGATTGGATCCGGCAACCGATGCCGCTCTGCACGATTCCGAACCGGGAGAAAATGCCCTCGTTCGGAATCGTGCAGGCCCTCGTTCGGATTCCGAACCGAGTCTGAACGCCAGTCTTTCCGGCACCGTTCGGAATCCGAACGCCGCCTGTACTGTATTAAAAGAAAGTATTTGTACAGTACCGCGCGCGACGCCAGCGGTGGATAACCTGCGCTGGCCCGCTGCGCTGCACCTGAGTCCAAACGAGCGTCAGGCCGTCGCCGTGGCGCTGAACAAGCTCAAACCAGTGGATCGGCAGGCGGTGCTCAACGAAGCGGGGGCACGTTGTGCGGCCGGTGGAATCCGCAAGCCAGCAGCGTATCTGATGGGCCTGATCCAGCGTGCACTGAAAGGCGACTTTCGGCCTTGGGCAGGTCAGGCCGAACCATCACCCATTGCAGAACCGCCCCCACCCGCCCCCCTCGCGGCCGTCTCGACAACAGGGCGAACCCGCTTCTGCCCTTGCCCAAGCGTGCCTGAATGAGCTGCGCCAACTGCGCGGCAAACGCGGTGGACGTCAGTAGATTTGATGCCACTGGCATCAAATCCATGGAGTTCCACTCTACGAATACGTCGGACCAAACTATGAAACTCTTAGGGAAAAGCCGGGACACCCTTCCACTGACGTCTCCATAGTTAGCCCTCTTAAACCAAACCGAACAGACCGCGTTCAGCTTTTTGGCTGTCCTTGACCCTCATCTGTCGCAACGTTCCCGTCCAAGCTTATGCGAGGACAACACTGTGGCCGATCACTATCAGCTCAACCTAGGTTCATTGCGCAGCAGCATCACCCTGACCCTGCACACTCACCACGCCGCGCGTATCTGGCAAGGTCGGACGGCACGCGAAGGCGTCCACTCGATCATGGGCATGGCCGGCTACATCACTGTCACCAACCTGATCAAACAAACCGCGGCCCAGGACGATCCGTATGCCGACTGGGCCATCGTGCAACTCGAAGAAAAACTCATACAGGCCAAAGCCGGGATGCTGGAACTGACCCAACAGCTTGATCGGATCAGGCAGGACCTGCCGACACAGATCGACATGGGCGATAACCTCAACATCCACCCAGTTACCCTGCCGCTGTACATCGGCAGCCAGCTGGGCTTTCTAGCGGTCTACCTACTGACCGACTACGACACCCTGGTGCGCCGGACCCTGTTGGCCCATCACACCGCCTTGATCGGCCGCATCGACATGGAAGCCTGGATCGACGACGGCGCCCATCTGTTGCGCAGCCTATTCGGCCAGGCCCAGCGCTATCGGCATGCCGGCGTCACACGCGATGATATGGCGGCGAACAACGCCCGTGCCATTGCGGCCATCGAGAAGATGGGTTTGCCCCCAATGGACATCCTGGAGGGTCATCGCCGCTCCCAGTTCGCGCCGCCGATCATTCGCCGTGGTGCTGTGCCAGTGGATGACGCCGACGCGTTGGCAGAGGACGCGGAAGAGTCGTCTGCGACAGTTAATGAGCCAGAGGACGAAGCATGAATCCCATGAATCCGGCTCACCCAATGCCCTTCGATGCGTTGACACCGGATGCCTATCGACAGCTCGAACACGCAGCCTCCCTAAAAGGCCTTTTAAAACCTTTTAAGGGTAAGGGGGAGTTGGAGCACCTGGCGCAGGTGGCGAGGGCAATCGAGGCGCAGTTATGTCACCTGATGGAGGCTGTAGTGCAGCAGGCCGGACAGCCTCCTTACTCACTGCTGGATATCCGATTGGTGCTGCAGAACACCAGCGCGGGCAGCACCTTTTGCGTTGGCGCACCCGTGATTTTGCCCGTATGGGGGTTGCGGTCTGGGAACGCCAGATCTGCAACAACGCCCTGCCGCAGGCCGTACGCGAGAGATTGCACCGTTTCGAATGCGATCGCATTGCACTGAACCTGCAAATGAGCGTGGTGCATTCGCTCTACCGCCAGGCCACGACCTGCGCGATCAAAATGGCCAGTGCCGAACGGCTGCTGCGCCAGTTCACACCCCCAGTGGAGGTATCACGATGAGTACTTTTTTCGTCGGTGAAGGCAATATCGGCAGTGCGCCAGAGTTCCAGGAATTTCCATCAGGCAATGACGAGCCACGGCGTTTGCTACGGCTGAATGTGTACTTCGACAACCCCATTCCACGCGAGGGAAGCTACGAAGATCGGGGCGGCTATTGGGCGCCGGTTGAGCTCTGGCACCGCGAGGCTGAACACTGGAGCACGCTGTACCAGAAAGGCATGCGCGTGCTGGTCGAAGGTCGTACGGTGCGCGATGAGTGGGAAGACAGCGAAGACAATGCGCGGGTGACCTTCAAGATCGAGGCCCGTCGCGTCGGCATCCTGCCTCACCGGGTACACGGCGTGGTCATGCGGGAGCGCTCCAGTGAACCGACGGCCTCTCAAAATACAGAGCAGGCCAGTTCACCGGCGTCGAAACCCAAGAAACGCAGAGGGCTACCACCTACGCCCTAACAGACTTCAGGCATAAAAATTGCGCCTTCGCGAGGTTCCTGGCCGGTCATTACTCGCTGCTCGTGAAGCTCCACACTACTACGAGGTAGCAGCCTCGGCCCATTCAAAGCTGCACTCACCGACTAATATGAGGAACCTGCCGTTCAGGTTTCTCATATCTCGCCCCTGCTACTTCGAACAACGCTGCTCCGAACTCAATCCGGAGCAGTTCTATGCGTCTCTTCCTCTGCGAGAAACCGTCCCAGGGTCGTGACATCGCCAAGGTGCTCGGAGCCAACCGGCGTGGTGATGGTTGCCTGATCGGCACCGACTCAACCGTCACCTGGTGTATCGGCCACCTGCTGGAGACGGTCCCACCCGAAGCTTATGGCATTCAGTACAAGAATTGGTCGTTGGATCATCTACCGATCATTCCCGCGCAGTGGCAGGTTGAGGTCAAACCCAAGACTGCCGCACAGTTCAAGGTCATCAAACGCCTGCTCAGTGACGCTACCACCGTGGTCATCGCAACCGACGCCGATCGCGAAGGTGAAATGATTGCTCGCGAATTGCTGGAGCTCTGCAAGTATCGAGGCCCCGTTCAGCGCCTCTGGTTGTCCGCGCTTAACGAGGCGTCGATTCGCAAAGCATTGTCTTCGCTGAAGTCTGGTCAGGAGACCTTCCCGCTTTATCACTCAGCCCTCGCCCGCAGCCGTGCCGACTGGCTGATCGGCATGAACCTCAGTCGTTTGTTTACCCTTCTTGGTCGGCGGGCAGGCTACGACGGCGTTTTGTCAGTGGGGCGCGTCCAGACACCCACCTTACGTCTGGTGGTCGATCAGGATCGGGCGATTGCCGGCTTCGTCCCGGTACCCTACTGGACCGTTGACGTGCGCCTATCGTCGATGGACCAGCGATTCATCGCGTCGTGGTTACCGCCACGTTCAGGACGGGACGAAGCGGGGCGTTGCCTGCAACAGGCGCTTGCCCATCAGGCGGTCCAAACAATCACCGATGGTAAGTCCGCCACGGTAATCTCGTTGCAGACTGAGCATTTCCGAGAACCGCCGCCCCTGCCCTTCGACCTGAGCACGTTGCAGGAAGTCTGCTCACGTAAGCTGGGGCTCGGCGTTCAGGAAGTCCTGAACATCGCCCAAGCCCTGTATGAAACCCACAAAGCCACCACCTACCCGCGCAGCGATTGCCGCTATTTGCCAGAGAGTATGTTCAACGAGGCACCCGCGGTACTCGATGTCCTGCTCAAAACGGATCCTGCACTCAGACCTGCATTCGGGAGCCTCGATCGATCATTGCGCTCCCGCGTGTGGAACGATGCCAAGGTCACCGCGCACCACGGCATCATTCCCACCACCGAGCCGACAAACCTGGCGCGGATGTCCGAACAAGAACGCCATGTCTACGAACTGATTCGTAGCCACTACCTTGTGCAATTTCTTCAGCATCATGAGTTTGATCGAACCCAGGTCGAACTGGAATGTGGCGAAGAACGATTGACCGCTGTTGGCAAACAGATCCTGGTCCAGGGCTGGAAAAGCTTACTCTGCGAAAACACCGAGGAGGATGAGCCCAGTCACAAGTCCCAAGCCTTACCCGTCTTGCAACAGGGCACGCAGTGCGCAGTGGACGACGTCGAACTCAAGTCCATGCGCACTGCCGCTCCCAAACCACTGACCGAGGGCGATCTGATCAAGGCCATGAAAAATGTGGCCAAGCTGGTCAACGACCCACGCCTGAAACAGAAACTTCGGGACACCACCGGTATCGGTACCGAAGCCACGCGAGCCGGCATCATCAAGGGGTTGATTGATCGCGGTTATTTGCTGAAGAAAAACGCGCCCTCATGGCCTCCGCCGCGGCCCATACCTTGATTGAGGCGGTACCCGCCACAGTCGCAGATCCGGGTATGACCGCAATTTGGGAACAGGCGCTGGACGAAATCGAAGCGGGACGCCTGACCCTGGATGCGTTCGTTGCCAAGCAAGCGAACTGGATTGCGCAGTTGGTCGCACACTGCCGCTCACTCACTTTGGCAATAGCGGTCGAAACGAGTCCGGGCTGCCCCATCTGCAACGCGTCAATGCTCAGGCGAAAGGGGAAATCAGGGCCGTTCTGGTCATGCTCCCGCTACCCGGATTGCAAGGGCACGGTGTCGATCAGTAAAGATACGCGTCGCTCATGATGTGCCATAGGACGATCATCATGAGAATGGTGCGCTCTCTGCCTTGACCTCGTCCCACCCTGTCTGCTGTAGTGCCTCAGGATCATCGCCAACGGCGACCCAAGACCGATTTGCTCCGGGTAGCTCGGTCGAACTCCTAGAGTTCGGAGCCTTCTCTTCTGCGGAATTTCATTCCCGTTTTATGCTCGACCTGATCACGGTGGCGGATGACCACTGTTGCCTCTGCCCGGCAACAGCGGTCATCCGCTTCGGCGATCGTATTCAGTCCCGGAGCCCACCGGGGAAACACTGGGCACCCTTTGTGCGCGGATGCGTGCCAGCATGTTCCGACCCAGGCCACGACAAGGGTCGGTTGGCGAATCATGGCGCAGTTAAACCAAGTGTTGCGAGGCGCTTGTCGACTGCGTAAGACCGTCAAAGGTGGCTTTTCTGTTCCTCGCCTGGCGCCCCGCCAGGCCGCCTCTTCATTTTTAATTTTCTTAATTCCAGTGACTTCTACCGTATTCCGGCCTTAAAAAATCGGGTTGCAGCGTCTTGACGCTCTCCTGTGACAGGCTTATACAAAGGGCGTGGTTCGCTGTCGTTGACAGCCCAGCCCAGGTAGCTTGAACCTTCAAGGCTACGCCACGTTCGTGGTGGTTTACCCAAGTGCGATCAGCGTTCGGAAGCTCGCGCGGTTACCGCTTCAGCGGTGATGAATGCCCACTACCCTAGGTCCGCAGATTTGCTGCGGATTTCTCCTCGGCTGCCCCCCTATTCTCCAGACGCATCGATCTGATGGTCATCGGCTTGCCGGTGACAAGTCGTTCATCGTTCGCCTTCACCTAACCCACCCTGACGGGGCTCACTTCCCCGTCAGGGCTGTGCGTCGCCGTTTTCCCTTGAAACAGGAGAACCACCATGGCCCACGCCAACCAATCCCAAGAAGCAACTACTTACTTCAATCTGCACACCGTCGGTATCGGCTACCTCAACCGTGTTCGTGAAGTACAAGTCCGCCGCGGCCAGCCGTTCATGGCGTGCGATATCGCCGCTCTGCATGGTGCCACTGATGCAGTGGAATACACCCGTTTCGACTGCAAAGTCGCAGGGGCGAAGCTGAACGTTTGATTCGCCTCTACATGGACGCCGTCAAAGCCGACAAAAAGGTCTTGCTGTCGTTCCGTATCGGCGACTTGTGGATTGACCCATTTCTCTATGAGAAAGGCGATAAACAAGGCCAACCGGGCGCCAGCCTGAAAGGTCGTCTGCTGTACATCGACTGGATCAAGGTCAACGGCACGTTCGAGTACAAAGCGCCTGCCAGGCAGGAAGCAACAGCACCTGCTGAGCAATCGCCAAACAGTGAGCCATCCCCAAAGTCGACTGATGTCAATGCCGAGGATACCGCCCCCCAGCAAAGTCCAGGATTGAACCTGAATCTGCACCCACTTCCCGCACGGCTCGCCGTGTTGCCACACGTACTGTTCAGTCCGCCTGAGCAATCCACGATGTTTACATCAAGGCGCTCAATCGAGCGCCTTTTCTTCAATCAGCACAGGAGACCCATATGGAATCCTTCTGGCTTTGCGACGACTGCCTGTTCGCTACAGCTTACGAGGACTACAGCACGTTATCGCTCTACTACACGACAGATGAGATCGCGAAACGTATTTCTGGCCTCCATCTTGGGCTGGCTCGGCTAATGCCCATCAGTGCCGACTTCGATCCCGAAACTGGCCGTGGAATAAGAACCTTCTCCCCATTGCCCTGCGACGGTTGTGATTCACATCTGCACGGACAACGCCACCGATTCACTCGGCTGTAAACAGCGCGTCATCGGGCAGTGCCCGTAACTCTATATCAACCTCGGGGACACCACTCCCTCGGGTGTGTACCCCCGGATTTTCTCCTTCGGAGGTAGCCCATGAGCACCCAACTCACACTGATTGAAACCTCGAATGTCGAGGCTGATCGTATCGCCCAAGAAAACCAGCTGATCAACGAAGCGCTGCACATCCTGGATCGTCGGCTGTTCACCCGCGGCCCCGGTCTGACTTCACCTGACACCGTGGCCTCGTACCTAAAACTGCGTATTGCGCCACAAGAGCATGAAGTTTTCGGTGTAATTTTTCTCGATGCCCGCCATCGCGTTCTGGCATTCGAGATCCTCTTTCACGGGAGTATCGATGGCGCCAGCGTTTATCCCCGCCAAGTCGTCAAGCGCTCCCTCGCACATAACGCAGCTGCTGCCATTGTCGTTCACAACCACCCCTCCGGTTGCACGGAACCCAGTCTGGCGGATCGCGCCTTGACCGCACGGTTGAAAGCAGCGCTGGACTTGATCGAAGTGCGCGTACTGGATCACTTCATCGTCGGCGAAGGTCGTCCTCTCTCCCTTGCCGAGCATGGCTGGCTTTAAACCCCCAAAAGGCGTCTTCGGACGCCTTGTTCATTTCCCTTCTGGAGAACCGTCATGAACCCCGCACCCCAAGCCCCTACTCTGCTGGGGGCCTCAAATCCATTTGCTCGCGGTTACGACAACTTGCATATCGAACGACTGCTACAGATCGCCTACGCTAATGATTGCCCTCCCTGCTTTCGCCCCGTACACGACACACAAGCCCATCTTCCCGACGATGCGTTAGAACTGTTTCCCTGCCTGTTCAATGACGACGTCGCCTTGATTAGCGAAGGCCAATCCATTCCGGATGAATTGGAAGAATGCTTCCAGTCCGCCGGGCTGGTGCGCCAAGTGATCTATAACGTGACTGGCGAAATGCTCGATGAGCGACATCACGTCGGTGACCTGTACTCCCTGGAAGAAGCCCAAGCCGTGGTCCATCGTTTGAGCTTCGACACAGGACACTACAGTCGAGCCTGGGAGATCAGCACCGCACACCTCACTGACGAAGCGCTGCGCCACCTGGAAAGCTGGGTTGGCAATTTCGACTCAAAGCCAACCGGACTGCTGTTTGAACCCTTTGCCCTGCCAGACTGCAATGGCGTCGGATGTAAGCTGATCGGCACGCCTTGGACCGACGATAACTTGGTGCAGATCGAGGGCAATCCTTACTCCTCGCTGAGGCAAGAGCAGCTCGACGCCGGAACGCCGGAAGCCTTGGTCAACGTACTGTATCTGGCGGCATTGGCGGATGTGAGGTTGTTGATCTTCGACCCCGACGCTGCCGTCTTGGATGGGCTCGCGATTTTTGATGAGTAGCAACGAGTTCAGCGTTAACACGATCCACCTTGAATCAACTTCCTCACTGAATCGCTCCTTCACCTCATGTCAGGTTCTGCACTGAATCTGACATGAGGTTTTTCCATGGAGCGTTTTTTCACGCCTGTCTGCCTGCTGGGTTTGTTGAGTGCCTGCACCGCACAAATCCCAAACCCATTGCCGACTAATCCAGAGATTGACGGTAGCTCCAATCAGCCGCAGTTATCGAGGAGTCCGGCCGACGAAAGCCATCCGTCAGAACTCCGCTATGGCCGCTATACACTGGTCAGCACCGAGCCCACCACGGAACAACGTGATCTCCTCGCTCAAATCATTGACGTGAGCATTCCGTCCAACCTGAATCCTTCGGTACAGGAAGCGATGCACTACGTGCTGCAGCGCTCGGGTTATTCGCTTTGCCCTGCCGCCGAACCAGTAAAGATATTGTTTAACCGGCCTCTGCCCGCCGCCCATTACCGGCTCGGCCCGATCTCTTTGCGCAGCGCGCTACAAGTGCTGGCTGGCCCCGCCTGGCAACTCACGATCGATGAGGTCAGCCGTTCGGTCTGCTTCGAACGGCAGAAAAATGATGGCGGCACGGTGCGAGTCACGCCAACCTCGTCCCATCAGTCGGAGGCACGGCCATGAAAGCCTCGACCTTTCAGACCCTCATTGTCGGCTCACTTTGCCTGGCGGTCTCCGGGCTGAGTGGTGGTTTGTATAACCAGTATCAACGCGTGACTGAGCTGGAAAATGCGAACGCCCAACGCGCACAGGCCCTGGATACCCTGCAACGTGATTCAAGCACCCTCTTGGATGCCCAGGAAAAGCTGCAATACGCATTGAAAGACCTGAAGCAGATGGTCGATACCGGTGAGCAACAGGCCAATACCCTCGATCCGATGCTGGATCAATGGGCGCAAGAGATACAGGAGCTACGCGACGGCCTGGCAGACCGTGCCACCGAAGCCGACATGATCGCGCTACGCGCACGACTTGAGCACGTTGAGCAGCAACTCTTGGACCTCAAGACCCAGCTACCACTCCCAGCACCGACGCCCTCCTCGGACAAGCCGAAAAAAGCCTCTCGCCCAAAACCTGCCCCGCTCTCGCCGCCATTCTCCGTGTTGGGTGTCGAATCTCGCGGTGGCGAGCGCTTTCTGGCCGTCGCTCCTCCTGATAGCCGTTCGCTCAAGGATATCCAGTTGCTGCACAGCGGCGAGCAGCTAGGCACTTGGCACCTGAAGGTGCTGGAGCCGAACACGGCCATCTTCGCGATGACCACTCAGCCAGACCAGACCGTGCAACTCCCTTGAGAAACGATCATGAACCGAGCGCTCCTGTCCCCCGTCGTCTGTCTCGTTTCACTGCTTAGCACGGCCGCTGCGATGGCTAACCCTGTCACGACACCGTCACGGGTCCAGGACACACAGTCCACTCAGCTGGGGCGCTCGCACCCTGAACAGGCGACAAGCTGGGGGCTCACGGAGCAGGAATGGACGCGCTTCGAACAGATCCAAGCGGGCCCGCGTGGTTTTTGGAGCCCGAATCTGGATCCGCTGACTGCGCTCGGCGTCGAGGCAGAGACCGACCAAGAACGCCAGCGCTATGCCGAATTGCAGGTGGCGTTGGAAGCCAAACGCGCCGAGCGCGAGTTGGCTTACCAAAACGCTTACACCGCGGCTTGGGCCAAGCTGTTTCCTGGGCTGTTGCCGATTCAGGGTATGGCATCCCCGCCCACCGCTAGCTCACCGGTAGAGCCGCGCCGAGCTTTGTTTGTCGAGGACCATTGCCCGCCGTGCACCGCCGAAGCGCAGCGTCTGCAAAGCAGTGATACGACGTTTGATATTTATCTGGTGGGCAGCCAAGGCGAGGATGAACGCGTCCGTCGCTGGGCGCGGCAAGCGGACGTCGATCCGGCCAAGGTTCAGCGCCAGCAGATCACCCTGAACCATGACCGAGGTCGCTGGTTCAGCCTGGGTGCTGCGGGGCCATTGCCCGCCACGTTTCAACAGGTGAACGGACAATGGCAACGCCTAGACTGAGTGGACTTGTGCTCATGCTGACGATGCTCGCAGCCCGGGCTGACGAACTTCCGCCGCCTGCCTATCAACTAGCGGCGCATGACGCCAGCATCCCTTCAACGGTGCTGTTCGCGATTGCGCTGCAGGAGAGTGGTATCCGCGTCCGTGGTCGACTGCTGCCCTGGCCTTGGACCCTGAACATCGCTGGAACACCCTACCGCTTCGCCACTCGCCAGGCCGCCTGTCACGCCTTGCTTCAGGCACTCGCCCGACATGACGCCAAGCGGGTCGATGCCGGTCTCGGGCAAACCAACCTGGGTTACCACGGACAACGTTTTTCCAGTCCTTGCGAAGCCCTTGATCCCTACCGAAATCTCGCCGTGACCGCCGCGCTGCTGCAGGAGCATCACGCCGCCACCGGTGATTGGTCTTAGCTGCCGGGCGCTATCACCGTCCGGCAGGAGGCGCGCCGGCCGCACGCTACCGTGCTGGCTTTTCCCAGAGACTCGAACAGCTGCTGATTTCCTTTGAACAGGGCACACCACCATGAAGCCCATATCTCTTACCTGCTATTTCCTCCTGCTCTTGGCACCTTTCGCCCAGCCGGAACTGAACGTTGCCGAGGATCAGCCTAGCGACTTCACCCGACTCCATTTTCAAGTTTCCGGGCCGCCCATAAACAACAAGAGCCAGCCTGATCGGGCCATGCATGCGGACCTGTCCACGTTTGCCGATGAAGCCTGGATACTGCCCATCCGCAGCTCCCACTTGAGCCCCGGCCAGATCACGTCTCGCGCCCTGAACATGCCGGGCTTGCAGCCATTTTTCCTGGTCGGGGAGGATCCCCAATCGTTGGCTTGGCTGCATCAGCGTGCGACTGAACTGCAAGAAATGGGGCGGCCGGCCTCGCCGTCGAAGTGACCGATACTGAAGCCCTGGCCCGAATTCGAGCAGCCGCGCCGGGCATCACCATCCTGCCGGTCAACGGCAACGACATCGCCTCTCGCCTGAAAATTGAGCACTACCCTGTCTTAATCACAGCCACCTCACTGGAACAGTGAGCCTGGGTCATGGCCGAGCATGCGATCGAGTCCAAACTCCGGCCCGCAGTCGAACTATATACCGTGGCGATCTGCGTCGCCGCGGCGGTGTTGTGTGTACTCACCCTGGGCCGTGGCCCTATCACCCGAGATCGGTCTGGTTGCAGCGCTGGCCTATGCCCTGTTCGGCCTGATCCGGCTGCGACAAGCCTGGGAGGTGCTGCGCTATCGGCGCAATATCCGTCGGCTGCCCCGTTACGAGCTGACCAGTCGGCAGATTCCGGTCAGTCGTAAACGTTTGTTTATGGTCGCGGTTTTCGCTGGACCCGCCTGCACACCAGCGCTTGGTCGAGGCCCAGGATCCGACGGTCGCCCACTATGTCGACCAACCGACCCGCTACCGCCTGGCCCGTGGACTCGAACGGCGCCTGGAGCATGCACCGTTTCCACTCTCGATACTGGCCCGTGTCACGGCCTGGGACAGTGCCTTCAATCCGTTGCGGCCTTTGCCCCCGGTAGGTGGCTCGCCACTATTGCATGGGGTCGAGCCCGATGAAACGGAAGTCAGTCTGCCGCTGGGCGAACGGGTCGGACACACCCTGGTGCTGGGTACTACCCGCGTCGGCAAGACACGACTCGCCGAGGTGTACATCACCCAGGACATTCATCGCATCGAACATGAGGTGGTCATCGTCTTCGATCCGAAGGGCGATGCCGACTTGCTCAAACGCATGTACGTCGAAGCCAAGCGGGCCGGCCGGGATAAGGAGTTCTATGTTTTCCATCTAGGCTGGCCGGAAATATCCGCTCGTTACAACGCCGTGGGACGCTTCGGGCGTATCTCGGAAGTGGCGTCACGCATCGCCGGGCAGCTCAGCGGCGAAGGTAACTCCGCGGCCTTTCGCGAGTTTGCCTGGCGTTTCGTCAACATCATCGCCCGTGCCCTGATCGAGTTAGGCCGGCGTCCGGACTACCTGCAGATCCAACGGCATGTAGTCAACATCGACGCACTGTTCATCGAGTACGCCCAGCAGTTTTTCGCCAAGAACGACCCGAAGGCGTGGGAAGTGATCGTTCAGCTTGAAGGCAAGCTCACCGAGAAGAACATCCCCGGCATATGATCGGGCGCGAAAAGCGGGTTGTGGCCATCGAGCAATACCTGGCGGTGAAGCGGGTATTTGATCCGGTAATGGACGGACTGCGTTCAGCGGTGCGCTACGACCGTACTTACTTCGACAAAATCGTTGCCTCGCTACTGCCTCTGCTGGAAAAACTCACCACCGGCAAGACCGCCCAGTTACTGGCCCCCAACTACACCGACCTGGATGACCCTAGGCCGATCTTCGACTGGATGCAGATCATCCGAAAACGCGGCATTGTCTACGTCGGTCTGGATGCGCTGACCGACGCCGAGGTGGCCGCCGCGGTGGGCAACTCCATGTTCGCCGACTTGGTCTCAGTCGCGGGCCACATCTACAAACATGGCATTGACCATGGCCTGCCCCAATCGGGTAACAACAGTGACAAGTTGCCGATCAACCTCCACGCCGATGAGTTCAACGAGTTGATGGGTGATGAGTTCATCCCACTGATCAATAAGGGCGGCGGTGCCGGTATCCAGGTAACCGCCTACACCCAGACCCTTAGCGATATCGAAGCACGTATCGGCAACCGGGCCAAGGCCGGCCAGGTGATCGGCAATTTCAACACCCTTCAGATGCTGCGGGTGAGAGAAACCGCGACCGCTGAACTACTCACCCAGCAGTTGCCCAAGGTTAACGTGCTGACCAAGACCCTAGTGTCGGGTGCCACCGACACCTCCGATCCAGAGGCCAATACAGACTTCACTTCGTCCTCGCAGGATCGCGTCAGCAGCACCAGTGTGCCGCTGATCGAGCCAGCGCATATCGTCAGCTTGCCCAAGGGGCAAATGTTCTCCTTCCAGGCCGGTGGGCAGCTCTGGAAAGTCCGCATGCCTTTACCTAAACCCTCCAACGACGATGCCATGCCCAAGGACCTGCAGGAGCTCACCCAGCGAATGCGGGCCACCTACAACGCGCAGGCGGGGCAATGGTGGAGTGCAAGCGGTGGCGGCCCGACAACCAACTTCGATCTGGATCAGGTGGGGTAGCTCGCCCCGCTACAGGTGTTGATTCAGCAGAAAGCTATCCAGAAGGCGTCGTGACGACATCAACTTTGCAGCGCGCAATGGAGTGAACGATGGCGACTCCCACCCAGAACACGCCACCACAACCGATCCAGCGCCCGGGATTAATCGTCTCGGCGATTGGCTTGATTTTACGCATCATCGGTTTGCTGATCGCCTCGTTGCTATTCTCGATCCTCATCGAGTTCGCAGGAATACTACTGTTCTGGAGCGATCAAGGTTGGCGACATAGCCAAGCCATGTTGAGTAGTGAGCTGGGTTGGCTAAGCGAGCACTTCAAAGCCTCGCTCATCATCCAACAACCCGGACAGACGATTGTCCAGTGGCTGGATTTTCTCAATCAGTGGTTGTTGGTCAAGACAGGCTTTGCGGATTTTGCCCAGCTGGCTCGGGTGTCGAGCCAGGGCAACGGTTTCTGGAGCTGGATCAATCAGCTCTACGTAAGCATTGAGGATTTCGTGCTGGCGGCGGTGTATGTGACCTTTACCTTCATGGTACGCCTGACCATTTTGGCCTTAGCGACTCCCCTGTTTCTGTTGACTATGTTCACCGGTTTTATTGACGGCCTGGTGCGCCGCGACCTACGCAAATTTGGCGCGGGCCGAGAAAGCAGTTTTGTTTATCACCGCGCCAAGCGTACGGTAATGCCACTGCTGTTAGTGCCCTGGATCATTTACTTATCCCTGCCTTTTCCGCTCAATCCCATCTCCCTTTTTTTGCCTAGCGCGACCATGCTGAGTTTAGCCATGACAATCACCGCAGCAACCTTCAAAAAGCACCTCTGAAAGATCAGATTTATCCTCCAAGGTCTATGGAAAGCAGCACCGGCTGCGCGTAATTGCCTGTTACACACTTTCGTTGCCGACTCATATTGGACAGCTTCGAGCATGTGAAAGTACAAACCTTCCCAACCTTCTATGTTCAAGTGGCTTTGGCAATCATGGCCTATTTTACTGTGGCATCCGTCAGATTTGCTGCGCACCTGCCTGCGTCAAACGTATCTGGATCTCTTAGGCTCAACTCTTCGTTTACAACGCACTAACACCAAATGATTTGCCTCTCCCACCGTTCTTGAGAGTCGAGGGGTTGATTCCGAACTGCTTACGAAACGCTGTCGCAAAATGACTGGCATTGGCGTAGCCCAGGTCCGAGGCGATGCGCATCACTGAGTCATCACCGCTCATCAAGCGACTGCGTGCCTGGATCATGCGTGCTTGCTGGAATACGCCATAGACACTATTGAAGAACAGTTGGCGAAACCCGCGTGTCAGTTTGGGTTGACTCAACCCGGACTCACGCGCCAACTCAGACAGGCTCGGCGCCTTGCCCAGATCTTCAAGCAGACGCTCACGGGCACGCACCAGCCGTTGGCGATCGGTGTTACTGACGCGGCAGGTACACTCGGAGTCCTGGCGTACTTCCAGGAACAAGCTCACCAGCGTAACGCTCTGCCCGTAAAGCCACAGACTGCTGCGGGTCTGGGCCGGGGCAATCCGGCACCCTGGTCCATGGCTGTGCCGAGCAGGTGCGCAGTCGCGCTCATTTCGCCACTGCGATGACCATCGAGAAAGCAATGGTCACAGGCCAATGCTTTGTTCAGCAGTGGATCGAGTTTCAGCTCCCACTGCTCAAGCACTTCAGGACGAATCATCACAGTGATGTTATCGATCTCGCCGTGCTGGTGATAAAGACCATGGCGGCAACGACCAAAGCTGATGCTGCCGGCGCCCTCGTCAACCGCATAGCGCCGTTGCCGACGCCCCTCTTGAAAGCTGCACGAGGCCTTGCCCTTGAGCAGGTTAGTGAAACTGAAATGGATGCAATCGCTGTCGTCCTGCAAGGGCAACTCGATCGGCTGTTCGAACGTGCTTTGCCACCGCACGATGTCCAGCCCGTACTGCAGCGACACGCGGGTGACGCGACAGTGGGCCCCTGGCCCGAGGTCGCTTCCATATCCTCCCGTAATGATTCGCGAGACCGGCATCGGCTCCCCTGCGCCTCCTTGAACGGCTGACATCGTAAATCTCCTGGCTGACCGGATACGGCTCGAATCAGATCACATCGGGGTAGATGTGCGCAATTGATAATTATTAGCATCTGGAGCGTTGCAAAGGCTCCGCCAAATCGCCGCTGCTACCCCGCAACGCGCGCCGATCAGAATCCTCAGTCAAGGTCCCATCATGTCTGCACGATGCAACACGACGGCTACCCGCCAATCTTGCTATAAACGTAATACTATAACAATAGCCATGAGTTTCACACTGGCCAATTCGGCGCTCGCCGCCGCCGCCGAGCCCGTGCAACTGCCGGCCTCGACGGTGACTGCGCGCATGGAGCAGGAAGACCCGAAGGAAGTGCCGATCAGCCTCAGCGTGATCAGCGGCGAGCAACTGCGCACCCAGCGCCTCGACACGCTGGAAAGCGCACTGCGCAACACGTCCGGCGTGAGCGTCAACTCCTCCGGAGGCCCGAATGACTTCAACGTGCTGATCCGTGGCGTCGGCTCGCTGTACCAGATGTCGATGGATGACAGCTCAGTGGCGTTCAATATCGATGGCGTTCCAGTGTCGTCGCGCAGCCTCGGTTTCGGCACCCTCGACGTCGAGCGTATTGAAGTGCTCAAGGGGCCTCAGGGCACCTTGTCCGGTGCGATTGGCCAGGCGGGCGCGGTGAATATCACCACGCGCCAACCTACCCGCGAACTTGAGGGTTATGTGCGTGGCGAAGTCGGCCAGGAAGGCCAGTTCCTCACCGAAGGCGCCATCGGCGGGCCGATCAGCGACAGCCTCAGCGGTCGCCTGGCTGTGCGTCGTGCCGGTTATGACAACTGGATCGACAACGACCAGACTAATCACCCCATCACCAAGCCGCGTAACGAAGCCTACCGAGGCAGCCTGCTCTGGGACCTTAACGATGACACCCATGTGTTGGTCAGCGCCGAACGCCAGAAAACCGAGCGCGCCACCAACTCGCTGGTGTTGCGCCCCTACGGCAGCGACCCCAGCCTGGACCTGACGCCAGGCCTGTTCGACGACAACTACAAGACCACCGAGCGCTATACGCTCAAGGTCGATCACGACTTCGCCAACAGCCGCCTGACCTCCACCACCGCCACGTCCACCGCCGACTTCGAAGGCCTGATCGCCTACGACAGCAAACTCATGGGCGCCCTGTACGGAACCCCTAGCGAATTCTGGGTGGTGGACAAATCCTTCGAGCGCAGCTGGAGCCAGGACCTGCACCTGAGCTCGCTGCCCGACTCCGACGTGTTCTGGGTGGCAGGCCTCGCCGCCAGCCGCAACGAGCGCAGCTACGACACGCCACGCAACACCTACGGCACCTCCGGCGCCAAATACCGTGACTTCACCACCACTACTTACGCCGGCTACGGCGAAGTCACCTTCCCCCCTCACCGAGCGCCTTAAACTCACCACCGGCTATCGCCACTCCTGGGACCGCAAGACCTACGACGGTCAGTACTTCTCTGGCAGCAGTGCGGTGCAAGACTCCCGCAAGCTGACCGACGACTATGGCACCGGCCGCGTCGCCCTGAGCTACGCCCTCACGCCGCAAACCAACGTCTACGTGCAACTCGCGCGGGGCTATAAATCCGGTGGTTTCAATGACTATGCCTCGCAGGTCACCGACAGCGAACCCTACAAGGCCGCTGTCAGCAAAGCCGCGGAACTGGGCTTCAAGAGTGAAACCGAAGACCGTCGCGGCAGCCTCAACGGTGCGCTGTTCTTCACCCGGGTACACGACGATCACCTGCTCGGCTACGACGCAGCAACCTTCGCCACCAATGCCTTCAACGCCGACACCCGCACCCGTGGTGCCGAATTGGAAGGCAGCTGGCGCTTCGATTACGGCCTGACCCTGGCCGCCAGCGCCACCTACCTCGATGCCAAGATCACCAGCGGCGTGCAAGGCATCCAGGCCGGTGACGTCGCTGCCGGCAACCGCACCCCGGATGTTCCGCGCTGGAGCGGCAACTTCAACGCCAGCTGGAAACACCCACTGGGCACCTTCGCCAGCCTCGGTGAAACCACCCTCAACACCAGCCTGAACTATCACTTGGTGGGCGAGCGCGCAGCCGACCCGCAAAACCACTTCAACCTGGACAACTACGAGAAACTCGACCTGCGCGCGGGCCTCGACAGCAAATACGGCGAAGTCTATGCCTTCGCCGACAACCTGCTGAACCAGACTTACGACACCTACGGTTTCTACAGTGACCCGGTGGCCTACGGTGCACCAGCACGCCGCCGTACCTTGGGTGTAGGCTACACCTATCAGTTCTGACCCGCCCCCGTCGCCGGCAAGCCGGCTCCTACACCAATGGCAACCTGTAGGAGCCAGCCCGCCGACGATGGCCACAACTGGGGCTCAGAACTGGTAGCTATACCCCACGCCTGCCGAACGCCCGCGTCCCGGCATGCCGGTCAGCACCTGGTCGGTGGAGTAAGAGCCGTACAGGTCGTAGCGTGCATCCAGCAGGTTGTCGCCCCACAGGTAGATCTCTGAGCCGCCACTCTCCAGGCCCAGGTGCAGGTCCAGCTTGGCGTAGCCCTTGAGGTCGTAGTGGTTCTGCGGGTCGGCCGGACGGTTTTTCTGTACGCGGTAATTGAGCAAGGTGTTCAGGCGTGGCGCCGGCAACCCGAGCAAGGCCCCCAGGTTCTTTTGCCAGGCGACGCTGAAGTTGCCGCTCCACAGCGGCACATCCGGCACGCGACTGCCCGCCGCCACGTCACCGCCGGACACACCCGGCGCATCCGACGTCACCACCGCATTGGTGTAGCTCACGGCACTGCCCAAGGTCAGGTCATCGGTGACGTGCCAGGTGGTCGACAGCTCAGCGCCCTTGCTGCGGGTGTCGGCATTCACTGCGCTGACCGCCAGGGTGTTGAAGTCGTAGCCCAGCAGGTGGTCGTCCTGCACGCGCGTGATGAACAACGCCCCTTCCAGGCTCAGGTCGCCCCGGCACTTTCATGTTTGAAGCCCAGTTCGGCGGAATTCACCTTGGCGGCCTTGTAGGGCTCGCTGTCCTTGATCGACGTGGCGTAGTCGTTGAACCCCGCCGACTTATAGCCCCGTGACAGCACCGCATACACATTAGTCTGCGGCGTCAGCGCGTAGCTCAGCGCCACGCGTCCGGTGCTGTAGTTGCTCTGCAAACGCCGGCTGTCGCTGACCTGCGCGCCGCCATTGGAATAATCGGCACCATAGGTCTTGCGGTCCCAGGTGTGGCGCAGGCCGGTGGTGAGTTTCCAGTCTTCGGCAATCGGGTACGTCACCTCACCATAGGCCGCGTAGCTGTTGGTGCTGAAGTCGCGCAACTGTAGCGCGCCATTGGTGAAGTTGTTGGAATCGAAACTGCGTTCGGAGCGCGACAGGTTGAGCCCCGTCACCCAAAACACATCGGCATCCGCCAGTGATCCCAGACGCAGGTCCTGACTCCACACGCGCTCATGGGCCGAGTCTTCGATCAGGTATTCGAACGGGGAACCGTACAACGCCCGCGTGATGTTGCGATCGTAGCCTTTGACGGCATTGAAGTCGGTGCTGGTGTAGGCGCTGATCGAGGTGATGCGCGACTGCGCCAAGTCGTGGTTGAGTTCGAAGGAGTAACGCTCGTTGGTCTTCTGGTTGCCATCGAAGGTACCAGGCGTGTAGTCCAGGCTCGGGCGATTGCCAAACGGACGCAACAGCTCCAGGCCCGCATAGTGCTCGGCGCGCTGGCGCTCGGCGGTCAAAAGGCCGGTGGTGCCCTGGTCGTTGTCCCACAGCAGGCTGCCGCGCAGGGCCAGGTCCCGGTTTGGTCAGCGGGTCGCCGTCCTGTTGGTCATCGACCCAGTTATCAAAGCCGCTGCGACGCACCGCGATACGCCCGGCCAGCGAGTCGGTCAACGGCCCGCCCACGGCGCCTTCCGTCATGAACTGGCCTTGGTTGCCCACTTCGCCACGCACATACCCCTCCAGCACGCGCGTCGGTTTGCGGGTGGTGACGTTGATCGCGCCCGCCTCGCTGTTGCGCCCCAGCAATGTGCCCTGCGGGCCCTTGAGCACCTCCACCTGCTGCACGTCGAGCGTCGCCAGCGCCGCATTGCGCACTGACATCGGCACGCCGTCCACATTCAACACCACCGAACCGTCATCCATGCTCATCTGGTTCAGTGACCCGACACCACGGATACGCACATTGGCGTCATTGGCGCCGCCCCAGGAGTTCACATCCACCCCCGGCGTGGTGCGCAGCGCGTCTTCCAGGGTGCGCAGGCGCCGAGTCTCGAGGGTTTTCCCATCGATCACCGAGAGACCAAAGGGAATGTCCTTGGCACTCTCCTGGCTCAAGCGCGCGCTGACCGTCAGCGGTGCCAGTTCGATGGCCTCCGCAGGGGCCTGCGGCTGATAGTCAGCGGCATAGGCCGTGCACATCTGGCTGGACAAGCCCAGCGCCATGGCCTGGGTCAAGACGTTGGCCCGCCAGCCGAGGGGGCGGCGCAGCGGTTGGATTAACAGTGCAGATGACATGACAACGCTCCAAAAGGCAGGGATGGTTCAAATTCATTGCGCAGGGCCCCAGCGCTCAAGCGCAGCGGCAATCGCGTCAGGATCAGGCGCGCCCAACAAGGGCTGGATCGCAGCCGGCCATCCCTGGCCGTTTCGGATGGCGGCGGTCATTGCCGTCAGTTGTTCGGGGCTTTGTTCAGAGGTCCATGCCAGACTCGCCAGGGCTGCATAAGTGGCGGCCCAGCCATGCTCGCGGGCATCAGCCAGGGTGCCGACGGGTTCGCCGTCATTGCCCAGCGCGCGGGTCAGGTCATCGGCCATGAGTTTCACCAGTGCCGCGCGCGCCTCAGGACCGTCTACATCCGCCACACACAGCAAGCCGATCGCGCCTGCCACGCCCTGGCTCAACCACAGGTAACCCGGCACCTGCTGCAGGTCGCTGGCGTCAATCAACACCCGGCGGGCAAGCAACTCGGCAATATGCGCACGGCGTGCCGAACGCCCGACGCCGGTCGCGGCCACGTCCCAATCCGGCGATTGGGCGAGCAACAGCTGACCGTGGCTCAAGCGGCTGTCGCCCATGCCGGTCGGCCACTGGCTCACGCCCTCCACCACCGGGCGACTGCCCAGGCGTCGCGCCACACAGGTGCTCATCAGGTCCAGGTCTTCGCGCACTTCAACAGCCGTTTGCTGGCGGCTGGCATCCGCCTTAGCCTGCAAGCTGTAGGCAAAATCCAAGGGCGCCGCGCTGTGACCGTTGAAGTCCTGTCCATCAATCTCAACGTGCCATTGCCAGTCGCCCGCCGGAGCGATGGCCTCCACGGCGACGGCGGAACCTGCCGCCAAGGTGGGTACGTCGGCTGCCAAACCGACCTCGCTGCGTTGCACCGGCGCACGCAGCAGCCGCTCGCTGTCCAGCCCCAGGCGCGGCATAACGCGGCGCGCTTGCAGCCACACACCGTGCGGCCCCAACCAGAACGCTTCGCCTTCCGACGGCCAGCCGTTGGCGCTGACCGTCCAGTTCAACTCCACAGTGCAGGCGTTCGTCGCACAAGGTGCCAGGGGAACGCGCAGGTGTTCGGTGGCCTGTTCGAACGTGACCGGTTGCCCCATCACGCTCACCGCCGTCACCTGCAAACCTGGCGGCAACTCGGCGTCCAATTGGCTGGCCACCACGGCGTCCAGCGTCCACTGGCCCTCAACCTGACGCGCAGCAGAATCCACGCGCAGTTGCACGCGCCCGCCCGCCACCTGCCAGGCCGGTGCGCCGGGCAGCCAGCGCTGTTCCCAGGCGGCGCGTTCAACACGCTCCTCGGCCACCGATTGGTAGTCGCCCTGCTCCACCAGGTGATGGTGCAAAGCCACGCCACTGCCCAGCAGACCCAAGGCGCCCAGGGCCAACACGGCGAGCGGCAACGGCTGGCCCACGTCAGCGAAACGGCGGCGCTCGGGACCGCGAGGCAATACCAGTGCGGCCACGCCGACCATCACCGCGCAACCTGCGAGTTTCCAGCCTGCCAGGGTGCCGAGATACGGTAACCAGGGCGCCCAGCCGGCGAGTTGCGACAACGCCACATGCGCCGGTATCCCCATCGCATAGGCGGGGTAGCTGACCAGCCCCAATTCGTGGTTGAGCACCAGGAAAAACGTCAGCAGCATCGACGTGGCGTACGCGAGCCCCGAGCGCCGTATCAACGCGTGCACCAGCACCGTCAGCGCGGCCAGTTCCAGCAGCGGCGGCGCGAACACCAGCGCTTGGTAGACCAGTACAAAGCCCGGCGCCAGGCTGTCGGGCGCAGCGATGGCGCTGATCAGCAGGCTGGCAATGCCTGGCACCAGCGCCAAGGTCAGGGTCGCCAACAACACACAGGCCGTACGGCCGAACAATCGCAGCCAGGTCGGTGCGGGGGTCGCCTGCAACATCGCACCGAGGCCTTCGACGTCATCACGCCGACACACCAAGCCCACCAGCGCCGCGATAATAAAGGCGATCACCAGGAACAACGCGCTCGACAACAGCGGCAGGGTCAGATCCGCCCGTGGCACCATCGGCCCGCGCGCATGCCACACGCCGTGGACAAAACCACTGAGCACGCCCATCACCAGCAGCAAGCCGAGCGCCACCCACCAGATCCGCCGTGCAAACAACTGGCGTACCTGCCAGCGCGCTTCATGCCACAAGGCGTGCGTCCAACGACTGGCCGTCAAAGGACCCGGCCATTGCACGTCACGGCTGCGCAGCATCGGCGGTTCCGTCAGCACCGCACCGCTGCGCCTGCCCATCAGGCCCTGGCGCGTGGTGCGCGCCAACACCACGGCCAGCACCAGCAGCGGCAACACACACCATAACGCGCGGTTGAGCCAGAACCCCGGCGTCAGCGCCAACAGCGACTGCGACTTCTGCGCGGTGCTCCAGGTTTCGACCTGGGCCTGGGTAAAGGTAAATAGCGACGGGTCCAGGCTGGCCGCCAACAGCGGGTTGATATGCCCGCCCTTGAGTACGACCACTGCAAACATCCACAGCAGCATCAATACCGTCGCCAGGGCAAAGGGCGCAGCCAGGCCACGGCTGCGCAACGCCAGCAGGTAATACAACGCACCGATTCCAGTACTCACCGGCAACAGCAAGGCGACCCAGGCAAAGGCCAACGCCGACCAGACCGGCGCACCGATACTGGCCGCTGGTACCCAGCCGAGCCAGCCCAATACCGGGCTGACCAGGAAGCCGATAATCAACGCACTGGCGAGCAACCCACCCACCAGCGCCGCGCCGATAAAACGCCCCACAGCAGCGCCGGCAGCGACAGCGGCAAGGCCAGCAGCACCTCTTCCAACTGCGCCTTGCGGTCGCGCAGGGCCGGCTGCGCAAACACCCAGGCCCAGGCAAAAAACAGGAAGAACATGCAACCGCACGACATCAGGTAAATCAGGCTGGGTGCATTGCGGGCGATGTCGCTGGCGCCCATTTTCTGCACGTAGTCGGCATTCGTCAGGGACATCAGCAGGTAGCCGGTGAGGCCGAGAAACACCAACAAGGGAATGCCACTGCGCAGCCCGGCACGGACTTCCACCCAGGCTTCACGCAACAGCAAGGCGACGGTATTCATGCGTCCACCGCCTCGCCGGCCTGGGCCAGCGCCAGGTAATAGATATCCTCCAGACGCGGCGCGTGGGGCTGAAACGCGGGTCTGCCGGACGCTCGCCGTGCACGATCACGCGACTGCCTTGTGGGCTGGCGGCCACATGCAATGCTTCGGGCAACGATTCACCACGGCTGAACGGCGTTTCCCACAAGCGGCCCTGTTCGGCAGCGAGCAAGTCGGCCGGGCGACCTTCGACAATAATCTGCCCGCCGGCCAACACCGCCAGGCGGCTGCACAGGTTCTCGACGTCTTCGACGATATGGGTCGAGAGCAGCACGATGGATTCGGCGGCGACATCCGCCAGCACCCGATGAAAACGGTTGCGTTCGGCCGGGTCTAGGCCCGCCGTGGGCTCATCGACGATCACTAAGCGTGGCGAACCCACCAGCGCCATGGCGATACCGAACCTGCGCAACATGCCGCCCGAATAGGTCGCCAACGCACGGTGGGCCGCCTGCTGCAAGTTGACCTTATCCAGCAGGGCCTCGATTTCCTCGCGGCGCTGGCGGTTGTCGGTACGGCCCTTGAGCCAGGCGAACCGGTCGAGCAAATCCCGCGCACTCACGCCGGGGTACGCGCCCAGTTGCTGCGGCAGGTAACCCAGGCGGCGACGCAGATGATCGGGGCCGCGCAGAACGTCCACGCCGTCCAGGTGAATGCTGCCGGCGTCCGGCAGTTGCAGGGTCGCCAGGGTGCGCATCAGGCTGCTCTTGCCGGCGCCGTTGGGACCGAGCAAGCCATACATACCGGGGCCAACACTCAGGTCCACGCCGCGCAGCGCTTCGACGCCATTCTTGTAGCGCTTGCGCAGGCCGCGCACTTGTAAACCCGAATCGACAGACATCCGCAACTCCATGAAGAGGCCCTGCAAGAGGGCGGCGAGCGACGGTAGTCAAGGCCGTGGGCCGGGCTCTACCCGATTCAAGTCATTTTCCAACCGCATCGCGCGGCGTATCGGCGTCATGTCCCGCAACTGCGCCCGTGCAATCGGCACTGGGCAAACGGATACGGGGCAAAAACGATTCGATCCGGGTAGTCGCCAAAATGAGAATGACTAGCATCTCCCCCATGCATTTGCCTGCCCCCAGCGCCTGGGCCAACCCCGGCCCGGGCCCTAGCGATGAGAAGACGTTGAGCCATGGCCACTCCCAGCACCTCAACCGCAACACTGCTGCGCCAATCCCTGTCCGACGCCCTTGGACTGCCCGCCGACCAGGTGCCCCTGGAGGCCAATCTGATCGAATGGGGCCTGGACTCCGTCACCCTGATCCGTCTTGCCGGCCAATGGCGGCGCCAGGGCCTGGCCGCGCGTTTCGCCGACTTGGTGGCGGACCCACGCCTATGTACCTGGCTAGCCCTGCTTGACACCGCCCCCACGGCCCCCGCGCCGGTCAGCACCGCTACCGATGACGGGCTGCCGTTCGAACTGGCGCCGATGCAGCACGCTTACTGGATCGGTCGCGCCCCTGGCCAAGCGCTGGGTGGCGTGGCTGCACACTTCTATAACGAGTTCGATGGCCACGACGTTGACCCGATACGGTTGGAAGCCGCCGTGCGTGCCCTGTTCGCGCGGCACCCGATGTTGCGGGCGCAGTTTCTCGATGACGGCCGCCAGCAGGTCCTCGCGCACAGCCCGTGGCCGGGGCTCACGGTGCATGACCTGCGCCAGGCCGGCACCGAACAGGTGCAACAACGGCTGGCAGCCTTCCGCGCCGAGCTGTCCCATCGCAAGTTGGCCGTGGAACAAGGCCAGGTGCTGGATATCCAGCTGTCGTTGTTGCCCGGCGGCACCCGCCTGCACCTGAACCTCGACATGCTCGCCGCCGATGCCTTGAGCCTGCGCACCCTGCTCGGCGACCTGGTGTTGTTGTACCGCCAACAACCCCTGCCCGCGCTGGACTACACCTTTGCCCGGTACCTGGCTGACCTGCGCCAGGAACAGGCCAGCATCGAGCAGCGGGATCGTCACCAACAGGCGCGCGACTACTGGTTGCAGCGCCTCGATCAATTGCCCGGTGCGCCGAGCCTGCCGATCAAGGCCCAGGGCGATGACCGCCAGGTCTGCCGCCGTCACCATTGGCTGCCGCCGTCAGAACGCCAGGCATTCGAACGCCAGGCGCGGGAGCACGGGCTCACGCCGGCCATGGCGTTGGCGGCGGTGTTCAGTGAAGCCCTTGGCGCGTGGTGCGATACACCCGAGTTGCTGCTCAACCTACCGCTATTCAACCGCACGCCGCTGCATGCCAACGTCGATCGCCTGGTCGGGGATTTCACTTCGTCGATCCTGCTGGCCTGGGACGGCCGGGTCGCCGGCACGTTTGCCGCACGCGCCACCACCCTGCAACGCCGCTTCCACAGCGATGTCGCACACAGCGCGTTTTCCGGCCTGGAGGTGTTGCGTGAACTGTCCCGCCAACGCGGTGAACAAGTCCTGGCTCCCGTTGTATACACTAGCGCACTGGGCCTGGGTGAGTTGTTCGCCGAGGGCGTGCAGGCCAGTTTCGGCCAGCCGGCGTGGATCATTTCCCAGGGCCCGCAGGTGTGGCTCGATGCGCAAGTCACCGAGCTGGACGGCGGCATCCTGATCAACCTCGATGCGCGTGAAGGGCTGTTCGCCGACGGTGTGCTGGATGGCGTGTTCAAGGCCTATACCGACCTGCTGCAACGCCTGTGTTTTGACCCGGACGCCTGGCATCAGGCACCGCCTGCACTGATCCCCGCCGAGCAACTGACCCTGCGCCAAACCGTGCAAGGCCAGCCTGCTGCCCTGCCCGTCAAGCGCCTGCATGAGGCATTTTTTGCCCAGGCACGCCAGACGCCCACCTTGCCCGCGCTGCTGCAGGGCCACCCTCCCGTCATCAGCTATGGCGAGCTGGCCGAGCGGGCCCTGCAAGTTGCAGCGTACCTGGAAGACCAAGGCATCCAGCGCGGCGATGTCGTGGCGCTGCAACTGCCCAAGGGGCCCGAGCAAGTCATCGCGGTACTCGGCATCCTCGCCTGCAGCGCCACGTACCTGCCGATCGGCATCGACCAGCCCGACGCGCGTTGCCAGAAAAATCTGCGAAAGCTCAGGTGCGCGGTTGCTGCTCAAGGCCCTGCCACCTGCGGGCCCCGCGCTGGACGCGCCCCAGCCCGGTGCGGTCAGCGACCTGGCCTACATCCTCTATACCTCCGGTTCCACTGGCGAACCCAAGGGCGTAGAAATCAGCCACCTGGCCGCCGCCAACACCGTGGAAGACCTGCAACGGCGCCTCCAGCTGACCGCCGATGACCGCATTCTCGCGCTCTCTGCGCTGGAGTTCGACCTGTCGGTGTTCGACCTGTTTGCTGCGCTGTCCAACGGCGCAGCGGTGATTGGCATCGAGCCCGAAGCGCAGCGCGATGCCGAGCGCTGGCGTGAACTGGCCTTGCAGCACCGCGCCAGCGTACTCAACTGCGTGCCGGCGTTGCTGGACATGTTGCTCGGTTGCGCCCCGGCCGACGCGCGCCTGCCGCTGCGTGCGGTGTTGCTCGGCGGTGACAAAGTCGCCCCGGACCTGGCGCCACGGTTGTGGGCCCAGGCGCCGGGCTGTCGCTTCATGGCCTTGGGCGGCGCCACCGAAGCGGCGATCCACTCGACGCTGTTCGAAGCCCTACCCGGCCAGCCATTGCCTTGGCACTGCCTGCCTTACGGCAAACCGCTGGACAACGTCAGCCTGCGCATCGTCGACCACCAGGGCCATGACTGCCCGGACTGGGTGGCCGGGGAGCTGTGGATCGGCGGCGCCGGGGTGGCCCAGGGTTATCGCGGCGACCGCGTGCGCAGCGCCGAACGTTTTGTCGACTATCAAGGCCTGCGCTGGTACCGCACAGGCGACCGGGCGCGCTACCACCCCGACGGCACTGTGGAGTTCCTCGGGCGTAGCGACTTTCAGCTCAAGCTGCATGGCTACCGCATCGAGGCCGGCGAAGTCGAGCAGGCGCTGCTGGCCTGCCCAGGCGTGGAGCACGCGGTCGTGTTGCTGACCGGCCAGCAATTGGCGGCGGTGGTCCGTCTGGCGCACGGCGCCGTGCATCCTGTGCAGATCGACCTGCCGGGCCTGGCCGAGCGCCTGCCGGCGTATATGATTCCCTCGCTGATCCTTGGCTGCGCGCAGTTGCCCTTGACCGGCAACGGCAAGGTCGACCGCAAGGCCTTGCACGCGTGGCTCGTCCAGCATAGCCCGGTGCAGCAGGCCAACCTGACGGCGCCCTGCGGCGTTATCGAACAACAGGTGGCCCGCGCCTGGCAGCAGTTGCTTGGCTGTGGTGAGGTGTGCCGCGAACACAGCTTCTTTGCCCTGGGTGGCGACTCCCTTAGCGCCACCCGCCTGGTGCGCCTGCTCGCCGAACAAGGGCTGGGCGGTGCACGCATCGCCCAGGTGTTTGCCAAGCCGGTGCTGGCGCAGTTTTGTGTCGACCTGCATCAACAGGCACAGGCCGAACCCGCACACACCGTTGTTGCAGACCTGGCGCAACGCCACGCGCCCTTCCCTATGACTGAGGTGCAGCAGGCCTATTGGCTGGGCCGCGACCCCAGCCTGGTATTAGGGGCGTGAGTTGCCACTTCTACCGTGAATACGACGTCGAGGACCTTGACCTGCCGCGCCTGCAACACGCCTTGCAGCGCTTGATCGAACGCCACGAAATGCTGCGCGCTGTGTTCGATCACAGTGGCCAGGCGCGCATCCTGCAACAAGTGCCGGCCTTCGTGATCGGCCAGGGCCACGCCAGCCTGGAAGAGCTGCGTGAACACTGTGCCCATCGCGTGTTCGCCCCTCACCAATGGCCGCTGTTCGATGTGCAAACGGTGACCCACGGCCGGCACACACGCCTGGCGATCAGCCTGGACAATTTGATCCTCGACGCCCTGAGCATCCTGCGCTTCTACACCGAACTCGATGCGTTGTACCGCGAGCCCGACATTGCGCTGGCCCCGTTGGATCTGTCGTTTCGCGATTACCAATTGCAGTGCGCCGCTGCATCTGAAGAGTTGCACGCCGCGCAGCGCTTCTGGCAGGAACGCCTGCCCGAATTGCCGCCGCATCCGCAGTTGCCACTGGCCGCCGATCCCGCCAGCCTGGGCCGACCACGCTTTGAACGCCTGCAAGGGCAGATCGATGCCAGCGCCTGGCAAGCGATCCTGTCCAAGGCCCAGCAACAGGGGCTCACCGCCTCGGCGGTACTGCTCTGCGCTTTGCCGAAACCCTCGGCCGCTGGAGTGCACGCCCGGACCTGAGCCTCAACCTCACACTGTTCGATCGCCGCCCCGTGCACCCTCAGATCGACCAGGTAATGGGCGACTTCACATCGCTGACCCTGCTCGGGTATGTGCCCGTGGCGGGTGAGCGTTGGGTTGACCGTGCACGGCGTACGCAACAATCCCTGGGCGAGGCGTTGGAGCATCGCTGCGTGGGTTCCGTCAGCCTGCTGCGCCAGCTGGCCCGGGGCAATGGCGAGCAACAGGTGAGCATGCCGGTGGTGTTCACCAGCGCCCTGGGCGTCCCGGATGGCACAGCGGCGCCGATGGACGGACCGTTTGCCCACCAAGTGTTCGGCCTGACACAAACCCCGCAAGTGTGGCTCGACCACCAGGTCGTCGAAGCCAACGGTGGTATTGCCCTTAACTGGGACCGTGTGGTCGGCCTGTTTCCCGAAGGTCTGGTTGAAGCGATGTTCGACGCTTACCTGCAGAGCCTCAACTGGTTGGCCGAGCACGCCTGGGACAGCGCGCCACCCGACCTGCTGCCCCAGGCCCAAGCGCAACGGCGTGCCCAACTCAACGCCCCGGTCGACTGCGTGCCGGGCGACCCGACGCTGCACCAGGGTTTCTTTGAACAGGCGCGCCAGACGCCGCAGCGCCCGGCCTTGTTATGGGGTGAACACGGCACGCTGAAGTACGGCGAACTGGCCGACCGCGCGCTGCGTATCGCCCACAGTCTGATGGACGCAGGTGTCGCACCCGGCGACCTGGTGGCCGTGTCCCTGGCCAAAGGGCCACAGCAGGTGGCCTGTGTGCTGGGCATTCTGGCGGCCGGCGCCGCCTATCTGCCCGTGGGTGTCGATCAGCCATTGCAGCGCTGCCAGCGCATCCTGCAACAGGCCGGCGTGACCCTGATGCTCGCCGAGCACGACCCGCAACTGCCCGGCGTCAAGCACCTAAAGCCCTCCACCGCGTTGAAGGCCGAACCGCTGGCGGCGCCACGGCCTCTCGTAGCGGGTGAGCTGGCCTATGTAATCTACACCTCCGGCTCCACTGGCCAGCCTAAGGGCGTGGAAATCACCCACCGCGCGGCGATGAATACCGTGGCCGAGATCAACCGCTGTTATGGCGTCCAAGCCACCGACCGGGGCTTGGCCCTGTCGGCGCTGGACTTCGACTTGTCGGTGTATGACCTGTTCGGCCTGCTCTCGGTGGGCGCCGCAGTGGTGCTGATCGACGAAGACCAGCGCCGCGATGCCCGCGCCTGGCTCAAGGCATTGCGACAGCACCGAGTGACCCTGTGGAACAGCGTGCCGGCGCTGCTCGCCATGCTGCTGGAAGCCAACGCTCAAGACCGCCAGCCCCTGGACCTGAGGGTCGCTCTGCTGTCCGGCGACTGGATAGGCCTTGATGTGCCGCAACGCCTGCAAGAGCAGGCCCACGGTTGCCGCTTTATCGCCCTCGGCGGCGCGACCGAAGCAGCGATCTGGTCGAATCACTTTGAAGTACGCCAGGCAATGCCGGGCTGGCGTTCGATTCCCTACGGCGTGCCGCTGGCCAACCAGGCCTACCGGGTAGTCGATGCCCTGGGCCGTGACTGCCCGGACTGGGTCACGGGGGAACTGTGGATCGGCGGTGCCGGCGTCGCGCGTGGTTATCGCCACGCGCCGCAGCTGAATGCCGAGCGCTTTGTCGATGGCTGGTACCGCACCGGTGACCTCGGCCGCTACCACCCCGAGGGCCTGTTGGAGTTTCTCGGGCGCGCCGACAGCCAGGTGAAGGTCCGTGGCCATCGCATCGAACTGGGCGAAATCGAAGCCGCCCTGGCGCGTCACCCCTGTGTGAACAGCGCCGTGGCGCTGGTCGCCGACCACCGACTGATGGCCGCCGTTACGGCCAGCACCTGCGCCGAGGTGCTCGCACGGCATCTGGAGCAGTGCCTGCCGGCCTACATGCGCCCGGAACAGATCCTGGTGCTGGAACGCCTGCCGTTGAGCAGCAATGGCAAGGTCGACCGCCGTGCGCTGCTCGCCCCTTTGAGCGCCGCTGCCCAGCCACGGGACGCGATGGATGAGCAACCACTGAGCGCCGGCGAACAGGTGATCGCCGAGCTCTGGCAGCACTTGCTCAAGGTGCCGAGCGTCTCGCGCCACGACAACTTTTTCCGCCTGGGCGGCGACAGCCTGCTGGCCACGCGTTTTCTCGAAATGCTACGCAGCCGTCTGGGCGTGGAACTGCCCATGGGCCAGTTGTTCGGTGCCGCCAGCCTGCTGGAAGTGGCGCAGACCCTCGAACGCCTACCCACCCCGCACACCGTTGAAGAAGGCGTTATCTGATGCCCGCGCAACCACCCTTTTTCCAGGAGCTGTCCCCATGCCCGCCGCCAAACTGCTAAGCGAACTCAAGTCCCTGGGCGTCGAACTCTGGCCCCAGGATGGCCAACTGAAATTCCGCGCGCCCCAGGGCCTGCTCGACACCGAACGCCTGGCGCAACTGCGCGAACACAAGCAACAGATCCTGCACCTGCTGGAGACACAGGAACGCCCGCTCGTGCAGGCCGATCCGGCGCAGCACCACACGCCCTTCCCCCCTCACCGATGTGCAGAATGCCTACCTGCTGGGCCGCCAATCGTCCTTCGGCTACGGCAATGTCGCCTGTCATGGCTACCTGGAACTGAGCTGGCCAACCCTGGACCCGCAGCAGGTGGAACAGGCCTGGAACCGCCTGATCGCCCGCCACGACATGCTGCGAGCGGTGATCGCCAGCGAAGGTTCGCAGCGTGTGCTGCCCAACGTCGCCCACTATCCGCTGGCCATCGCCGATTTGCGTGGCGCCACCCGCGATCAGCACCAGCACGCGGTGCAACAGATTCGCCAGGCCATGGAGCAGAAGCTCTACCCACCGAGGTCTGGCCGCTGTTCGAACTGCGTATGAGCCGCAGCGACAACGGCGACACGCTGCACTTCTCCATGGACTCCCTGATCGCCGACTGGGCCAGCGCGCAGCTGCTGTTCAATGAGCTGGAGCTGTTGCTGCTGGATCCCCAGACAACGTTGCCTGCCCTGGACATCACCTTCCGCGACTATCTACTGGCCGAGCGCAGTTTGCTCGAAGGCAGCCGCCACCAACGTGACCGTGACTACTGGCTGGCCCGCATCGACGCATTGCCCGCCGCCCCACAACTGCCGGCGCCCCTGAGCGGCGAAGACACCCGCGTGCCCCGTTTTCAACGGCACTCTGCGCAGCTTGAGTCGCAGCCATGGGCAGCCCTGAAAAGCGCTGCCAGCGAACGCGGTCTTACCCCATCCATCGTAGTGCTGGCGGCCTACGTCGCCACGTTACAACGCTGGAGCCAGCAGCCTGCCTTCAGCCTCAACCTGACATTGCTCAACCGCCTGCCACTGCACCCGCAGGTGGATCGCCTGGTGGGCGACTTCACCTCGGTCAGCCTGTTGCAGGTCAACGATCCCGAAGGGCTGGACTTCACCGCCCAGGCACGCCAGTTGGGCAGCCAATTGTTTACCGACCTGGAGCACCGGCTATTTTCCGGCATACAGGTCATGCGCGAAATTGGTCGCCGTCGTGGGCGTGAAGCGGCGGCCATGCCGGTGGTCTTCACCAGCGCCATCGGCCTGGGGATCGAGGCACCGCCGGCCAGTCAACGCCGGGTGGGCCACGGCATCACCCAGACGCCGCAGGTCACCCTCGATTGCCAAGTGATGGATGACGCCAACGGCCTGCACATCCATTGGGACGTGCGCCAAGGCGTATTCCCCGACGGCCTGGTGGACGACATGCAACAGGCCTTTGTCGCCGAACTGCAGTTGCTCGCCCTCGATCCGGCCGCCTGGGAACATCCGGTGCAAGTGCCACTGCCGGCCTGGCAACAGCGCGAACGCCTGGCAGCAAATGCCACCGCCGCCCCGTTGCCCACCGGTCGCCTGCACGACGGCCTGCTGGCCATGGCTTGGGAACATCCTCACGCCCTGGCGGTGATCGATGCCAGTGGCAGCCTGACCTACGCCGCCCTTGCCGAACGCGCACTGGCCGTGGCCGCCTCCCTGCGTGAGGTCGGGTGCGATGCGCAGGAACCCGTGGCGATCCTGATGCCCAAGGGTCTCGACCAAGTGGTGGCGGCCTACGGCGTGTTGCTCGCCGGCGCGGCCTATCTGCCCCTGGACAGCAACGCTCCGGCCGCACGCCGCGACCGCGTACTGCTAAGCGCCAAGGTGCGGCATGTGCTGGGGCATTCCCTGGCGCAGCCGAACACGCCGTTGCCCGAGACATTGCAATGGCACGCCGTAGACCGGTTGCCCTCGGCGGGCGCGGATTTCGAGCTGATCGAGGGCAGCCCCGATGACCTCGCCTACGTGATCTACACCTCCGGTTCCACCGGCGAACCCAAGGGCGTGATGATCAGCCATCGCGCCGCGCTCAATACCGTGCAAGACATCAACCGACGCTTCGACGTCAACGCCGATGACCGCGTACTGGGCCTGGCGCAGTTGAGTTTCGACCTGTCGGTGTATGACCTGTTCGGGCCACTCGCCGTGGGCGCAACCCTGGTGCTGCCCGACCCGGCACGTGGCGCCGACCCGTCGCACTGGGCCGAACTGGTGCAGCGCCATCAGGCCACGCTGTGGAACTCGGTGCCGGCACAACTGCACATGCTCGCCGACTACCTGCACGCCGAACCCCGCCCACTGGACAGCCTGCGCCTGGCCTTGCTGTCCGGTGACTGGATCCCGCTGAACCTGCCACCGCAACTCCAGGCGTTGTTGCCCGACCTGAAACTGGTGGGCCTGGGCGGCGCCACCGAAGCCTCGATCTGGTCGAACCTGCACCCCATCGGCGCCATCGACCCAGCATGGCGCAGCATTCCCTACGGCCTGCCGCTGGCCAACCAGGGCTTTCGAGTACTCGACAGCCACTGGCGTGATGCGCCGACCTGGGTACCGGGCGACCTGTACATCACCGGTGTCGGCCTGGCCCAGGGCTACCTGGGCGATCCGGCATTGAGCGACGCACGTTTCTTTGCTCACCCGCTCGACGGCCAACGCCTGTACCGCACCGGTGACCGTGGCCGCTATTTGCCGGGGGTGAACTGGAATTCCTGGGCCGTGAAGACGGCCAGGTGAAAATCCGCGGCCATCGGGTGGAACTGGGTGAGGTCGAGGCCGCACTGCTCGCCACCCCTGGCGTGGACAGTGCGGTGAGCCTGGTCAGTGGCGACCTGTTGGCGTTCGTCACCGCCGCACGCGCCGAACCCGAGCCGCTGCCAGGCGCACCGTTGCTCACGGCGGTCAAACGTTATGCCGACAGCCAGGTGGGCAGTTTCGATGCGCAACAGGTGCGCGAGTACCAGGCTGACCTGAATGCCGCCGCATTGAGTTCGATGCTGGAGGTGTTGCTCAAGGCCGGACTGTTCAGCGGCGAACGGGCCGAACCGGACGCCGCCGCAATCCTGCATGCTTTGCAGGCCGAACCGCGCCACCATTGGCTGGTTCGCCGCTGGTTGGGGCGCTGTGCGAGGCGGGTCTGCTGCACTCCACCCACTCGCACTACCGCCTCGCGCAACCCGCGCCCAACCCGGCGCTGGCGTGGGGCCGGGTAGAACAAGCGGTCGCCTCGGGGCTGTGCAGCCAGGCGCTGCTCGACTACCAGCTCAACCATGCGTGGCAACTGCCGCAACTGCTCAAGGGCGAGGTCAACCCGTTCGACTTGCTGTTCCCCCAAGGCCAACTGGACGTGGCCTTGCAGTTGTACGGCGGGGATGCCGTGTCGCGCTACAACAACCACAGCATCGCGGCGCTGATCAACCGCCTGGCCACCCACCATCAAGGCGACGGCCCGCTGCGCATCCTCGAAATCGGCGCCGGTACCGGCGCCACCAGCGCCAGTCATCGGCTTGCTCGATGGGCTGGAAGTCGACTACCTGTTTACCGACATGACCGCGTTTTTTCCTGCCGGCGGCCAAGCAACGCTTTGCTGAACAGGCCTGGGTACGCTATGGCGTGTTGGACATCGACCAGGACATCCGTCCTCAGGGTTTGGCCAGCAACAGCGTGGATATCGTGCTGTGTGCGGGCATGCTCAACAGCGTCAAGGACATCGATAGTGCCCTCGGCCAGATCACCGAGTTGCTCAGCCCTGGCGGCTGGCTGGTGTTCAGCGAACCGACCGGCGAATGGCCGCCGATCCTGCTGACACAGGGCTTCATGATGACGCCGGCCAATGGCGACCACGACCAGGGCCGCAGTGGCCTGCGTGACGCCGATATCTGGCGGGCGCGGGTCAAGGCCTTCGGTGGCGAGTGCCTGCCTGCCCTGCCCCAGGCCGATCATCCGCTGGCCGCCCTCGGTATGCAGGTATTCGCCGCGCGCTTCAAGGCCGGCGTGCAGCGCCTGAGTGTCGACAGCCTGCGCCGCGCCCTGGCCGAGCGTCTGCCGGACTATATGCTGCCAGCGCACCTGCAGGTACTCGACCGCTTGCCGCTGACCGCCAATGGCAAGGTCGACCGCAAGACCCTGGCCGGCTGGCGCCCTGCCGCCGACGCCCAGGCCTCCAGCAGCCAGGAAGCGCCGAGCGATCCGCTCAGCGCCGAGTTGTGCCGCGTATGGGCCGACGCCCTGGGGCTGGCGCAGATCGGCGTCGAGGACAGCTTCTATGAAAAAGGCGCCGACTCGCTGATCCTCGCCCGCGTCGCCGGCCAACTGCGTGAGCAACTGCCCCAGGCCCAACGCCTGAGCTACGACACCTTGCTGCGCCAGATGCTCAACGAGCCGAATGTCGCCGCCCTCGCGCGCCTGCTCAATCAGGGCGAAGCCACGCCGGCCACGGTTGCCGCCAGCGGTGAAGCACAACGCTCGTCCAGCAGCAACGCGCTGGTGGTGCCGTTTGGCGGGGTGACATCGGCCCGGTGCGGGTGATGTTCCACGCCGCCCTCGGCACCCTCGATTATTTCCAGCACCTGGGCCGCGCCCTTGCCGACCAGCAGGCCGGTCCGGTGATCGGCTTTGCCGTGGCCGACACCGCGCAGTACCTGGCGCTGGAGCCCAAGCGCCTGATCGAAAGCGTGGCCGAGGACTACGCCGAACGCTTGATTGCCGATGGCCATCAACGCTTCCAGTTGATCGGCTACTGCCTCGGCGGGCTGCTGGCCACTGAGGTTGCCCGGCGCTTGCTCGAACGCGGCATGGAGGTGGTCGACTTGAGCCTGATCGACAGCATCCCGATGTTCATCGACACCGACGAAGAGCTGGCGTACGAGGCGATCTTCGTGCCCAACCTGAACCTGGACCCAGTGAAAACCGTGTTCGGCGCGCACATCGAAGACTACGACGTGTACCGCGCCATCGACCTGTTGATGGCCCGCGATAACCGCCGCGTACCCGCCGGGGCCATGGCGGCGCTGAGCGGCGATCCGGGGCTGGACGCGCTGGCGCTGGCGGTCCAACAGCAATCGGCGCGCAGCCAGGAGGAACGCCTGGCCGAATACGCACGCCTGGCCTCGGGCCAGGCCGGGGTGCCGATCGGCCCCGAACTGGTACCGACGCTGTTTCGTGTGTGCCGCCACAGCATGCGAGCGGCGCGGTTCGACCCGCCGCCGTTCCTCGGCAACATGACCTACCTGCGCTGCCTGGAGCAGCAATCGTTCGGCATCACCGGCGGCGTCGGGCATTTGGCCGCGCCGTTCTGGGAAGACGCCTGCCTGGGCCGCTTCGAGCTGATCGACGTGCCTGGCAACCACTTCAGCGTGATCGAACCGCCCCACGTCCACACCGTTACTGCGCACCTGCTTGAGGCCCTTCGGAAAAACTCATGACCACTGCCTTGGATACCCTGAAACGCCCGGTCAATCGCCTCATCCGTCTTGGTGTGGCGTTCGCCGCCCTCGGCGCATTGGTCAACCTGGTGCCCTTTATCGGCCTCACCGAACTGGGCCGCTTGCTGTTGGCCGGCAGCGCCGACAGCAAGACCCTATGGCTGTGGGCCGCGCTGGTGGTGATCGCCCTGAGTGTGGGGTGGATGGCCAGTGGCGTGGCGCTGTGGTTGACCCATGTGGCTGACCACCGGCTGCAATCGAGCTTGCGCGAAGCCATGGTGCGCAAGCTCGGGCGCGTGCCGTTGGGCTGGTACACCGACACCACCTCCGGCGCCGTGCGCAAGGTGGTGCAGGACGACCTCGAAGACCTGCACCACCTGGTCGCCCATCATGCGGTAGAACTCACGGCGGCCATCGTCACGCCGTTGGCGGGCCTGCTGTGGCTGGCGACGTTGAACTGGCGGCTGGCGCTGCTGGCGGTGCTGACACTGCCCATCTACGCGGTGGCCTACACCCTGATGATGCGCGGTTTTGGCGCCAAGATGCAGTTGCTGGACAAGAGCATGACCCGGGTCAGCGCGGCCATTGTCGAGTTTGTGCACGGCATTGCCGTGGTCAAGGCGTTCGGCCAGGTCGGCCAGGCGCACCGCAGCTATCAGCAGGCGGTCAACCAGTTCAGCGAGCAGTACGCCGGCTGGGTCAAGCCGTTGCTGCGCCTGGAAGCCTTTTCCTCGATGGCCTTGAGTGTGCCGGTGATCCTGCTGGTGAGCCTGGGGTGGGTAGCCTGTTGCTGGCGCACGGTTGGATCACACCGCTGGAGCTGTTTGCCGAAACCCTGGTGGCGGTGGTCATCCCGCAGTCGCTGCTGGTGATCAACCAGAGCCTCACGGCCCAGCGTACGGCCCTGGCGGCAGCGGATCGCATCGAAGCGCTGCTGGATGTTGAGGAGTTGCCTACACCCAAGGCCTGCGTCCAACCCCAAGGCAGCGACATCCGCTTTGAACAGGTGCAGTTCGGCTACGACGCCGAGCACCTGATCCTCAAGGGCGTCGACCTGCACTGCCCGGCCGGCAGCGTGACCGCATTGGTCGGCGCGTCCGGCGCCGGCAAGTCGACCCTGGCCAAGCTGGTGCCGCGCTTTCATGACGTCAACGCCGGCCGTATCTGCGTGGGCGGCGCCGATGTGCGCGAGATCGACCCGCGCCAGTTGTATCAACACGTGGGCTTCGTGTTGCAGGACGCGCAACTGGTGCACGGCACGGTCGCCGACAACCTGCGCCTGGGCCGCCCGGATGCCAGCGATGCAGAGGTCGAGGCCGCAGCGCGCTCGGCGCAGATCCATGCGCGTATCCAGGCCTTGCCCCGGGGTTATCAATCGGTGATCGGCGAAGATGCGATCTTCTCCGGTGGCGAGGCGCAGCGCGTGTCCATCGCCCGCACACTGCTGGCCGACACGCCAGTGCTGATTCTCGATGAAGCCACTTCCCACGCCGATCCCGAGTCCGAAGCACTGATCCAGGATGCGCTGTCGGCCTTGGCACGTGGCCGCACGGTGCTGGTGATTGCCCATCGTCTGTCGAGCATCAGTGGCGTCGACCAAATCGTCGTTCTCGACCAGGGCCGCGTGCTGGAAAGCGGCCGCCATGAACACCTGCTGAACGCCAACGGCGCCTATGCCCGACTGTGGCGAGCCGGCGCCGAAACCCCTGCCGTGGAGATGTCCCTGTGATTCGCAGCCTCGTGACCTTACTGGGCCCGGCCCATGCCCCGCGCCTCTACCGTTACCTGGCGTGGCTGGTGACCAGCGCCGTGCTGCAAGGCCTGGCCGTGGCGCTGCTGGTGCCGATCCTGCATGCGCTGTTCGCTGGTGACCTGCCCACAGCCACCGCCTGGCTGGCGGGCCTGGCGGCCATGGTGGTGCTGACTTGCATCGCCCACTACCAGCAGGCCATGAAGGGCTTTGCCCTGGCCTTGCTGGTGCTGACGACCTTGCATGATCGCCTCGGCCAGCACCTGGTCAGCCTGCCGTTGGGCTGGTTCAACTCGGAAAAGGTCGGACGCCTGTCACGCAGCGCTACCAGCGGCACGTTGATGGTCACCGGTTTGTTTGCCCATTACCTGGGGCCGGTGGTGTCCGGGGTGGTGGTGCCGGCCACCGTGGCGCTGACGCTGTTCGTGTTCGACTGGCGCCTGGGCCTGACGGCTGTGTTGTGTGCGCCGCTGATCTACTTCACCCATCACTGGTCGGCCGCCGCCATCGGCAGCAACGATGAGCGGGTGGAAGCCGCCGCGACACTGGCCGGTAACCGGGTGGTGGAGTTCGCTCGCTATCAGCAGGTGCTGCGCGCATTTGGCCGCACCCAAGACGGCTACGCGCCGTTACAGGCGGCCAATCAGGCGCAAAAGCTGGCGGGTGGTTCGATGCTGTCGCAGACCTTTCCCAAGCTGCTCGGCGGTGGTTTGACCGTGCAACTCGCCTTCGCGCTGCTGGTTGGCGTGGGCATTGCCCTGGCGGCGCATGGTGAAATCGATGCGATCCAACTGGTGGCCCTGCTCGCCCTGGCAGCGCGATTCGTGGGCCCACTGGCCGAAGCCGCGGCACGCAGCGGCCTGTTGCGCATGGCCGGCAACGACCTGGATCAACTGGTGGGTATCCTGCGTGAGCCGCCGTTGCCCGAACCCGCCGTCAGCCTGCCCCTGTCAGCGCCCGGCAGCCTGGCCTTCGAACACGTGAGCTTCGCCTACCCGAGTGGCCCGACGGTGTTGCGCGACCTGACCTTCAGCGCCCCGGCGCATTCGATGACCGCGATTGTCGGCGCGTCGGGCTCGGGCAAGACCACCGTCACCCGCCTGTTGATGCGCTTTTTCGACACCACGGCGGGCAGCGTCAAGGTCGGCGGCGTGGACGTGCGCGAGCTGTCCAACGCGGCGCTGATGGCGCAACTGTCGCTGGTGATGCAGGACGTGTACCTGTTCGACGACAGCCTGGAAGCGAATATCCGCGTCGGTAGCCCGGACGCCAGTGCCCGCGACATCGCCGAAGCGGCACGGCTGGCCGGTGTCGATGAAATCGTCGCCCGCCTGCCGCAAGGCTGGAACACTCCGGTGGGCGAAGGCGGCGCATCGTTGTCCGGCGGTGAGCGCCAACGCGTGTCCCTGGCGCGCGCCTTGCTCAAGCGTGCGCCCATCGTGCTGCTGGACGAAGCCACGGCCGCGCTCGACCCGCACAACGAAGCCTTCGTACAGGCCGCGATTCAACGCCTGATGCAACACTCGACCGTGCTGGTGATCGCCCATCGTTTGTCGACCATCATGGCCGCCGACCAGATCCTGGTCCTGGACGAAGGTCGCCTGGTGGAATCAGGCACCCACGCGCATCTGCTCAGCCTCAACGGTCGTTACGCCGGGTTCTGGCATGACCGTCAGCGCGCCGGTGGCTGGCGCCTGAATGCGCAGGCCCAGCCATGCTGACCGGGGTGCTGGGCGCCAGTGGCGACGTCGGCCTGGCCAGCGCACAGGCCTTGTTGAGCCTGGGCCTGCAGGACCTGCGGCTGGGCGGGCGTGATGCGCACAACGGCGCGCGCTGCCTGGCGCAGCTCCAGCAGCAATGGCCCGATGCACGCCTGCAATGGGTCGCCGTGGATTTCAACGACACACCAGCCCTGGCCAGGTTCGCCCGTGGCTGCGACGTGCTGCTCAACTGCGCCGGCCCCTCCTGGCGCGTGGCGGACCGTGTCGCGCAGGCCGCCTTGAACGCCGATGCGCATTACGTCGACGCCGCGGGCGATATCCAGCTCGACCCGGCTTTATGGCGCGGGCGCAGCGCGGTGCTGGTGCGGGCCTGCAGCCGGGCCTTACCGGCCTGCTGCCACGCTGGCTCGCGATGCGGGGGTTCACACGGGTGCTGGGGCTGAACAGCTATTTCGGTCTGCGTGATCGCTTCACGGCGGTCGCCGCTGACGACTTCCTGCAAGGGGCGGTAGACGGCTCCAGCGAGCCCTTGGCGGCCTGGCACAACGGCCGTTGCAGCCGCGCACTGCGACGCAGGCGCGATGTGTTGCTGCCGTGTTTCCCCGGGCCGGTGCATGTGCTGCCCTACTTGAACCGGGAAGGCGAACGCTTGGCCAGGGACCTGCGCCTGGAAACAGGCCAGTGGTTCAACGTGATGACCGATGGCCATGTGCTCAAGGCCTTCGACCAGGCGCACAGCCTGCCGCGTGCCGAAGCGGTGCAGCGCTTATGCACCGCCAGCCAGTTGGACCTCAGTGGCCAGCCACCCTTTGTCACGTTGTTGCTGCAACTCGATGGTCTGCACGACGGCCAAGCCTGCACCCGCAGCCTGGTCGTCAGCGGCACGGGCAATGCGGCCCTGACCGGCGCCGTGGCGGCAGTCACGGTGGTGAGTGTGCTCGAAGGCGAAATCCGCCCAGGCTGCCATGACGCCGCGTACGCGTTGCCGCCCGCCGCCAGCCTTGAGCGCCTGCAACGCACTCAGGCGATTCGCGCACTGACCCTGCTGGACCACCCACTCGAACACCTGCAACACGCCGAAGAAGGTTGCCTATGAACACCGCCCTTAACGCACTGGAACAACTGAGCCTGGGTGTCATGGCCGACGTGCTCCTGCGCACCCAGGCCTTGCCGATGCGAGTGTGGCGAACCGCCGAACAGCTTAACCAGGCGCTGGGCACCGCACCGCGCCACGCCTGGATCGTGCGGCGCTGGCTCGCGGCGTTGTCGCGTACCGAAGCCGTGCAGGTAGACGGCGAGCGGTTGGCCTGGAATGGCACGCCGCCTCAAGCCGCCCTCGGCGATTTGCCAGGGTTGTATGCCGAGCTGGGTTTCCCGCCGAGCATGGCGCGACTCCATGCCCAGGTCATCGAGTGCCTGCCCGAGTTGCTGCGCGACCGCATCGCCCTGGCGACGTTGCTGGTGCTCGCCGGGGACCCGGTGGCGGTACTCGGTGCGTACCAGCACAACCACTTCACCGCCGCGATCAATCAGGAGCTTGCGGCGCGTGCGCGGGAAGCCAGCGCCGCCGACGACGTGTTGCAGGTGCTGGAGCTCGGCGGCGGCGCCGGCTGTACCACGCGTGCCGTGTTGGCAGCCCTGGAGGACCGTGAAAAAGCTTATCGCTTCACTGATATCAGCTCACTGTTCACCGGCGTGGCTCGGCGCGAATTGCGCCTGGAGCCCGGTATGCAATTCGACCTGCTCGACCTGGACCGCGACTTCAGCGAGCAAGGCATCGCGCCCCGCAGCCAGGACTTGGTGATCGCCGGCAACGTGCTGCACAACGCCTGCGACCTGCCGCGCAGCCTGGCGCGAATCCGCGCCTGCCTGCGCGACGGCGGCACCTTGCTGTTCAGCGAATCCATCGCCGACAACCCGGCGATGCTGACCTTCATGCACCTGTTGCTCTCACCCCCAGCCGGCGCGCCGCTGCGGGTCATCGATGAGGTGTTCATGCCACCCGACGCCTGGCGCCAGGCCTTGTACGTCGCAGGCTTTGAGTTGCTCGACGTATGGCCCGCCGCGACCGACCCGCTGGCCGCCGCCGGACAACGCCTGTTCCATGCCACCGAAGTTTCCCGATGAACGTCGACACCCTGTTGATCGACCTGCCCACTGCACCCTGGCAACTGCCTGCGTTTACCGACCTGGGCGTTCATCAGTTGGCGCCCGCGCGGCTGCTGGCCTTGCTTGAGCGCCAGCGCCCCGCTGTGGTGATGATGAGCGCCGAGCAGTTGGAGCGCCTGCTGGATTTTCCCGCACTGGCCTTGAGTGATCTGAGCCACCTGCAACAGGTGCTGTTCGTCAGCCACCGCCCGGGTGACTGGCAGCTCGCGGAGCGTGCGGCGGCGCAACTCGATTGCCGCGTGCAAGGTTTCACGGAGCAATGGCTCGACTTGGCCAGCGTCAAGTTGGCGCATCAACGCTGGCGTGAGCGCGCTTTGGGCCATCCTCAAGTCAGTGCCGTTGCTCTGCACGGCCAGACGCTGTTCGTGGTGCCGCATCCTTGCCCGAGCAGGCCGGTGGACGATCAGCTGGCCGCAACCGAGGCCGCCCTCGACCAAGCCTTTGAACCCGCGCAACTGGTGGAGGCGGTGCGACTCAATGATCGACTGGGTCACGCCGCGTTGCTCTCCATGCTCAATGGGCTTGAGCAGTGTGGGTTGCTGCCGGCACCGCTCAATGACGTGGCCCACAGCCTGGCACGGGCGGGTATTGCCCCAGGCCACCGGCCGTTGATTGCGCGCTGGCTGGATGTGCTGCAAGCCCAAGGCCTGTTGCGACGCGTCGCCGACCGGTTGCAACCCACCCTCGACGCGACTGCCTGGAGCGATATCGCCCTGGAAGGTATCTGGGCGCAGTTGAGCGTGGACTGGGCGCGCAACACCGGCGGCAACGGCACCCTCGACTACGCGCGGGAGAATGCGCGGCAGTTGCCGTCGTTGATGCGTGGCGAGTGTGCGGCAGTGCACCTGCTGTTTCCCGAAGGCCGCACCGAACGCGCGGCGGCGCTGTACCGCGAGAGCCTCGCAGCGCAATACCAGCACCGCGCCGTCGCGCACTGGATCGGCGCCTGGGCCGCACGCCAGCCGGCCGATGTGCCGCTGCGCGTGCTGGAGGTCGGCGCCGGCACCGGGTCCACCACCCAAGCGGTGTTGCCCGCCTTGGCGAATGCCAGCGTGGACTATCTGTGCACCGACGTGTCGCGCTACTTCAGCGAGCAAACTGCCGAGCGGCTCAAGGACTGGCCATGGGTGCGTCACGGCGTGTTCGATATCGATCGCCCGGCCCTGGCCCAGGGTTATCCCAGCCAGAGCTGGGACCTGATCGTTGCCGGGGCGTGCTGAATGCCGCCCGCGACACCGAACGCTCCCTTGCCACCCTGCTCGCTTTGCTCAAGCCGGGTGGCTGGCTGGTGTTCAGCGAACCGACCCAGGAGGAATTCTGGGTGATGGCCTCCCAGGCTTTCATGCTCAACCAGGCCAGCGACGAACGCCAGCTCGGCAGCGCCACCTTTCTCGACCTGTCGCAGTGGCAAAGCGCATTGGCGCGGGCCGGATTCCACGGCAACCGCAGCCTGCCCGCCGCCAAACACCCGCTGGCGCGCCTGGGCCATCGCGTATTCGTGGCCCAGGTTCCGGCCCAACGCCTAAGCCGCGCCGCACTGGCGGCCTATCTGGAAGACCCCGAACTGCAGCTTGAGCTGCTCGACCATTGCCCGACCTCAGCACCGCCAAGGACTTGCCATGACCCCGCTGGCCTACCCGTTCAACCGCTTCACCGACCTCAAGCTGGCGGAGCCCTATCGCCATGCCCAGCAGGCACCGGGGCTGTTGCGCATCCAGATGCCCATCGGCGCCCCTCCTGGCTCGCCACCCGCTATGACGATGTGCGCCTGGTGCTCGGTGACCGGCGCTTCAGCCGCAGCGAAGCGTTTCGCCGCGACGATAGCCCGCGTGCCTTCCCACGCATCGCCGGCGGCATCGTGATGATGGACCCGCCGCAACTCACGCGAATCCGCTCGCGCGCCGCCCAGGCTTTCACTCGTCGCCGCGTCGAAGCCCTGCGCCCCCACGCCCGCGACTACGCCCATCAGTTGATCGACCGCATGCTCGCCGCCGGCCCGCCGGCTGATCTGGTCAACGACTACGCCCTGCCGTTGCCCCTGGCGCTGATCTGCGAACTGCTGGGTGTGCCGGTGCAGGACCGTGACCGTTTCAAGGTGTGGAACGACTCCCTGCTGTCGACCCGCCCTGAAGACGCGGATCAGACTCAGCGTCATCTGGGCGAGCTGGCCGCTTTCATCAAAGACCTGGTGGCCGAACGTCGACGCGAACCACGCGATGACTTCATGACCGCCCTGACCCAGGCCGACGAAAAGGCGAGTCCCTCAACGAGGAGCAATTGCTGCTGTTGTGCATTGCGATCCTGGTCGCTGGTTACGAAGGCAGTGCCTCGCAGATCCCCAACTTTATCCAGGTGCTGCTGGACAACCCTGCGCAGTGGCAACAGCTCAAGGCCGATCCCGAGCAGATACCGCAGGCAGTCGAAGAGCTGCTGCGCTACATCCCGCTGGCCTCGGCGGCGATGTTTGTGCACTACGCGCTGGAAGACATTCAGGTCGGTGAAACCCTGGTGCGCCAGGGCGACGCGGTGTTCGCCTCGATCGGCGCCGCCAACCATGACCCGGCCCGCTTTGAAAACCCACAGGCGCTGGACCTGCAACGGGATGCCAGCGGCCATTTCGGCTTTGGCCACGGCCTGCATCACTGCATCGGCTCAGCCCTGGCGCGGGTCGAATTGCAGGAGGCGCTGCACGCCCTGGTGGTGCGCCTGCCCAGCCTGCAGCGCTGTGGTGATGTGCAATGGAAAACCGCCACATTCTTTCGCGGCGCCCACTGCCTGCCGGTGACTTGGTCATGAGCCGCCCGACTGCACGCAAACGCGTGATCGTCGCCGGCACTGCATTTGGCCGTATCTACCTGCAAGCGGTGGCACGCGCCCAGGCCGACTATGAACTGGTGGGCATCCTGTCACGCGGCAATGCCTACTCGCGCGCCTGCGCCGCGCACTATGGCGTGCCGTTGTACGAGGCTGTCGAGCAAGTACCGGATGACGTCGACATCGCCTGCGTGGTGGTGCGCTCCGGCGCCACCGGCGGCGCCGGCAGCGAGCTGGCCCAGCACCTGCTGCGACGCGGCATCCACGTGCTGCAGGAACACCCGGTGCACCACCGCGAAATCGCGGCGTGCATGCAGGCCGCGCGTCAAGGCCAGGCAGCCTACGCGGTGAACACGCTGTACCCGAACATCCTCGCGATCCGGCGTTTTCTCGCCGTGGCCGAGTACCTTCGCGAACAGCAGGGGCTGGCGTACATCGACGCGGCCTGCAACAGCCAGGTGGCGTACCCGCTGCTGGACATTCTCGGGCGCCTGGCCGGTGGCCTGCGACCCTGGTGTTCGCGGCGCCCGCCACCGGGGTCGGGACGCAGCCTTTCACGCGGCTCAACGCGAGCTTCAACGGGGTGCCAATCAGCCTGCGCATCCAGAACCAGGTGCACCCCCAGGATCCGGACAACCATTCCTTCCTGTTGCATCGCCTCGAAGTGGGCTGCGAAGCCGGCGTGCTGAGCCTGGGCGACACCCATGGCCCGGTGCTGTGGAACCCGCGCCTGCATGCCCCACGGGATAACACCGACCGCCTGATCATGGCCGGCGCCGGCAGCGAACGCCTTGCCGGGCCGACGATGGTGGTGCTCGACCCGCAGCTCCCCGCGAGCTACCACCAGGTGTTCAACCAGCTCTGGCCCGACGCGGTCAGCCTTGCGCTGGGTGAACTGTGCCGCGATATCGACGACCCCGCACGCCGCCTGCGCAGCGGTGTGTGGGCGACCGAGGTGTCCATGGCCTGGCGCGAAATGAACGGCCTGATCGGCATGCCTGAACTGATCGAGCCACCGGTGCCGCGTGCGCTGCCACTGGCCGAACTCCACGCGCGTGCCGACGCCGTGCAAACCCCTTGCGGTGACGACACCGCCCAACTGCTGGGAGCCCTGCCGTTTTGAACACTGCTCAACCCTCTTCCGCTTGCAGCCATGTGCTGCTGTGGGTGCGTGACTTGCACCAGGCCGTGGCGAATTTTCGCGCCGCCGGCTTCGAGGTCACTTACGCCACCGCCGAAGCCAGCGCGCAACACGCGCACATCTGGTTCAGCCAGGGGCCGATCATCGAACTGCTGACCACGCCGCGCCATGCCTGGCTGTTCAAGTGGCCCATCGACTGCCTGGCTGGCCGGGGGGCCGGACGGCGCATGTTGCGTTGGGCCGCCCAGGGTGAAGGCTTCTGCGACCTGGCCCTGCTGTGCGAAGACCCGGCCTTGGCGCCACGCCTCAAGGGCCTGGCGGCTTGCGGCGTCAGCATGGGACGTACTGTGAATTGGCGGCGCACCTGCGCCGATGGCAGCCAGACGCGCTTTCGTTTCGTGTACCCGCGCCATGATCGCTTGCCCTTCCTGGTCACGCCCTACTCACCGTCCCAGCACCCGGCGCACAGGGTCCACTCGAATGGCGCTACCGGGTTGGCCGCGATTCATTTGGGCGTACACCCCGACGACAGAACCGCCCTCGACCTGCTGGCCGGCGATGACCCGCTGTTGCGCCTGCAACCGGCCACGCACACCGGCGTACAGGCGGTGCAAATCACCGGCCTTGCGCACCCGCTGAATCTGCACGGCGCCCAGTTGCTGGGTTGCCCGACTGCCCAAGGAGATTGCCATGCTTGATGGATGCACTGACTGGCCCGACGACTTTATCCGCCGCTACCGCGAGCAAGGCTACTGGCGCGGCGCGCCCTTGGGCGAACTGCTGCGCGAGCAGGCCCGGCGCACGCCAAACAAGGAGGCGCTGGTAGACGGCTCGCGGCGCTGGAGCTACGCCGAGCTCGACCAGCAGGCCGACCGCCTGGCCGCCGGCCTGGCCGAGCGCGGGCTGGTGGCGGGCCAGCGGGTGCTGGTGCAGTTGCCGAATATCGCCGAGTTTTTCAGCCTGACCTTCGCGCTGCTGCGCCTGGGCGTGATCCCGGTGTTTGCACTGCCGGCCCACCGCGAACATGAACTGGCGCACCTGGCACACCTCAGCCAGGCAGTGGCCTATGTGATTGTCGATCAGCACCTGGGCTTCGACTATCGCCCGTTGGCGCGCACGCTGCGCGAGCAAGTGCCGAGCCTGCAACAGGTGTGGGTGGTCGGTGCCGCCGAGGAATTCGTGCCGCTGGCGCAGTGCGTGGCCAGCCCGCGTGAATGGCCTGCGCCGGATTCGCGGGAGGTGGCGGTGCTGCTGTTGTCCGGCGGCACCACTGGCCTGCCCAAACTGATCCCGCGCACCCATGACGACTACGCGTGCAATGCCCGCCTGGCCGCCCAGGCGTGTGGGTTCGATACCGATACCCGATACCTCGCCGCACTGCCGGTGGCGCACAACTTCCCCCTCGCCTCTCCCGGTGCTTTGGGCGTGTTCAGTGTCGGCGCCACCCTGGTGCTGGCCCCGGAACCGAGCCCGGACACCGCCTTTGAGCTGATCGAACGCGAACGCATCACCCACACCGCCCTGATCCCACCGCTGGTGTTGCTGTGGCTGGAAGTCGCGCAATGGTCCGATAACGACCTGGGCAGCCTGCAATGGCTGCAGGTCGGCGGCGCCCGGCTCAAGGCCGAGATCGCCGCACGCATCCGCCCGGTCTTGGGCTGCGGCCTGCAACAGGTGTACGGCATGGCCGAGGGTTTGCTGTGCTTCACGCCACTGGATGATCCGCAGGCGCGGGTGTTCGACACCCAGGGGCTGCCGCTGACCGCCGACGACGAGATCCGCATCGTCGACGCCGACGACCAACCGGTCGCCCCTGGTGCCGTCGGTGAATTGCTGGTGCGCGGCCCCTACACCATTCGCGGCTATTACAACGCCGCCGAGCAGAACCAGCGCGCGTTTACCGCCGACGGTTTTACCGCAGCGGCGACCTGGTGCGGCGCCTGCCTGAAGGGCATTTGATTGTCGAGGGTCGCAGCAAGGATGTGATCAATCGCGGGGCGAGAAAATCCCCGTGGAAGAGATCGAGAACCTGCTGCTCGGCCATCCGTTGATTCGCGATGTGGCGCTGGTTGCGCTGGCCGACGAGTTGCTCGGGGAGCGCAGTTGCGCCTGTGTGCTAGCCCACGGCGAGCGGGTTGACCTGGCCTCGATCAACGCCTGGCTGCGCGAACGTGGGCTGGCCGCCTACAAGTTGCCAGATCGCTTGCAGGTGCTGCGCGAATTCCCATTGACGCGCCTGGGCAAGGTCAACCGCAAGGCCTTGGCGGAACAGGTGTTGGCGCTATGAGCGGCGCGGCATCACCGTGGCTGCGTGTGCTGCGAGAAAGCCAACAGGCGCGGGCACGCCTGGTGTGCCTGGCCATGCCGGGGGCAGCGCGAGTTTTTTTCCGTCCGTGGCTGGCGCACCTGCCGGGGGATATCGACCTGCTGGCCGTGCAATCTCCGGGACGTGAAGAGCGTTTCAACGAAACGCATATCCCCTGCCTGGAAAGGCTCGCCGAACACATTGCCGCAGCACTGCAAACGTTGCCCGCCCGGCCTTTGCTGCTGTTCGGCCATAGCATGGGCGCCGCCCTCGCCTACGCCGTGGGAGTGCGCCTGCAAGCGACGGGCTCTGGCGCCGCCCATGTGTTCGTCTCGGGTCACGCGCCTCCACACCGGCAACCAGACAGTGACCTACACCGCCAGGACGACGCCGTACTGATCGCCGATATCCTGCGCCAGGACGCCGACGCCGCCGGCCTGTGGGCCAATCCCCAACTGCGTGCGTTGTTCCTGCCAACCCTGCGCAGCGACTACCAGGCCATCGAAACCTGGCGCCCACAGCAGCTTACCCGCTTGTCGGCGCCACTCGACGTGCTGCTGGCCCGCGATGACGCCGAAGTCAGCCTTGAGCAGGCCCGTGCCTGGGCTGACCTCAGCGACCACACCCCGGATATCCGCCTGTTCGACGGCGACCACTTTTACCTCAAGCATCAGCCGCGACCGGTGATCCATCACCTGTTGCAACGCACTGCCTACCTACAGGGAGACTCGGTATGAAAACCCCGGAACACTGCACTGGGCTTTCGGACATTCGTGAAGCCATCGACAGCCTCGACCAGCAGATCATCGAGGCCCTCGGCCTGCGCATGCAATACGTCAAGGCCGCCTCCGCGTTCAAGCCCGACCAGGCCAGCATCGGCGCCCCGGAGCGCGTCGCGGCGATGCTGCCGCAGCGCCGGCAATGGGCGCAGGAGGCTGGATTGGACGGTGAGTTTATCGAGGGGTTGTTCAACCAGATCATCCACTGGTACATCGCCGAGCAGACCGCCTTCTGGTTGCAGAAAAGAGCAAGGTGGTATGAACGTAGACGTGTTGCTCAAGGTATTCCAGACCGCACACCAGCGTGCGGTGGCGTATCAACGTCATCGCCGTTTCTTCACACCCCGCGCCGACGCTGGAGGCCCTGGCCCTTACGAAGCCCACCGGCAGGGTTTCTTCTGGCGCGCGCATTCGCCAGACCTGACACTGTTCGGCCTGGGCTGCGCCTGGCAGATCGAGGCCAGCGGCCCCCAGCGCATGCTCGACGTCGACCGGCAATGGTTCGCCCTGTGCGCCGACGCGGTGATCGACGGGCCCAAGGCACCCTTGCTGCTGGGCGGCATGCGCTTCGATGAACAGCGGCCGTGCGCACCGCATTGGGCCGCCTTCGCTGACGCCAGTTTTCATCTGGCCCATTGGCTGCTCAGCGAAGACACCGACGGCTGCTGGCTAAGCTGCCAGCAAGTGGTCCAACCCGACAGCGACCCGCAGGCATTGGCCCGCGACAGCATCGCGGCCTATGCGCAATTGCTCAACCCTCCCGCCGCGACGGCCACTGCGCCCGATGTTATCGAACGCAACGCGCTGCCTTCCCCACAATGGCAGGGTAAGGTCGATATGGCGTTGCAGGCCATTTCACGCGGTGACTTGAACAAAGTGGTGTTGGCGCGGCATATCGAGCACCAGTTGGACGCGCCCCTCGACAGTGGTGCAGTGATGCAGCGCCTGCACGCACGCGGCAATGCATCCCACCTGTTCGCGCTGCACCGTGGCGAGCATTGCTTCATGGGCGCCACCCCGAACGACTGCTCAGCTGTCAGGCGGGTCGCCTGACCACCCATGCCCTGGCAGGCAGCGCACGACGAGGCATTACGGCCGACGAGGATCACGTCATCGGTGAACGGCTACTGGCCGATCCCAAGGAGCAACATGAACACCGACTGGTGGTGCAGACCATTACCCAAGCCCTGGACGGAAAAGTCAGCAACCTCCAGGCCGCGTCATCCCCACCTGCTGAAGCTGGCCAACGTGCAGCACCTGAGCACGCCGATCATGGCGCAACTCAACCCTGACAAGCGGTTGCTGGACGGCATCCACGCACTGCATCCAACGCCAGCGGTGGGTGGATTGCCAAGTGCGACCGCCATGGATTTCATCCGTCGCCACGAAGGCTTCGACCGAGGCTGGTATGCGGCGCCGGTGGGTTGGTTGGACTCACAGGGCAATGGGGATTTCCTGGTCGCTCTGCGCTCGGCGCTGATGACCCCACGACACTGTCATTTGTTCGCAGGGTGCGGGATTGTTCATGGCTCTTGGCCTGCCGATGAGTATGAGGAAACTCAAATCAAGCTTGCCAGCATGGAACATGCATTACTGCTCTCCCCACGCCGATCAAAAACGTAGGAAAGAAGTTTAGCTACAACTGAACGATGCCCCATTCGATAACTACGCAAATCTTTTGGAGCACCTGTCTAACTTGAGTGAATTTTCTCCTACGCCCTAAAAGCGACTGAACATACTTCAGATTTTTTACTGAATAAGTAATCTGCTCACTTGATGCTGTCTCCAGACTCACACGGGACAGCATCATGCCAATTAAAATATCCGCAGTTTGTTGCTACTTCCAATAGCATTGGCCTACAGCAGCAGCTATGCCGCATCTGCCCATGAGCAGGATCAGCTCAGTCTAGTCCAGCGGCAACTCGACATTATCGAACGCGTTGCAATGCAAGCTGAGGCAGCCAGCACTACTGAACCCGACGATCGCTATCGCTTCGACTATCCCCGCCTGTCTCAGGACATCCAAAGCATCCGTCACGGTGTGCAGAACTATCTGTCCCCTTCTCGCGCCCAACCCCGCGATCCCGCTGAGCTGGTCGGTGATTACCGTCTCGACACACTGCATGCGGAGCTCTCGCCATGACCATGACTAGCACCCAGACCGCTGCCTTCCAAAACGCCTCCGGCTTCTCACCGCAAAGCAGTTCGACGCTCTGGCTGTCCCTGGTTCTCGTCCTGGCATTGCTCTGGTGCGCTTGGGTGACGTGGACGGCTTACCGGGGTTGGGCCACCGGCAGTGTGCGCTTCGGCGCGCTTGGCGGAAGTACCGCACGCGTGCTGCTCACCTTGTTGGTCCTGATGTTCTTCACCCTGTCCTAACCCAGGAGATCGCCACCATGCTCAAGTGCTTTGCCTTCCTGAAAAACAACCTGCGTGATCGTGCGAGCCAGCGCTTGATCGGTCTGCTGCTGGTACTCGGCCCAAGCCTGGCTTTTGCCGAACTCCCGACCATGGAAGCGCCTTCGCGCGGAGAGGGATCCGGGTTGATCGAGACGATCAAAACTACGCCTATGACGGCGGCATCTTGCTCGGTCTGCTGATCGCCCTGCTCGCGTTTCTCGGTGTGGCCTGGCATTCCCTGACCGTTTATGCCGACGTGCAGAACCAACGCAAGACTTGGAAGGATTTGGGTGCGGTGGTCGGCATCGGTGCCCTCCTGGTGGTGATCATTATCTGGTTCCTGACCAAGGCTGCCGCGATTTTGTGAGGATGGGATGAACGACACTATCGAACGCCTTGCCGACGGCACCTTGGTCTTTCTTCCAGAGCGACTCAATCGTGATCCCGCCGTATTGCGAGGGTTGACCAATGATGAGATGTGGGTAGCACTCGGCACTGGCGCCGTCATTGGCCTGCTGCTGGGCGTCCCTCTAGCGATTGCCACCGCTTCCATTGCCATAGCGCCGACCGGCATGATCGCCGGCATGGCGCTGGTGTTATTGGCCGGTGGCACGCTACTGCGCCGGGCCAAACGGGCTCGCCCCGAGACCTGGTTGTACCGCAAACTCGAATGGATGCTCGCCAGCCGTTGGCGCTTGGGTCGCGGCAGTCTGATCCTCCACTCCGGTGCCTGGACGGTCCGCCGTTCACGTCGGCTGCGTCCTGCCCTGTCACGGTGGCAGCCATGAGCCGATTTCGGAACAAGGTCGATGCCCAACAGGCCCACATCTTCAGCCTGCGTCTGGCGGTAGTGATCCTTGCTCTGCTCTGTGCCGGACTCTGGTATGGCTGGCGCTCGGCACCGACCGATCTGACCGTACATGTACCGCCAGATCTGCGCTCGGGCAGCACGCGCAAGTGGTGGGATATCCCCTCGGAGAATGTGTATGCCTTTGCCCTGTACATCTTTGGTCAGCTCAACCGCTGGCCCTCGGATGGCGAGCAGGACTATCGCCGCGCCATCTATGGCTTGCAGTCCTACCTGACACCCGCCTGCAAGGCCTTCCTCGACGGTGACTACGAGTACCGCAAGGCCGCCGGCGAGTTGCGCCAGCGGGTGCGTGGCGTCTACGAAATTCTGGGCCGCGGCTACAGCGAAGATCCGGAACTCAGGGTCAAGCAACTCGACCGCGACAGCTGGCTGGTCACGCTCGACCTCAACGCCGATGAGTATTACGCCGCCGAACCGGTAAAACGGGTGGTGGTGCGCTATCCATTGCGCGTGGTGCGTTTTGACCTGGATCCCGAGCGCAACAAGTGGGGCTGGCTCTGGACTGCTACCAGGGCACTCCGCAAAAAATCTTCCTGCCTGGAGGTGAACCATGAAGCGGATGTCGACCCTGGGACTCACCGTCGCACTAACGCTGTGGGGAGTCGCGGCACAGGCCGTCGAGCTGATGCATTGGGAACGCCTCCCCCTCGCGGTCCCGCTGGTGATCAATCAGGAGCGAGTGGTCTTTGTCGATGAGGCTGTTCGCGTCGGCGTGCCCTCAACCTTGACGGGCAAGCTGCGCGTGCAATCCACCGGCGGCACGCTGTACCTGCGCGCGTCGGAAGCCATTGCCCCGACCCGACTGCAACTGCAATCGGTCGCGACGGGTGAGATCATCCTGCTGGATATCGCGACCACGCCCGGCGATCAACCGCTGGAGCCTGTGCGTATTCTCAAGCATGCTCCGGTGCAGGCTGCCGAGGCAGAATCTAGCTCCGCCCCTGTTCAAGAACGTACGCCGATCCCGGTCGCGTTGACCCGCTATGCCGCACAGAGCCTGTACGCGTCGCTGCGCACCGTAGAATCCCTACCCGGCGTACGCCGCGTACCGCTCAAGCTGCGCAGCGAACTGCCGACCTTGCTGCCGACCGAAAACGTGTCCAGCACGCCCATCGCCGCCTGGCGACTCGGTGATTACTGGGTGACGGCGGTGAAGTTGCGCAATCGTGGTCCAGCGACGGTGCAACTCGATCCGCGCCGGCTTCAGGCCAAGCTGTTCGCCGCGGCCTTCCAGCATGCTTTCCTCGGGCCGGTCGGCAGTGCCGAAGACACTACGATCGCCTATCTCGTCACTCGCGGTGCCGGCCTCGAACAAGCGGTGCTGCTCCCGCCCGTTGCGCGAGGTGCTGACGATGAAAGCTAACGCCTTGCTCAAATGGCTGGTACCGGCTGCGCTGCTGGGCGTGGTGCTGATCATCCTGAAAACCTGGGTCCCGGGTGGCAGCACACCTTCTCCAGAGCACCCAGTTGATCAGGGCAATATTCAATTATCCGCCGAGCAAGCCAAGTCGCTCGGCATTGCGGGCGATACCCCACGCGACACGGTCGCCACCCTGGTCGGCCAGGTGAAGGCCATGCGCAGCGACATGCTCGGTTTGAAGAAACACAATGACTCACTGCAGACGGAAAACAACCGCCTACGCGAGCGGGAAAACAGTGTCGATTCGCGTATCCAGACCGCGCTTGGCAGTGTGACCCAGCAGGTCGACGAAGGCCGCCGCCAAGCCAACGAGGCCCGACTCAAAGCGGAACAAGACAGTCGTCAGGCTCGCGGCCTGCTGACGCAATTGCAGGAACAGTTGTCGGGGCTGGCTGGCAAAAGCAAGGACATGCCGATCGGATTGGGGCTTGAGCCCGGCGACGGCGCTCAGTTCGAAGGGCGACACTCTACCAATGATGCGCTGCAGTGGATTGAACCCTCGGATGCTCCGTCCACCGACGCCAGAGGCAAAACCACGACTTCCTCCGCACTGAGCCTGCCTACCGCTTTCAACTCTCTGGAAGGCTTGAAAGACAACGCGATTGATCGCAGCCAGAAACAGCTACGTGCAGTTACCAAGGGTGAGCGCGACCTGACGCGATCCGTTGATCGTACCGAAGGCGCGAAGCCGGTCTACACCATTCCCGAAAACGCCACACTGATGGGCTCGGTCGCCATGACCGCGCTGATCGGCCGCGTCCCAGTGGACGGCACCGTGAATGATCCCTATCCCTTCAAGGTGCTCGTCGGCCCGGAGAACCTGACCGCCAACGGTATCGACCTGCCAGACGTCACGGGTGCCGTGATGAGCGGCACGGCGTCCGGTGACTGGACCCTGTCCTGCGTGCGCGGGCAGGTCGAGTCGATTACCTTTGTGTTTACCGATGGCACCATCCGCACGGTGCCTCAGCCGAAGGCGGTCGCCAGCCGCAACGCCTCCACCACCCAAAGCTCGAACACCGACAAGATCCGTGGCGGACTCGGTTACCTGTCCGACCCGTATGGCATTCCTTGCATTGCCGGCGAGCGCCGCTCGAACGCTCAGCAATACCTCGGTAGCCAGAGCCTGATCACTGCGGCTGGCGCGGGTATCGCTGCCTTGCTCGGGGATGAGCAGAACAGCAGCAGCGTGATCAGTTCGGGCGGCAGTACGCTCGGGGTCACCAGCAGCAGTGGCAATAGCGCACTGAATTCAGTTCTCAGTGGTGGAGTCAGCGACATCCGCGAGTGGGTCAACAAACTGTATGGAGAGGCCTTTGCTGCCGTGTACGTGCCACCGGCCGCACAAGTCGCACTGCACCTCGACCATGAGATCACCATCGACTACGAGCCCAAGGGCCGGAGCGTTCTCCATGAAAAACACCATGCCTCCCTGCCTGACCTGGATTAGCGTGCTGTGCTGGGTCCTCGCGGGGTGTTCTACCGACAAGGACACGCTTTTGCCCCATGGCGAGCAAACCATGCTGGACATCTGGAACAGCGCCGGTTCGCAAGGCGCTCAGCAGCGACTACTGGATGCTCGGCAGCAGTTACGCCGTCCGCTCGCCCAGGCGAATTTATCCGCCTATCGCCAAGAACCGTACACGCGCACAGCGACGAACGAGATCCACAATTTGTTCCCTCGCCTGCCCAATCCCGATCTGCTGCTGTACGTGTATCCGCATCTGAGCGGCACCGAGCAGGCACCGGTCCCGGGTTACTCGACAGTCTTTCCGTTCTACCAACGTGTGCAGTACGCATTGCCGGGTGAACGTCAGGAAGACTTGTAGTGCGTAGCGGCGATTCGGGGAACCGTACTCCTGCGTGGAAAGCCTGGCGCCACCCATTGCGCCCTCGCGCGACCTTGGCTGATGAGGCCGCACTGTACGCGCACAACCCCAGCTTCACCGATCACCTGCCTTGGGTCGAATACCTCGACCCCGAACAGTGTTTTCTGCTCGATGACAATCGCTCGGTGGGTGCGATGTTCGAGTTGCTGCCTATCGGCACCGAAGGGCGCGAACCCGATTGGTTGATGGCGGCCCGCGATGCCCTTGAGGATGCCCTGCAGGACAGCTTTGACGAGTTGGATCAAGCGCCTTGGGTGGCGCAGTTTTTCTGCCAGGACGACAACGACTTCACCCCTTATCTGAAGCGGCTCACTAGCTATATCCAGGACAGCGCGCGAGGGACGGTCTTCACGGAAGCGTACCTAGAACTCACTCGCCGTCATCTGAAGGCCGTTGCCAAACCGGGTGGGCTGTTTGAGGACAAGGCCGTCACACGCCTCCCCCTGGCGCGGCAATAACCGACGGGTGCGCCTGGTGGTCTATCGCTGGCTTGAGTCTGACGCTGAGGAGACGGGACTCCCCCGGTGCAAGCCCTGCAACAGGCTTGCGAACGTATCGCGGCTTCGTTGCAGGCGTGCGGGGTGCAATCGACGCGAGTCGATGGCCGAGGTCTGTATGCCTGGTTATTGCCCTGGTTCAATCCGGCACCCACGCTCACCGATGAGGCGCCCGAGGATTTCTACCGCCGCGTGGCCTATCCGGAGTCGGGCGACGGTGAGTCGCTGGAACTGCCCTTCGACCATGACTTTGCCGAGCGGCTATTTTTCAATGAGCCGCGTTCGGATGTGCGGCGCGGGCTCTGGTATTTCGATGATCAGCCCCACCGGGTGATGGTAGTGGACAAGCTGCGCCGAGCGCCCTTGATTGGTCAGCTCACTGGCGAAACTCGCAAAGGCGACGCGGTGAATGCCCTGTTCGACCAGTTACCCGAAGGTACGGTGATGAGTCTGACTTTAGTGGTCAAACCACAGGATGTACTCGAGGATCAGTTGAACCGCCTGGCGCGCAAAGCCATCGGTGAAAACCTGGCCTCGACCCAGACCCGCCAAGATGTTGAAGAGGCTCGTGCAATCATCGGTCGCCAGCACAAGCTGTACCGCGGCACCCTGGCGTTCTACCTGCGCGGTAACGATGAACAGCAATTGCACCAGCGCTCGGTCAGCCTGGCTAACGCACTACTGGGTGCGGGCCTACAACCGGTACGCGAAGGCGATGAAGTCGCCGCCTGCAACAGTTACCTGCGTTGGTTACCGATGGCTTACAACCCGGCCCGCGACACGCGCAACTGGTACACCCGCCTGATGTTTGCCCAGCACCTGGCGAATCTGATTCCGGTGTGGGGCCGCAGCACCGGCACCGGCCACCCAGGTATCACCCTGTTCAATCGTGGTGGTTCGCCGTTGAGTTTTGATCCGTTATCACGCCTGGACCGAGCCATGAATGGTCATCTGCTGTTGTTCGGCCCCACCGGCGCCGGCAAGTCGGCCACTCTGGTCACCCTACTGATGCAGGTCATGGCCGTGTACCGCCCTCGCCTGTTTATCGTCGAGGCCGGCAATTCGTTTGGTTTGCAGGGTGACTACTTCGCGACACAAGGCCTGTCGGTCAACAAGGTCCAATTGAAACCTGGCGCCTCGGTCAGTCTCGCTCCGTTCGCCGATGCTTGGCGCCTGGTCGAGCAGCCAGATCAGGTGGCGAGTCTGTCGATCGATGAGCTGGACGATGAGGTGGTAGCAAATCGCGAAGACCAACGCGATGTTCTTGGCGAATTGGAAATCACCGCCCGGCTGATGATCACCGGCGGCGAGGCCAAAGAAGAAGCCCGCCTGAGCCGAGCTGATCGCAGTCTGATCCGCGAGTGCATTCTTGATGCGGCACAGACCTGTGTCACAGCAGGCCGTCAAGTACTGACCCGCGACGTGCGAGACGCCTTGCTGCGCGTCGCCACCGACCCGCACTTGCCGGAGAAACGTCGCGAGCGCGCCCAGGAAATGGGCGAGTCCATCGACCTGTTTTGCCAGGGTTTAGAGGGTGAGTTGTTCGATCGCGAGGGCACGTCTTGGCCCGAGAGCGATGTGACCATTGTCGACTTGGCCACTTACGCTCGCGAAGGCTACGAGGCACAGATGTCCATCAGCTACATTAGCCTGATGAACACCGTGAACAACCTTGCCGAACGCGACCAGTATTTGGGGCGGCCGATCATCATGGTCACCGACGAGGGCCATATCATCACCAAAAACCCGCTACTGGCGCCATTCGTGGTTAAGGGGACGAAGATGTGGCGCAAACTCGGGGCGTGGTTCTGGCTTGCCACGCAAAACCTTGCCGACTTCCCCACTGCGGCGCAGACCATGCTCAACATGATCGAATGGTGGATTTGCTTGAACATGCCGCTCGCGGAAATCGAAGAGATTGCTCGCTTCAAGAAGCTCACACCGGCGCAAAAGCCTTGCTGCTCTCCGCTAGTAAGGAGCCAGGTAAATACACTGAGGGGGTCGTGCTATCGAAGAAGCTCGAAACACTGTTTCGGGCCGTGCCGCCTAGTCTTTATCTCACCCTGGCCATGACGGAGCCCGAGGAAAAAGCCGAGCGCTGGACACTAATGCAGGAAAACGGCTGCTCGGAGTTGGAAGCGGCTTTTCAGGTAGCTGAGCGCATTGACCAGGCCCGTGGAATCGGGGCGTAAGTATCGATTTGAAGCCCAAATAGCGTTACATCTACACAGGGCTGGAGAGCGGTTTTGTGCTGGATATACCCGAACTATCTGAGTAGATTACTCGTCACCATTCAGCCAGCAGAAGGAGTCATACATGAATAAAAACGATCTCGTCGAGGCCATAGCGAGCTCCGCCGACCTCCCGAAGTCCACTGCCGGACGCGCGCTGGAAGCCCTCACAACCATCATATCCACTGCGTTGCAAAGCGGTGAGAACGTCACCTTGGTTGGTTTTGGTACCTTTGCGGTGAAAGCGCGCAGCGCGCGACGGCCGTAACCCTCAAACTGGGGCCACCATCAAGATCGCAGCCGCGAAGACGCCTAGTTTCAAAGCCGGTAAGTCGCTCAAAGACGCGGTTAACTAGAAGCTGGTGGCGATTACCCAATACCAACTCTGCGAGAGCGCTGGTATTGGGGCTTCAGCAGCCGAAACTCTGCTGAACTCCGGGAGTCGTTCAAGCCATGAGTATGACGCGTCTTAAACGTCGTTTTCTCAGCTTTGATTTGGGCTGGGTGACACACTGCTTAGCCGCTGCTGAATCCTCAACAAGAATCCGGCTTCAAAGGCATCTTGGCAGTCACCGACAGGAAAGGTTTTGCGCGCTTGCGCCAACTCCCACCACAGTGGAATCTCGCCGGGCGTATCAAGCCAAGCCTGAGCGCATTGCACGCCACGTTCGATCATCGGGGCAAATTCGCTGCCCCAAGGCGTCAGAAGACTTGGGCTACCATCCGCCGCCGGAATTGAAATGTAGTTTTCGTCCATACACACCCTAGATGTCTGATTTATTGTTTGACGCGGAGTCCAGCTTCGAAAAGCTTTACGACACCAAATGAACGCTCAATAACAGGCATTAGCATCAAATGGCCTAGATCAATACCAATGTAGACTATATCCCGTGGATTGAGAGTCCCTCAAGGCGCAATTTGCGCGCATGACTCAAGACTACGAACAGCTTCGTCTGCAGCTGGCGGAAAACATCCGCTTGATGCGACGCGTGAAAAAACCTTACCCAAGAGCAGCTGGCGCTCATGGCCGAGGTGGATCGCACCTACGTCAGTCAAATTGAACGATGCACGGGCAATCCGTCGCTGTTGGTCCTGTGCAAGCTCGCCAATATTTTCGAAATTACCGCAGATCAGTTACTTGTGGAACCCGATATCCTGCGTAGCGCCCTTCACGTCAAATAATAGTCTCACGGCTCACAAATCCGATAGATCCGCCTTCATAATTTCCACTGACAGTCTTCAGGCTGTAACCGAACATGCCCAGGCCATACACCGAGAGCCTGGATCATGCCCGTTGCCTGCTCATCAATCCCGCCCACAAAGCTACGGCCCTTGGCGCTGAGCGTCCTTCTGGCGTGCGGCCCAAGCGTGGCGCTGGACACCAGCCGCATCACGTCCTCCGTGCTTTCTCCAAGCTGTCTCGACTACAGGGTCGTCGGCATTTGTTTTTGGCTGCTTTGCACGCCCTTCGGATGTACAGTCAAAACCTCGACCAAGGTTCGTCATTTCATTCCTGAACTGGTGGTCTCGAGCTACGCCACCACCGGCAATAACCCTTGGGCCGAGATGGCTACCCTCTCCTCTCCCATCAGCGGTGCGGAAGGTGGCGGCAATCTGATCACGCCGAACACCCATCGCGACAACCTGCCCCGCTTCAAGAACGTTGATGCCATCGGCCACCCCGGAGGTTGGGCCGCCACACAACTGGCTTCGCAATCCGGCTATGCCTGCGCCAGCGGTGCAACGGCGTACATGCCCTACTACCTGAGCACCCTGGACTCGCTGGCCTGGCGCCAGGGCATCCCAGAAAGTCTTTACCCCGAGTCGCTCATGCCGGGAATCCGTGAAATTGGTCGTCAGGCTTCGGGAAACATGTGGGGCAACGTTTATCCCCGGCAGGGATTTCTGGTACAGCCCGACGACTTCAAGGCGGCCGCAGTCATAGCGCAACGGGCCGGCGATGTGATTACCCGCAACTGGCAGCCGCATGTGTACGTACCACTGACGCCCGCCAAGCGCGACGGCTACTGGCCGCCTGGCCCGATCGTTGAAAACGACGCTTCGACCCACAAATGGCAATTGCTCTACCCCCAGGGTCAGCCCACGTGCGCCATCTTCCCCAGCGATCCGATACAGAGCGCGGATGGAGGCTATGCCTGGTCGTTGTGGCGTCCCTATAGCTGCTGCAAACGAGAGGGACAGACCTTCCTGTTCAGCATCGACTTCGAAGGCGGTGCTTCATGAGCCGGCTTCTCGCACGACCCTGGTTGGGCGTGATGAGTCTGTTGCTCTACGGACTGCTCGCCATGGCCATGCATGCCCACGCCGCCGAGGACGATTACCGCCTGGGTACTCAAGGCGAAGTGCTCGACGACCGAGTGATGTACACCATTGGTGGCGGCTCGGCAGTCGGCTCACCGAGTTCGCTCTACCGACCCAGTGGTCTCGGTGTCGGCGGGTCCTGGCGAGCGAACATGATGTGCGGAAACATGAGCCTCACCAATACCCTGCAAAACCAGCTGAACGGCGTCACCGAAGGTTTCCAGCAGATCATGGGCAGCGTTGTGCAGAGCGCGACCCAAGCGGTGATGTCGCTGCCAGCGTTGATCATCCAGCGCGCAAACCCCGGCCTTTATGAGTTGTTGAGCAACGGGGTGATGCAGGGCCGTATCGACTTCGATCGCTCCAAACTGACCTGCCAAGCCATGGCCGAGAAAATGGCGGACAAGGTCGGCCAAGCCGGCTGGGGTGCGCTGGCCAAGAACCAGGAAATGCAGAGTAATCTGGAGCAAACCGGCGGTGATGCGGTGGCTGCGGTAAAAAACACCGAGACCCATAACGGCAATAATGGGGTGTCCTGGGTCGGCGGCTCGAAGGCCGGAGGTAATGGGCAGACGCCCATTCGGGTGACTTCCGACGTGGTGCGCGCAGGCTATAACCTGCTGCATAACCGGTCAGTGGATGACAGCACCTCAATCAGCAGCGACTGCTTAGGCGGAGGTATTTGCCAGACATGGACCTCGCCCCAAGAGGAACTGAATGGGCCGTTCGCGTGTTGGGCGAGAGCGAAGTCGCGACCTGCGACACCTGCGAAACCCTGCGTGCTACCCCGGGCAGCGGATTGACGCCGCTGATCCAGGAAGCCTACAGCGAACGCCTCAAGGCCCTGCAAGGGCTGCTGTCCGGTTCACTGTCGCCGACCCCTGACAATCTGGCGAAAGCCTCCAGTTCAATGCTGCCGGTGACCCGTGGCGTGATCGAAGCCTTGCGCGACGATCCCGACCAGGATCTGCTGGCGCGACGCCTGGCCAGTGAAACGGCCTTGTCCAGCGTGCTCGACAAAGCGTTGCTGCTACTGCGCACCCTGCTGGCAGGCAGTCACGAACCGAACATCGCTTCAGCCGAGCCGGCCCAGACCGCCTTGACGAAAAATATCGACGCCCTGGAGCGCGAAATACGTCTGCTACAAACCGAGCTGCAGGTCCGGCAGATGCTCGCCACCAATACCGCCAGCCTGGTGCTCGATCGACATGCGGGTGGTGCCGATGCTTCGCGTACCGTCGAGCAAGGCGACCCTGAGCCGGGCCGACTCAATGATGCTGACGCTAGGCGCAAGTGAGCCATGAAACGCTCACCGCTATTCACTCTGCTTTCAGGTCTGAGGATTGCCGCGGTGATGATCCTGACCGCCGCACTGGTCGCCTGGATCGGCCGCACTGCGCTGGGTAGTTTCGAGGTCTGGCAGCAGGCATTCGAATCCGCACGGCCCTATCTGCGGTGGTGGCGCGCCCTGCTCTACGCCGCCCTCTTTGCGCTCTGGTGGGATCTGCTTCGGCGCTACCGACATCGACCACAGCATCGACTGCGCGTGAAACGCATTGGGACATTAGGGCTCGTGCTCTTTACCTGCGTCGAACTCACCCGACTGTGAGGTCACCACCATGCTCCTGAGCACCAACAGCTACCTGGAGTTTTACCTCTCCCTGCTGGCCTGGATCGTCAACAACGGTCTCTGGAGCGTCCTGTCCGACACCGGACTGTTCGCCGCGCCCTTTGGCGCAATCATTTTGCAAGAATGGTTATCGGCCCGTCAGCAAGGCGCGGATGAAGGCAACAAGGGCCTGCTTTCGGTGCCGCGGATCGAGAACCGGCTGTGGCTGGCCTACATCGTCGTGTTGTTCGGCTGCGCGCCAGTCTTTCCGTTGAGCCTCACGTCAATGGCGTTCGATGATGTGGCGAGCCAGCGCTGCGGTGTCAGTGTTGCGAAGCCAGCAGATACCGCCTGGGGGACGACCTTCAATACCATTGGCGAGCGCTCTGCCAACGTGCCGATCTGGTGGTTTCTGGTGCATGCCTTGAGCAAAGGGGTAACCGCCGCAGCTACCGCCTCCATTCCCTGCGCACCGGATATCCGGCAGATGCGCATGGAGATCGACAGTTCGCGCATCGACAGCCAGGTACTGCTGCAGGAAGTCGCCGACTTCACCCGCGACTGCTATGGCTATTCTCGCTCCCGGCTGTTTACCAACCGTCCCCAGTTGAACAAGGCTCAAAGTCATGATGCGTCCTGGATCGGCTCAAGCTATTTTCTTGATACGCCTGGCTACTACGATACGGATCGCTCACACACCGCGCGTCAGCTGGCCGTATGACGAAAGCCGCGATGTCTCCTTGCCTCGGCTGGAGAACGGCGCGGGCTACCCCACCTGCAAGCAGTGGTGGAGCGATAGCGGTGTCGGGTTGCGCGACCGCTTGATCCAGCAGGTCGATCCTTCGCTGCTGACTCAGTTGAAAGGTTGGTTGACTGGTCGTTCGAGCAACGAGATCGAGGATGCCACCCTGCGTGAGCTGGTGAGCCCGCGTCAGCAATCGATGTCCATGTCGCCCGGACAGGTGTACCAGGACTATGGTTCCAGCGCTCGTGGCGGCTCGATCAATCAGGGGCTCAATAATCTGGCCACCAATACCGGGTTGGCACTGGGTTCCTTCAGCAACTTCCCGGCGATGAATGCACTGCGCGCCGCCTTACCGATGGTGCAAGCCTTCCTGATCATGGGCGTCATCATCAGTTTGCCGCTGATTCTGTTAGTCAGTACCTACCAGTTGAAGACCGTCATGACGGTGACGTTCGCGCTGTTCACCTTACACATGCTCAGCTTCTGGTGGGAACTCGCCCGCTGGGTCGACTCCAGCATGCTCGATGCCTTGTACAACCAGGTTTCGGCGTCCAATCAAGTGCTGTTATCGCTGCCCACATCCGGCTTCATGGAGGGACAGTTACGGCGCAAGTGATCGAGTATGTGATGGGGCGATGTTCATCGTGCTGCCGATGCTGTTTCTAGGGGCCATGAGCTGGGCAGGATATTCAGTCGGCAACGGGATTCAAGGCATGTTGGCGAACGGTAGCAAAGCCGCAAGTGATTCAGCGAGCAAAGGTACGGATCAAATATTGGGTGCTGCTAAGCGCTCAATTAGATGACTTGCTGTCGCCTATATAATGCCCATTGTCGTCGAAGTCACCGATGTAGAGATCAGCACCTAGGTAGTCTGGCCCTGGATTTTTTCTCTTCGTGATCGGCACCTATAAAAGCCCTGAGCCATAGCAAAGTGATGACAGCCAGCATCATCACAATGAAAGTAACCAGCCAAGCACTGACAAAGAGCAATCCTCCGATCAATGCCAGTTTGGCAAACAGAAAGCTCCCGCGAACAACTAATTTACCTGCGGGCATACCTGCCGTCACCGCACGCTCAGCCAGGCGGGACTCAAACGCTTTCAATTTGCGATAACCACGCTTTACCGACATGCCACAGGCGTACGCCCAGCGGTGGGCACGTGAATTCTTAACAGGGTTCTGAGTCGGCATGGCCTCGCCCTCTTCTGAGCGTTTTCATGATTGAGACAGGAGTAGCAGCCTACTACTGAAAACTGTCCGTGCTTGACCGTTTATCAGCTTGCCCAGCCAAAAAATCTCCACTGGAAGACAGAAGACAAACTTCGTGACACAACTTCTCTTCGTAGGTTGACCCGTATAAATCGCTCCGCTAAATACAAAGTACGGATCGCTGTTATCGACAGTACCCTACCCAGGCAGCCAGAACCTTCAAGGCTACGTCACTTCGGTGATGGTTCTTCCCCAAGTGCGATTAGCGTTCGGTGGCTCGCACGGTGACCGTTTCTACGGTGATGAACGCCTACTGCTCTTCTGAGCGTCTTCCGAGCTCCGCTCACCAGGCAAACCTTCTCGTTTTTCTTCAACCCATCGCGGGGAAATTCTCTCCCGCACGGGACAGGTTTCTTCGCGTTTTCAACGGAGGCACACCATGTCCGACTCACTTACGCCAGAAGCACTGAACACCCTACAGTTACCCATTGTGTTCACGCCTGGCGCGTGGCAATACGCAGTACTGCTCGAACGCTCAGGTCATCCTGAGAAGCTGCAGGTCGATCGGCTGAGCAACGTATTGCGTGCAGCCTTCGAGGCACACCTGGCCTCTCCACACGAGCCCTATGTGCTGTTCGAGGTAGCCCACATCGCGTCAACGGGTCATCCACGCCAAAACCCGTTGCTGCAACTGAGCCTAAGCCTGCTCCTCGAGCCAGGCCAGCCTAACGCCTTACTGATAGCGCTTGCAGGAGAACATCAACGCTAAACGCACACGGTCGTACTCACCACCCCGATCCACACTCAGACGGCATGCAAGCCCTGCATCAATCCAACCATCACCCACCGGGGAACCCTCCCCGACGGGCAAGGCGTTCCTCCGTTTTCTCTCGAGGAAAATGCCATGCGCGATATCTACCAAGACGTGACTGACAAGATCGTTACCGCGTTGGACCAAGGCGTTGCCCCTGGATCAAACCCTGGTCCTCAAGTGGCTCAGCTTACATCGGTCATCATCAACCCTACCCCATCAACGCAATCACGCGCCGTCCCTACTCGGGCATCAATTTACCGTTGCTCTGGGCCGAAGCCAGGTTGCAGGGATTCACTCAAGATCGTTGGCTGACTTTCAACCAAGCCAAAAAGGCTGGTGGGCACATCCGTAAGGGTGAGCACTGCACCCTGGCGGTGCTCTACAAGCCGATGGAGCGCGAGGAACAGACCGAGTCAGGCCAACCCGTACTCGATGAAAACGGTCAGCCTAAGGTCGCCCACTTTGGCATTCTCAGGACGCATTTTCTGTTCAACATCGAGCAAACGGAGGGGCTCGAAACGCTCAACGAAACCTTGCTCGAAGCGGAACCGGGCGCCCCCTTCCTAGCCAACAGTGCTGCAGAAAACCTGCTCTTAAGTACTGGCGCAAACATCGTTCATCGATCTGCCGACGAAGCCTTTTACCACCCAATCAGGGATCTCATCCAACTGCCGACAAAAGCGCAATTTCACGATGAAGGTGGGTACTACGCCACCGCACTGCACGAGCTGACGCACTGGACCGGGCATCACGCTCGGTTGCAGCGCGAAGGCGTGACGTCATCCTGTCCGTTCGGCTCACCAGGCTACGCGTTTGAGGAGTTGATCGCCGAAATGGGCGCAGCTTTTTATGTGCCTACGCCGGTATACAGGGAGAACTGAGGCACGAGGGCTACATCGATTCCTGGCTCGGCTTGCTCAAGGCTGACAAACGCGCGATCTTCCGCGCCAGTGGTCACGCCCGAAGCGCCTCGGAGTATGTACTCAACTTGGAGCAGCAACTAAAGCAAGCGGTCTTGGATGATTCACTATGCATGAATGATGGAGCTTAATCGTTACCTCTTCGCTGCAAACGCTTCACAGGGTCCAACACGAGTTGGACCCGTTTTTTCACGCCCTGAAAAATCCCCATGCCGCAGGGCTCTGACGCAAAGAATCAGAGAGGGCACACACCCGTAGCATGTCATTCCGCATCCAGGTTCTGCGCCAGAAAATCCACCAGCTCGAGCGGACTTCGACTATCGATTACCTTGTAGATCAGATCACGCTTACTGCGCGGCAACTTCTTCACCACGCTCTTCGCCGAGGCGCGGACGGCTTCGTCGGTCCCATGGATACGTGCCGCGAGCAGCAGCACGAGCGTGGCGTCAGTGAGGTTCATGGCAAGACCCAAAAATATGCACCGCAGTGTACCGAAACTTTTCTTTTTCGTACCAGCCCCCAACAAAACGATGCCTAGTAGTATCCATATTCCGATTGCGGCACAAAGGGACACAAGCCAAAAGGTCGGGTAAGGGTTGGAAGGGAATGGGGATTCAAGGGTAAGAGCCCTATCCGAAAAGGCTAAAAGGCTAAAAGGCCACTGACCCAGCCACTTCCCGGAGGTCACGATGCTCGGTCTGTTTCGCCACAAAAGGCAGAAGCCCCTCCACCACCGACCGTGAGCGCCACCGAAGGTTACCTGCCCATCGAGTCGGCCCACAGCTTGTTAGCCGCGGAGCACCGCCGCCAGTTGCTCGATCGCATCTGGCAGTACACCGCCCTCTCCCACGCGCAGTTCATCCAGCTCTATTTAAATCCGATTCATCGCTACGCCGAGCAGGTCCAGCAACTCCCGGCCAGCGAGACCCACCACCATGCTTATCTTGGCGGCATGCTCGACCATGGACTGGAACTGGTCGCTTGCAGTTTGAAACTGCGTCAGTCGTATCTACTTCCCACCGGCGCCGCGCCCGAAGACCAAGCCGCCCAGACCGATGCCTGGTCGGCGGGTATTGCTTATGGCGCCCTGCTGCATGATATAGGCAAGATCGCCGTGGACCTGCTGGTCGAACGCCAGGATGGCCGTCTTTGGCATCCTTGGCAGGGCCCGCTGGATCAGCCCTACCGCTTTCGCTACCTCAAAGGTCGCGACTATCACCTGCACGGCGCCGCCGCAGGCTTGCTCTACACCCAAGTTCTCGACCGTCCAATCTTGGACTGGCTCAGTGGATTTCCATCACTCTGGGCCAGCCTACTGTATGTCCTAGCCGGCCAATATGAACGCGCCGGCGTGTTGGGTGAGCTTGTGATTCAGGCCGACCGCGTCTCCACCGCGCAGAACATCGGCGGTAACCCAAGCAAGGCGCTGCAGGCCCCGATCCATTCGCTGCAACATCACTTGGTCAGCGGACTGCGTCATCTGGTTCAACACGAGTTGAAACTCAACCAGCCAGGTGCCGCGGGTTGGTTGACTCAAGACGCACTATGGCTCGTCAGCAAAACGGTCACGGACAAGCTGCGAGCCTATCTGCTGTCGCAAGCGATTGAGGGCATCCCCTCCTCCAACATCGCTGTGTTCGACGAACTCCAATCGCATGGGCTGGTTGAGTCCACACCAGAAGGCAAAGCTATCTGGACCGCGCTCATCGCACAGGGAAACTGGCAGCAGAGCTTTACCTTTCTGCGCCTACAACCAGCGTTGATTTGGGGGAGCGAAGACCGTCCCGAAGCTTTTAGCGGAACGGTGAGCGTTGAAGTCGGTGACCACTCGACTGACGCTCAGGTACCACCACCAGCGTCCAAAACAGGCGAAACAGGATTGCATCAAAACCAATCGCTAAAAGACCCTATGGCGATAGAGGATGCTGACTACCTCGGAACATTGCTGAATATATTCGAAATGGGAGAACCCGAACCGAGTGAAACGCCATCAGAAAATGTTCTCGATGTCTCAAACCCACCGCCGGATGACCCAGGCCAGGTCTTCCTGAATTGGGTCAAGGAAGGTATCCAGAGTCACAAACTGATCATCAACGACAGCAAGGCTAAAATTCATACGGTGAGCAGTACCGTGTTTCTTGTAACGCCGGGTCTCTTCCAACGCTACGCGCAGGAGTTTCCTGGTATCTCACAGAGGGCCGATCAAGATACTGAAAAATGGCGCTGGGTGCAGAGGCAGTTTGAGAAACTGAAGATCCATAGAAAAAGGGGCGATGGTTTGAACATCTGGATCTGTCAGGTCGAAGGTCCTCGGAAGAAAGCGAAACTCAAAGGTTATCTACTAGAAAACCCGGCACCGTTGTTCGAGACTGTACCTGCCGACAATCCTTTCCTTAAAGTGGAAATAGCATGAGCGTCCGTGGCATCCCAAAAGAGCTGAACGCGCAGAATCGACGCTGGGGCACCCGCCACCGGACCGCTCTCTTGCCGCCCCTCAGAACGATGATGGAGCGTCTTGCATATTAGAGGCTATATAGCTTTATGCTTTATAAATAGTAAAACTGAATGACAGCTCCATCATGAATCAACCGACTATTAAAGATAACTCCCGACAACTGGTTTGCACCAGGTCTTTGCCTGCAGCACACCAAGGGCAAGGGGTCAAAACGGCGCAGCAAATCGCTCAGCTCCATCGCTGGCCATCGCCGTAAGCCTCTAGGGCGTTGCCCGAACGAGCTGACCAGCTTGCGCTCGTCAGAAGCTTCAAAGCAAGCGGCGACAGCCGTAAGTGACGCCATGCGTCATCATCTGACGCCCAGCCGTCGAGTGAGCCCCATTCAGAAAAATTCAGCGAAATTCCACAGTCGTGTCGGTAGTCCCACCAGCTCCACCTGTCTGGCTGGTCAAAGGGCGTTCGTAGAGGATATTGCTCTCCCAAGCAGCGTCTGTAGGAACACCATCTCCTCAGGGTCACACTCCATCAATCGCTCATCGAAGAAAATTTCGGACTTAGCTCCCGGTTTGGCCGGCGAAGTGTTGATCATCATACCCATCCAAAGGAGTGCCAGTTTTTTGTCGCGAGTAAGCAACGCGGATCGACACTCCGGGTGAAGCCCCTGAGATTACCTCAGCAGGAACAGGAGGAACAGATCCCACATCGCATTATAGGCTTGGGCATCACCGTAGACAGCTGCGGGCTTCAAGACCTTTTAGCCGGGTTGAATTTTTGCTCGGAGGTCAGCGCGCTCAACACGATTGCAACGCTAATGTATTTTAATGAAATCCCGGTTTCTTTCGCGGCCAATCAATATTTCCAGGTCACAGAAGCAACCGCATTGCGTGGTGCCCCGTAGCTTGCGGTAGTGGCGCTGTTGTAGAGCGATAGCAGGTATTTACGGTCGGTGAGGTTGTTCAGATTCAGGGACGTGCTCCAATTACTGTCGATGTCGTAGCTCGCCATCAGGTCGACGAGGGCATAGGCGTTCTGCCGGATCGCGCTGTTCGTATCGTTTTCGACTGCGCTCTGCCAGCTTATCCGCGTGCCGACCTTCGCTTGGGGCAAGCCCGGTAGGCGGTAGGTGACCATGCCGCGCAGGCTGTGGGCCGGCACGTACTTGCGCGCCTCATCGCCATCGTCGTTGTCGATGCGTACGTAGGTATAGCCGCCTAGCAGGTCCAGTCCTGGCAGGACTTCGCCAGAGCCTTGCAGTTCTACCCCGTGGCTCTTGTAGTCCATTGGTTCGTATACGAATTGACCATCGACGAAGCCGGCTGACTCCGCCACATTTTGCTGTTCGGTCTTGAACGCGGCAGCAGTGAGGTTCAGGCGGTTATCCAGAAGACTGCCCTTCACACCGGCCTCCATGCTCTTGCCTTCAAGTGGCGCAAGCAATTTGCCGTCGGTGCCCAGGTTGTACTGAGCGCTGTAGATTTTCGTCCAGCTCCCATAAACGCTCCACTGCTGGTTCAGGTCATAGACCAGGCCCGTGTAGGGCGTGACCTTGCCATGTGCGCGCGTGTAGTAATCAGAACCGTAGCTGTCGCCGGAACCGTCCAGGCTGATCATTCGCGCGCCGGCGATCCAGTGCAGATCGTCGGCCAGACTGAATCGGGCACCTGCGTAAACGCTCTTTTGGCTGTCGGTGAAATTCTGGGTATTCCCGTCACTGGTAAACAGGAATGACGGATGTGCCAGATCTCCCGCCAGCACGTCCGAAAAGGATACGTCGTAGTAGCCACCGTCAGCGGCGTCGTATTCCCGGGCCTTCTGGTGGGTACGGCCATAGGCGGCACCGAAGGTCAGTTCATGCTCGCGGCCGAACAGGCTGAAAGGGCCGGAGACCTTGGCCTCGCCCAGCAACTGATGAGCCTCGCTGGTGGTATTGGCGGCAAAAACCGAGGCGTCATCGCCGCTGACCCCGGCGACATAAAGCATGTTGGTGTCCTGTTTTTCCACGATGCCAGTCGCCGTGACGGTGACGTTCCAGTCATTGCCCAAATCATGCTTCAACTCAGCGAAAGCGCGCTGAGTGTGCAGGTTCCAATAGGTCCATGGCTGGCCAATGCTGGAACTGCGGCTGCCGTAATGGATGGCATTGCCGTCATTATCAACCAAAGGAAGGTTGCCCCACGTGCTGCCGTTGGAATCGCTATCGTGCTGGGAGAAACCGACGGTCACCGTGTCGGCTTCGGATAGATCGAAGGCTAACAGGCCAGCGGCGACGTTGCGCTCATGGCTGTAGCGATCCATCCACGAGTTGCCTTTGTCGTGGGAGTAGATGAAGCGGCCACGCACATTACCGGTGGGCGTCAACGGACCGGAAACGTCTACGTCCACACGGCGGCCGTCCCAGGAGCCGACGCTGGTGTCGATTTGTGCCTGGAATGTCTCAGTCGGCCGTTTGCGCACAAAGTTAACCGTGGCCGACGGGTTGCCAGCACCGCTCATCAATCCATTGGCGCCATGCAGGATGTCGATCTGTTCGAACTCGGCCAGATCCTGGTCGCCGACCAGCACAGTGCCTACGAACGGCATGCCTACGCCGTCATATTCAAAGGTATTGATATCGAAGCCGCGCGAGGTGAATTCTGTGCGGTCGGTTTCGGTTTGCTCCACAGTCACCGAAGGAGCAGAGCGCAGCGCATCCTTGATGCCAGTGATCTTGAAATCATCGAGCGCTTGCCGGGTGATGGTAGTCACCGCCTGCGGGGTTTCTTTATCCATCAGGCCCAGGCGGGTCGTGCTGGCGACCGGGTTGCCCCGGTAGCCCTCGCTCTGACCATCAGCACGCCCGGTGCTCCCTTCGATCTGGATTGCCGGCAGAATCAGTTCGTCAGCGGCGTGAACCAGAGGTATGGCGCTGCAAGCACCGGCAAACAAAAGGCTGACGGAGAGGTGATGTTTCAAGGAGAGAATCCCTATGGCTGGATATTCAAGAAAACGGGCTTAATAAGAATACGAACGATAATCTAACCTAATAACAATTATCCTTTCGACATTTTTTTACATTTTGAAACATTCACCCGTGCGCACTCAGCGTAAGCGGCTGCGCAGCCGCAGCTGTAGCATGAGTGACGGGTGTTGTAGCCCGAGCGAGTGATTTGAAGGACTGCACGGACTTTGACATCGGCTCTTGGCCGGTCTTGATCAATTAGTGCGCTCACGCGGGGTAGATTGACCACCCCGAGCGAGAGGCAGGCTTCGATATGGCTGTTGCCTTGGCGAGCACGAGAGCCGCAGCCTGCCGTTCGAATTGAGGGAAGAGGAACAGCGCTACTTGCCCGTCAAACACCTCCATCTGATTGACGAGCATTCTCGCCTACTGGGTGTTAGGGTCATTAGACCATTCTTGACAGAGGGCTTTGATAACGCAATATGCATCAACGTGAGGCCGCTCTACGCGGTACCTCGCAGGGTCGTATTTGTGATAGATGATGCTGTCTCGTCGGACGAGTTAATCTTGGGTGCCCACTTGCGCCTCATCAAAACAATGGTGCTGACGGCCCCTAGAAACAGGAAAGTAAAAATAGCGATCATCGGCAATGTATAGCTGTGACCAAAATGTAAAAGCCAACCGGATAAACTAGCGGACACGCCACCTGCAAAACTCGTCGCAACTTGTTGAAGTCCCGTGTTCAAGCCAGTTGCCTGCTTTGGGATCAGCGTCAGCTTCACCAGCGCGAGGTTATTTGTCGTGACCAACCCTACTAACGTCAGCGACAGTACGTTCCAAAAAAGTGCCATCGATACCGTGGGAGCATAAGCGCCGAACAGCACTGTCATACCACCGATAAAGCCCACTACCACGAAGGATTTGCGTACCACAACCGCGTCGTATCCACGCACGATTAATTTGTCAGCTGCCCACCCGCTGAGCCCGGCCGTAATCGCAACTCCACAGAAACTCATTGCGGTATAAAAGCCCGCGTTCGTCAACGATAGCCCACGTTGTTCGACCAGGTAGGCAGGCATCCATGTCATACAGAAAAAGGCAAAATAGGCATAACAGAAGTTTGTGATCAACCCGCCCCACACCACAGGGCTCACAAGCAGATTGCGCAGTGGCACGGTTGCCGCGACCTGTTTTCTTTTCACTAACTCACTGCGATCTGGAAAGTCGTTGCGAACCATTAAAAGCCAGGGTACCAGCCATACCAGACCGGCCAACCCCGTCACGATAAACATGATTTTCCAAGAGGTACCTACAATAAGCCAGGCCGCCAGAGGCGCCCCGAGTGCCGGTCCCATTTTGCCGCCAACGGCATAGATGGCCAACGCGGAACCTTTATTGGTTTCCTCGAATCGGTTCGCAATGTAACGATATGTGGCTGGTACTACGACTGCTTCAGCCGCCCCTATCAGGACGCGGATTATGATCATTGCAGAGAGCGAGTTCACCAGACCGGTGGCCGCCGCCGCTACGCACCAGAGAAAAAAGCATATTGCGTACGGCCATTTGACCCCATAGCGATCAACCAGCCATCCCATCGGTAATTGTAAGATGCCATACGCCCAGAAGACCGATGAGCCTAGCCAGCCCCTTTCAACATGCGTTAGCGCAAATTCTTTGATAAATTGAGGGTCCGCTATCGCGGCCGACATGCTTGAACGGTCTGTCCAGGCAATCATCAATCCGAACGCGAGTAATACGACTACGCCCCACCGGTTTTCCGGGCATAGTGCTTTCTGGATAATCTCCATTGCTTCGTCTCCAACCTGCTTTTTTAATTTTTGTTAGTCAAGACTTCCGTGACATCATCGAATAGTTCGTCCACGGAAAACCGTCGCGAAATAATCTTTTGGTCAAGCGCCCAGTCGATTGCTAACTGGATGCCTTTTCGAGTAGGTGATGATCGCCCATTCACCAGCGTCGAACGCGCGCTCCCGCACCATGGGCTTAAAGCCCTCGCTTGCCGGTGCAGGGCCGCAATAACTCAGGTTGACGCGATCAGACGTCACGCGTCCGTCCTTCAGCGCCTTCGTCATCGCGTAGTCGGCAAGGTTGATGCACAGCGTCGGCAACGTCGTTTGAGTATTTTTCACGGTATCGGTCCTGTCATGCATATGACCGCACGACGGCGATCTGAAGCGAATGCGAACAGCCCTATTTACATACATCCTGCTCACCATGCGGCTGTGCTGAGAGGATCAAGCAAGCGCCGGATACAACAGCAGTGCCGTTTTACTGCAAATCCATACGCGATCTTCTTCGCTGACGTATTGCAGCCCCGCCTGAGCGGCTGTCAGGAGCTCGGCAAGTGTCCCTTCTGAACTCGGAAAATTTGAACCATAGGCAAGACGTTGCGCCCCGAACACTTCCACCAGGCGCGGGAAGAACGATCGAACAAGCTTTGCGCTTTCACATACGGAGCACCATCGCTGACGTCGGGGTGAGCGAGATGATCGAGTATGATATTGACGGTCGGAAACGCCTGGCCAGATCGCACACCTGCGGCAATCCAGCCGCCCCGGTCTGAATGCACATTGGCAACTTCAATTGCGCACATACTTCCCAAGCAGGATAAGAGCGCACGTCTTCCAACTCGAGCGGGTTGTATGCTTTCGTACTACCGCCCGTGAACAGCCTCAACCCGGCCAGTCCGCGTTCGACACATAAGCGGATCGTAACCGGAACGTCTGGCTGGGTCACATCAACCGATCCAACAGCGACCAGACGCTCTGAATGCTCTGTGCACGCGTCAAGAACGTAACTGTTGTCGAATCCGTAAGTGGTAGACGAATGCACGATGGCTGCCTTTGTCACACCGGCTTCGTCCATTGCCGCAGTCAGTGATTCGACGGTTGAAAGCCGCTCTTTCGACCAGTCAGAACGTTTGCCCGACAGAGGCATGACAGGATAGCGGTCCACGTCGTCTGAAATGATGTGGGAATGAATATCAACGATCATCGGCATGCAAGTTCCTTAGTTTTATTGTTATGGAAGATTCACATTTATCGAGACCTATCAAGCTCACCGTCTGGAGTGTTGGCGTCCTCATCCTCCGACGTAGAGGCTAAGTTTTTTCTGATAATAGACTTCCTTCGGTGCAGTCATCTGCCTGCAACAGATCCGCTGAAGGGATCTTCAAGCTGCTTTGGTTTGCGGTCCAGTGAGTTTTGCCCAACAGCCATTAACCGAATGGTAAATTCGCCAGCGCTCGAGCAAGGGCAAAAACGACGGTTTTTTTGCGCAGAATATCCACAGAAAATGAGATGACGGGAAAAAGCGCTGTCCGAACAGCAAAACATTACGCGACGAATCAGCGCCCCACGCAGTCATTAAGGCTCCCTTAACCATCCAGTAAAAGACCACGCCGGTTTTCTCAATGGCTATTTCGGCGAGACTTCGGCGATGATTCAGCGCGGTCCCTAAGTCAACTTTTCATCACTGGCGACGCATGGCTTCGTACGATGATTAAAAAGCTAAGCACTCATTAAGAATTGCTGGAAAAAGTTAACCGCCTGTAGGATTGATCTAAAAAACATAGGAAGCAAAGCACAAACGAAGTTGGCAAAACATTACCTCTGATGCATCCAATCGTTCGGCACTCATCGCTGCCTATGAAATGTTTCGTCATAGGGGGTATCCGACAGATCGGGCACCTCCGTTTAAGAAGGGAATGGTAGTGGGCAATAATCAAAGGGATGTCTTGGTCTCACACCAGTCAACATTCCATCACGCGCGACGATTAATTGTCTGGCGCCCTCCGCTTCTTGGCGAGCCTGCAGAGCGGGCGCCTTACGTTGCGGATGATCCGGCCAATACCGCAAGGATAGCCTCCCCAGCTTTTGAGGATCTTGGCACCCAGCCTGTTGCTGCCGTCCTTTCAGCCGCGGTTGATTGTTCCGCCAGAGACCCCGTCAAGATCAATCTCCTCCCTCTTTCCGAGCATCCAAGCGGATCGTCACGGCGTCGAGGACCTCTCAAGGCACCCGTTCGTGCAGAAGAACAGGAGACCGTTCTGAGCGAGCCCGAGGAGGTCTTGAGCCTGGACGGGTCTCGTCTGTCATGACGGCAAGCAGCGTAAGGATGAAGAGTGCCGTGACAGCGACTCAGCGCACAATCGACCGAGCTGTGAAAAATTCCTACACCAACTCAATGCCCAGCCGCTGAGGTAGACGATGTGAAATATCTCGACTGGTATCTGCAGATCAATCTGAAGGCGCGACACTTGCGCCTGCTCGTAGCGATCGACACCTACCGCAATTTGACCCAGGTGGCCGAGATCACTCATGTGACCGTGCCTGCCGTATCGAAGTCACTGTCCGAACTTGAACGGGGACTTGGGCTTACGCTATTTTCACGCACCGCTCGGGGCTTAATGCCCACGCCGTATGGAGAATGCCTGATTCGGCACTCGCGAACAATGTTGGTGGTCCTGCACCAGGCGCGCGACGAATTGAAGGCCCTGAGTTCGGGGACCGAGGGCAAGGTTCGCATCGGCATGCTGCCGGCTTCGGCATCAGTGCTGCTGCCGCAGGCATTGAACCTTCTGAAGCAGCAGTCGCCTGGAACCAATGTGACGGTCATTGAGGGTACGACAGAGTCGCTACTGCCTGAACTCTGGCAGGGCCGACTGGATATGGTAGTTGGCCGTCTGCCGCCACCCGACACACTTGGCAGCTTCGAGGAGAAGGAGCTTCTTGAGGAGCCAGTGGTGCTCATGACAGGCCGCCATCATCCGCTGGCCAGCAAAAAAAACCTGAGTTGGTCGGACTTGTGCGACTACCCCTGGATCTTGCCCCCGCCCGGTTCAATTCTGCGCGATCCATTGGAACGCGCGCTCGAAGCCAATAACGTGCCGTTGACCAATAATTATATCGAGACGCTCTCGATACACGTTGTGCGGGCACATCTGCAAGTGTCTGATTTTATCGCGGTAATGGCAGGATCACTGGCCAATGATCCCGTGCAGCCGTTTCATAAGCTTCCGTTGAACCTTCCAAGATTACTGCGCCCAACCGGGGTATTGTGGAATCGCAACCTTGGCCTGACACCCAGCGCACAACTCATGGTGTCACGCCTGGAAGAGGCGGCCCAGCATCTTCTGAAGGTCCTAACCGACACGCCAATCCCGACCAAAGCAAGACGTGCACACCAATCAACGAACGCGCACTAAGCGTTCCACACATTGATCACTCAAAGTGCATATCACCTGGTCGTCACAGCGACGGGTGCACGCACCTACTGCGCCCTCCTCATAATCCTCACCGCGTAGCCATCGATTTAGCATTACGTATGGCGAGAAACACAAAGGCCCACATTCGGCACTCCCTTATCATCCAGAAGTACCAAATGTGGGCCGGCCACCCTGCGTTTAGAACCGCACTTTGATACCCGAAATGATGGAAACCTGCGAGCCACCAGCCGGTGGTGGGACCTTCGGCGAAGAGTTGGTTGCTGCGAAGTCAAGGTCGCCGCTGTTGTTCATGTGCTCCGCCGACACGTACAAGTCTGTCTGCTTGGACAGAGAATAGACGCCGCGCAATACGATCGCTTGCCCCTTGTTGGACGAATTTTCGTAAGCGGTTTGCCCCAACATGCCGTCGACAGAAATCTTCTTAGTCACGGGCACTGTGGCAGCCACCCAGACCAGGTTGCTCTGCGGTGTAGCGATACCTTCATTATCGCGCTTGACCCAACCCACTGCGACCTTCGAATCATGGACCATGAAGTAGCCGCCCAGAAGGAAACGGCTATCCGTTTTGTCCGGCGAAGTCAGACCGCCGTAAGTCGCGGCAGTACCGCCATAAATGCGTTCATAGGCACTGGAAAGACCCCAGTTCTTGCCATCGTATTTGACCATTGCCGCCCATTCCCGGCACTGGTTGATGTCGTCAGTCTCCCCCGCACAATTGCTGGCGACGGTGCTGGTGCCTTTAACGGTATCACGACCAAAACTGTAGTTCGCGCCGAGGGTGAAGTTACCGACAGGAACAATGTAGCGAATGGCATTATCGTCGCGAGCAGTGCCTGTATATCCTTCATCCAGCGTGGTCAGGCCATGCGAGCCTGCGCCGAACGGATTGAGTTCCTTCCATGCCAGAAATCGCACGTTGTACTGGCGACCGAGCGTCAACGTTCCGTAGTCGCCTTCGAGGCCGAGGTATGCCTGCCGTCCAAAAAGTCGCTCACCTTGGAGCGAAACGCCATTGTCCGGCCCGAAGCCGGCCTCCAGGTTCCATATCGCATTCAGTTTTTCGCCCAGCTTCTCCTTACCACGAACACCCACGTAGGAAGTCCCCATACCCGAACTTATGCGCGTGGCGTCGCCACTGTTCTTCACGTTGGAGACGTGCTCCAGCCCAAGATCAAGCTGGCCGTAGAAGGTGATGTCGCGGGCAATGGCTTTGAGCTTGTCCTCTTTTGCGGCAAGGGACTTGCGCTCCTCGGCGCTAGCAACGCTGGAGGCCTTCTCGGCCTTCAGCTCCGCACCATCTGATCGAGTCGCTTGTTCAGCTCCTCAAGCCGTGCGGTGAGTGCCTCCATCTGTCTGGCGTGGTCTGCGTCCTGCTGAGCCCATGCTGGAGAAATGCTCAAAAGCGCTGAGCAGGCGAAGACAGCAGTTCTGTATTTCGACATCTCGGAAACTCTCTTTTTTTGTTATTAGATTGTTGAGTGAACACAATGAAAGATTGCGGAGATGCCCGTACTGAATCAATTGAGAAAGCCTGCCCTGCACTTGAGCAGTTGGTTAAGACACTCGACATTTAAACGCGATAGAGAGCCGGCGAACGGCCCATGCAAGGCTCATGGAAGCGTTCGGCGCCAATGAAGTAATGGGGTAATATAAGAGTGATGAGGCACCGGAAATCGATGCCTCATTATTTTGATCCAGGATCCAGTCGACCCTTGAGCTGAAGCTGATTGCGAGGACGCTGGCCAAGCCCTCAGGCGGCCTCCTCCACCCTCAGCGCAGCGCGGCTGATCAACGGGACGAGGACGAACAATAAAAGGATCAGCACGGCCGAGGAGACCTCAACAACGCGGGCAAGGCCGATCCGGTCAGCCGCGAAGCCGATGATCAAAGCGCCAAGGGCCGGGCTTCCACGGGCGATGAGACCGTGCACGCTCAGCACGCGTCCGCGCAACCGTTCTGGGGTGGTCAGTTGCACGAATATCTGGGTCGACACAAGACTCCGGGTGACCGTGAAGCCGATCACCGTGGCCGCGACCACAGCAATCGCCGAACTCTGCGATTGCGCCAGCACGATAGCGGCTAGCGCACCGATCCCCCACCACGGCAGTATTCCGTAAAGCAGATGAGGTACCCTGCCAGGCCCCATGGCCAGCCCCGACGCCACGGCACCGAAGGCGCCCGCGCCGGTCAGAACGGCGAGGCCTGTGGCATCGCCGGAAAAGGTCCCGGCGGCGATGGCCGGAATCAGCTCCATCATCGCCCGCACCATGGAGCCTCCACACAACATCACGAGCAAGATCAGCCACAGCGCCTGGTCGCGCAAAATGTGGGTAAACCCTTCCATCATCTCACCGAAAAAGCTTTGGGCCCGAGGAGCAATCACCTGGGGTGCCAGACGCAGTCGGGCGAGGATAATGACTAGGATCAAGGTGAACAGCGCATTGATAATGAACACCCATGAAATATCCACTTTCAGGATCATTATTCCCGCCACCGCGGGCCCAACGAGCCGCGCAAGGTTGACACTCACCGAACTGAGGGCCACGGCCGTGCCCGTGTGTTCACGCGGGACCATCTGCTGAATCATGGCCAGGCGAGCTGGCTGGATGGCTGCCGCGAGTGTGCCCTGCACAGTGATCAACAACACCAGACCGATCAGGCCGAGCTCGTCTATGGCGATCAGCACTGCGGTGAGCACTGCCAGCAGGGATGAGGCAACTTGCGCAAACATGTTCAACCTCAGCCGGTTCCATCGGTCGGCGACAACTCCGGCAAATGGGCCGACGACCATGCCCGGCAGCAGATCGCCAGCGGCGAGGATACCGAGCCAGAACGCAGAATGGGTCCACTGCCAGACAAGCCAGCCACAGGCCAGGCGCTGCATCCAGGTGCCGATCAGGGACAGGTTGTTGCCTAGAAAAAACAGGCCGAACTGACTACCAAAGAGCACGCGAAGAGGCGCCGGAAGGCGCCTTGAGTCGAGCCTGGGCTTGTTTGCCGGTGTCACTGCAGATCCTTGGGCAACACGCTGTTGGGGAGGTTCTGGTAGCAGACAGGACGCAACCAGCGGCGAATGGAAAGCGTGCCGACCGAGGTGGCGCCGAAGTTGGTGGACGCGGGATAGGGGCCGCCATGCACCATCGCATCGCAGACTTCCACACCCGTAGGGAATCCGTTGACCAGTACGCGCCCGGCCTTGCGCTCAAGGATCGGCAGCAGGCTGTGGACGGCCTCGATATCCGCTTCATCCATGTGAACGGTTGCCGTCAGTTGCCCGGAAAGAGACATGGCAACCTCGCGCATCTCTGCAGAATTTTCCACCGTAACGATCAGTCCGAGGGGGCCGAAGACTTCTTCAGCGAGCGCGTGATTGCGTAGCCACTCCTGAGCAGTGACGCAGAACAGATTGGGCGTTGTGTCACGCAGATCGCAGGACGACGTCAGCAGCGAGCGCACACTCGATTGTGCGGCGATGCGGTCGCGTCCGCCGCGGTAGGCCGCCGCAATACCGTCAGTCAGCATCACTTGCGGTTGAACCTGGCTCAGCGCACAACGGGCGGCTTCGGCGAAGTCGACACCTTCGGCACCACGCATCACCACGGCGATACCGGGATTGGTGCAGAACTGCCCGGCGCCCATGGTTAGCGAGGCGGCCCACCCCACACCGATTTCCTCGCCGCGCGCAGCAAGAGCGGCTGGCAGCAAAAACATCGGATTGACCGAGCCTAGCTCACCGAAAAACGGGATCGGATCGGGGCGCGCCATGCACAGATCGAACAGCGCGCGGCCTCCGCCGAGCGAGCCAGTGAACCCCACGGCCCGGACCAACGGATGCTGGACCAGCGCCTCGCCCACATCGCGCCGCCCGCCCTGCACGAGCGAGAAGACACCCGGATGTATGCCACAGCGAGCGATGGCGGCAACCACTGCTTGCGCGACGATTTCGCTGGTGCCGGGATGCGCCGAATGCCCCTTGACCACCACCGGGCAACCCGCTGCAAGCGCCGAGGCGGTATCGCCCCCGCCACAGAGAACGCGAGCGGAAAGTTCGAGGCGCCGAAAACGGCGACCGGGCCAATCGGACGCTGCATCAACCGCAGCTTGGGACTCGATACCGACTGTGGGTGGGTCAGGTCGGTATCGTTGCGCCGATCCAGGTAGTCACCCTGACGGATATGGGCTGAAAACAGTCGCAGTTGCATCACCGTGCGACCGCGCTCGTTGATGAGCCGGGCGACAGGCAGACCGGTTTCCTGGCTGCCGATCTCGGTGATCGCGTCAGCGCGCGCCTCGATTTCATCCGCAATGGCTTCCAGAAAGACCGCGCGGTCCTCGCGTGAGCTGTAGCCGAAGGACCAGAACGCCTCCTCGGCTGCGCGACAGGCCTCATCGACCAGTGCTGGCGTGCCCACCGAAAAGGAATGCGCGGGGCCATGGGCCGGGGCGGAACTGAACTGCGCCTGTGTTGCAATCTGCGCACCCGCGATGAAGTGCTGCCCGTGGGGGACGAAAGAAGATACGACGCTCATGGGGGGCATCCTTTATTCAGGTAGGTAGTTTGGGCACTGGTACGCGAAGTGCCGTTGAACAGATGTCAGCCTTTTGGCTCAAGCGCATGCAGGCTCATGGCCAACGACACCGAGGTGAAATACCCGATGGTAATCAGCAATTCTGCAATCACCGCTCGGCCCAGATCGGCTTCATAACGAACGAACCGCGCGTCATCGATTACGCCACCGGCGAGTATGTCGCAGACCGCGTCACAGATCAGGGCAAGGCGTGGATCATTCGATTCGGGTCGCTGCTTTTCGAGAATGGCATTGACCACGGCCTCTGGAACGCCGGCCTTCAGCGCGTGCTTGCGATGATTGGCGATGACATATGGGGCGTTCCAGAAGACCGCTGTGGAGAGGATCGCCACTTCGCTCTCGACCTCGCTCAGCACAGGCGAACAGTCGACATGTGTGCCGATGATCTCCATTCCCTCGGCCAGGTGCGGGTTGTGCAGCCAGATGTTGAAAGGCGTAGGAATCCGTCCGCGTCCTTCGCACAGCCTGGCGATGACTCGCTGTTGTTTATCACTGGCACTCGCCGAATCTACAGGTTCCAATCGATTCATCTTTCTCACTCCTTCTGCAAATGGATGCCAGGGCAGGACTGCACGTCAGTGATCCATCGACAGCCTATTGCGCACGTCCTTGTGCGCGGCCTTGCACTGCTGGCTCTTAATCAGTCTGATAGTTACCCATTAAAAACCGAGAAGGCTGCTCGGCCAGGCGATATGCAAGAGCCGGTCGAACACGGCATACAGGAATGCCGTCACGCAAACCGCCAGAATCAAGCTGAGACGCCAGGTCTCGCGACCTTCGAAACGCATGAAACCTACAACCACCAGCGGTACTGTCGGCAACATGCCTATCAGAGCCGTGGAAGAGAGAAAGGCGATAAACCAGCCAAAGAACCTCATTGCTCGGGTGAGCACCACTTTGTTGGACAGTTCGCCGTGGTCACTTGCAGCGTCCATATGCACGCCACTGGCAACCCTGGTCGGGTGGGTCGACGTGAAGAGCACCTTGTATGCAAGGCTGATCACGCCGGCGATGATGAGTGCGCTCGAGACAACGGTCGGCCCGATCGACGCCAGAAAGTTCCACTTCTGCGCAGTCACCAACATGAACAGCCCTACGCCGATGAAGGCCACATGCGTGAGGTCTTCAAGCTTGAAGGCGATCTTCGCGCCCTCCGGCCGATGCAGCATCTGCGAAAAAGCACCTTTTTCATCAGCTTGAACAGCGGGCTCAACAGGATGAGCGTAGAGAGGGTGAGCAGGACCATCACACCCGGCCGCATCAGCCACGCCGCGTCATAGCGCATGAACGAAATCGACATGTAACGTTCGATCAGCAGGCCAAGTACCAGACCAAGGATCAGTGGCGGGCGCGGCCATTTCTGACGCTTCATGATCCAGCCGATCAGCCCGGCAATAAGCAGCACGAACAAATCACCCCAGCTACGCGAGCCTTGGAAAGCACCGACCAGCACCACTGGGATGATGACCGGCAGGATTACCGAGAAACGAAGCGATGCGACTTTGGCAAACTGGCCGCTGAACAGGAAGCACAGACCCGCACCAAAATGTTGGCGAGCGCGATCGACCAGACCATGGAATAGGTCAGGTCCAGATGCTTGGTGAGCATCTCAGGTCCCGGATTGAACCCGTGAATCATCAACGCGCCGAGTAAAATGGCCTGTGCCGCACCGCCGGGTAAGCCGAAGGCAAGCATCGGTACCAGCATCCCGCCCTCCTTCGCGTTATTGGCCGCTTCGGGGCGATCACCCCACGCACGTCGCCCTTGCCGAAGGATTCCTTGGCGCCCTTCTCGGTTTGCAGTGCATGACCATAGGCAATCCAGTCCGTCACCGCGCCAGTAATACCCGGGATCGCGCCGCAGAACGCACCAATCCCCGCACAACGAATCACCAGGAACCAGTTGCGCAGGGTGTCAGTGACGCCCTGCCCCATGCCTCTAAAGCTCCCCACGGCCGCCTGGTTGCTGATCGTTGCGCGCTTGATCGCCAGATCGCAGAGCTCCGGTAGCGCGAAAACCCCAAGCAATACCGGCAAGATTGGCAGGCCTTCTTCCAGATAGAGCAGGTCACCGGTCCAGCGCAATTGGCCGGTCTGGACGTTGGTGCCAATCATGCCGATCAGAATGCCGAAACAAGCGGCGACCACCCCTTTGAGCGGTGCGTTACCTGAAAGCACCGCCACCATCGTGACCCCGAAAATGGTCAGCGCCAGCATCTCCGGCGTCGTGATCGAGAGGACCAGCGGTCGCACCATTGGCAGCGAGACGGCGAGGATGAACGCCCCGATCAATCCCCCTAGCATCGATGACGTGTAACACGCACTCAGCGCGCGCGACGCTTCGCCGCGCTTAGCCATCGGTAATCCGTCGAGCACGGTCGCTTGCGAGGCCGCGCTCCCAGGCACGCCCAGAAGCACCGCTCCCAAGACATCCGAGGTTGCAGTAACCGAATGCATGCCGAGCAACATACCCATGGCCGCGATCGGGTCCATCGTGTAGGTGAACGGCACCAGTAGCGCAAAGCCGGTCAGGCCACCAATGCCCGGAACCAGCCCGATAGCGATACCGACCAGCACACCGAGGACGACAAACACCAGGCGGTCGACCGACATGATCAGCGATAGCGCGTGACCAGCTGCCGACAGCGTTGCAGAATCGAAAAGGAAATCCATGATTCACCCTGATAAGTGGGCAAGCTCACTCTGAGAGTCAGCAAGGTTTGAAGATGGCCACATTGCTTGCCAGGCGTTTCATCCCGGCGAGCGTCGTACGGCATCACCCAAGTTTGGAAAGCACTGCTGCTTCCTGATCGGCAAGGTCGGGATACAGGACCTTCGCCGTTCGCCCCCAGATCCAGGCACGTTCCTCTTCGCTCAACGCTGCGAAACAGGCTTGCCCCTGTTCGATCAGATTTTTCAACGGTCCTTCCGAGGCCGGATAGTTCGACCCAAAGGCCAGATGATCGGCACCGAATACCTTGACCAGATGCGGGAAAAACGCCTCGCTTCCGCCCGGTGCTGCCTGCGCCAATTCGAAGGTCTTCGGCGTAATCTTGAGATAGACGTTCGGGTATTTCGCCAGGTCGAACAGGCCGGCGCAGGCGGCATAGGGCGCGCCACCCTCAAGGTCCGGGCGCCCGCAGTGATCAAGGGCGATTCTGACGTTCGGGAACCGCTCAGCCAGCTCGGCCACCATATTCAAACCGGACGGGGTGGTCTGGATCACGATGGTCATGCCGATCTCGGCGCAGCGCTCCCAGATCGGGAAAGTCTGCGGGTTGACCAGCCAACTCCCGTCGGTCTGGTGAGTCGCGCCGCCAGTGAAAAGCCGAATGCCGCCCATACCGTGGGCCAGCCAGTAGTCGAACGTCTGCAATGCATCGGGCGCCAGCAGATCAAAGGAATAAACACCGGTGAAGCGCTTCGGTTGTTTTTCCACGGAGTCGGCCACGTAAGCGTTGTTGTGGCCGTAGGTGGTCGAAGAATGGACGATCGCTGCCTTGGCAACCCCGGCCTCGTCCATTTGCTGGACCAACTGTTCAAACGTGGCCGGACGCGTGGACGACCACTTGGAACGATGCCCGCTTTGCGGAGCAATCGGATACAGGGCAGTGTCTGTTGAAATGATGTGCGGGTGAATGTCGATGATTTCCGGCGTCATTTGACTGAACCTCTTGACGATTTGCTGTCATTGCCCCTCGAAAGGATCATGACCTTTTGTTTTTGACATCAGAGCTGACTTAAAAGCGCACGCGAAGGCCGTTGGGCGACACCGGCGCCTTTGCAGACTGTATGTAATTCAGGGTTAGCGATTACGAAGCTTGCGTGCTTTCTCGATAACCGAGTCGGGCGTTGCAAAGAGCTTGCTGATGATCTTCTCCACCGCAGGCCCGTCAATGGCATTGACCGGAAAGCCGGCACTTTGCACTGACTTGATGAACTCAGGGTCCGCGACTGTCTCGGCAAAAGCCGTTCGCAACGCAGCGAGCCGATCTTCAGGAACACCTTTTGGTACGGCGAGGGGCCGCCCCGCCTCAAACGGAGAAACGAAGAAATCAAACAACGCCTTGGTGTCGGGATCCTTGATGTAGGCACTCAGGTTCGGCGCATCCGGGAAATCCGGATCGGTCTCCCAGCCCATATGCAAGAGCACCTTCATACGGCCATCGGCAATCATTCGCGCCGGCTCGCCTGTTTGCAGTCCGTCGATCGTCGAGGCCCAGCCATCGACTTCGCCGCGCTGCATTGCCAGGTAGACCTCGCTGCGACCGGTGTAGCCGGAAACGATCCTCATCTTGGTACCGGCGTATTCGTTGAGCATTGCTGGCAGGATCCGGTTCTCACCAGAGAAGCCGGTTGCACCAATGATCAGTTCCTTCTTGAAGAGGTCATCTGCCGTGATCACCCCAGCGTGAGTCATCGCGACCAGGGTATAGTTGACCTTGTCGAGACTGCCGAGCCAAGTGACTTGCCGCGGATCAAAGCTACTCTTCGACTCCAGCAGCGGTGCGTAGAGGTTGTTGCGCTGCAGGAAGCCGACAACGGAGCCGTCCTTGGGTTGTGTGGTCTGCAGCGAAGCTGCCGCCACCATCCCTCCCGCCCCGATGACGTTCTGTACGACCGGAATAGGCTTGCCGGGAATATGTTGTGTAAAAAAACGCGCGAACTGACGCGCAAACGTGTCCGTCGGTGTACCTGCATCGGCACTGACGATCAGTGTGAGCGCTTTGCCACTGTAGAACTCTTCAACTGACTGGCCAAAAGCCGGTCCGGCAATGAACGTGGCAGCTGTGAGCGCAAAACCGAACAATGCGGCTCGGCGGGGAGTACCCATGGCCTTTGCCTCCTACTAGTAATTGTAATTGGATAGGAATACGCCATCGCCCTTCGTGAGGTCGGTTCAGCTATTCGGTTTTTCAAACCGTGATGCCCGGGCCTATCGGGCAATCTTGTTCGCTGAACAGGCGTGTCGAGATGTTGTCGGCGTACCACTTAAGTGTCCATTGAGAAAAGCTACCCATGGTTTAAGCAAATGGTTAACTCATGGCATCGGTGCAAGAGAGACAGGTTTACCCAGAGGTAAAGGCCTGTCGGATGTTGCGGAGTACTACTGCGCGTGCGATATGTGGCCAAGGTCCGCCAACCGTTGCCGGGCAGTCGCTTCCAGGCACAGGACCATCAGCTGCGCACTGGGCGTCAGGCCACGATTGCGATTCCAAAGCACGCCGACCGGGCGAACCAGTCGAGGCAGGCTCAAGGGCAATACATGGAGGGGCTGCACGGGATCACTGGCGATCGATCCGGCCATTATCGCGATGGAGTCAGAGACTTGCAGGTGCGCGCGGACGACGTGAATCGAGAGCGTCTCGATGTAGTTGTTGCTCAACGGCACGTCATTCGCTTCCAGCACCCGCTCCAGCGGATCGCGCAACAGCGAGCCGGGCGGGGGCAATATCCAGGGTAAGCACCCAGGTCCGACCACTCCACTTTCTTCTTGCGGGCCAATGGATGGTGAAGGCCTGTCATCAGCACCACCGGCTCTTCGAGCAGCTCCTCCTCCTCGAAGCTTCCTAGCGTATCCGGGGCTGGCAGGCGGCCCACCACCAAGTCGAGACGACCCTGCCAGAGCTCGGGCAGCAGCAACTCTGTCGTGCCCTCGATCACTGTCACGTTGGTATTGGGCGAGCGCTGCTTGAGGAGGTTGAGCGCCTTGGGCAGCAACACCGAAGCAGAGGCGGGCAGCATGCCGATGCGAACTTTCCCCTCAGCCCCCGAGCTCAGCGCCTTGAGCTCGTCGCGGGCGTCATGCAGGACCGACAACATGGATCGCGCGTGCCGAATCAGGCAGTCGCCATAGGGTGTGGGCATCAAGCCCTGCGTGGTGCGCGAAAACAATGCGAGCCCGAGCCCGCGCTCGAGTTCGGCCAATGACTTCGACACCGCAGGCACGGTGACATGGGTGACTTCGGCCACCTGCGTCAGATTGCGATACGTGTCGATCGCCACGAGCAAGCGCAAGTGCCGCGCCTTCAGGTTGACCTGCAGGTACCAGTCGAACTCTGCCATGCGATGCATCTCAGCAGCTTTACCATTTCGTTAAGCATAACCCAATTTTACTCAATCGACCGGTGAGCAACTCACGCGCAACATACGAATGCGCCCACCGGTCAACCAAACAGTGACGACAAAAACTCCGGTGGATGCCCTGTTGCCCTTCAAGGCCCGCCGAGACCTTGGCGCTACTTCCATGCAGAGGCTGCCCGCATACCTGCAAGTAGTCGTTTGACAAAAATCACCACTCAGGAAAGATCAATGTCAGTTCATCTCAAGATTGCTATCGCCGACCATCCACACACCGCAGCGATCCGCAGCGGCGCTATCAAAATAGAAGGCGTGGATGCCGAATTTATCACGGTCAAACCACAGATCGCTGCTTTTCGTCGCATGGTGCGCGATGTCGAATTCGACGTTTGCGAAATCGCTCCGACCACCTACATCATCGCTCGCGCCTATGGTGCTCCCTTCGTTGCCCTGCCGATCTTTGTCGTGCGCCGTTTTCCACCACTCCGGCCTGCTGGTGCGCCCGGAAGCTGGCATCAAGGAGCCGAAAGATCTGGAAGGCAAGAAGGTCGGCGTTCGTGCCTACTCGGTGACCACCGGCGTGTGGACGCGTCAGGTGCTGATGGACGAGTTCGGTCTCGATTCGAGCAAGGTCACCTGGGTCGTCGACGACGAAGAACATGTGACGCAGCTCAAGCTGCCATCCAATGTGATCCATGCCACCCGCCCACTGGCCGACATGATGGCCGACGGTGAACTGGTTGCAGGGTTTGGCGCCAACGCCGGTATCGGCCGTACAGGCAATCCTACGGATGGATGGAAGGAAGTCGAGGCCGACTATCCCGATCTCTTCCCGAACGCGGCTGAAATCGAAGCTGAATACTACGCGCGCACCGGTGTCTACCCAATGCACGGCACCATCGTCGTCAAGGACTCGATTCTCGCCGAGCACCCGTGGGTGGCCAAGTCCATCTATGACGCCTTCGAGAAGGCCAAGCAGGACTACCTCGCCCACCTGGATAGCGGCGACGCCACCAGCGAAACCGATAAAAGTATCTCGAACTGCGCAAAGTCGTTGGTAATGACCCGCTGCCTTACGGCATCGAAGCCAACCGCAAGACCATCGAGGCACTGGAGTCGACCGCGTTCAAGCAGGGCCTGACACCGCGTCGCATGTCCATGGACGAGCTGTTCGTAGATCCCCAAGCCTGAATTTGACGGAGCAGATTATGATCATTGATTGCCACGGTCATTTCACGACCGTTCCCGCTTCGTTCCGTGACTGGCGCGCCAAACAGATCGAGTTCGCCGACGACCCGCTCAATGCGCCACCGCTATCGGGTGCCTACGTGACCGACGAGCAGATTCGCGAAGGCGTCGGCAACGGTCAGTTGCGCCTGCAGAAAGAACGCGGCGGCGACCTCACCTTGTTCTCGCCGATTGCCGGCCTGATGAGTCACCATTTGGGCAACGAACGCACCAGCCTTGAATGGGCCGAAGTCTCCAATGACCTCGTGCGCCGTGTTTGCGACATCTACCCTGACAACTTTGTGCCGGTCTGCCAGCTACCGCAGTCGCCACTGGCGCCGCCGAAGAACTCCGTTGCCGAGCTGCGTCGCTGCGTCGAAGAGATGGGTTTCGTCGGCTGCAACCTGAACCCGGATCCGAGTGGTGGCTACTGGACCGGCACGCCTATCACGGATCGCGAGTGGTATCCGCTTTACGAAGCAATGTGCGATCTCGACGTACCGGCCATGGTCCACGTCGCGGCCTCGTGCAACCCTTGCCACCACGGTACCGGTGCGCATTACCTGAACGCCGACACCTCGGTGTTCATGCAGCTGCTGCAAAGCGATCTGTTCAAGGACTTCCCGACGCTGCGCCTGGTCATCCCCCATGGCGGCGGCGCCGTGCCTTATCACTGGGGTCGCTATCGCGGCATGTCGCTGGAGATGGCCAAGCGTCCTCTCGAAGGTCTGCTGGACAACATCTTCTTCGATACCTGCGTCTACCACCACCCGGGCGTCGAGTTGCTGACCAAAGTCGTGCCAACCAGCAACGTGCTGTTCGGCTCGGAAATGGTCGGCGCCGTACGCGGCAAGGACCCGGACACCGACCAGTACTTCGACGATACCAAGCGGTATCTGGACGCCTGCACGGCACTTTCCGATGAAGACCGCCACGCCATCTTCGAAGGCAACGTTCGCCGCGTCTATCCGCGTCTCGACAAGCATCTGAAGGCCAAAGGCAAGTAAGGCAGGGGCAGAGCATGAACATTATCGACATCCATCCTCACATCATTTCGGACGATGAAAACGCTACCCGCCAGCGCCGCTGTTCGGCAAGCGATCGGACTGGTCGCAAGAGCGTCCGAGCACCGTTGAAACACTGGTCCAGGCCATGGACGAAGCCGGCGTCGCCAAAGCCGCCATCGTGCATTCCTCGACGACTTATGGCTTCGACAACAGCTACGTCGTTGACGGCTGCAAGCAGTACAAGGATCGGCTGGTCGCCGTCGGCTCGGTGGACATGCTCGCCGACGACGTGCCGGCAGTGATCAAGTCCTGGGTCGACAAGGGCCTCGCCGGCCTGCGCATCTTCACTGGCGGCTCGACCAAGGACTTCGACCCCAGCGAGCTCGACAATCCCAAGTCCTTCAAGGCTTGGGAAATGCTGGCCGAGCTGAAGCTGCCGATGTGCATTCAGACCGGCCCGACCGGCCTGCCTTATGTGCGCATGCTGGCCGAGAAATTTCCGGGTGTGAACATCATCCTCGATCACCTCGGCCGCCCGGACGTACTCGACGGCCCTCCCTACGCCAACGCCGCCGGCCTGTTCGCGCTCGCCGACGTGTCCAACATCTACCTCAAGCTGACGCCGCGCATCTTCGGCGACGTGGAAAGGACAAGGCCAGCGCCGAGACCTTCTTCCCTCGAGTCGTCGAAGCATTCGGCGCGCAGCGCATGGCCTGGGGCTCCAATTTCCCCACCTCGCCCGGCACCCTCAAGGAAATTCTGGCGGTAGCCGAGAAGGGCCTGGCCTGTCTCACCGACGAGGATCGCGCCTGGATCTTCGGCAAGACCGCGCAAACGCTGTACCCGGCATTGCGCTGAGGCTGAACCCATTTCATGAGGAAGTGAACATGAGCAACACACGTCTCAACAGCATCATCGGCGCACTCGAATCCGGCAAGCCCGCCTACATGGCGTTTGCCAAGCTGGACAAGCAGACCGCCATAGAAATGAGCGACTCCCCGTACGACGGCATCGTCTACGAGATGGAGCATAACCCGTACGATGTCAGCGCCCTCGGCGACTCGCTGCAATACATGCTGAGCCGCAAGCAAATCGCCGAATCGGGCTCCGTGGCGCCACGGGTGACACCGATCGCGCGCATCCCGGCCAATGGCATCGAGATGAACCAGACCTTCGCCAAGCAGGTATTGGATCGCGGTTGCTATGGCGTGATCTGGCCGCACGTGGCCACCGTCGAGCAGGCTTACAACGCCGTCGCCTCCTGCCGTTATGCTCGTCCGAAAGGCGCGGCGCTTTACGAGCCCAAAGGTGTGCGCGGCGACGGCCCGGCCAACGCGGCGCGCTACTGGGGCCTGACGATGGCCGAGTACTACGAGAAGGCCGACGTCTGGCCTCTGGCGCCACAGGGCGAAATCCTGGTGGGTCTGATGTGCGAAAGCACCCAGGCGATTGAGAACCTGGACGACATCCTCGCCAACGTGCCAGGTATCGGTTTCATCATGATCGGCGAAGGTGACCTGAGCCAGGAACTGGGTTTCCCGCGTCAGTACGAGCATCCGGAAGTCCAGGATGCGATGCGCCGCATCGTCGAGACCTGCCGCAAGCACGACGTCATCGTCGGCAATCCGCATGTGACGGCGAACAACCATCGTCGCCTGCTGGACGAGGGTTACCGGGTGCTGTTGTCGGCACCAAAACGCTCTTATGGCGTGGTCGGCCAGGCTCGCGAACTGGCGGGGTACTGATGTGATGAACGGCGCAGAAAGTCTCGTCGCGACCCTGATCGATCAGGACGTGGACATTTGCTTTGCCAACCCGGGCACCTCGGAGATGCATTTCCTTGCTGCGCTGGGTGGAAACCCGCAGATGCGCAGCGTGCTGTGCCTGTACGAAGGTGTAGCCACCGGCGCTGCCGACGGCTGGTACCGGATGAAGGACAAGCCAGCCTCGACGCTTCTGCACTTGGGGCCTGGCCTGGCCAACGGCCTGGCGAACATCCACAATGCCAAACGCGCCTCGTCGGGCATGGTCAACATCATCGGCGAGCATTCCGCGTCACATCTCAAGTACGATCCGCCGCTGACCTCCGACATCGAAGGTCTGGCGCGTCCGTTGAGTCACTGGGTGCGCCGCGCGGGCTCCGCTGACTCCATCGCCTGGGACACCGCCCAGGCGGTGGCCAAGGCCAGTGAGCATCCGGGGCAGATCGCTACCTTGATCCTGCCTGGCGACACGTCGTGGCAGCAGACCAGTGCAACCCCGTGATGCCGCCACCTGCAGCAGCCAGGCGCAAGATGCCGAGCGCCGAACGCGTCGAGCACGTCGCCCGAGTGCTGCGTTCGGGTGAGCCGACCCTGATCATACTCGCCAACAAGGCTACGCGAGGCGCGGCGCTGGAAAAGGCCGGTCGCGTAGCCGCCGCTACCGGTGCTCAACTGGGCTCGCAGTTCTTCACCGCACGTATCGAACGCGGCGCGGGTTTCGTGCCCATCTCGCGCATTCCTTACGCGGTTGGGCAGGCCATGGCGTACCTCAAGGACTTCAAGCACATCATTACGGTCGAGACTCGGGAGCCGGTGGCGTTCTTCGCCTATCCGGACAAGCCCAGCCTGCTCAAGGCCGAGGGCACGATGGTGCATGAGCTCGTCGAGGCTGACGAGGACAGCGAACTCGCCTTCGATATGTTGTTGCACGCGCTGGGCGCCACCAGTGTGTCCGCGATTGTCCAGCCGCGTATCCAGACGCCGGTTCCAAACGGTGCGCTCAACCCTGTCAGCATTGCCCACGCGCTGGCCGCCGCATTGCCGGAGCATTGCATTCTGGTGGACGAGTCGCTGACCACAGGCCGCGAGTCGATCGGCCTGACTATCGGGGCGCAGCCACACGATCTGATCAACAACATGGGCGGCTCCATCGGCTACGCCACGCCTGTGGCAACCGGTGCGGCGCTGGCTTGCCCGGATCGCCGTGTGTTTTGCATGGTCGGTGACGGCAGCGCGATGTACACGATCCAGTCGCTGTGGACTCAGGCTCGCGAGAACCTGAACATCACAACGATCATTTTCGCCAACAACACCTACGCCATTCTCAAGGCCGAGTACGCCAACATGGGGGCCGGAACGCCTGGGGAGCGCGCGCTTTCGATGATCGACATCGATCGTCCGAGCATCGACTGGCAGGCCATGGCGAAAAGCATGGGGGTGCCCAGCGTCGCCGTGGACACCGCCGAAGGCTTCTACAAGGCCATGGTCAATTCGACCCGAGAACCAGGCCCCTGCCTGATCGAAGTCAAACTCTGAACTAATCCTGAATCAAAGGAGATTCCCATGGCGCTGACCCTACGCACAAACCTGGCTGATTACCCGGTCACCAAGGCGATGAAGGATGGACGAGTGAAGTCCGACCTCGTCACGCTCGACTACTGCGGCCCTACGCCGGCGCACAACGGCTTCAAGGCAATGGTGCGCGAGAACAAGTTCGATGCCGGTGAACTGGCCATCGTTACGTTCCTGCAGGCCAAGGCTTACGGCAAACCTTACGTGTTGCTACCTGCGCCGATCTCGGGGCGTTTCCAGCACCACTGTGCCGGATTCAACATCGACTTCGGGCACCTTGACCCAAAGGACATCGAAGGGAAGCGAGTGGGCGTGCGCACCTATTCGCAGACTACCGCGTTGTGGATTCGCGGCGTATTACGTCATGAGTACGGTGTAGACCTCGATAAGGTCACCTGGATGACGCTCGGCGACGGCCACCTGGCTGAGTACCATGACCCGGAAAACTGCATCCGTCTTCCGGCCGGCTCCAGCATTCCGCAGATGATGCTCGATGGTGAGCTCGATGCGGCTCTGCTTGGCGAGGACATGCCCAAGGATCCGCGAGTTCGCACGCTGGTGCCCGATGCGCATAACGCCGCCAAGTCTTGGTACGAACGCGAAGGCTTCGTGCCGATCAACCATATGTTCGCCATTCATCAGGACATCTCCAGGCAACATCCCGAAGCCGTGAAAGATATCTACCGGATGATCGCCGAAAGCCGCGAGCTCACTGAAGGCGGTGTGCCTGCCGTCTTCCCGCCGATGGGTCTTGAGGCCAACCGCAAGGGGCTGCAGACCGCGATCGACTGGGCACTCGACCAGAAGATCATTCCGCGTGCCATGTCGGTTGACGAACTCTTCGACGACGTGACCGGCAGCTTGGGATAAACGCTGTCTAACGTGCCATCAGTCGTGGAAACGCAGTGCTGGTTATTGTGCCCCCAATGTTTCTCGCTTACGAGACGCATGGGGCGCAGTCATCGGGCATGCCTTTGGTCAATACCCGAGTCCCGATCGGAAACGGGCGGAGGGATACCTCAGCTTCGGGACGCCATCATGCTTCAATTCGTACACACTCCTAACCTGCGTCATTTACGGATGCTGCAGGTGGTTGGCAAGATGGGTGGTGTCAGCAGTGCCTCGCGCGAACTCCATGCCTCGCAGTCGACCGTCACCCAGGCGATAGCCAACCTTGAAACGCAGCTTGGCAAGCGGATTTTCGAACGCCACGCCACCGGCAGCTATCCAACGGCGACAGGCAGGCAATACCTGCTGCATATCAACCGCTTCTTCGAGATTCTCGACAGCTCAATCGCACAGGTCCTGGGCCCGATCAGGAACGGACAAGAGCGCAATGTGCCGCCGGTTGACCGGCTGTTCACCGGTACGCAGCTGCGCTCGCTCATCGCCACCAGTGATCAGCGAAAAACCAGTGATGTCGCCCGGCGCCTGGGCCTTACACCTACCTCGCTACTGCGCTCGGCACGCACACTCGAACGCGCGCTCGGTACGTCCTTGTTCGAACGTAGTGCGCAAGGCCCAACCCTTAACAAAACCGGTATTTTCCTCGCCCGTGAATTTCGTTGTGCGATGCGCGAGCTCGAACTCGCACGCCACGAAACCCTGCCAGCAGCGCAAGCTTCCAGCCTTGAACTGATCGTGGGGACGCTGCCGATGTCTGGCTCGCCCCAGCTCGCCGAGGCGACGCGGCGATTCATGGTCTCTAATCCATCGGTGAAGGTGCGAATCGTTTCAGGTGAATATCACAAGCTACTCGCAGATTTGACCGCCAGCCGCATTGATATGATCTTCGGGTCGCTGCGAAAGCCTGCCGGAGCCAACGATATCAATGAAGAAATCCTGTTCCGCGACCGTTATTGCGTAATCACGCGGCCTGGCCACCCACTCACCGAATGCGAGGAGGTCACTCCCGCTGATCTTGCCCATTTCCAGTGGGTGGTGCCCGCCATTGGCACGCCGCGGCGCACCCGGATCGAGGCAATTTTTGATGGAGCGCAAACGCGCCAAGACTTTCATGTGGAAACCTCTTCCCTGGCCATGAGCCGGGCACTGCTGCTCGGTTCAGACTCGATCACGCTGATGACACGCGCCGAGGCCCAGTGCGATCTCGACCTCGGCGTACTGAGCGAACTGCACTGCCCGTTTCTCGACGATAACCTGTTCAAGGGTGTGACGACCCGCAGCGACTGGCTGCCGACACAAGCGCATACCGCTTTCCTCGAACGCTTGCGTGAAACCACCACGCGTTCAGGTTCGGATCGCGATCGGATCAGGCTAAGAGCGGTTGGTATGGCTGCACGCCCCTACGCGTATCTGCGTAAAGACACCAGGACCAGGCTACATGTATACCTGATCCTGGTGGTATTGCTGGTCTGAAGTTTACTGCTCTGGCCACCCAGACAGGCGCGGCCCCGCCGCGATGATGCTTTCATCAACACCGCTGAACTGGCTGAAGTTCTCAATGAATTGTTCGGCCAGATGCCTGGCTGTGGCATCGAACGCTTGCTTGTCCGTCCAGGTATTGCGAGGGTTGAGCAGTCGGGTCTCCACGCCCGGGACGGCCTTCGGAACCGTCAAGTTGAGGCCCGGTAGATACTCGGTCTCAACCTCTTTGAGGGCGCCACTCTGAATGGCGGCGATGATCCGACGGGTGGTGGGAATGCTGAAGCGATCGCCAGTGCCATAGGAGCCGCCGGTCCATCCGGTGTTGACCAGATAAATCCGGGAGCCGAATTCTCCAATGCGCTTGATCAGCAGATCGGCGTAATCATGCGCCGCACGGGGCAGGAACGCTGCGCCGAAGCAGGTGGAAAACGTCGACTTGATACCGCCGCCCGAACCCATTTCGGTAGAACCCACCAGCGCGGTGTAGCCAGACAGGTAGTGGTACGCTGCTGCATCCTTGCTCAGGATCGACACCGGCGGCAGCACACCGGACAGGTCGCAGGTCAGGAAGATGATCGCCTGCGGTTCGCCACCCAGATTGTCCTTCGTACGTTTAGCGACGTGCTCCAGCGGGTACGCGCAACGGCCATTTTCCGTGAGTCGGGTATCGACGTAATCTGCTGTACGGGCCTCGTTTAACACGACGTTCTCGACGAGGGCACCGAAACGTATCGCATCCCAAATGATCGGTTCGTTCTTCTGACTCAGATCGATGGTCTTGGCGTAGCAGCCACCTTCCAGGTTGAACACAACACCCTTGCCCCAGCCGTGTTCGTCGTCGCCAATCAGAAAGCGTTCAGGGTCTGCGGAAAGCGTGGTCTTGCCGGTTCCGGACAAACCAAAGAACAGCGTGGTGCTGCCGTCGTTGCCGACGTTCGCGGAGCAATGCATAGGCAGCACTTCACTTCTGGGCAGCAGGAAATTTTGCACCGAAAACATGGCTTTCTTCATTTCACCGGCATATTGCATACCGGCAATTAGCACCTTGCGCCGGGCAAAGTTCAGGATGACACACCCTTCAGTTCGCGTGCCGTCTCGCTCAGGAACACAACGGAACCCCGCAACATTGAGTATCTGCCATACGTCCTTGCCCTTGGGGTTGTAGACCTCCGGGCGAATGAACAGGTTTTGACCAAAGAGATTTTGCCAGGCTGTCTGCGTGGTCATGACCACTGGCAGGTAGTGGTCCAGATCGGCGCCCACATGAACCATCGAGACAAACTGTTCGCAACCGGCCAGATAGCCTTCAACCCGATCCCAGAGCGCATCAAACTTGTCCGCATCGAAAGGTTGATTGACGTTGCCCCAATCGATCTCGTCGCTTGTACCCGGTTCTTTGACAATGAAACGATCTTGCGGCGAACGCCCGGTGCGTTCGCCCGTGGTCACGACCAGAGCGCCGGAGTCGGCGAGCTGCCCTTCACCACGTTCAATTGCTTTTTCAACCAATCGAGTGCGGCTCAGGTTGATGTATACAGCAGACTCAATTACTACGGTCATTTCAGATTCCCTTGGCATGGTGCCAATTTTTGAGCAGTTGCTGTCGTGTAGATGAAAGACTCAACGCGACCTGGTGCGATGATGAGTATTAAGATCGAGGTCACTCGTCAGCCGATCAACTTCGCTGCGGCCCTCGCCGCTGACATGTCGGCCACTGCGGCGAAAGGGCGCTTGCGCTTCAAGCCACCCAGGCCGATGTACATGTCCTGCTGATAGCCGATGTCGTCGTCGCTCAGCGACAAGTCCCTCGAATAGGGCCGCTGGGTCTGGATGAAATCCCAAACTGCCTGTGCCGAAGCCTTGTCGAATTTCTTTTCGGCTCGCCGGCGGGCTTCGAAGAAGGCGTCATGCGCTGCTGGCGACATTAAATAGTCATAGAGCGCCCCGTAAGCCGCCATCACGCCGACCAATCCCTCGTGTTTATACGTGAGTGCGGAGTCAGAGGCATAGGCGGTCTGAAAAGTGTATTTTGGCAGTTCCTGCCACAGGTTGCCCTCGGGAACGACCACGAGTCCGTCCTTGTCGTTCAGGTGAGAAATACTTGAGCAACAGGCGTCTACCTCACCATTCACCGTCGCTCGATAGCATTGATCGTTGCTTCCCTTGTCGACGAACTTTACCCGTTGGGCGTCGATGCCTTTTTCTTTCAATAACTGCAGCATCAAAACATGCAGCAACCCCATCGACGGGCCAACTGCAACAGTCTTGCCCATAAGATCTGCAAGCACTTTGACTCCGCCAGGCCTGACAAAAACCGTCAGCGCGGTCTTTCTCATGCCCGCGCCGACAATCTTGACCTGGGCACCTTGCTCGATCCTCGACAGCAGCCCGTTGTAGCCCGAGATCATGCAGACGTCCGCAGCTCCGGCGGCAATAGCATCGAAGGGACCGTTCGCCCCGCCAGCCTCGACGATCAACGCGTCAACGCCGAACTTATTAAAATAGCCCTGCTGGTTCAGCAGCGAGGTCAGTGTGGAATTTTCCAGCCCCGGATTGACTGCGATCCTTAACTGAGTGGCAGCCCGCGCGATATAAGGTGCGGCAATTCCACCTACAGCAAAGCCCAACCCAAGAAGCGCAGAGTTGCGCAAGAAGCGGCGGCGGTGAGGGTTGAACGTCTGGGGCATCGGCGGTCTCCTTCTTCTGTCATCACTTCCCAAGGAAGTTCCCGTGATAGAACCCCAATGGGCAATCACCTCAGACTATTACTTGGGGATTATCGGCGCCAATTAAAAAACCTGCTCGGAAGATTGGATTTCTTACCGCCAAGCCACCTAGCTCGTGCAGGGTGTTGCCGCTGACCGAAAACTGACCCAGTAAAGGCTGATCTGCCGACTGAAAACTGACCCAGGTGTTCAACTGCTTCTGCTCACTTTTCGAGCAGGAGAACACAGGGTGATCAGCATGGAAATGTTGGGAAAAATCCGGCGGATGTACTTCCGCGACAAGCTCTCGCTGCATCAGATAGCCAAGCGTACCGGACTGTCGAGAAACACCATTCGAAAATGGGTCAGAGCACCCGAAGCCACCCAGCCGGCGTACCAACGGTGCGCAACCTTCAACAAACTCAGTCCATTTCACGAGACGCTGGAGCAGGCGCTTAAGGCCGATTCGTTTCGGGCAAAGCACAACCGCAGGAGTGCCAAAGCACTCTTCGAACAGATCAAGGCCGAGGGGTACGACGGCGGCTACAGCCAACTCACCGCCTTTATACGCTCGTGGCGCGGCGAGCAAGGCAAGTCTTTACGAGCCTTTGTGCCGCTGACCTTTGCACTCGGTGAGGCCTTTCAATTCGACTGGAGCGAAGAAGGTCTGCTGATCGGCGGCCTGTTCCGACGCATCCAAGTCTCCAATATGAAGCTGTGCGCCAGTCGCGCATTTTGGTTGGTTGCGTATCCCAGCCAAGGCCACGAGATGTTGTTCGATGCCCATACCCAACTCGCGCTCACCGCCGTCAGGCTTGGGGATTACTACACGCCGTACCGGACGGGGCCGGTAGACACCTGAAAGAAGCTGTTCGCGAATCGCCGCCCACTGGGTCAGCAGATGTTCGGCTGTCTGTTCAATGTCCAGACCATCGACTCCTGCCGCACCTTTGTTGGCCTTGACCCGTTTCCACGCCCGCTTCAGGTTTTCTCTCGCAAAGGCCCGTTCCAGCAGCCCTTGCCCTGCGTTGTTGGTTTCATTTTGCGGGCGGTTGACCTCGTCGCTGACGGAGCTTCTCACGGTTTCACCGTTCGCAGTCTCCATCCGCCCCGCGTTTGGCGGGCATCTGACTTCCGGTCTTTCGCATCAACATGGCCTATAACGCTTTCTCTCGTTCGGCCCTTTGTCTAAAAAAAAAAGACTACTACGGCCTCTGCTGACTTCTCGCTCCGGCTGGCACCGTCGCCCTTTCAGGCATGAGGCGAGATCTCCCCAGGTAAGAACGCAATCCTTCACCACACAACCGCCGGATTTACACAGCCTGATCCTTGACCACAAGAGCTTCGCGGTTTTGTGCCCGCTCGCCCTGATCGGCCGCGCCTTTTATCCGGTTCTTGTACATCGGCTCATGGATTCGATTCACGCTTCCTCCCCACACTCGGTCGCCCTCATGCAGTTGCGCTTCACTTCGTTCGCTGTGGTCAGCTTACGGCGGGACTTTCACCCACAAGATTGCGCCCATGCTGGGCGCATTAAAAACCCGGCACGAGGCCGGGTTACCCACCCTCCAAGACGCAGCCCCAAATGAGAGGGATGGAGAGCTGGCAGGAGAGTGCGGGGCGAGATATTGCCAAATGGTGTCATTCTGCACAATACAAACCTCTCGCCGCCCCTCTCCAGCATTTCATGTGACTTATGAATTTCACGCATCCAGAAGTAGCCCGTGACAGATGCACTTAAGCAAGCGACAACATCCGTTGTCGCCGCTCGAAGACAGCACCTCAGCTTGAGCCCAAGGCAGCGCAAACGATCCGTGCAGTAATGTCGAAATTCTCCAGAGTGAGTACATCAATTGGCGAACGACCTTTTAGTCGCTCATGGGGTTTACAAAAGCGCGATAAAGCTTCCATGAGTCCGCATCCGGAGACTGAATCATCACCGAGAGAACCAATTTGTACCGCAATGGATCAAGCTGCCAATCGGGAATGCGATGACCGCGATTCCCCAGGCTCAGGGACAGCAGGCGCCGAGCCTTGATATCGCGATTGATCTGATCTCGGGATTTGCCTGCCAGTCTGGCGAAAACCAGCAGCGGTAAGTTACTCGACGCCTCAAACGTGGCCAACATTTCGGCCCGTTCACGCTGGATGTCAGACACGTGAGAGTTGTGAGGTTTTTCAGTGCGTATTGGATTGGGCAAGACAGGCGATTGGTTGGGCCCAATAGGGGCTTTTCTCGCTACTGCCCAGCATCGTCGCTGGGGCGGTCCCCGGTGGAAAGCTGCTGCTATACAGAACGGCATTTCCCTTCGCGTTTTCCAGTAACGGCAGCGAAGCTGCGCCCTCTAAACGAATAGTCAGGGGAGAACTTGCTGCTTTCAGTTTCCCCTGCCCCAAAGGTCCAATCTATTCGCCCAATCCTGCATCATGGTCCGACGCTGCTCGACATATTCCGCGTGGTTGTAGGCCGCACTCACCTTGTCTGGATCGGCATGAGAAAGCTGCGCGTCGACCCATACCTTGGGGTAGCCAATCTCGTTAAGCGCCGTCGAAATCGTCGCCCTCATCCCATGACCGGTCAGTTGGTCGGCATACCCCATTCGACGCAGCGCTCCATTCAAGGTGTTCTCGCTAATGCGTTTGCTTAGGTCACTCCGGTGCGCGAACAAGTAACGCTGCGCGGGGACAACTTGGCTCAGCATCTGGCGCACTATTTCAAGTGCCTGGACCGACATTGGCACGATGTAAGGCGGTATATTTGAGGTCTGTTTCCCCGCCTTGCGCATCCCCAACTGAAGCTGCTTCACCACTTCCGGCGGGATGATCCACAACCGCTGCTCCAGATCAAACTGATCGGGCGTCGCCAAGCGCAGCTCGCCGGTACGCACCCCCGTTAGCAGCAACAAGCAAAGACCTAGTCGTGTTTGGTTTGCACCACCGTAACCTCGAAGCGCGGCCAGCAATGCAGGCAGCTCGTCCATACGAAGAAAGGGATTGTGTGCGACAGGGGGTCTGGGAAGCGCTACCACATCAAGGCCCGACGCGGGATTCTGGTCAAGCCCCTCCACCTTCACCAGCGCGTATCGGAACAATTGCTTGAACCAGGTCCGACATTTTTCCGCCGTTGTTAACGCCTTGCGTTGTTCGATTCCGCTCAATAGGTGCATCAGGTCGTGGCGATTGATGTCGTAGATGGACCGCCGGCCGAGCGTTGGCAGGATGTCTTTTTGAAGATTCTCAAGATCTGCGAGAGTGTGCTCTGGCGCCCCTCCTTCAGGCTCAGCCTGCGGAACGCGACCCATTGATCAAACACCGCTTCAAAGGTGTGCTCTGCCGCATTACGCACAGAGCGACGCTGCTGCTTGCGATGCTCATAAGGATTGATGCCCTGAGCAACTAAAGCACGCGCCTCATCACGGCGTCCCCGTGCTTCTTTGAGACTGATCTGCGGGTAACTGCCCAGAGACATGCGCTTCTGCTTGCCTGCCCAGTAGTACCTGAAATACCAGATCTTTCCCCCACGGGCAGTCACATTGAGCGCAAGCCCATCCGTGTCGCCGAGGGAGTAATCGTTGCCGGTAATTCTGGCTTGCCGAACGGTGGTATCCGAGAGTGCCATAGCGAGCTCCTGATCAGAGTCAGGGCCAGATGCTCATCTCGCTATCCCAACTGCTCCAGCAACAAACCGATTCAGTGCGCGTCCGAATTCAAGACTCTCATTCAGGACTCAATTCAGGACTTAAAAGCACTGGATGGTGCTGGATTTCAGTGGTTCCCGCAGGAACGAAAAAAGGGCCTAAAGGCCCTGATTTCAATCACTTACAGAATTCAGTGGAACTCTGCAGCGCTATGTTTGGAGCGGGAAACGAGACTCGAACTCGCGACCCCGACCTTGGCAAGGTCGTGCTCTACCAACTGAGCTATTCCCGCTTGGTGATGCGCATTCTATAGAAATCTCAGAACCCGTCAACCTCTTGATTCAAAAAAGTTTTATTTCTTTTCGACGGTGGTGCGCAAATGAGGCCAGGCAGCGCGCAAATACTGGAGCATGGACCACAACGTCAGGCCTGCTGCGATCAGCAGCAAGGCGTAGCCCGTCAGGACCCAGAAGGAGAAATCCGAAGGGTTGGCCAGCAGGATCACCAATGCGAGCATTTGCGCAGCGGTTTTCCACTTGCCCATGTTGGACACGGCTACGTGGGCACGGGCGCCGATTTCGGCCATCCATTCGCGCAGGGCCGAGACGACGATCTCGCGGCCGATGATCACGGCAGCCGGCAGGGTCAGCCACAGGTTGCCGTGTTCCTGAACCAGTAGGACGAGGGCGACGGCCACCATGAGTTTGTCGGCCACCGGGTCCAGGAACGCGCCGAACGGCGTGCTCTGCTCCAGGCGGCGCGCCAGGTAGCCGTCGAGCCAGTCGGTGGCGGCGGCGAAGGCGAACACCGAACTCGAGGCGGCATAGCTCCATTCATACGGCAAATAGAACAACAGAATGAAAATTGGAATAAGCAGGACGCGTAGAACGGTGATCAGATTAGGGATATTCATCGGCACAACTGGCTACGAGGTGGAAAGGCATTCTATTCGCTATGCAGATTCGCATAAATCAGTTCAGCGAGCTTTTACTGATACCGGGAGCTTTGGCTATTTCGTCAATGCTGGCACGGGATAGCTCCTGCAAGCCACCAAAATGTTTAAGCAAGTCACGACGGCGTGTCGGCCCGACACCCGCCACCCCTTCCAGGGTTGAGGTTCGCCGGGTTTTGCCACGGCGAGCACGGTGGCCGGTAATGGCAAAACGGTGAGCCTCGTCGCGGATCTGCTGGATCAGATGCAGCGCGGGTGAGTCGCCCTTCAAGGTGAACTCATGGGCGGCATCATTCAAGTACAACGTCTCGAAGCCGGCTTTACGCGTGGCGCCCTTGGCCACGCCAAGCAGGATCAGGTCGGGCACGGCCAGCTCATTGAGCACGTCGCGGGCCATGGACAGCTGGCCCTTGCCGCCGTCCACCAGCAGGATATCCGGCAGCTTGCCCTCGCCGTCCTTCAGTTTGCTGAAACGCCGCGTGAGGGCCTGGTGCATGGCGGCGTAGTCGTCGCCAGCGGTGACGCCTTCAATGTTGTAGCGCCGATAATCGGACTTGATCGGCCCTTCCGGCCCAAACACTACGCAGGACGCTACCGTGGCTTCGCCGCTGGAGTGGCTGATGTCGTAGCACTCCAGGCGCTGTGGCGGCTCGTCCAGGTTGAGGACTTCGGCCAGGGCATCAAAACGTGCAGCAACATGCTGTCGATTGGCCAGGCGGGCGCTCAGGGCCTGCTCGGCGTTGGTCACCGCCAGTTGCTGCCAGCGGGCACGGGTGCCGCGTACGCGGTGGCTGATGTCCAGCTCGCGGCCGCGCAACTCGTGAATCGCTTCGATCAGCGTAGGGAAGTCTTCATGCACCACGTTGACGATCAGCTCTGACGGCAGGTCGCGTTCGGGGCTGCTGACGTAATACTGGCCAAGGAACGCAGCCATCACTTCGGCCACTTCCTCGTCGATACCGGTCTGCGGGAAAAAGTTCTTGCTGCCCAGCACTCGGCCGCCACGCACGCTGATCAAGTGCACGCAGGCGCCGCCCGGGTTGACGAACGCGGCGATCACATCAACATCGCCGGTGCCGCCTTCCATGCTTTGCTGGTCCTGGACACGGCGCAGCAGGGAGATCTGGTCACGCAGTTCGGCTGCGCGCTCGAAGTCCAAGGTGCTGGCCGCCTGCTCCATGGCGCCCGAGAGCTCATCGGTAAGCGCATTGCTGCGGCCTTCGAGAAACATCACCGAATGGCGCACATCCTCGGCGTACTCCGCCGGTTCAACCAACCCCACGCACGGCGCCTTGCAACGTTTGATCTGGTATTGCAGGCACGGCCGGGTGCGGTTCTTGAAGAAGCTGTCTTCGCACTGGCGTACAAAAAAGTCTTTTGCAGCAGGCTCAGGCTTTCGCGGATTGCGCCGGCACTGGGATAAGGACCGAAATACTTGCCCTTCTGCTTCTTCGCACCACGGTGAATGCTCAGTCGTGGGAAGTTGCCGTCGGACAAAAACACGTAAGGGTAGGATTTGTCGTCGCGCAGCAGGATGTTGTAGGGCGGCCGCCATTCCTTGATCAGCGTCTGCTCAAGCAGCAGCGCCTCGGTTTCATTGGCGGTGATGGTGGTTTCGACCTGGGCGATACGCGCCACCAACGCAGCCGTCTTGGGCGCGAGGCCGCTCTTGCGAAAGTAGCTCGACAGGCGGTTCTTCAGGTTCTTGGCTTTGCCGACATAAAGCAGGCGTGCCTCGCTGTCGAACATGCGGTACACGCCGGGGCGGCCACTGCAGGTTGAGAGGAAGGCACTTGGATCAAACGGTGTGGTCATGTCAGGCGCTGGCGTCCACCATGCCGTGGCGCACCGCGAGCAGGGTCAATTCAACATCACTGCTGATGGCGAGCTTCTCGAAAATGCGATAGCGGTAGGTGTTGACGGTCTTGGGCGACAGGCACAGCTTGTCGGAGATCGTCTGTACCTTCTGGCAACCGACGATCATCAAGGCGATCTGGATTTCCCGCTCCGACAGCGTATCGAACGGCGAGTCGCTGGTGGGCTGGAAGGACTTGATGGCCAATTGCTGGGCAATCTGCGGACTGATGTAACGCTGGCCAGCAAACACGAGGCGAATGGCCTGCACCATCTCGGCCAGGCCGGCGCCTTTGGTCAGGTAACCGGCCGCCCCCGCCTGTAGAAGGCGTGTAGGAAACGGGTCTTCCTCGCACACGGTTACCACCACGACTTTGATGTCGGGGTGGCTGCGCAACAGCTTGGTCGTAGCGCCAAGACCGCCGATTCCGGGCATCTTGACGTCCATCAGCACCACATCGGGCTTCAATTCCCGCGCCTTGATCAGGGATTCCTCACCCGACTCAGCCTGGCCGACTACTTGCAGGCCATCGATGTCAGCCAGCATTCGTGTAATGCCTGTACGAACGAGATCATGGTCATCGACTACTAGCACCCTAATCAAGCAGACACCTCGCGAAATGGTCTTATAGGTTGCTGAACACCTTAGCAAAAACCACGGCACAGACCTAGCTACAAGCGTCATATATGTAGAGTTTGCCCGCACTTGAGCGTCTGTCGCTCGGCAGGCTGCCCAAGGTGCTGGCCAAAAGGTCAGCTTTGCGGGGGCACCAGCGGGGCGCAGGGCTCGCAAATACGCTCCATCTGCCAAAAACAATTCTCCTCACTGACGACATTGAACCCCAGCCGCGAATAGAGCTTCCTGGCGGGATTGATACTGAACACTGTCAGTCGTAATAACCCCAGGCCCAGCTCACACGCCTTGATGGCCATCTGCTCCAGCACCCAACTTCCTGCCCCTTGCCCGCGGCATGCCTCGATCATGTGCAGTTCGCGAATGAACAACGCATCGTCGTCCCGGCTCAGGCTGATAAAACCTATCACCTCATCATCGTGGCAGATCAGCCAGCTTTTGCGGCCCGCCCAGGCGGTATCAAAACCATCGTTCGACCAAATGAAGCCATAGTGTTCGTAATAGCGATTCATCGCTTGTCGGGTCAGGGCGCGCGCAAACGACCGATCCAGGTCCGTTGCTGCACGCAAGTGAAAGGTCATTGCGGTGTGTCCTCCAGTTCAAATTGCTACCTGCCGTCCAGCCCAGCGACCGCCCTCCCGATAGGCGATAACCAGTGCATTACCTGTGTCGGGAGCCTCGGCAAGTAACCCTTCTGCGCTCCAGATGGCACTGCGCCCTGCACAGGCCCAGCCGCCCGACGGGCCACCGTGGTTGGCCATCAGCACGAGCATCCCATGCTCCACAGCGTAACCCTGCAGCAGCGCAGAGTCAGTGGCATAACCACCTTTGCTGATCAGTACACCGGCGGCATACACGTTAGCCCCGGATTCTGCCGCCGCACGCGGGTGGCTGGCATGGGAGAAATCTGCGCAAACCGCCAGCGCAATCCGATCTTCACCCCACTGAAGTGCCGCCCCGCCCTGCCCAGGCACAAACGCCACCTCTTCCCCAGGGTGCAAGTGTTGCTTGGTGTAGACCGCCAGTGAACCGTCCGCCCCCAGCACCAATGCGCCAATCAACACACCCGGTTGCGCCGCCAATCGGATTGGCATCCCCACTACCGCCGTCAAGCGCAACTCCCGCGCCATCTCGCGCAACGGTGCCAGCACGGGGTCCTCTGGATCGATCGCCAGACTCGCAGCCAACGACGGTTCGTATCCGGTCAACGACAACTCCGCAAACACCAACAGCTGCACACCCTGCTCAGCCGCCGCGCGCATCAACCGCAAATGCTGCTGGATATTGGCGTGTACATCGCCCGCAATGGAGACGGATTGGGCAGCAGCAAGGGTCAAGGCAGTCATGGTCGAGTCCGAGCAATGGGTATCAAATGGTTATCAGCATATCCCGGCCCATAGAGGTAAGTACCTCCTTGCCATAGAAATTACTGATTGAATCCTCCTGCGTGCCTCTAGTAAGCTCCCCCCATCATTTGGAGACATACCATGTTGCAACTCACCCACACTCAGGTTTGCCCTGCTGCCAGCGCCCCGCGCTCGGTGTCGGCTACCCGCGTGAACGGTTCGAGCGCAGCAGTAAGCTTTTATTTTGGGTATTGGTTTAGCCACTGGCGCGCCTGATACCTGAAATCGGCGCCCACTACTCAAGGGGTCGCCTACCAGAGAATCTAACCCCGGTCGGCTCCCCGACCGGGGGTTTTGTTTTTCAGGCCCTCATCCATTCAGCAAGAACACTTTAAGGACACACGACATGAACTACGCCACCTATTACCGCTACGACACTTGCACTGCATGGCGATTTAGCAAGCTCCGCTCGGGACAGCCTGCCGCCTCCGATCGGTCACCTATTGGTGGCAAGCCAACACACGTAGCCGATACGGCCAATTGTCGAACACCCCAGTAGGGCCAAGCGCGCGGGAATAACCCGCCGCTTGCCCAGGAAGCCTTGAATATGAACTCCGCCACCGCCGCTTTGCCTGTTACCAACCTGTCCAGCGCTAATGAAGCCTTGACCCAACGCCTGCCCAGCTCCCTTGAGCTCAAGCATCAGTTGCCCCTCAGCCCGTTCCTCAACGAACAGATCCACGCCCATCGCCAAGCCGTGCGCGCCATCCTCAATGGCGAAGATTCACGTTTGCTGGTGATCGTCGGCCCGTGCTCGATCCACGACCCCGAATCGGCCATGGAATACGCACGCAACCTGAAGAAGCTGGCCCTGGAAGTCAGTGACCAGATGCTGCTGGTGATCCGCGCCTACGTCGAAAAACCGCGCACCACCATCGGCTGGAAAGGCCTGGCCTACGACCCGCACTTGGACGGCAGCGATGACATGGCCGCCGGCCTCACCCTGTCCCGCCAGTTGATGCGCGAAATGCTGCGCCTGGGCCTGCCGGTCGCCACCGAGCTGCTGCAACCCATGGCTGCCGGCTACTTCGATGACCTGTTGAGCTGGGTCGCGATTGGCGCGCGCACCACCGAATCGCAAATTCACCGCGAAATGGCCAGCGGCCTGGGCATGCCCGTGGGCTTCAAGAACGGCACCGATGGCGGCGTGGCGATTGCGTGTGATGCCATGCGCTCCGCGTCCCACCCGCATCGGCACTTCGGCGTCGACAGCCAGGGGCATCCGGCAATCATCCAGACCCCAGGCAACCCCGACACCCACTTGGTGCTGCGCGGCGGTCATCGTGGGCCGAACTACGATGCACAGAGCGTTGCGCAGGTGAAGCACGACCTGGCCAAGTCCAAGGTCGCGGCGCGCATCATGGTCGATTGCAGCCACGCCAACAGCGGCAAGGACCCGTTGCGTCAACCAGCGGTGTTCGACGAAGTGCTGGAGCAACGCTTGCAGGGTGATACGTCACTGATCGGCATGATGCTCGAAAGCCACCTGTTCGAAGGCTGCCAGCCGTTGAGCGCGTCGATGAAATACGGCGTGTCGGTGACGGATGGTTGCCTGGGATGGGATGGTACTGAGCAGTTGTTGCGCAGTGCAGCAGTGCGGTTGCGCGAGCGCCGCTGAAACCTCTGGCAATAAAGGCCAAACTACGGGAGCTGGCTTGCCTGCGATTGCGGTACATCAGCTACAAACTTGTAGCCTGACACATTGCTATCGCAGGCAAGCCAGCTCCCACATTTGAACCTGATTGGATTCAGGAAAGTGGGTACAGCGCCTCATCGAACTGCTCAAGTTTCGGGAACACCAAGGGCTGCTCATCCGCCAGCCCCTGCAAGCGTTGCCCATACCCCACCAAGAATGCCTGCCGCGCCTCATCACTGATGTACGGCACATGCCACGCCACAAACGGCGCCAGCACGTCATACCCCACATACGCCAACGTGCCACGCAGAATCGGCCGCAACATGTCTTCCAGCGGCCCATGAATCGCGCCCTCACCGAACATATGCTCGCGCCCGCCCAACGTCACCGTGACCAGCGCACGCTTGCCCGCCAGCCCGCCCTGATCGTAAAAACGCTTGCCGCCGTAGCACACCCCCGACACCAGTACCCGGTCGATCCAACCCTTGAGCATCGCCGGTGCCGAAAACCAGAAGATCGGGAAGTTGAAGATCAGCAGATCCGCCCACAACACCTTGTCCAATTCACCCTGGATATCCGCCGCGATGGACTGCTTCTTCACCCCCAGGCGTTGCTCCAGGGCGTACACCAGGTAGTCAGGGTTTTCTCGCGAGGAAAAGTCCCCTGCCGACGCCACCGGGTTCCAGTTCATGGCGTACAAGTCGCTGACCTGCACTTCATGCCCCTGGCCTTCCAGCGTGGCAATGGCCTTGTCGCGCAATGCCGCAGTAAACGACTGTGGCTCAGGATGGGCGTGAACAATCAAAACCTTCATGTGTCGTCCTCAAACAGTGTGCGCCGCCCGTTGGGCCAGCAGATGATCGAGCCAGTCTGGGTCCATCTCCGGTTCCGATGAAAACAGCAGGCCGGTGTAGTCCTGGTACGGCGGGGTGAAAATCGCACTGCGGCTGCCCTGGTCCACTACCCTGCCCCGCTGCATCACCACCACTTCGTCGGCGATGGCGCGCACGGTAGCGACGTCATGGGTGATAAACAGATAGGCCACGCCAAGCTGTTGCTGGATGCGATTGAGCAGTTTCAACACGCCCTCGGCCACCAGTTGATCCAGGGCCGAAGTGACTTCGTCGCAGATGATCAACTGCGGGTCGGCTGCAAGGGCGCGGGCGATGCAGATGCGCTGTTTCTGCCCGCCAGACAATTCGCGCGGCTGACGCTCCATGTACACCGCCGGGTCCAGTTCGATCATCTCCAGCAATTCGGCAACGCGTGCGCGCATGGCCTTACCCTTGAGGCCGAGGTAGAACGTCAGCGGCCGGCCGATGATATCGACGATGCGCTGGCGCGGGTTCAAGGCGGTATCGGGGATCTGGTAGATCATCTGCACACGCCGCAACTGCTCCTTGCTGCGCCGCCGAAAATCCACCGGCAGTGCCTCACCGTCGTACAGCACCTGCCCTGCCGTGGCGGGCAGCAGCCCGGTAATCAGCCGCGCCGTTGAGCTTTTACCGCTGCCAGACTCGCCGATCACCGCCAGGGTCTGGCCGCGATACAGCTTCATCGAGACGTCGTGCAGCACCGGTTGATGCCCGTAGCTGGCACTGACTTGGCGTACCTCCAGCAGCGGTACTTCCTGGACCGGACACGCCTTGGGTTCGGTGCGAAAACTGCGCACCGCCCACAGGGATTTGGTGTAGTCCTGCTGCGGTTGGCTGAGCATGCTGCGGGTGTCAGCCTCTTCCACCAGCTTGCCGTGGCGCAGCACCATGATGCGATCGGCCATCTGCGCGACCACCGCCAAGTCATGGCTGATGTACAGCGCAGCGCTGCCGAAGGTTTTCACCGCATCGCGAATCGCCGCCAGCACTTCGATCTGAGTGGTAACGTCGAGAGCGGTGGTGGGTTCGTCGAAGATGATCAGGTCCGGGTGGCAGGCCATCGCCATGGCCGTCATCACCCGCTGCAACTGCCCACCAGACACTTGATGGGGGTAGCGCTGGCCGATGGTCTCCGGGTTGGGCAGGCGCAGCACGCGGTACAGCTCCACCGCTTCACGCTCGGCCTGGGCACGACTGACTCCTCCATTGATCACCGCCGTTTCCACATGCTGGTCAATCAGACGATGGGCCGGGTTAAACGAGGCGGCAGCGCTCTGCGCCACATAGGCAATGCGCAGTCCACGCAATTTGCGCAGCGCTTCTGGCTTGGCCTGCAACAATTGAATGCCGTCAAAACACACCGAGCCACCCACAATTCGGCAACCGTCCCGGGCGTAGCCCATCGCCGCCAGGCCGAGGGTGGACTTACCCGCCCCCGACTCACCAATCAGCCCCAACACTTCGCCACGCTGCAAGGTCAGGTCGATCCCCTTGATCAGCGGGTGCCATGCGTCTTCGTAATGCCCTTCAATCTGCAGGTTGCGGATTTCCAGCAATGGCTTGTCCATCCTCAACACTCCTTCAGGCCGCTGGACTTATGCAGCATCCAGTCGACGACAAAATTCACGCTGACGGTGATCAGCGCCACAGCCAACGCCGGCAGCAACGGGCTGATATCGCCGAAAGTAATCAACACCGCGTTATCGCGCACCATGCTGCCCCAGTCCGCCGTGGGCGGCTGAATGCCCAGGCCGAGGAACGACAGCGCGCTGATAAACAGGAACACAAAGCAGAAGCGCAAGCCGAATTCGGCAATCAGCGGCGCGGCCGCATTCGGCAGCACTTCACGAGTCACCAGCCACCACAGGCCTTCACCCCGCAGGCGCGCAGCTTCCACGAAGTCCTGCACCACCACGGTCATCGCCACCGCGCGGGACAAGCGAAACACCCGTGTTGAATCCAGCAGTGCAATCACCAGCACCAGCGACGTGGCATTGGTGCCGACCACGCTGAGGATCAACAACGCGAAGATCAGTTGCGGGATCGCCATCAGCACATCCACCACCCGCGACAAGCCCTGGTCGATCCAGCCCCCTTGATCGCCGCCACCAGCCCGCCCAAGCCACCGAGCAGAAACGCCAGCGTGGTGGTGAGGAACGCAATGCCCAGGGTGTTGCGCGCGCCATACACCAACCGGCTGAACATATCGCGCCCCAGGTTATCGGTGCCCAGCAGGAACTGGCCGCTCCAGGGCGCGAAGCCCTCGCCCACCACCTGGGTTTCGCCATAAGGCGCCAGCAGCGGCGCAAACAGCGCCACCGCGACGTACAACACAATGATCAGCAGGCCGAACTTGGCGCTCAACGGCGCCCGTGCCACTTGGCTCAGTAGGCTCATGGACTACCCCTTGGGATGCATCAGGCGTGGGTTGCTGGCGATGGACAGCACGTCCGCCCCGGTATTGAGCAGGATGTACGTGGCGGCAAAGATCAGGCTGCAAGCCTGCACCACCGGAATGTCGCGCTTGGACACCGAGTCCACCAGCAACTGGCCGAGGCCTGGGTAGACGAAGACCACTTCGACCACCACCACGCCCACCACCAGGTACGCCAGGTTCAGCGCGATCACGTTGACGATCGGCGCCAGCGCATTGGGCAATGCGTGCTTCCAGATAATGCGCGATTGGCTGATGCCCTTGAGCCTTGCCATTTCGATGTAAGGGCTGGCCAGCAGGTTGATCAGGGACGCGCGCGTCATGCGCATCATCTGCGCGATGACCACCAGGCTCAGGGTGGCCACCGGCAACACCGAGCGTTCCAGGATCGTGCCGAAGGTGGCATCCGGCGCCAGGTTGGACAGGCTGGGAAACCAACCGAGTTTCACCGAGAACACCAGGATCAGCAGGTAAGCCACAAAAACTCCGGGAACGACACCGCACTGAGCGCCGAGGTGTTGAGCAAGCGATCGAACCAACTGTTGCGGTACAGCGCCGCCAGCATGCCAAGCACCAAGGCCGTCGGCACCGAAACCAATGCCGCCAGCGCGGCCAGGCTCAGGGTGTTACCCAAGCGCGCGCCGATCAAATCGGCGATAGGTCGCTGGTTGGCGAGCGAGGCGCCTAGGTCACCGTGCAGCAGGCGCAGCAGCCATTGTGCAAAGCGCGTGAGCGGCGGCAGATCCAGCCCCAGTTGAGCCCGGAAAGCCGCCACGGTTTCCGGTGTGGCCGACTGGCCGAGCATGGCCTGGGCGATATCGCCGGGCAGCATGCCCACCGCGAGGAAGATGATCACCGAAACGGCGAACAGCGACAGCAGGCCAAGGGCGAGGCGTTGGAGGACGAGTTTGAGCAGGCTATTCATAAAAACACCTTAGAGAAACCACCACACATCCCTCCCACATTTGATAGTCATTGACTGAGAGGTCCCTAGGCCTGCCACCACCGCTCGATCAGCCGCAAGCCGTCCAACTCGCCGTAAGGCGCCGTCAGTGGCCCATGACTGACCCGGTTCGACCGCGCCGCCACAGAACTGGCAAACAACGGCACGATCGCCCCGCCATCATCCCGGCACAGGGCCTGCATTTCGTTGTACATCTCTTGGCGCAGCGGTGCGTTCATCTCGCCACGGGCGGCGGTCAGCAGTTGGTTGAAGCGCGCGTTGTCCCAGTGGGTCTCATTCCATGCCGCACCCTTGGCATAGCCGATGCTGAACATGCGGTCGGCCGTCAAGCTGCTGTACCAGAACGACGTGGTGAACGGCTGCTTCATCCACACATTGGAGAAGAACCCGTCGGCGGGTTCACGTACGACGTCGATATCGATACCCGCCTGACGCGCCTGTTCCTTGAACAACACCGAGGCGTCTATCGCCCCGGTATACGCAGCGTCGGAGGCTTGCAGGCGTACCTTGAGCGACTCCACACCCGCTTTGCGCAGATAGAAACGCGACTTGTCCGGATCGTAGGTGCGCTGCTCCAGAGCGGCGTTGATAAAGCGGCTGCCCGGCTGGATCGGATGGTCATTACCCACCAGCCCATAGCCGTGCAGCACCGAGGCCAGCAGGGTCTCGCGGTTGATCGCATGTTTCATCGCCATGCGGATGTCGTTGTTCTTGAACTCGTTGCTGTCGCACAGCATCGGGAAGGTGTAGTGCTGGGCGCCTTTGGTTTCTTCGATGACTAGGCTCGGATTGCGCTTGAGCAAGGCCACGGTTTTCAGGTCGACCTTGTTGATCACATCCACTTGCCCGGTGACCAGCGCATTGACCCGTGCGGCGCCGTCGGCGATGGCCAGCAGTTCGGCACTGGCGAAATGCGCCCTGCCCGGTTTCCAGTAATCGGGGTTGCGCTCCAGGTCCATGCGCACGCCGGGCTCGAAGCTTTTCAGGCGATAGCCGCTGGTGCCTACACCCGCCTGCCAATCGGCGGCGCCGTCTTTGGCGGGCATGATCACCAGGTGATAATCAGCGACCACGTAGGCGAAGTCGGCGTTGCCCGAATGCAGTTCGAACACTACCGCATCGCTGCCCTTGGCACTGACGCTGGCGACATCGCCGAGCACGGTCTTGGCGGCTGAGGTGGAGTCCTTGCTCAGGTGGTGATTGATCGAAGCCACTACGTCGTCGGCGGTGAGGCTTTTGCCGTTGTGGAAGGTCACGCCTTGGCGCAAGTAGAAGGTCCACACCCGCGCATCCGGCGTGGATTCGAAACGCTCGGCCAGTTCGGGAATCGCGGTGCCGTCGACGGCAATTTCAGTCAGCGTGTTGTACACCGCCGAGAAGCCGACAAAGGTGAACGTGTCGACCCACGAACCCGGATCGCGGGAGTCCGTAGTACTACCGCCCGCCAGGCCCAGGCGCAGCACGCCGCCGGGCTTGGGTGTGGCGTCTTCGGCAAAGGCCGGAAGCGTCAGGCCCATGGAAAACGCTGCCGCCACCGCACCGGCCACGGCGCTGTGTTTGAGGAAGTCTCGTCGGTGCATTGCTTGAGTCATTTTGTTGTTGTTTTCGCTCACGGTGTTGCTCCTCTAAAGATCAACAGGCACAGGCATGTTTCAGCTCGATCAGGGTCACGCCATTGCGTTTGAAACCGTTGCGCAAATCCGTCTGCAACTCATCCAGGTTGCGGGGCTGGTTCACGGTGCAGCCGAATGCCTGGGCGAACAGCGCGAAATCCGGGTTGCGGGGCAGTACGCCGATGGGCTCGATATCCAGGTTGAGCATGTCGTCGCGAATCTGGCCAAGGGCATCGTTGTTCCACAACAGCACCACCAGCGGGCTGTCCAGTTCTTCAACGGCGGTGGCCAGTTCCTGGGCGGTGTAGAGAAAGCCCCATCGCCCACCAGCACCAGGCCCGGGCGCTGCGGTGCGCCAAACTTGGCACCGATGCCCGCCGGCAAGCCGTACCCCAAGGTGCCGTAGCCGGTGGGGTGCAGCCAGCTGCGCGGGGCACGGCTCGGGTAGGCGTAATTGCCGGTGTAGGCCAGTTGGGTCATGTCGCTGCTGATGACCGCGTTAGCGGGCAGTTCGGCTTCGATACGGTCGAGGATGGCTTGGTGGATGGACTGCAAGGGGCCGTGCCCCAGCTCTACGGCCTGACGCAATGCTGCGACTTTTTGGATCGCGGCTTCGGCGTCAGGTGATGCCGTCGGCAAGCGCTCCAGCAACGCCACAATCGTCTGATGGGCATCGCCCCGCAACGCCACGGTGCAGGGGTAGAAATCATTGAATTTGCGCGGGTCGATATCCACCCGCAGCAGCTCGCCGCTGAGAGGCAAACGCTCGCGCCAATAGTCGGTGTCGGCCATTTCCGTGCCGACTGCCAGCACCACGTCCGCCTCGCTGATCAGTTGCCAGCCAGGCTCGACACACAGGGTGGAGCCCGCGTTCAGCGGGTCATCGATCGGCAGCAAGCCTTTGCCTGCAACGCTGGTAAAAAACGGCGCCGCCAACTGCGTGCTTAAGCGCTGCAACGCCTCACCCGCAGCCAGTGCACCACCACCGGCAATGATCATCGGACGCTTGGCCGCCGCGAGTTTGGTCGCGGCCTGGTCCAGCACGTCGGTCGAGGGCAGACCACGCCCAGGACGCCGCACGACTTCATGGCTCCAATCCCACTTGATCGGCGCCGCCAGCACATCCAACGGTACCGAAATATGCACCGGCCGTGGCCGCTCGCTGTCGAATACGGCATACGCGCGAGCGACCAGCTCCGGCAGGTCTTCGGCGCTTAACGCCACTGCAGAAAACGCCGTGATCGGCGCGGTGATCGCACGCTGGTCCTGGGTCTCATGCAAGATGCCCCAGCCCTTGCCGAGACTGGCGGTGCTGTTGACGCTGGAAATTACCAGCATCGGAATCGAGTCGGCGTACGCCTGGCCGATGGCGGTGGCGGCATTGGTCACGCCGGGACCGGTGATCACAAAGCACACCCCGGCTTGCCGCTGACCCGCGCATAACCGTCGGCCATAAATCCCGCGCCTTGTTCATGGCGAGTGAGCACGTGACGGATGCCGCTGCCAGGCAAGCCGCGATACAGCTCCAACGTGTGCACGCCGGGGATGCCGAACACGGTGTCAACGCCGTAGTTGGCCAACAACCGCACCAGCGCCTGGCCACCGGTCAAAGTCTTATCGTGCATGCTCATCTCCTAGACGAATCAATGCGTCGACCGCGGTGGCGCCCCGGGCATTGACCAACAGTGGGTTCACATCCAGTTCCAACAGGTGCCCGGCGTTGGCGCAGGCGTAGTCGGCCACTGCTCGAATCGCCGCCACCAGTGCATCCATGTCCGCCACTTCACGCCCGCGAAAGCCTTGCAGCAAGGCGGCGCTGCGCAAGCTGAGCAAGGCGTTGCGAATGGCGTGGTCGGTGGTGGGCAGCAGCAGGCTGCGGCTGTCCTTGAGCAATTCAACGAGGATGCCACCGGCGCCGATGACCAGTGCCAGGCCAAAATCATTTTCGCGCTTGATGCCCACGATCAGCTCGGCCAACGGTGGCGTGGCCATGGACTCCAGCAACAATTGATCGAAGGCGACGTTTGGCGCGTACGCAGCGAGTTCCCCGCGCATGCGTTCCAGGGCCGTGGCCAGGGCAACACCGTCCTTGAGGTTCAGCGCCACGGCGCCGGCTTCGGTTTTATGCGGCAAGTCAACACTGACGGCCTTGGAGTACCACCGGGTAGCCCAAGCGCGATGCATCACTGATCGCCTGCTCCGGCGTGCTCAGCACACCGGCTGGTGTGGTGAGGCCGAACGAGCGCAAGGCTTGCTTGGAAGCCCATTCATCCAGCGCCAGACCTTGGCCACCCAGCGCTCGTGGGCACAGTGGCTCAAGTATCGACTCGCCGCGTTCCAGCAGCACGCCACGGTTGTGCTGATAGTCGGCAATACGCCCCCACGCGGCGAGCGCGTCTTCCACGCCTTGCAGCGCAGCAATGCCTTGGGCGTGCAGGCGCTCACGCGCGTGAGCCGGCAGCAGTTCGGGAAATGCCGAGGTAACGAACCCGGTCTTTCCGTGCCGACCAAGCGCGTCGCAGAACAGCTCCAACAGCAGGTCGCACTCCTTGCGCTCACCGGTGAATTCGGCCGGGTAATCCAGCACCAGCATGGCCGCATCGGCATCGGTGCGCAGGGCGGTATCGAGCATGCTGTTGAGGGCGTCGCGGTCACCCCAGATAGCGGTGGTGAAGTCCAGCGGGTTGACCAGGTTGGCGTAGCTGGGCAGCACCTGCGCCAACTCTGTACGTTGGGCCTCGTCCAGCTTGGGCAGGGCCAGATGGTTGCGCTCGGCGTAGTCGGCAATCAACCCGGCATCACCACCGGAACAGGCCAACGCAATCAGGCGGTTGCCTGCAGGAAGGTTGCCGCATGCGGCGGCTTTGAGGGTTTCGACAAAACTCACCGGCCCACTGACACGGATCACGCCAAGCCGTGCAAACAGACTGTCGTACAGCGCATCCGAGCCGGACAGCGAGCTGGTGTGACTCAACGCCAGCTCGGCACCGATCTGTGACACACCGGTTTTCAGCGCGATAATCGGGATGCCCTTCTCCAGCGCTTTGTGGGCGGCACGGGCAAACCCTGGCACGTTCTTCAAGCCTTCCAGGTGCAGGCCGATAGCGGTGACACGCGGCTCATCGAGCAGCACGTCCATCAATTCGGCAACGCCCAACTGCGCCTGGTTGCCCACCGAGGCCATGTAGGCCACGGGTAGCGAGCGGTCGCTCATCGACAGGTTATAGGCGAAGTTGCCGCTTTGGGTCAGCACCGCCACGCCCTTCTCCACCGCCTTGCCGCCATGGGCCACCGGCCACAGCGCCGAGCTGTGCAGGTAGTCGAGCAGGCCGTAGCAGTTGGGCCCGAGCAAAGCCATCTCGCCCGCAGCCTCTAATAGCTGCTGCTGCATGGCGGCACCACTGGCGCCGGTTTCGGCAAAGCCCGAGGCATAGCAGATCGCGCCACCGGTGCCGATGGCCGCCAACTCCGCGACGCAGGTCAGGGTCAGCTCTCGGTTGGTGGCGATAAATACCGCATCCGGGCCACACGGCAAGTCGGCGATACGGCGTACACAAGGGATGCCATCGAGGCTGTCGTGCTGCGGATTGACCAGCCACATCGGCCCGGCAAAACCGCCATCGGCGCAGCGCTTGAGCGCACGGGCCATGCTGCGCCCGCCGACGAAAGCCAGGTGCCGGGGCGCGAGCAGGCGCTTGAGGTTGTCGCGAATAACCTGGGACATAAGCGTTCTCCGCGCCAATCAGCGCAACAGCGGCCGCAGCAGTTCACGGGCGATGATATGGCGCTGGATTTCCGAGGTGCCTTCCCAGATCCGTTCGATCCGCGCGTTGCGCCAGATGCGCTCCACCGGCCCTTCGTCCATCAAGCCCATGCCACCGAAAATCTGCACCGCCTCATCGGCGACCTTGCCCAGGGTTTCACTGGCAAACAGCTTGGCCATCCCGGCCTCGCCGTCGGTCATGCTGCCCTGGTCCATCTTCCAGGCAGTGTGCAGGGTCAGCAGCTCAGCGGCGCGGATCTGCGTGGCCATGTCGGCCAGCTTGAAACTCACACCCTGATAGGTGCCGATCGGCTGGCCGAATTGCTTGCGATCCGCCGCCCATTGCAGCGAAACATCCAGCGCCCGCTGGGCCTGACCGACACAGTTGGCAGCGACCATCACACGGCCAGCGGTCAGCCAGGCGTTGGCCACGTCCCAGCCTTTGCCCACATCGCCCAGCACTTTGGAAGCCGGCACCCGGCAGTCGTCGAAGAACATTTCATAGGTGTGGTAACCGCGGTTGCTCACGCACTTGGGGCCACGGCGAATGGTCATGCCGGGGGTGCCGCGATCCACCAGGAACGAGGTCACCGCATTGCGCTGCCTTCCGTTGTGCTCGTAGGTGTCGGTGACCGCGAACACGATGGCGAAATCGGCGTGCCCGGCATGGCTGATGAAGTGCTTGCTGCCGTTGATCACAAAGTCATCGCCACTGCGCACGGCACGGGTCTTGATCGCGTTGGCGTCAGAGCCGGCACCCGGTTCAGTCAGGGCAAAACAGTCGATTTTCTGGCCCTGGATACACGGCAAGAGGTAGTCCTCGATCTGCGCGCCGGTGCACGCCATCAAGATTTTCGAGGGGCGCGCGACAAACACATGCAGCGCCCACGACACCTTCGACAACTCGCGCTCAATCAGCGCCTGGGACAGGTAATCCAGGCCGCCACCACCCACTTCCTCCGGCATGTTGAAGGCATAGAAACCGGCAGCAATCGCCTTGTCGCGGATCTGCGCTGCCAGTTCTGGCGAGACTTCGTCGGCACGGTCCACCGCTTCCTCATGGGGCAGCAATTCCTTGGCGACAAAACTGCGTACCGCGTCCACCAACATGTCTTGTTCTTGGCTGAGTTGGAAATTCATGGCGCTACCTGTTCAGGGTGTTGTTCTTATTGGCCGGAGAAAATCGGAGAGCGTTTTTCCAGGGACGCACGCAACGCTTCGGCGCCGTCGGCACTTCGGCCGCACAACAGGCCTGCAGCGAGTTCGGCCTGCAGCTGCTCGGGCAGGCTGCGCGCGGCGCCTTCACGGATCAGGGTCTTGGTCTGGGCGAAGGCGAACGTCGGGCCGTTGGCCAGGCGCGTCGCGAGTTCAGCGGTGTGGGCGTGCAATTGCTCATCGGCGACCACTTCGCCTACCAGCCCAGTGGCGAGGGCGCGGTCGGCACCCCACAGTTCGTCGAGGAACAACAGGCGCTTGGCTTGTTCGCTGCCGATCAGGCGTGGCAAGTGCCAGCTGGCACCCGCGTCTGGCGAGTAGGCCATACTGGTGTAGCCGGCCTTGAAGCGTGCCGATTGGGCCGCGATACGCAGGTCGCAGCACAGGGTCAGGTCCATGCCGGCGCCGACGGCGGTGCCATTGATCGCGGCAATCGTGGGTTTGTCGAGGGTGTGCAAACGGGTCATCAGGGCGTGGGCGGTTTCGGTCCAGCCGTAGGTTTCGAGGGCGCCACGCGCTTCGGCGTCGGCCCACTCGGCCAGGTCGGCACCCGCGCAGAAGCTGCGGCCGCTGGCAGTCAGCACCACCACGCGTACGCTGGCGTCGCTGTTGAACGCATCGAGCAAGGTGTGCAGGTGCTTGAGGGTGGGAATGTCCAACGCATTGCGCTGCGGGCCACGGTTCAGGGTGATCCAGGCGACGCCTGCTTGCACATGGGTGAGCACGGGCGAATCGGTAGTCATGGCTTCCTCGAATTATTTTATTTGGCGTGAGGGGTGCGACATGCGCCGATACTAAACAAGTGTTCAGCAAGAAGGCAATCGGCAAGCCAGAAATATTTTTCGAGGGGGAAAATGCCGACCTGAACCTTGCGTTCAGGCGGCGAGATTAGCTCAGGGTTTGAGCTGGTAACGCTGACGACCACCGGCCTGCAGGCCGTCGACCCAGGCTTCGCAGATTTGAATGCCCTGCTCCGGCGTAAACGTACCGGGGTTGAGCCCCGACTCCAGCCACAAGCCGTCCAGCAGTGCACTCAGGCCGATGGCGGCGAGGTCGGCATCGAAGCGCTTCCAGCCCTCCTCCTTGGCCATGTCGGTCAGCGCCGAGCGCATGATGGTGCGGTACTCGCCGTAGGAATGTTCGTGGGCCAGGTTGATCGCGGGCGCTGTCTTCACTGCGCCCCAGAACACCAGCCAGGCGTCCAGCAGGTGCGGGTCGAGCAATTCAGCGGAGAACGAGCCACGAAACAACGCTGACAACCGCTCCCTCGGGTTCGGCGGCGCCTTGGCCATGGTCTCGCGCAGCAAGCTCATGACCTGTCCGGTGATGGTGCGATAGGCCTCGGCCACCAGCTCATCCTTGCCCGAGTAGTGATGGCTGATCAGCCCCACCGACACTCCGGCCTCGGCGCTGATCTTGCGGATCGACGCACCCTGGAAGCCGTCGCGCTTGAGGCACGTAAGCGTGGCCTGGACCAGATTGGCCTTACGCACTTCCGGGTCCATCCGGGAAAAACGGGATTCCTGGGTCATGCGGCGGTTTCCTACGATTGGGTCGGCAGCACGACTCTACATCAGTCGCGATACCCCGGCGACACCCGATCCAGCATCCGCAGCAACGCCGACCACGCCAGGTGCATGGCGTCCAGATCAGCCAACTCACCTTCTTCCAGCGCGCGGCCAGGGTTGTTGAATTGTTGCTCGGTGTAGGCGCACACCTCGGCAGACGGCAGGATCAGCGTACCGCAGGCCTGCGCGGCGATCTGGATGTCACAGGCCTTCTCCAGGTAATACATGCGCAAGAAGGCCTGGCCGACCGTCTCGCCCACCGTGAGCAAACCATGGTTGCGCAGCATCAGCACTGGCTTGTCACCCAGGTCGGCCACCAGTCGGCGTTGCTCGTCCATGTCCAGGGCCACGCCTTCGTAGTCGTGGTAGGCGACCTTGCCGTAGAACTCCATGGAGATCTGGTTGACCGGCAGCAACCCGCACTCCAGCGCCGCCACCGCGCAGCCGGCCCGGGTGTGGGTGTGCAGCACGCAATGGGCGTCTTCGCGGGCGCCGTGGATCGCGCTGTGAATCACAAAGCCCGCCGGGTTGACCGCGTAAGGCGAAGGCTCCACGGCGTGCCCGTCGAGGCCGATTTTCACCAGACTGGACGCCGTGATCTCATCGAACATCAAGCCGTAGGGGTTGATCAGAAAGTGATGTTCGGGCCCGGGAATGCGCACCGAAATATGGGTGAAGATCAGGTCGCTCATGCGGTAGTGGGCGATCAAGCGGTAGCACGCGGCAAGCTGCTCGCGCAGTTGCTGTTCGGTGGAGTGAGTCATTTTTATTCTCCAGGTACAGGGTGGGTGATGGCGACGCTAATCCAGTCGCCAGTAAAAAAACAAGTTGATTTTTTACTAGCGCTCGCCTCCTATAGAAAAATAACAATAACAGCGCCTGGAGTATCCGCACCATGTCGCACCCTGCCTTTCCCCACCTGTTTGAGCCCCTGGTCCTGCGGGGCAAACGCCTGAAAAAACCGCATCATGTCCAGCGGGCATGACACCTCGATGCCTACCGACAACCGGGTCAACCCGCAGTTGATTGCCTATCACCGTGCGCGAGCAGAAGGCGGTGTCGGGCTGATTGTGCTGCAGGTGGCAGGGGTGCACGACAGCGCGCGGTACACCTCTCATGTGCTGATGGCCACTGACGATGGGTGCATCGAGGGTTATCGCGAATTGGCTGAGGTCTGCCATGCCCAGGGCACCGTAGTGCTGTCGCAGATTTTCCATCCGGGGCGGGAAATCATGGAGTCGGCTGATGGTTTGCTGGCCGTGGCGTACTCCGCGTCGGGCGTGCCAAATGAACGCTTCAGGGTGATGCCGCGGGCACTGGACCAAGGGATGATCGACGAGATAGTCGCCGGTTACGCGGCAGCCGGCAGGCGGTTGCATCAGGCCGGTATCGATGGGGTTGAGGTGGTCGCCAGCCATGGGTATCTGCCGGCGCAGTTTCTCAATCCAAGGGTCAACCGACGTACCGATGAGTACAACGGGTCGCTTGAACAACGCTTGAAATTTCTGCGGAAATCATCGCAGCCGTTCGGGCGGCGACCGACGCGCAATTCATCATCGGCCTGCGCATTTCTGCCGATGAGCGCGATGCCGAGGGCCTGACAGAAAGTGAATCGCTTGAGGCCGTGCACAGCCTGCAAACCGAGCTGGACTATGTGCACATCGTCGCCGGTACATCGGCGTCGCTGGGCGGTGCGATCCATATCGTGCCACCCATGGCCATCGCCGCTGCGTACCTGGCGGATGAGGCGGCTGTGTTCAAGGCCAAGCTGTCAATTCCACTGTTTGTTACCGGGCGCATCAACCAGCCCCAGGAAGCCGAATTGATCCTGGCGCGAGGCCAGGCCGATGTGTGCGGGATGACGCGCGCGTTGATCTGCGACCCACTGATGCCCGCCAAAACCCAGGAGGGTCACGTTGAAGATGTGCGCGCGTGCATCGCCTGCAACCAGGCGTGCATCGGTCACTTTCACAAGGGGTTGCCGATCTCTTGCATCCAGCATCCCGAGACCGGTCGTGAGTTGCAGTTTGGCCAACAACAAACAGCGGTGAAGCGTAGACGCATCATGGTGGTCGGCGGTGGCCCGGCCGGCATGAAGGCCGCTGCCGTCGCGGCGCAACGCGGGCATGAGGTCACGCTGTACGAAGCCACCAGCCAATTGGGCGGGCAAGTGCAGTTGGCACAATTGCTGCCGCGTCGTAGCGAATTCGGCGGTGCCAGCACCAACCTGCAACGAGAGATGGCACTGGCCGGGGTGCACGTGGTGCGCAATACACGGGTAGATCGCGCGTGGGTGGAACGGGAGAAACCTGATCATGTGATCATCGCCACCGGCGCCGAGCCCTACTGGCCGGCCTTCGAAAACGGCGGGGAACTGCAAGTGGTGGACGCCTGGCAGGTGCTGCGCGAACAGGTCACGCTGGGGCGTTCAGTGGTGGTGGTCGACTGGCGTTGCGACTGGATCGGCCCCGGCATCGCCGAACGCCTAATGCGCGCCGGTCATCACGTGCAACTGGCGGTGAACGGCACCCATTGCGGTGAAAACCTGCCGCTGTACGTACGCGATCAACTGGCCGGCGAGCTGCATCGGCTGGGCATCCCGATCATTCCCTACGCCCGCCTGTACGGCTGCGACGACACCACGGTGTACCTGCAACACACCGCCAGCGGCGAGCCCATGCTGTTGGAGAATATCGACACCCTGGTGTTGTGCCAGGGCCACCAGCCGGTGGACACTCTGGGCGCGGAGCTGCAAGGCCTGGTGCCGTTTTATCGTATCGGCGACTGCCTGGCCCCGCGCACCGCCGAAGAGGCGATCTATGAAGGACTCAAGGTAGCGTGGAACCTGTGACAGACGAACCCCAGCAACTGTTTCTCGGCACGCGTATTCGCGGCCTGCGCAAGGCGTGTGGCATGACGCTGACGGACCTGGCCCAGGCCAGTGAACTGACCGCCGGCTACCTCAGCCAACTGGAGCGCAACCTGGCGTATCCGTCAATTGCGGCGCTGTTCAATATCGCCCGTAGCCTGGGGGTGACCATCCAGTGGTTCTTCGCCAGCGAATCCATCCCCGCCCCTGCCGATGACGGCTATGTGGTGCGCAAGGGGAATCGCCAGAGCATCCACTATGAAGACGGTATCGTTGACCAGTTACTCACACCGCTGCCGAACCATCAGTTGGAAATGCTGCACTCCTGCTTCCCGCCGGGTACCTACAGCCAGCAGAGTTATAGCCACGAAGGCGAAGAGGCAGGCTACGTGTTGAGTGGACAGTTTGAGCTCTGGGTCGGCGAGCGGCACTTCCTGTTGGATGAAGGCGACAGTTTCAGCTTTGCCAGCCGTGAACCTCATCGCTACGGCAACCCTGGCAAGGTAGATACGACGGTAATCTGGGTGATTACGCCGCCGACGTTTTAGGCCGCAGGATGCGCCCATTCGTGACTGGCGGTAAAAACTCCTTTTCGACTTCGGCGGTTTTTCCGAAGGAACGACGGGCGGATACTCGACTCCATTGTTCACACGCCCTTCTGGAGTTACTGATGTCTACCCCCACGCAAAACATCCCAGCCTTTGGCCTCGGCACCTTCCGCCTGCAAGGCCAGGTGGTGATGGATTCGGTCAGCACTGGCCTGGAACTGGGTTACCGGGTCATCGACACCGCCCAGATCTATGAAAACGAGGCAGACGTTGGCCAAGCCATCGCCAACAGCGGCATTCCACGTGATGAGCTGTTTATCACCAGCAAGATCTGGATCGCCAACTTCGCCGATGGCCTGTTGATTCCAAGTCTCAAAGAGAGCCTGCGCAAGCTCAAGACCGACTACCTGGACCTGACCCTGATCCACTGGCCATCGCCTGAAGACCAGGTACCCGTTGCCGAATTCATGGCGCAGTTGCTGGAAGCCAAGCGCCTGGGCCTGACGCGCCAGATCGGGATTTCCAATTTCACCATCGACCTGATGAAGCAGGCGATTGCCGCCGTCGGTGCCGAAAACATCGCAACCAACCAGATCGAATTGCATCCTTACCTGCAAAACCAGAAGGTGGTGGACTTTGCCACCGATCACGGTATTCAGATCACCTCTTACATGACCCTGGCCTACGGCGAAGTGCTCAAGGACGCGGTGATCCAACAGATTGCCGAACGCCACCAGGCTACCCCGGCACAAGTCACCCTGGCCTGGGCCATGCAACAGGGTTACGCGGTGATCCCTTCCTCGACCAAGCGTTCCAACCTGGAAAGCAACCTCAAGGCCCCGCAACTGACCTTGAGCGCCGCCGACATGGCTCAAATTGCCGGCCTGGAACGCGGTCACCGCTTGACCAGCCCCAAGGGCATCGCGCCGAAGTGGGACTAAACCCTCGCCGCAGGCATGCGGGATAATTCCCGCAGCCACGGCAATACCCGCAGGCCGCCGGCGGCTTCGGGTGGGTCGATGATATCCATGAAGTGCTCGAGGTTTACGTTGTCGGGCACGCCGGGCAGCCGTACCAGCACGGCCGGCGTTGCGCCGGCCTGCGCACCCAGGTCCAAGTGATCGTAGACAAGTACATGTCGCACCTGGGCTTGGGGTTCGCAGGCATGTGCGGTAAGCCCGGCATTGATGATCAACACGTCAAACGGCTCGGCCGGAATGGCCGTAAGAATCTGGACTTCTTCGAAGGTCTGTACCGGGACAATCCGGTGGTACCCCAGTTGATTGAGCATTTTCTCGATGTACAGCCGTTGCAGGTGCTGTTCATCGGCAATCAGGATGGTCAGTGCTTTGTTCGGCATGGCAAACCCCTGGACAGGCAGCGCTCGTCGGTGAGCGAGGCCCATTTTCCAGACATATTCCGACGAAAAAATCAGGCTTGTTCCCATTCCATGTAGGAGTTCTCCCAAACTCACCGGATGACTATCCGACTCAGTCACGCCTGATTGCAATACGCTTCCAAGCAACGGTCTAACTCATCGATGGCCACGCCTACCGCATCGGTAGCGGCCCCCAACGCAGCAAGATCTCGTCGCTCACACACGCTTTCCAATGCTTCGCAGCAGACGATCAACGCCTTGGCCTTGACCATTCGCGCGCCTCCTTTGACGCGATGGCCCAGGTCAAACAACTTGGCAAAATCTGCCTTGCTTAAAAACGCTTGCAGCAAAGCCTGATCCTCCTTGAGGCTGTCAAGCAATGGCTCCAGCAACTCGTTAAGCGCGGCGCGATCATTCCCGGTGAGCGTGATAAGGGAACTCAAGTCAAACAGCGGTTCAGCTTCATCGCTTGCCACTGCGCCAGTCCGCGAGGCCAATGCCAAGCGCAAGTCTTCCAGCCCTGTGGGTTTGAACAGACAACCGTCCATGCCCGCTTGCCGGCAGCGTTCGGCCTCTTCTGGCTGAGCATTCGCGGTGAAACCTAACAACAGGCACGGCTCCATTCCACGCAAGCGCTCTTGTACACGAATATCACGCGCCAGCGCGTAACCGTCCATGAGGGGCATATTGCAATCGGTGATAACACCTTCGAAATGCCCAGCCTGCCACAGTGCCAGCCCTTGTACCCCGTCTTCAGCGGTGACGATGTGGTGCCCCAGAAAGTTCAGCTGCCGCGCCAGCAAAAGGCGGTTGGCCGGGTAGTCGTCCACCACCAGGATGTTTAACCCACGCGCGGGTGGGTGGTATGGCAGCGGTGAATGAGCCGGCCCCGCAGAGGCCTGTGCCAGCGTCAATGTCACGTCCACCCGCGTGCCCTTGCCCAGTACACTGCTCAAATGCAGTTGGCCGCCCATCATCTTGCATAGGCTTCGGCTGATCACCAAGCCCAGTCCGGACCCGCTACGCGCCGATTGTTCATTGTTGCTGCCCTGGGTAAACGGGTTGAACAAACGTAGTTGGTCCTCGGCACTGATGCCAATACCGGTGTCTTCCACCCATAACCTCAAACTCAACTGTTCGCCCGCCGACGACGGCGTCCCCTCAGCGCCCAGGCGCACGACACCGGTGCCGGTAAACTTGATCGCATTGCCCAGCAAATTCGACACGACCTGCTTGAGACGCATAGGATCGATCAGCACCATTTGATCGATCATCGGGTCAAGCTCCACTTGCAGCACCAGGCCCTTGTCTCGCGCCAACCCTTCGAACACCCGCGCCACCGAGGCCAGCAGCTCTCGCAAGTTTGAGGGTTCCAGGGCCAGGGACAAATGGCCGGATTCGATGCGTGCGATATCGAGAATATCGCCGATCAATTCCAACATGCTGCGGGAGGCCACCGACGCCACTTCCAGCGCATCCCGGTCAGCTCGGCCCTGTTCGGCATTTTTCAGGGCCAACTCAATCATGCCAATCACCGCATTCATCGGTGTGCGGATCTCGTGGCTCATGGTCGCCAAAAACGTGGTCTTGGCCCGATTAGCTGCGTCAGCTTCCTCCTTGGCCTCCTGAAGCTGGCCCAGCAAGTGTTGGCGTTCACTTACGTCGACCCACCCGGCGATCATGCCCACCACCTTCTCGTCACCATCACGGTACGGCAGCATCCACTGGTAGATGGTCAGCACATCGCCATTGGGCAACTTGAGTACACGATCATGGATCTGCGGCTCGCCCCGCTCCATCAAGCGCAGGTAGTCGGCATGGTACGACTGGGCCTGCGGTGGGTTGCCGGTGTCGGTTTCCACAACGGTCCTGCCGATCACGTCTTCCAGCTTGAACCCGAACACATCAAGGTAGGCGTTGTTACAGGCCATTAACCGCCCTTGGCGATCCCGCACGTAAATTGGGTGGGGGTGCCATCGATCAACACGCTCATAAAACGCATCTGGTCGCTCAAGGCTCTTTCGGCTTGGGTACGCTTGTGAATCAAGTTACGCAGGTAGAACACCCAACCCAGGGTCACTAACAGCAGCAGTGCCGCCAAGACAAACCCTTGGATAATCACGTTACGGTGGCGCTTCCAGTAGCTGTCCTCGATGATGATTTCGCTGCGCCAATGGTTGGTCATCTCATCCATCTCTTCGGGTGTGATGCTTAACAGCGCTTTATCGAGGATTGAGTACAACTCCAACTGGCTGCGGCTGACACCAAAGGTAATGCGGGCAGGGTCCGTGCCGACCGTGCTGGTGATACGCAGGCGATCACGGTAATTACGCGCAATCATGTAGCGCGCACTGATAAGCGAAAGGACCGTCGCATCGACACTGCCTTTGGCCACCGCCTCCATCGCTTGCTCGGGGTTTTCAGCGTTAACAAACTCGATGCCGGGGTAATCCCGGGAAATCTGCGCCGCAAGGCTGTTGCCACCGATGAATGACAAGCGCTTTGCAGTCATGTCTTCCAGGGTAACCACGCGTTCGTCGTCGCTACGCACCACCAATACATAGGGATTGGACAAGTAAGGCCGGGTAAAACGCAGCTTTTCGGCACGTTCGACACTGGGGGTAATCACCGCCAGCATGTCCGCCTGGCCGGTGCTGACCGCATCGATTTGCCTGGGCAGTGAACTGCCTTGCACCACCTCAAACTTCAAGCCGGTGCGCAGGCTGATACGCGACATCACCTCGGCGCTCAAGCCTTCGAATTGTCCTTGCTCGTTGAAGAATGACAGTGGCACGAACCTGTCGAGCACCGCCACTTTCACCAGCGGATGCTTTTCCATCCAGCGCTGCTCACTCACACTCAAGCGCAATCGGTCGGCCTCCAGGTAACCGCTGCCGCCAGCACTCCAACGTCGCAGGATCTCCAACTGCTGACTGGCAGGAATTGCAGCCAGCGCAGCGTTGATGATCGTCAGCAGCCGGGTGTTGTCCTTGGTCAAGGCGAACCCAAACGGATTGACTTCCAGCGCGGAAAAGTCCGCCATGCGCACGTTATTCAGATGGTTCTTGTTGATCAGGTGGCGGGTGCTGATGGCATCGCCCAGGTAGACATCCGCCTGGCCGAACGCCACAGCACCAATCGCTTCGAATGTCGAAGCAAACAGCAACAAGTGCGCGCGGGGGTAAAAAGCCTGCACGGCGTCCGGCAGCATGTAGTGGTAGAGCATCGCCAGGCGTTTGCCGGCCAGGTCTGCACTTAAAGAGTGGCTGTCGCCGGTACGAGTCACCAGCACAGGCTGATCATTGGCGTAGGACCGGGACAGCACCAACTGCCGGTCGGCCGCCTCAAAGCCGTTGGCCGACCCCAGAAAGTCCAGGGTTCCCCGTTTGAGCGCATCGATCACTTCATCGCGGGTGTCATAACGCCGAACGTCGATAGGGATGTTCAGGATCAGGCTGATCAACCTTGCGTAGTCAGCGGTAATACCTTCGAACTCGTCGTTGTTGTTGCTCATATCAAACGGTGCGTAATCGGGTGATGACACCCCCATCACCAATCGGCGTCGCTCACGTAGCCAACGCCAGTCGGCTTCATCAAGCACCACGGTAGGGTTTTCAAGAGTGGAATGGCCGAGCAGACGCAGAGAGTGAGGTTCGTCCAGGGCCATCGCCACACAGGGCAACAGCCCCATCAGCAAGATGGCTGTAAGTTTCGCCAGCCAAGGGGTGGCCATTTCAGATCAAATGGTTGCGCTGGGCGAACTTGGACAAGTGCACCACCGAAGACATATGCAGCTTTTCCTTGAGACGGGTCTTGTAGGTACTGATGGTTTTGTGGCTCAACAGCATATCTTCGGCAATTTCCTTGTTGCCCAATCCCAGCGCCAATTTTTGCAGCACCGTCAACTCGCGGTCCGACAGGGATTCCACCAGCGCCTGCTCCGTGGTCTGCAGATCATCGCGCCGCACCGAGCTGGTGGGTAGGCTTGGGAAACAACTGTAGTTGGACATCACCGCCCTGATCGCTTTTTGCAACTCGTCCAATTCACCCGTCTTGGCCACAAAACCCATGGCTCCGGCGCGCATGCAACGGGTGGAAAAAAATACCGCGAGATACGAAGTAAGCACCAGAATTTTGCAGGGTAATTCCAGCGCCTTGATCCGGCTGATCACCTCCAACCCACCGAGTTTTGGCATTGCCAGATCGAGGATGACCAAGTCAGGGCGCTCCTCACGGGCAATCTGCATGGCGTCGGCGCCATTGCCCGCTTCAAAGACTTTGTCGAAGCCTTCCCGCTTCAACAGGTACTTCACGGTGGAGCGTATAAAGGGTGATCGTCCACTATTAAAGCTTTGTTGCTCATAAGACTCCCCTGGGAAGATCAGTACGCTTACACATCACGCGGGACCTATCTACCTGTGAAAAGTAACAGCTCCGACAAACGGTACTGATTACTCTGCTTAACACTTCAGGCAGAACAGACCCCTCCACTTGAAAAAACACGGTAACCACGTAAAGCCGAACCCGGGTTCCTGGGCAGGCGCAAGCGCGCAACCTTAACAATGCAGCGCTCTTTCAAATGAAGGGATAGTCTCGAGTGCTTGTAGGACCTTTCCTCGCTAAAGCATAGCCAGCTTTGCGCAATGCACGGCTGGCAGCAGGGACTAGTCGGTGGTACTTGGGCTCCAGAATGCCTGCACCACCAGGGTCGACATCGAGATTCGCGCCACCAATGCATCCAGTTCGTCACCGTCCACCGACGTCACCGCAAGCGTCGCTTCGATTTCCACCTCATCAGTGCCGAAAGGTCGTACGTCGACATCGCTAGCCGGATAGTTGCAGCGCGCCAGCTCCGCCTCCATCAAGGCCAACACGGCTTTTTTGCTGGGTACGACGGGCGATGACATACAAAATGTTGGTAACTTCCGCCGATACAACGTCCAGCGGCTGACGGTTGATGTTATTGACGATCGGCCGCAACAGTGTGTTCGCCGCCAGCACAAACAACGTGCCCAGCAGCGCCTCCAGGATCAGGTCGGCACCGGCGCAGGCCCCCACCGCGGCAGACGCCCATAGCGTGGCCGCCGTGTTGAGCCCGCGCACATTGCCTTCTTCACGCATGATCACGCCCGCCCCCAGGAAACCAATGCCCGACACCACGTACGCCACCACGCGCACCGCGCCTTCCGCACCGCCCAAGCGATTGGCCATGTCGACAAAAATCGCCGCGCCCACCGCCACCAGCACGTTGGTACGCAAGCCAGCCGTACGTTGACGGTATTGGCGTTCGAAACCAATCAGCCCACCGAGAATAAACGCGGCCGTGAGGCTGACCAGGGTATCGACCAAGGAGTTGAGGTTGATGTTGTTGATTGCTTGCATAGGAAATATTCCCTGTTCATAGCCAGCCAAACTACGGAGATGGAAGCCTTTCGCTACGCCGGTTCCACAGGCACAGTCGGTCAGGCCCGCCCGCCTCGAAAGGCAGGCGCGTCCGTAGCATCCAGAGGGTTACTCAGGTGCTGGTCAGCGTCGATGAGAGGGGGATCAAGACAGGGCCAGAACTGGCCGCTGCGGTGATACCGCTTCTCGCTTTTTTTGGCGAGACAACGGCATCGGAAGAATGCGCGTTACCTTGCCAAGCCTGTGCCGGTGACTGGGACCGGCCTACAACTGTCACTTGAACAAGTAGCCACTGGGGCCTCCGCTAATAATGAAATCGCGCGAAGCTTACGCTTCGGTTACAGGGGAGTAAACCGTAGGAAATTTTCCCGATGCGGAATGACCGGATTCTTCAGGGCGGGTTCAGGTACCGCTTTGCGAACACACCGTCATCAAAAATGTAGTGAGCGGGCAGTGGAGACCTAGGGCGGGGTCAATCGACGATCCTGAGTTTCACTTGTGCGCCATCCGGTAAGTCCTTGATCTGCAGCGCCAGGTCACCGCTGAACCGAACCTGCTCGACATGATCCAGCCGCCTTACATTGTCGATGCCATACGCACCGCCCAACACCGGCGAAACAACAAAATGATAAACCTGGCCTGGGACCAACGGCCCCAGCGCTGCCTCGGCCTGATCAACCATCGATTGCAGATACCAATCACGCAAGAACGCCTGATCCCTGGACACCTCGTCCAACACTTCACGGGTTTGCGCAATCACTTCGCAGCACAATGCTTCAGGGCACAACCGCCAATAACGCCCTTGCCCGTCCTTGATCATCAGGTTGCCAAATGCCGTACTACCCACCACCTCAACAGGGTCAATGCCGCACCAACCCCAACTGTCACGTATCGCCTGAATCATCTGCATGCCGCCTCCTTGCACCGAAAAACTTCAATCATCCCGCGTCAGTACTTCCAACAACTCAATCTCAAAACGCAAATTGCTGTGGGGCTTGATATGCGCGCCCATTGACCGTTCGCCATAAGCCAAATGCGCCGGCACGAACAGCGTACGCACGCCACCAACCTGCATGCCCATCAGCCCCTGGTCCCAACCCTTGATGACACGGCCAGTACCGATAACGCATTGGAACGGCTTACCGCGCTCCCAGGAAGAGTCGAACACCGTGCCGTCTTCCAAAGTGCCGGTGTATTGAGTGGTGATCAGCGCGCCCTTGACCACGGTTTTGCCGTCGCCCAGGCGGATGTCGGTGATCTGGAGTTCATCGTTGCTCATGGGAATCTCGTTGGATGCGCAAAGGGTGGGGTTTTCCCAGAATTGGCTGGGTTTGGCAAGTGCACCAAACCCACTGGTGCATCCGCACTACGGGGTTGGGCAATTGCTCTGCACTATCCTCGACCCAGAGTGTCGTACTCCCATAAGCCCCCACGCCAGGAGACTCTATGACTCAGGATGTACTCGCCAAGGAAACCAACCGCCGCCAACTGCAGCAGATCATCTCCGGCTTGTCTGACGGTGTGATCCTGGCCGAGGTCGATCAAACCATCCTGTGGGCCAATGAGGCCGCCCTGTCCATGCACGGCGTTGGCGATGTGATGGGGCTCGGCGCCAATGGGCAGCAATATGCTGAGCGTTTCGCCCTGCGTTATCGCAACAACCATCCTGTAATGCCGGAAAACTACCCGCTTGCGCGTGCGGCGATGAGTGATGAGTTCAGCGACGTGGTGGTGGAAGTCACCCCGACTGCCGACCCGGATAGAACCTGGGTCCATCGCTTACGCAGCCTGGTGATCACCGACTCCAAAGGGGAGCCGGAGCTGCTGGTGCTGATCCTCAGCGACGCCACTGAATGGGCCAGCGCCGAGCAGCGCTTCGAGAAGACGTTCAACGCCAACCCCGCGCCCGCTGTGATCTGCCGCCTGAGCGACCTGCGTTACATCAAGGTCAACCAAGGTTTTCTGGAAATGACCGGCTACAACCGCGACCAGGTCATCGGCAAATCCGTCTATGAACTGGACGTGCTTGAACAGGCCGAACGCAAGGACTTGGCCATCCAGCGACTGGGCGAAGGTGCAACCATCCCGCAGATGCAAGCTGAACTGCGCCTGCCCGAAGGCGGCAGCAAACTGGTGATTGTCGCTGGCCAACCGTTGGACATGAACGAGGAAGACTGCATGCTGTTCTCCTTCATGGACCTGGAACCTCGGCGCAAGGCCGAAATAGCCCTGCGCCAGAGTGAGGAGCGCTTTGCCAAGTCGTTCCGCCTCACGCCTGTGCCAACCTTGGTGTGCAGCGCCGGTAACCGCCAGGTGGTGGACATCAACGAAGCCTTCATGAACATCACCGGCTATACCAGTGAGGAACTGATCGGCAAAGCCATCGAAGACATCAACTTTATCGAGAGCCCCCAGGCGGGCGCGCTGTTGTTCGCTACCCTGGAAAAAGCCGGCAACCTCGAGGGCCAGGACCTCAAGGTGCGCAAGAAAGGCAACGAAGTGATCGACTGTGTAGTCTCCGCCGACACCGTGGTCATCCAGGACGTGCCCTGCTACCTGTTGGTGATGATGAACATCACCGAGCGAAAACGCTCGGAGCTGGAGCTGGTGGCCGCCATAGAGGAAGTGATGCAGGACGCCTCCTGGTTCAGCCAGACGCTGATCGAAAAACTGGCCAACGCCAAGAGCGTCAACAGCCCCAATTTACCCAACGTGGCCTTTACCGACCTCACCGCTCGCGAGCGTGATGTGCTGGGTTTGATCTGCGAAGGGCTGGCCGACAAAGAGATCGCCTCGCGCCTGAAACTCGCGCCCAACACCGTGCGTAACCACGTGGCCACGGTGTACTCCAAGCTGGGGGTGCACAGCCGCAGTGCCGCCATCGTCTGGGCCCGTGAACGCGGGCTGTTTGCCGGTGAACTGCGCCTCAAGAAGTAATCAATACAAGTGCAAATGCACTAGTGTGGCTAGTGCGAATTCGCCTTATAACGCCGCAGCCCAGTGCTTAACCTTCAAGGGTCGATACTTATGCCCTGAAGGAACCAGCATGTTTACCCTCTCGCAACTGCGAAATTGCATCGAAGAAGGCCTGTCGCCGCTGACGTGTGAATTCACCCTGTGCCGGGACGCTTCCCTGACCCTCAAGGTCTTCGACGCGCAAACCGGTCGGGTTGACCTGGTGGTGACGGGGATCAGCACCAACCGGCTGCAGACCCCGCAAGAAGTGGAAACGATGGTGGAAGAGTTGCGCTACGAACTGCAAAGCAACAACGTCGGCAAGCTCACGCTGGATGACTGGCCTTCAACGACGCCCCAATGAAATAGAACACCCCGCCCCCGACGATGAACGCCCCCAGCATGTAGAACATGTAGTGGGCCGGCAGGCTGGCAAGCACCAGCCCACACAGCACCGGCCCCAGGGCAGCACCGAGGTTGGACAGGTTCTGCGCACCGTAATACATGCCTCGCAGGTGGTCCGGGGCGATGCGGTCGATGAACATGTATTCGGCCGGGAACACAATGATCTCCCCTACCGTGAACACCGCCATCGCCAGCACCCACCACAGCACGCTGGTGGACAAGGCAAAGCCGATCAACCCGAGCATGAACATGCCCAGGCCCGCGATGAGCCATTGGCCCAGGTAGCGATGGGAGATGCGCCGGCCAATCACATACTGCAAGGCAATCACCAGCACCGCGTTGGTCGTCAGCACAGCGCTGACCACGGTGTAGGTGTAATCGGCAGTGGTGGTGGTCACCAGGTACTGCGACAGCCACGCAGTGAACTGGCCAAACACCACGGCACTGAGCACCCCGCCGAGGGTGAAGCACACCAGGCGCCGATCCCGGAGCAACACGCGCCCCACCGCAAGGAACGGCACCGGCTTTTGCGTGGCATCCACGGTGGCCAGGGTTCGGTCACCCCAACGCCAATACAACAGAAAAAACCCCACTCCCAACAGCGCCGACAGAATGAACGGCAGGCTGATATCCAACTTGGCCACCATCGCCCCAAAAAACGGGCCTACGGCATAGCCGATATTGGTCAGGGTGTACTTGATGGAAAACACTTCGCTGCGCGCATCTTCGGGCAACAGGCTGGCGAAACCGGCCTTGACCGCGATATCGATCACGGCGTACGCCAAATTGATCAGGATCAGGCAGCTGTAGAACGCCCAGATATTCTGCGCGAGTACCGTGCCGATAAAGCCCAGTGCAAACAACACCGTCAGGCCGAGCAATAGCCGGTAACTGTTGATGCGGTCGACGAGAAAACCGCCGTACACACTGAGCAATGAACCAACGATCAACGAACTGCCGATCACAAGGCCGACTTGGGTAATGTCCAAGGCAAAGTGGCGGGTGAGGTAGATAACGAGGTAGGGAAAAGTGATGGCTTTGGCCAACGTCAGCAACAACGTGGCGGACAGCAACAGGTTCACGGTGCGGGGATAGTTTCTTATTGTGGCAAGCATCCTGCTCTCTTTCTTTTAAGGTAACGCGGCCTCTATAGCCGGCTACCTTAACTCAGGAACAGGGAGGAAATACAAGGTCATTTCTTGACGGGGGTGATCTCAAGAATGGTGCCGTTGGTCGTCTTGAGCAGCACGAATTTATCCCCCACCCGCGCCCATTGGCTGTCAGCCTCCGGCTGCTTGAGGCCACGCTTTTTCCAATCGCTGACGGCCGACTCCTTGCGCATCAGGATATCCGGGGCGCGGTCGCCTTCTTTCAAGTCACGGGTGTTGATGCTGGAAGGCTGTACGGTTTCCTGAGGGGTATCACCGGCCTGCACGACGAAACTGGCGGTGGACAGGCTGGTAGCGAGCAACAGGCAAGCGGCTAGGGATTTTGATTTCATGGGTGCTCCTTCAATGAGTGGTGCGTACCCAAATTCGGACCACTGCCGCACACAATCATTCAACACAAGTGTCTCAGCCAGCACGAATTGCCCCATTGCCTACATGAAATAAATCCTGTAATTTTTCATGAAATTATCCGACATAAATTTCATGACCCCACAAGAAGAACTCGCCACCCTCGCCGCGCTGATCCACGACCTGCGCAAGCACAAGAAGCTCACCCTCGCCCAACTCGCACAAAAAAATCGAGCGCTCGGTCGGCTTCCTGTCCCAGGTAGAGCGAGGGCTGTCGCGCTAACCGTGGCGGATTTGACCGCCATCAGCCACGCCCTCGACGTCCCCACCACCTATTTCTACAGCCAGCCCAAACCCAAGGCGGTGGACTGGATTACCCGTCCCAACGAGCGGCGCACGGTGTATTACGCCAACGGCATCACCGACATTCTCGTCTCGCCGAGCATGAACGGCGCCTTCTCGATGCTCGACAGCCTGTTGGCCCCCGGTGCCAACAGCGGTGAACACACCATGAGCGACCGCGCCGAGCAGGCCGGCTTTGTACTGGAAGGCGAATTGACGCTGTGGGTCGAGGGCGAGGCCGATTCGGTCACCCTCGTCCCAGGCGACAGTTTTCACCTGGCCAGCTTCGCCCATTGCCGCTACGCCAACCTGACCGATCTGCCCGCCCGCGTGCTGTGGGTTTACAACTAGGAGCTGCACCCGTGAAAAGCCATTCCGCAACGTTGCTGGCCGAAGTACGGACCTTTCGCCAGAACCACCCGGACGTGCGTTACGTCGACCTGATCGCCCTGGACATTCCGGGGCATTTCTACGGCAAGCGCTACCCGGTGGAGATGCTCGAAAAAGTCGCCGCCGGCAGCCCTTGAAATTACCGCAGAACGCGGTGTTGCTGGGCGTTCAGGGCGGGTTGTTCAAGATCGGCGATTACTGCTTCAACGACGGCGACCCAGATGCCAATCGCCGCCTGGTGCCGGGCACGCTCAAGCCGGTGACTTGGGAATCGCAGCCGCTCGGCCAGATGCTGATTACCTCGGACGGCACCGAAACCCCCATCGAATTCGAACCCCGCGAAGTGCTGGCCAAGGTGCTGGAACGCCTGCACCACAAGGGTATTCACCCGGTGGTGGCGTTTGAGCTGGAGTTCTACCTGTTCGACAAAAAACTCGAAGACGGCCTGCCGCAATTTGCCCGCGACCCGTTGAGCGGCGATGCCGATGACCAGCCCAACCTGCACATCGAACGCCTGTCGCGTTTCAGCGAAGTGCTGGACGATATGGCGCAAACCGCCAAGGACCAGGGCATCGATATCACGGTGATCACCGCCGAAATCGGCCCCGGCCAATTCGAGATCAATTTTGGTCATTTGGACGACGGTATGCGCGCCGCCGACTGGGCTGCCCTGTTCTGCCGCAGCACCCGAGGCGTGGCGCTCAAGCATGGGTACCGTGCCAGTTTCATGGCCAAGCCGTACCTGCAATACCCCGGCAGCGGCATGCATGTGCATGTCAGCCTGTATGACGGCGCCGGCAACAACTTGCTCGCCGCGCACCAGCAGCAACCGTTGCGTCACGCGGTGGCCGGTTGCCTGGAGTTGCTGCCCCACTGCATGCCGATCTTCTCGCCGAACCACAACGCCTTCCGTCGTCTGGGCGGTACCGTCAACGCGGCGACCCGTGCCAGCTGGGGCTTTGAAGACCGCGACGCGTGCGTGCGCATCCCCGAATCCGACCCGCGCAACCTGCGCATCGAACATCGCTTGGCCAGTGCCGATGCCAACCCGTACCTGGTGCTGGCGGCGATCCTCGTCGGTTTGGAGCATGGTCTTGAAACCAAGCGCGAGCCCATCACCCCGCTGAACGAGGACCGCAGCAGCGGCACCGACTTTCCCCTGGAAATGCTCGACGCCGTGCGCGCCATGCAGCATCAACCGGTATTGCGCGATAAGCTGGGCGCCGAATTTGTCGACGTGTACTGCGAGAACAAACGCCAGGATCACTTGGCCTTCCAGCAAGAGATCCATGCGCGGGAATATCGCTGGTTTCTCTAACTACCAAGGAAACACCGATGACCGACCAAAGCGCCCCGGCCCTAAAGGAAATCTTCAACGTCGAACGCCTGCAACACATCGCCACCGAGATGACGGCGGTGTACCCGGCGTTCGATGCCAAGGGTTTCCTCAAGCACGCCAAGGCCGAGTTGGCCGAGTTGTCGGTGATGCAGCGCATGGCGCGGGTCAGCGAGAGCCTGCACGCGGTGATCCCGCTGGACTACCCGCAGACCCTGAAGCTGCTTTACGCCCTGGCACCGCGCTTGAACAGCAGCTTTGTCAGCCTGTTCCTGCCTCACTTCGTGGCGAGTTACGGCCTTGGGGATTTCAAGCGCTCCATGGCCGCACTCAAATACTTCACCACGTTTGGCTCTGCCGAATTCGCTATCCGCCACTTTCTGCTACACGACTTCCAGCGCACCCTCGCCGTGATGCAAACGTGGTCGCTGGACGACAACGAACACGTGCGCCGCCTGGCCAGCGAAGGCTCGCGGCCACGTTTGCCGTGGTCATTCCGCCTGGCCGACATACAGGCCAACCCCGAGCTGTGCGCGTCGATCCTCGACAACCTCAAGGCCGATCCCAGCCTGTACGTGCGCAAGTCGGTGGCCAACCACCTCAACGACGTCACCAAGGACCATCCGGATTGGGTGCTCACCCTCATCGAAGGTTGGTCCCTGGACAACCCGCACACCGCATGGATCGCCCGCCATGCCCTGCGCAGCCTGATCAAGCAAGGCAACACCCGCGCACTGACAATCATGGGTGCCGGGGCCAAGGCCGAGGTGAAACTTCATCAGTTGAGCGTGACACCGGCCGTGATCAATCTGGGGGAGCGGATCAACCTGTCGTTCAGCCTGGAATCCACGGCCCTCACGGCGCAAAAGCTGGTGGTGGATTACGCCATCGACTATGTGAAAAGTGCCGGGCACAGTGCGAACAAGGTGTTCAAGCTCAAGGCTTTTAAACTGGGTGCAGGAGAGCAGCAGCACATTCGGCGCGAGCAGCATATTCGCGATATGACCACGCGCAAACACTACCCCGGCAGGCATGTAGTGCATGTGTTGGTGAATGGGGAAAGGTTGGGCAGCGCGGAGTTTGAATTGCGGGCCTGACACCATGCAGTGAACCCACGCAGATCCAATGTGGGAGCAAGCCCGTTCCAACAGTTTTAATCCGGATTAGGTCAGTTGGATTCGCCGAGGAGCAAGCTTTGCTCCCGCGCGCACAATTCCACCACGTAATCCCACAACACCCTCAGCCGCACCGATTTATGCAGCTCCCTGCGCGAGCTGATCCAGTAACTGCGCTGGATGCACTCCCCGGCAGCAACGCCACCAGGTCCGGATCGCCAGCGGCCATGAAACACGGCAACACCGCGATGCCCAATCCCGAGCGCGCCGCCTGATGCTGGGCGATCACGCTGGTGCTGTGGAACACCACCTTGGGGTTGCGGCAGAAGCTGCTGAGGAATTTCAGTTCCTGGCTGAACAACAGGTCATCGACATAATCGATCCAGGAATGGGCCGCGAGGTCTTCACGTTTTTCAATCGGCGGGTTGCGCTCCAGGTAGGCGCGGCTGGCATACAGCGCCAAGCGGTAGTCGGTGAGTTTGCGCGTGACCAGTTGATCGACGCTGGGACGCTCCAGGTGGATACTGATTTCCGCTTCGCGGTTAAGGATGCTGACGAAGCGCGGCACGGCCACCAGTTCCACTTCCAGTCCCGGGTAACGTTCGAACAGCCCGCCCATGCGGCTGGCGAGGAACATCACGCCCAAGCCTTCGGCCACGCCGAGGCGGATCTTGCCCAGAGGCGCGGCGGAATGGGTGAGTTCGTCTTCGGCCAGCAGCGCGACGTTTTCCATGGCCTCGGCGTGCTTGAGCAGGGCTTCGCCGGCAGGAGTCAGTTCGTAACCCTGGGCGTGCTGCACGAACAACGCGGTGCCCAGGCTCTTCTCGATGGCCTCGATATGCCGAGCCACGGTGGCATGCGTGGTTTTCAGGCGCTGCGCGGCGGTAAGCAGTCGCCCGCTGCGTTGCAACTCCAGAAAATAACGCAGGTCATTCCAGTCGAACATGACACCTCCATTGTGCGGGCTCGGGTCGTGCTGTTTAAAAACGCACAGCAGCTGGGTAAAAACTAACATTTTTAAGACGAAAACTAACAACTAGGATGGAGCCAATAAGAAAACATGCGAGACCTTAAATGCCCATTGCTACTGCTGAGTACGATTACATCGTCGTAGGCGCCGGCCCCGCAGGCTGCCTGCTGGCCAATCGACTTTCCGCCAACCCCGCCCACCGTGTCCTTCTGCTGGAAGCCGGTGGCCGTGATAATACCCCTGGATTCATATCCCCGTCGGCTACCTCTTCTGCATCGGTAACCCGCGCACCGACTGGTGCTTCAAGACCGAGGCCCAGGAAGGCCTGCAAGGCCGTGCGCTGAGCTATCCGCGCGGCAAAGTGCTGGGTGGCTGCTCATCCATCAACGGCATGATCTACATGCGTGGCCAGGCCCAGGATTACGACGGCTGGGCAGCGCAAGGCAACGAAGGCTGGGCGTGGAAGGATGTGCTGCCACTGTTCAAACAGAGCGAAAACCATTTTGCCGGCAGCTCGCAATTCCACAGCGACGGCGGCGAGTGGCGGGTCGAACAACAGCGCCTGCACTGGCCGATCCTGGATGCATTCCGCGACGCGGCGGCGCAGAGTGGCATTGCCAAGATCGACGACTTCAACAAGGGCGATAACGAAGGCTGCGGCTATTTCCAGGTCAACCAGAAATCCGGCGTGCGCTGGAACGCGGCCAAGGCGTTTCTCAAGCCGATCCGCCAGCGCCCCAACCTCACCGTGCTGACCGAAGTGGAAGTGGACCGCGTGCTACTGGAAAACGGCCGAGCCTCACAGGTGGTCGGACGCCAGCACGGGCAGCAAGTGAGCTGGAAAGCACGCCAGGAAATCATCCTGTGTGCGGGCTCCGTGGGCTCGCCAGGGATTCTGCAACGCTCGGGAATCGGCCCGTCCAGCGTGCTCAAACCGCTGGGCATCGAGGTGCTGCACGAATTGCCCGGCGTCGGCGGCAACCTGCAGGACCACCTGCAACTGCGGCTGATCTACAAGCTGGAAAATGCCCGCACCCTCAACCAGATCGCAGGTTCGGTGTGGGGCAAGATGGGCATGGGCCTGCGCTACCTGTACGACCGTAGCGGCCCGCTGTCGATGGCGCCCAGCCAGTTGGGCGCGTTTGCGCGCTCCAGTGCGCAACAGACTTCGGCCAACCTCGAATACCACGTGCAACCACTGTCCCTGGAGCGTTTCGGCGAACCGCTGCACGCATTCCCGGCGTTTACCGCGTCCGTCTGCGACCTGCGTCCGCAAAGCCGTGGTCGCGTAGATATCCGCTCGGCCAACCCGGCGGATGCCCCGTTGATACAGCCCAACTACCTCAGCCACCCGGAAGATTTGCGCGTGGCCGCCGATGCCATTCGCCTGACCCGGCGCATCGTCGCCGCGCCGGCCCTGAGCCAATTCAAGCCGGTGGAGTACTTGCCCGGCGACTCGTTGCAGACCGAGGAGCAACTGCACGAAGCGGCAGCGCGCATCGGTACTACAATCTTCCATCCGGTCGGCACCTGCCGCATGGGCAGTGACAAGGATGCGGTGGTCGACGCTCAGCTGCGAGTGCACGGTGTGCCCGGCCTGCGTATCGCCGACGCCTCGATCATGCCGCGCATCACGTCCGGCAATACCTGTTCACCTACGCTGATGATCGCGGAGAAAGCCGCACAGCTGATCCTTTCGCCGACTACAAGGAGCCTCGCCCCGGAGAGAACTGGTTCATGCAATCTGAATAGCGGCGCCGAGACTGGCGCCGACAGTGGAACAACAATAAATAATCACTGTGAGGGCTACCCGATGTCAGAACATGCTCAACCCTTGGGCTCGGCGGTCAATGCCGCCAGCACCAGCAACGACTCAAAGAAAGTCATCTTCGCCTCATCCCTCGGGACGGTGTTCGAGTGGTATGACTTTTTCCTCTACGGCGCGCTGGCGGCGGTCATCAGCAAACAGTTCTTTGCCGGGGTCAACGACACCACGGCCTTTATCTTTGCGTTGATGGCCTTTGCCGCGGGCTTTGTAGTGCGCCCGTTCGGCGCGTTGGTATTCGGACGCCTGGGGGACATGATCGGGCGCAAGTACACCTTCCTGGTCACCATCATCCTGATGGGCGTAGCGACGTTCTGCGTCGGGCTCCTGCCGACGTATGCCAGCATCGGCATTGCGGCACCGATCATTCTGATCGTGCTGCGCATGCTGCAAGGCCTGGCGTTGGGCGGCGAATACGGCGGTGCAGCGACCTACGTGGCCGAGCACGCACCTGCGGGCAAGCGCGGCTTCCATACCAGTTGGATTCAATCCACCGCCACCCTCGGCCTGCTGCTGTCGCTGCTGGTGGTGCTGGCGTGCCGGTACTTCACCGGTGACCAGTTCGAAGTGTGGGGCTGGCGCATTCCGTTCCTGTTTTCCATCGTACTGCTGGGCATTTCCACCTGGATCCGTATGAGCCTGCACGAGTCGCCGGCCTTCTTGAAAATGAAAGAGGAAGGCAAGTCCAGCAAGTCGCCGATTCGTGATTCGTTCGGCAAGTGGGAAAACCTCAAGGTGGTGCTGATCGCGCTGTTCAGCATCAACGGCGGGCAAGCGGTGACCTTCTATGCAGCGCAATTCTATGTGCTGTTCTTCCTCACCCAATTCCTCAAGATGGACCCGGCCCTGGCCAACATGCTGCTGATCATCAGCGTGGTGATTGGTGCGCCGTTCTTTATCTTCTTTGGCTGGCTGTCGGACAAGGTCGGGCGCAAACCCGTGCTGATGCTCGGCCTGCTGCTGGCAACCGTGCTGTACTTCCCGATCTTCAAGAGCCTGGCGCACTACACCAACCCGGCGATGGACCAGGCGACCCATCAGGCGCCGATCACCGTGTTGGCTGATCCGGCCACCTGCACCTTCCAGTTCGACCCGGTGGGCAAGGCGAAATTTGACAGCCCGTGTGACAAGGTCAAGACCTTCCTGGTCAAGCAAGGCCTGCCCTACAGCAGCGCTGCGGCACCTGCAGGCAGCCCGGTACAGGTGAGCGTCGGCGAAGTGCGTATCGACGGCTTTGACGAAGCGGCCCTGCGCGGTGCTGTGACCCTGGCCGGCTATCCGACTTCGGCGGATGTGGCCCAGGTCAACAAGGTGATGGTGGTGGTGCTGATCGTCGCGCTGATCCTGATTGCGGCCATGTGCTACGGGCCGTTGGCGGCGTTGATGGTGGAGTTGTTTCCAACGCGTATCCGCTATACCTCGATGTCCCTGCCCTACCACATCGGTAACGGCTGGTTTGGCGGGTTCCTGCCGACCGTGTCGTTTGCGCTGGTGGTGTACACCGGGGATATCTTCTACGGCCTGTGGTACCCGGTGGTGGTGACGGGGGTGAGTTTGATCGTGGGAATGATCTGCCTCAAGGAAACCCGGCACGTGGATATCGACAATAACTAACCTGATCACCTGAACACAGGAGATCCCCTGTGGGAGCGGGCTTGCCCGCTCCCACATTGCTGTGTGGTCGCCACACAAATTGCTGTACATCCATACAGATAAAGGTTGATCAAACGCGGCTTACTGAGCATCCTGCACACCATCAACCCGATCTGATGTGGCGACCATGCGGCTGTACCTCTGTGAAAAACCCTCCCAGGCCAAGGACATCGCGGCCGTGCTCGGCGCCAGCCGCCGAGGTGATGGCTGCTGGTTGGGCAATGGCGTCACGGTCACCTGGTGCATCGGCCACCTGCTGGAAACCGCCCCGCCCGATGCCTACGACGAAAAGTACAAACGCTGGGTGCTGGCCGACCTGCCCATCGTCCCGGAAAAATGGAAGATGCGGGTCAAACCCAAGACCGCCAGCCAGTTCAAGGCCGTCAAGCGCTTGCTGGGGGAAGCCCAGGAACTGGTGATCGCCACCGACGCCGACCGTGAAGGCGAGATGATCGCCCGCGAGCTGGTGGAGCATTGTCGCTATCGAGGGCCAATCCAGCGCTTGTGGTTGTCGGCACTCGACGACGCCTCCATTCGCAAGGCCCTGGCCGCCCTAAAGCCCGGCGCCGAAACCTTCAGCCTGTATCACTCAGCCCTCGGGCGCTCGCGCGCAGACTGGCTGATCGGCATGAACATGAGCCGGTTGTTTACCTTGCTCGGACGCCAATCCGGTTATCAAGGCGTATTGCCGGTGGGCCGGGTGCAAACGCCCACACTGCGCCTAGTGGTGGACCGCGACCGCAGCATCGCGGATTTTGTGCCGGTGGCGTACTGGGCGATTGACGTGGACCTGCTGCACGAACGCATGACGTTTACCGCCCAATGGCGCGCCGCGGAAGATGCCTGTGACGATCAGGGCCGATGCCTCAACCCGCAATTGGCTCAAGCGGCGGCCGACGCCATGACCCACGCCGCCAGTGCGCGACTGGTCAGGCTGCGGACCGAACGCATGCGCGAGGTAGCTCCCTGCCCTTCGACCTCGGTACCCTGCAGGAAATCTGCTCCAAAAACTCGGCCTCGGTGCCCAGGAGACCCTGGATATCGCCCAGTCTCTCTACGAAACCCACAAAGTCATCACCTACCCCCGCAGTGACTGCGGCTACTTGCCCGTAAGCCAGCACAGCGAAGCACCAAAGATCCTCGCCGCGTTGGGACGTGCCGATACGGCGGTGAACGAGTTGATGCCGCATATAGACCCCCAACGCCGCTCGCGGGCCTGGAACGACGCCAAGGTCAGTGCCCACCACGGCATCATCCCCACCGGCGCCGGCAAGGATGTAGGCCAACTCACTGGCAAGCACCGAGCGGTCTACACCCTGATTCGCGCACGCTACCTGGCGCAGTTCCTGCCCAACCACGAATACGATCGCACCCAGGCGGATTTCGACTGCGCGGGACAAGCGCTGCGAGCAGTGGGCAAAGTGGTGATCGAGCCAGGCTGGAAACGCGCCCTGCCCGAAGCGCTGGCGCCCGCCAAGGGCCGTGAGGCACCCGCACCACAGGCCTTGCCGACATTGGTGCAAGGCCAGGACTACGCGGTGGCCAAGGTCAACCTCAAGGACCTGTGGACCCAACCGCCCAAGCCCTTCACCGAAGGCGACTTGATCAAGGCGATGAAAAACGTCGCCAAATTGGTGGAGGACCCGCTGCTCAAGCAAAAGCTCAAGGACACCACCGGCATTGGCACCGAAGCCACGCGTGCCGGGATTATCCAGGGCTTGCTCGACCGCGGTTACCTGTTAAAAAACGGCAAGGCGCTGTCGGCCACGCCGGCGGCTTTCAGCCTGATCGACGCCGTGCCCCGAGCCATTGCCGACCCCGGCACAACGGCGATCTGGGAGCAGGCGCTGGACATGGTGCAAAGCGGCGAAATGAGCCTGGAAGAATTCGTCGCCAAGCAGGCAGCCTGGATGAGTAAGCAAGTGGCGCGCTGCAACGGCATGCGCATGACCATCACCGGGCCAGCGGGCCCCGCAGCCACGCCATGGAAAAAGAAACGCAAGAGCGCGCCACGCAAGACGACCGGCAGCCCAAAACGCGCCAAAAAGCCGACAAAAGCAGGGTAACTATCAAAAAAATCCGGCGAATGACGTTTTTCGACGGGTTTAACGCCGCTTTGGACCTTGCCGCCGCGCAGGCCGTCTAGGATTCTGTAGGGAGCCCGCTGACTTCCTAACAACAACACCGGAGTGGCCGCCATGAAAACCGTCGCACAAGTGCTCAAAGCCAAGGACCATAAAAACCAGGACGTCCACACCATCGAATGGGACCACACCGTGTTTGAAGCGCTGGTGGTGATGTCGGCGAAAAACGTCGGGGCCTTGCCGGTGGTCAAGGAAGGCGCGGTGGTGGGGATCATCAGCGAACGGGATTACGCGCGAAAGCTGATTCTCAAAGGCTTGTCGTCGGTGAGACCACACGGGTCGATGAAGTGATGAGCTCTCCGGTAATAACCGTCGATTCCCACAAGAGTGTCGATGAATGCATGAACATCATGACCGACAGCCATCTGCGTCACCTGCCCGTTGTCGAACAAGGTCAGCTGCTAGGCTTGCTGTCCATCGGTGACCTGGTGAAAGAGGCCATTGCCGAACAAGCCGACTTGATCAAACAGCTGGAGCAGTACATTCGCGGCGAATAGGGGAACCCATGCTCGATACCCTGGAACACCAGGACGACCACCTCGACACCCTGCACCGGGCCATGGCCGAGCGGCGCTTTCTGGTGTTGACCGGCGCAGGCATCAGCACGTCGTCGGGCATCCCCGATTACCGCGACAGCGAAGGCGTGCGCCGGGGCAAAGCCCCATGATGTATCAGGAGTTTCTCGCCACCCCGCAGGCGCGGCGCCGTTATTGGGCAAGAGCCATGCTGGGGTGGCCGAGGGTCCGTATTGCCCAGCCGAACCCAGCCCATCTGGCGCTGGCGACGCTGCAGCAACGCCAGCGCATCAGCGGGCTGATCACGCAGAACGTCGACACCTTGCACGACCAGGCCGGAAGCCACGATGTCATCGAACTGCACGGCAGCCTACACCGAGTGCTGTGCCTGGATTGCCAGCAACGCAGCGAGCGCGACGCGATCCAACGCCTGATGGAAACCCAGAATCCCTACCTGGCCGGCGTTGATGCCGTGCAAGCACCGATGGCGACACCCTGCTCGACCCGGCGTTTGAGGCACGCTTCCAAGTGCCCCACTGCCCCCATTGCAATGGCGAGCGGTTGAAGCCTGATGTTGTGTTTTTCGGCGAGAACGTCGCCCAGTACACAGCGGCGAAGGCAATGGCGGCAGTGGAGCAGGCCGAGGGTTTATTGGTGGTGGGGTCGTCGTTGATGGCTTATTCGGCATTTCGGCTGTGCAAGGCGATGGTGGAGCAAGGCAAACCGGTGATAGCGATCAACCTGGGCAAGACACGGGGGGATGAGTTGTTACGGGTGAAGATCGAGGCGTCGTGCGAGCGCCTTTGCCATTGCTTGCTGAACGATTGAAATAGCTCAAACACCCCAAATCAAACCCTGTGGGAGCTGGCTTGCCTGCGATGGCTGCGTGCCAGCCAAGTATTTGCTAGCTGACACTCCGCTATCGCAGGCAAGCCAGCTCCCACAAGGGTTTGATGTTAAGTTAACGATCACAGCGCTACGACCCACCCTTCCAAAAAATGACGCCCAAGTCACATTTCCCCGCATCTCCCCGCCCCCACGGGAATTTATGTAGTGAGCAAAAATAATCACTACATAACCGTTGACGTAACCTTTTGTCCTTGCATTATCGAGACGTCTCCCGGATCGGGAGCGTTGGTAACACGTGTTTTGAACAAGCTCGTCTGACCGCCGAGCTGTTTTTTCCGGATGTGCACTGCCCACAAGGCAGATTGATGAAGCTGACCGGCCCGCAAGGATCGGTACAAGGAGCTCAAACGCCTCTTGTCTTCGTTATGAAACCATTGCGTAGCAGTTCATCAGCAAGACTACATGCATCAGGTTCAAGACCCTGCCCGTATTCGGCAGACCGTCGCTGACGCCCGGTTTTCGGAACCGGAGACAACTTAAATATTTAACGAATCAATTGATAGATCGCCAACTGGTCAAGGGGCTTACACATGAATCTGAACAACCAACCAACTATCGACGAATTGGCTGAGATGTTCGCAGCGCAGAAAGACACACTCGACGACCATATCCTGTGGATTGGTAAATCGGGCGAAGTGCAACTTGACTGCCTGGCGCCCAATACCGAAGAAGCCGAGTTTGACCGTAATAACCGTGAGCTGGCAGCGCGCCTGAAGGTGTACCGCCGTGGCCAGGGTTATGTCGGCAAGAAGGCTGCGGCTGATCGCAACTTCATTGAGCAAGTCTTTCATACACTGAATACCGAATGGCAGAACCTGCGTGGCCAATCGCACGTTAAAGTAATTGATAGATACTGCTAATACCTGAGCATTAAACATTTAAGCCCGCCCGTTTACTTCGAGCGGGCTTTTTAATGCCTGTTTATAACAACGCGGAAACCGCCCTTTCGCGGCTTCATCGCGAAAAATATCAAACAGCACCTGCGCCGCCGCCGACAACTCATGACCCGGCTTGGTCAACACACCAATCGGACGTTCGATCACCGGATCGCGCAAGGTGATGCAATGGGCGCCGGCCTCTTCCATCTGCCGGGCGCATAACGCGGGTACGGCGCTGACGCCCAGCCCACTGGCTACCATCTTGCCTACCGTCGCCAATTGATGGCTTTCCAGCGCCACCGGCAACTTCACCTGCAACGCGCCCAAGTGTTCTTCCAACATCACCCGCACCGTGGACGGTCGCTGCAAGGTGATGAACGGCTGCTCCAACAGGGTTTCCCAATCAATCACGGCACGCTCCGCCAACGGAGAATCACCCGGCACCACGGCGATAAAGCGATCCAGATACAACGGCGTGAACGCCAGCGACGAACCTTCCGATGGTTCGAACGCCACACCAGCTCAACCTGCCGGTCACGGACCATCTCCATAACCTGCTCGTTGATCAGGTCATGGACGGTCACATTCACCTGAGGGTAACGCGCACGGAATATCTTCAGGATCGGCGGCAACAAGTTACCGGCGAAGGATGGCATCGCCGCTACCGTTACCCGCCCGCGCTGCAGGGTGAAGCGCTGGCGTAATTCATCTTCGGTGTTATCCCAATCGGCAATCAACCGGCGCGCCAGGGGCAATAAGGATTCACCTTCTGGCGTGAGCGCAACGTTGCGCGTATTGCGGCTGAACAAGCGCCCGCCCAGGCCTTCTTCCAGGCCCTTGATGGTAAGGCTCAATGCAGATTGCGAGAGGTGCAGGCGTTCGCAGGCAGCGGCAAAGCTGAGGCTCTGGGCCACGGCGAGAAAGGCCCGCATCTGTTTAACTGTCATGAGGCTACTCCAAGCGGCTAGGCGACTATGCTGTTTTTTAAATCAATCAACCTAAAAAACAACTTAACAAATCAATCCGTCAGCGCAACACTCGGTTCACTGGCTGGACCACACACAATAAAAAGAGGTGCATATGGCAGGTTTCGATAAACGCGTAGCGTCCTATGAAGAAGCGCTGGCAGGCCTGGAAGACGGCATGACCGTGCTCTCCGGTGGTTTTGGCCTGTGCGGTATTCCAGAAAACCTTATCGCCGAGATCAAGCGCAAAGGCACCCGCGACTTGACCGTGGTTTCCAATAACTGCGGCGTCGATGGTTTTGGCCTTGGCGTACTGTTGGAAGAAAAGCAGATCAGCAAAGTGATCGCTTCCTACGTCGGTGAAAACGCCCTGTTCGAAAAGCAATTGCTCAGCGGCGAAATCGAAGTGGTACTGACTCCCCAAGGCACCCTGGCGGAAAAAATGCGCGCAGGCGGTGCCGGCATCCCGGCCTTCTTCACCGCTACCGGCGTAGGCACTCCAGTGGCCGAAGGCAAGGAAACCCGCGAATTCAACGGCCGTCCGTACCTGATGGAAGAATCCATCACCGGCGACTTCGCCATCGTCAAAGGCTGGAAAGCCGACCACTTCGGCAACGTGATCTACCGCCACACCGCCCAGAACTTCAACCCGCTGGCCGCCACTGCCGGCAAGATCACCGTGGTCGAAGTCGAGGAAATCGTCGAACCGGGCGAGCTGGACCCGGCGCAGATCCATACCCCTGGCATCTACGTCGACCGGATCATCTGCGGCACCTTCGAGAAGCGCATCGAACAGCGCACCGTCCGCAAATAATCCGCCTCCAGCCCGAACAATAAGAGGAAACACACATGGCTCTTACCCGCGAACAAATGGCTCAACGCGTCGCCCGCGAAATGCAGGACGGTTTCTACGTCAACCTCGGCATCGGCATCCCGACCCTGGTGGCCAACTACATTCCCGAAGGCATGGAAGTGATGCTGCAATCGGAAAACGGCCTGCTGGGCATGGGACCGTTTCCTACCGAAGACACCATCGATGCCGACATGATCAACGCCGGCAAGCAGACCGTCACCGCACGCGTCGGCGCGTCGATCTTCTCCTCCGCCGAGTCCTTCGCGATGATTCGCGGCGGCCACGTCGACCTCACCGTGCTGGGCGCATTTGAGGTGGACGTACACGGCAACATCGCTTCGTGGATGATCCCCGGCAAGCTGGTAAAAGGCATGGGCGGCGCCATGGACCTGGTGGCCGGTGCAGAAAACATCATCGTGATCATGACCCACGCGTCCAAGGACGGCGAGTCCAAGTTGCTCAGCCAATGCAGCCTGCCGCTGACCGGCGCCAACTGCATCAAGCGCGTACTGACCGACCTTGCGTACCTGGAAATCGAAAATGGCGCTTTTGTCCTCAAGGAACGCGCACCTGGCGTCAGCGTTGAAGAGATTGTGAGCAAGACCGCCGGTAAACTGATCGTCCCGGACCACGTTCCAGAAATGCACTTCCAGTGAGGACAGATTCCATGCAAGACGTCGTGATTGTTGCTGCCACCCGCACCGCCGTGGGCAGCTTCCAGGGTTCGCTGGCGAATATCCCGGCACCGGAATTGGGCGCTGCTGTGATCCGCCGCCTGCTGGAGCAGACGGGCCTGGACCCGGCACAAGTCGATGAAGTGATCCTCGGCCAAGTACTTACCGCAGGCAGCGGCCAGAACCCGGCGCGCCAGGCGTCGATCCTTGCCGGCCTGCCACACGCGGTACCCAGCCTGACCTTGAACAAGGTCTGCGGTTCGGGCCTCAAGGCCCTGCACCTGGGCGCCCAAGCCATTCGCTGCGGCGATGCCGAGGTGATCATCGCCGGCGGCATGGAAAACATGAGCCTGGCCCCGTATGTGTTGCCAGCAGCGCGCACCGGTTTGCGCATGGGCCACGCCAAGATGATCGACAGCATGATCACCGACGGCCTGTGGGATGCGTTCAACGACTACCACATGGGCATCACCGCCGAGAACCTGGTAGACAAATACGGCATCAGCCGTGAAGCCCAGGATGCGTTCGCCGCTGCGTCCCAGCAGAAGGCGATTGCGGCCATCGAAGCGGGTCGGTTTGTCGACGAGATCACCCCTATCCTGATTCCGCAGCGCAAAGGCGATCCAGTGGCCTTCGCCGTGGATGAACAACCTCGCGCAGGTACCACCGCCGAGTCCCTGGCCAAGTTGAAACCGGCCTTCAAGAAAGACGGCAGCGTCACTGCCGGCAACGCTTCCAGCCTCAATGACGGCGCCGCCGCCGTGCTGCTGATGAGCGCGGACAAAGCCAAGGCACTCGGCCTGCCGGTACTGGCGCGCATCGCCAGCTACGCCAATGCCGGCGTTGACCCCGCAATCATGGGCATCGGCCCGGTCTCGGCCACCCGCCGTTGCCTGGACAAGGCCGGTTGGAACCTGGGCGACCTGGACCTGATCGAAGCCAACGAAGCCTTCGCCGCACAATCCCTGGCGGTGGGCAAAGAGCTGGAGTGGGACGCGGACAAAGTCAACGTCAACGGCGGCGCCATTGCCATCGGCCACCCTATCGGCGCGTCAGGCTGCCGCGTGCTGGTGACCTTGCTGCACGAAATGATCAAGCGCGACGCCAAGAAAGGCCTCGCCACCCTGTGCATCGGCGGCGGTCAAGGCGTGGCCCTCGCACTCGAACGCAACTGATTAAAAGAGCAACACGGAAAAGGCACGGTTCCACGAAAACCGGGCTTTTTCTTTTACCTATATCCCTGAAGAAACACAGTAAAACTGTGGGAGCTGGCTTGCCTGCGATAGCCGTGTGTCAGGCTATAAATCTGCAACTGATGTACTGCAATCGCAGGCAAGCCAGCTCCCACAGTTAATCTCCATCGATCAGTCGGTTCGGGGCACCGCAAACACCGCATTCGCCCGCGCCACCACCTTCTCCCCCACCTGCAAACTCACCGTGGCAAACGCCATCTGCCGACCGCGCTTGTGATGTTCCAACCGCACCACAATCCACTCCCCCACCTGCACCGCGCCCAGGTAATCCAAGGTCATGCTGGCGGTAATCAATGGCAGCGGCGGCTCGCTGGAGAAGGCCATCGCATAACCCATGCCGATATCCGCCAACGTCGCCAGCACCCCGCCATGCACGGTGCCGCGCCCATTGGCATGACGGTTGTCAGCGCGCAGGCCAATTTCCAGTTGCAAGCCTTCACCCCGGCAATACGCCGGACCTAACAAATCGAGAAGCGGGCTGCTGCGAGGGAGAGAAACAAAACCTTCGGGGACGGCGTGGGTGATCATGGCAAGTTCTTCCTTGGAGTCAGGCTTGAGGTGTACTCCAGCCTCTCTGAACCAGCCATCACCATCATCCGCACAAATCCCCCGCGATGCTTTGCGTTAATCCGCCAGACCCGCTTTAATCGCCGTCAAATTTTCCCGCACCCCCAAGGAACCGCAATGCGCCATCTGGACGGCAAACCGAAATCTTATCTCTTGTGCTTGCTGGTAGCCCTGGCCATTGCAGGGTGCTCGCCCAAGGACCACTCGCGCGCCCGGGTGATCAACGGCGAACAAAGCCGAGCTGGCGCACAACTGGCCTATGAACATGAGCTGACCCTGGCCCTGCCCGGCGCCCTGCTCGCGCCGCGTATGCAGGCTACCCGCGAAGCCTGCGAAACCGCACGCTTTGGCGCCTGCAATATCCTGGGCATTACCGAAGACGGCAACGGTGGCGAGATCATCCTGCGCATCGCGCCAACGGGTGTAGAGCCGATGGTTGCGATGGCCGCCGAAGGTGGAAAGCTTGGCCAACGCATCACCACTGCTGAAGACCTGGCCGATGCCGTCGCCGATGCACGCCGCCGCCAGGAGCGCCTGCAAGCCCAGCAACAACGCCTGGACGAACTGGCCAAACGCAAGGACATCACCGTCAGCGACCTGATCGCCTTGAGCAAGGAACAGGCCGCCATCGAAAACGAGCTACAGGAGCTGGCGCAAATCGCCGCCAACCAACAACGTCGTCTCGACACCAACCGCGTGACCCTGAACTTCCGTTCCTCCGATGGTGCTAACCAGCCGTCGCGGTTCAGCCGTATGTTCAGCAACCTCGGCGACAACCTGGTGAATGGCACTGCAGACGCCCTGGAACGCTCCAGCTATGTACTGCCGTTTGTGATCCTGGCCTTCCCGGTGGTATGGCTGTGGATGTGGCTGTGGCGTCGGTTCGTCAAGCGCCGCCCTTGATCAGCGCTTCATACAACGCTGGTAACGCTCATCCACGCGCTTGGCAAACCATGCCGTGGTCAGGTTGCGGGTGATCTTCGGGCTCTTGAGCACGATGCCCGGCAGAATCGCCCGTGGCATCGGCTTACCGGCAGCCTGGTCGGCCATCGCGAATACGCGTTTGTAGAGCGTGGTCTCTTCAAAGTCCAACTGCTCGCCCTGCTCCAGCTGGCTGCGGATGCTCGGGTTGCGCATGTCCAACTTAGGCCCCAGGGAGCGTACCGCCAGCTCGGTGGTGCCAGGCAGCAATGAACCGTAGCGAATCAAGTCGCCATCCAGCGCCAATTCGGTGCCCGTGATACGGCTGACCGCTGCCTGGAACGCCGCATTGCGGCTGGCGTACCAACCGGCATTGAAGTCGGCGAAGCGATACAGCGGCTGATCGTAGTTCACCGGGTAACCCAGCAAATGGGCGATACCGAAGTACATACCGCCGCGACGGGTGAATACTTCACGCCGGATGGTGCCGTCCACCGTGTAGGGATAACCCCGCGCCTGCTTCTGTGCAAAGTCGATGCTGACTTGCATTGGACCGGCGGTGTGCACTGGGTTAAATCCTCCAAACAAGGTATTGCCCAGCGGCACCATGCTGATGAAGTCATCGAAGATGCCGCTTAGATCTTTTTTCGGTGCGCGCCGCGTTTAGCCGCTCGGCGTAGGTTTTTCCGGTGGGCGAACGCAATTGCAGGGTGGTACGCACCACCACCGCCGGTACATACACCTTGGCAGCACGGCGCAGCATTTCGTCCTGGGCGATCTTGCCCATGTTCGGCACGGGAGGATCGACCTGATAGGTGGATTCCTGCTCCGTCACCGCCAGCACGGCGCAGATATTTTCGGTACTGGGGTAGATTTTCTGGGTATCGAACGCGGTGTAGATGTCCTGGGCCCAGCCACTTCGGTCGGCCACCGTTGCGGGCAATAGGCGCACGATTTGCGCCTTCACCTCGGTTTCACTGCGTTCCGGCTGTTGCGGGCCACGTGTAGTGGAGCAACCGGCCACTACCAGCAACGGGGCGAGGCACAGTAACAAGCGGCTTAGCGGCATGGGGTTTCCTTGGGTGACGACGGGCCAGGCATTGCAGATATCGACCGGTAAGTCTAACCAGCGTTCGCCGTCCTGCTGGCCTTTCTAGCCGCAACCAAACGTGACAGGATCGTTCAACCACCATTCGTACACGGAGTTTGAATGCAATGCTCAGTCTAAACTTCCTCGTTACCTGCCTGATCGTCGTATTGATTCCCGGCACCGGCGTGATCTTTACCGTGTCCACCGGCCTCACCGCGGGCAAACGCGCCAGCGTATTGGCTGCACTGGGCTGCACCGCCGGGATCATCCCGCATTTACTGGCATCGATTCTTGGCCTGTCCGCGCTGCTGCACACCAGTGCCATGGCGTTTGACATGCTCAAGTACGCAGGCGTCGCCTATCTGTTGTACGTGGCGTACGCCACCTGGCAGGATCGTTCGGCGTTTTCCGTCAGCGATACGCCGACAACCACCAGCGCGCGCAGCCTTATGTTGCGTGGCTTTTTAATGAACATCCTTAACCCGAAATTGACCATTTTTTCCTGGCTTTCCTGCCGCAGTTCGTCACGCCAGGCAGCACCGCACCGACCGTGCAAATGCTGGTGCTCAGTGGCGTGTTCATGGCGATGACGCTTGCGGTGTTCGTGGCATATGGCCTGCTGGCCAATGTGTTTCGTCGCGCAGTGATCGAATCGCCACGGGTCCAAAACTGGCTACGCCGTAGTTTTGCTGTGGCGTTTGCAGGGCTGGGGTTGAACCTGGCGTTCGCTCAGCGCTGAAGGGCGATAGCTGCTGATATTTCCCACATAACCGCCGGATAAGCTCTACTCCCCTGCCCTGACAACCTCTGCAAAGTCCCTCGCCTGAATACACAGTGCGAGGGATTGCAGATGGTTTTTCTTGTGAGCGTTTTTGTTGACCGGGTCCTTTCAGACGCTGCTCCTGTAGGGAGCCGTCAAGGATGACCAACGCTTCTCACATTGCCCATATCGAACATGAACTCGATGGTTTTCATCAGAGCCTGGTGATTTATCGCCAGCAGATGAACGCCTGGTATTCGCGTGCCTTGGATTCGGTGAGCCATGCGGCGGATATGCCGTCGTTGCTGGGGATGGATCGGGTGTTGCGGGTGGGGGATTCGCAGCGGTCGGTGAGCATGAGCGATGCTGATTTTTCGACCGTAGCCCGTTGCCCGGTGGGTGGTGAGCTGAAGATCGAGAGCAAGTTCGAGTCAGCGTACGACGTGCCGATCGGCGAGATTCCGGTGGAGGTGATCGGGCTCGATGACGGCAGTTCCACCGTGATCATGCTCGATGAATACGGCAAGGGTTCGCATCACTGCGCTGCGGGCGGGCGTTATCAAGTGCGGGTACAGGGCGGCGTTTCGGCGGAGCAAGTGGAGGCGTTGTTTGCATCCTACGACGGGCTGACGGCGGACCTGGAGCAGTGGCTTCGCCATGAGTGGGAAGGCTTCAAGCCGCATTGGCAGCGATCAACCGCCAGCGCAATTGGCAGCGGTCTCCTGGCCGGTAGTTGGGCCGCGATCCGTGATGTGTGGGACAGCATCAATCTAGTGCAGGCGATTCTTGCAGACCCGTTGAAGTACGTCGAAGAGCTGGGAACTGAGGCAGCCAAACTCGCACAAATCGCAACGGATGCACCCAAGGTCATGGAGCAGGCGATGCTGCTGGCCAGCGATGAAGCGGCGCTGTTCCTGATTCTGCGCACGGCAATGGTGTGGCTCGACGCGTTGCCGCCCAGTGAGATTGCCGGGGTGGCGGCGGGGTTTGTGGTGTCGTTATTGATCGACCTGGTGATTGCGGTGGTGCTGACCATCGCGTTGCCAGCGGCGGCTGTGGCGTATTTGACGTTGCGGTTGGTCAGGTATGGCAAGCAGATCCTTAAGGCGGCAGTGGGCTTTGTTAAGGGGTTGCTGGAGATCCTGACGAGGTTTATGCAGGCGGTGGATCGCTACAAGGCGGTGGCGGTTCGCGGGGTGGTCGGTGGGTTGAAGCAAGGCACCCTGCAGATGCGCTGGAAGGCGCGGCAGAACGCCATGTTGAAGCACAAAGAGCACGTGGATGATGTGCCTGTTTCGGGGAAAAACCTGAACGGCGAAGCGGCTTCGAGTGCGGATAAAACAGCCAAGAATGGCTGCCCGGTGTCGATGGTGACCGGGGAGGAATTGCTCACCCTGGTTGATGGTTCGTTGGACGGGATTTTGCCGTTTGAGTGGACGCGGCTGTATCGCACCAGTGCGGTGGAGGTGGATTGCGGGTTGGGGTTTGGTTGGAGTCACTCGCTGGCGCATCGGTTGAAGGTCGCGGGTGATTCGGTGGTGTGGACGGATCATGAGAATCGCTCCACCACCCTGCCCTTGCCTACTATTTCCCGGCCCGCAATCACCAATAGTCTGGCCGAAGCAGCGATTTATCTGGGGACGTTGCCGGATGAGTTGGTGCTGGCTCAATCCTCGCGTTTCTACCATTTCGTCATGGGTTCGCTAACGGCAATCAGCGATGCCTACGGCAATCGGCTGCGTATTTCCCGGGATTACTCGGGGCGCATCGAACGGGTGGATAACGGTGTTGGGCGCTCGCTTTTTTTGCGTTATGAACTCGGACATATCGTCGCCGTTGATTACCAGATTCAACGGGCAAAGGGTTATGAGCCCTACGTCTGGATCACTGAGCAGAGTGTTGTTTCCTACACCTACGACGAACTTGGACGGTTGGTTTCGGCGACCAATGCCGTCGGCGAAAGTGAGACTTACCGGTACGACGAACAGCACGTCATTCTTGAGCGCGGCCTGGCTGGTGGGGCGAGTTTCTTCTGGGAGTGGGAACGGTCTGGCAAGGCGGCGCGATGTGTCCGGCATTGGGCGAGTTTTTCGCAGATGGACACGCGGTATGCCTGGGATGACAACGGGCGCGTCACGGTGTTTAACGCCGATGGCAGCCAGGAAGTTTACGTGCATGACCAGCGGGCGCGGCTGGTGCAGCGGGTAGATCCGGATGGTGCTGAGCACTTTAAGTCCTACGACGAAAAAGGCCGGTTAACGGTTGAACAGAACCCGCTGGGAGCGGTGACGGCGTATCAGTACGACGAAGTTGGACGCTTGGTGGCGTTGTTTCCCGGGGACGATGAGCCAACGACCTACGAACATGACAACGGTTTCGTACGGGTTGTGCGGCGTGGCGAAGCCGTCTGGAAATACGAGCGTAATGACCAAGGCGATGTCACCCGCAAGATTGATCCTGATGGCCATATCACCGATTACACCTACAACAAGCACGGACAACTGATTGGGGTTTGGTATCCCGATCACAGCGCTCAGCGGCTGGTGTGGAATGAGCGTGGGCAGCTTGTTGAAGAGCAATTGCCCAATGGTGGCATCAAGCGTTATCGCTATGACGACGTTGGGCGGCAGGTTGCTCGCGAAGACGAACATGGCGCGCTGACCCAATATCAGTGGGACGGCGTTGGGCGGTTGGTGCGTGTGGTGCTGCCTGGTGGGGCTTGTAGGGAATACAGCTACAACCCTTACGGAAAGATCACGGCTGAGCGCGATGAACTCGGGCGCGTGACCCGCTACGAATATGCGGATGGCTTGCACCTGATCAGCCGTCGCATCAACGCGGACGGCACCCAGGTTAAATACCGCTACGACAACGTACGTTTGTTGCTGACCGAGATTGAAAACGAAGTCGGCGAAATCTATGCACTCAATACCACCCTAACGGGCTGATCCAACAGGAAACCGGCTTCGACGGCCAACGCACCGCCTACGTCTACGACCTCAACGGCAATCTGCAGGAAAAGACCGAACACGGCGATGACGGCAGTCAGCTAGTCACCCGCTACGAGCGCGATCATGCCGGGCGCCTTGTACGAAAAAACCCTTCCCGATGGCAGCATTGTTGGCTATGCCTACGACTGCCAAAGCAACCTCCTTAGCGTCGACGATAGCCACTGGTTTCTGGCCTACGAATACGATACCCAAAACCGCCTCACCGCCGAACACCAAGGCTGGGGCACCTTGCGCTATGGCTACGACGCCTGCGGCCAACTCAAAAACCTACGCCTGCCGGACAACAACCGTCTTGTTTTTAATCATGCCAAAGGCGGCCACTTAGCTACGGTAGAACTGAACGGTGAAACCCTCACCTCCCACCTCTTCAAATCCGGCCAGGAACATCAACGCCAACAAGGCCAACTCCTTAGCCATTACCACTACGACGACCAACAGCGCCTGCACGCTCACGCCCTCACCCACCAGGACCACTACCTCTACCAACGCCAATACGACTACGACAAATCCGGCAACCTCACCCGCCTGATCGACACCCGCAAAGGCGAACACCACTACCAGTACGACCCACTGAACCGCCTCACCCGCGCCGACCACGCCCAAGACCTGCAAGAACGCTTCGCCCACGACCCGGCGAGCAACTTACTCATGCAAGACCGCCCCGGCCCTGACATCGTGGCCGGCAATCGTTTGATTAGCCAAGGCGACAACCACTACGACTATGACGCCTTCGGCAACCTGATCCGCGAACGGTGTGGCAAAGGCCATCTACTCGTCACCAAATACCGATACGACTGCCAACACCGACTGATCGGCGTCACAACACCGAACGGTCAAAACGCCAGCTATCGCTACGATCCGTTCGGGCGGCGCATCAGCAAAACCGTCGACGGCATCACCACGGAGTTTTTTCTGGCAAGGCGACAAGCTCATTGCCGAACACCACAAAGATAAACACCGCAGCTATCTCTACGAACCCGACAGCTTTCGCCCACTGGTAATGCTGGAAGGCTACGGCCCCAAAGAAACCAAGCCCTACCACTACCAACTCAACCATCTCGGCACGCCACAAGAACTCACCGACCCCGACGGCGAAATCGTCTGGTCCGCCCACTACCGCGCCTACGGCGAAATCTCCCGCCTCGACATCGGAAAAATCGACAACCCGCTACGTTTCCAAGGCCAGTATTTCGACCAAGAAAGCGGGCTGCACTACAACCGTCATCGCTACTACAATCCGGATATTGGTCGCTACCTGACACCTGATCCGGTGAGGTTGGCGGGCGGGATCAACGCGTACCAGTACGCACCCAATCCTACAGGTTGGATAGATCCATTAGGGTTGAGTTGCAGGGCTGGGAATTGCCCCGGCGGCGTACTAGGCACACATGAGAACGAAGGCGGTCATTTAATAGAAAAGCATGTCGGGCAGACAGACAGGCAACTGGTGGAAAGGCTCAATCGGGAGCCACATATTCCTGCTGCCTCTACATTCAAAACCATTGAGGAAGCTGAAACCCTCGTGTCTAATACTTTAACCGCGAGACGCCAAGAAATATCCATATTCTTTGAAGGTAGCGGAGACAAACACATCATTCACGAAAGTTCCAACCAGCCTGTAGGCGTCAGCATTATCAGAGGCACTGAAAACTCTATACCTGTTTATAATTTCATTCTAGTTCTCAGGAGAAAACCAACGATGCCTGATGGCTATCTATTACTAACGGGATACCCAGAAAATGAACATCCCTTTGACCAAGCTCCAACAGTTTCTTGGCGCATACTTCAATCAAGATTGGGTATATGACTATACTTCAGCCGACGAAGTGATTGACTCATTTTTAACAGAGTCACCCCGAGACACAATCATCACCGTAAAGGAAGAAATTCTAGAATTAAAAAAACTTACACAAATGAACAAGAGTTCCAAGACAAGCTACTGCGCGAACAGCATTGCTACTATTACTACCCATATGAATGGACATCTGGAAAGCTATGGCTTGAACATGTGATAAGCAAAATAGATACATACCTACATCAGCCAGAAAATTAGGACGATCAGGCTTATAAAATCAGCGCCGGCCCGATTGCGGTGGGTCAGCACAGTATTTATTGACTGACACACCGCCATCGGGGGCAAGCCCCTCCCACATTTGGAATTGCAGCGGGCCTTAGACCCCCGCCAACGCCAAATCCATCGCAAAGTACGTAAAGATCAAATCCGCCCCGCCCGCTTGATCGAGCCCAACGTCTCACGCACTACGCGATCCTCATCAATCGCCCCAGCCTGAGCCCCGAACTTGATCATCGCGTATTCGCCACTCACCTGATACGCCGCCACCGGCAGGCGCGAGGCTTCGCGGATGTCGCGGATGATGTCGAGGTAGGCGCCGGCGGGCTTGACCATCAGGGCGTCTGCGCCTTCCTGTTCGTCCAGCAGCGATTCGCGCACGGCTTCGCGGCGGTTCATCGGGTTCATCTGGTAGCTTTTGCGGTCGCCCTTGAGGGCGCTGCCGCCGGCTTCGCGGAACGGGCCGTAGAGCGCCGAGGCGAATTTGGTCGAATAGGCCATGATCGGAATGTGGGTGAAGCCGGCATCGTCCAAGGCGCGGCGTATGGCTTGGACTTGGCCGTCCATCGCGGCGGAGGGTGCGATCACGTCGGCACCGGCACGGGCGGCGGCTACGGCTTGTTTGCCGAGGTTGACCAGGGTCGCGTCGTTATCGACATGGGCACCGTGCATTACGCCGCAGTGGCCGTGGTCGGTGTATTCGCAGAAGCAGGTGTCGGACATCACGATCATTTCCGGCACGGCGTCCTTGATGATCGAGGACATGCGCGAGACCAAGCCGCGTTCTTTCCAGGTGTCGCTGCCGCTGGCGTCCAGGTGGTGGGACACGCCAAAGGTCATCACCGACTTGATACCGGCGCGGGCGTAGCGCTCGATCTCGCCGGCCAGTTTTTTCTCAGGAATGCGCAACACACCCGGCATGCTGGTGATCGGTACGAAGTCGTCGATTTCTTCTTCAACGAAGATCGGCAGCACCAGGTCGTTGAGGGTGAACTCGGTTTCCTGGAACAAGCCACGCAGCTCCGGGGAGCGGCGCAGGCGGCGTGGGCGGGCTTGGGGGAACTGGCTGGTCATGGCTGTCCTGAAATGATGACAAAATTCGTTGGGGCGAAAGCTTATGCCCCGAGGCCCCGGCAACACAAACGCCGAGGGCCAATAGTGTATTGCTCAGGTGGTAATAATGTATTGATCTAGAGCTGTAGTTGCCCGTCGATGCACAGCGCGACGGCGCCGCCGACCCAGATTTCATCGCCCTGGCGCTCAACGCGAATTCGCCCCGCACGCCCCAGGGCCGTGCCCTGGCTGACCACGTAGCGCTCCGGCGCGAGGCCCTCCCCGAGCAGCCATTGGGCAACGCCGGCGTTCAAGCTGCCGGTGGCCGGGTCCTCCTGCGCACCGTCGCCTGCGACAAAGGCACGCACCTCGAACTGTGCGTCCACATCGTCACGGACGGGATCGCAAGGAGCAATCACGCCGACGGCCAAACCGAGTAATTGCGAATAGTCCGGTTGCAACGCCAGCACCTGCTCGCGATCCTCCAGCATCAGTGCCAACCACCCCGCGCCATTGTCGACCCACTGGCTGCGCACGATGGCTTGTGGGCTCAGGCCCAACGCCAGGCGCACACGTTCCAGCAACGGTGCCTCTACCGGACCGGAGCGCAGCAACGGCGGCGCGATAAAGGCCAGCTCATCACCTTGTCGACGCACTCGTACCAAGCCAATTTCACACTCTTGAATGATCTCCTCGCCCTTCGGCGTACCACCGGCTTGCAGCCACGCGTGGCAACTGCCCAGCGTCGGGTGCCCGGCGAACGGCAGCTCCTTCAAGGTGGTGAAGATTCTTACCCGGTAGTCTGCCCGGGGATCGCGCGGGGTCAGCAAAAACGTGGTTTCGCTGAGGTTGGTCCAGTTGGCGAAATCGGCCATTTGCTGGTCGGTCAGGCTGTCGGCACCCAATACCACGGCCAGCGGGTTGCCCTTGAGCGCGACGCTGCTGAAGACATCCAGTTGTTTGAAAGCGAAAGTCGGCATGGCTCAGCTCGGAATATTCAGGCCGCGGATCACCGCCGGCCGTGCGACGAAACCGTCCAGCGCGCGCAGTACATTGGGGAAGTCGGCAATGCCCACCAGGTCACCCGACTCGTAGAAGCCGATCAGGTTGCGAATCCATGGGAAGGTGGCGATATCGGCGATGCTGTAGTCGTCGCCCATGATCCAGGTACGGCCCAGCAGGCGTTTTTCCAGCACGTCCAGCAGGCGCCGGGACTCGGCGGCATAGCGGTCGCGAGGGCGTTTGTCTTCGTAGGCCTTGCCGGCGAACTTGTTGAAGAAGCCCAGTTGACCAAACATCGGGCCAATCCCGCCCATCTGAAACATCAACCATTGGATGGTTTCGTAGCGGGTGGCTGGGTCTTCGGACAGCAGTTGGCTGGTTTTTTCAGCCAGGTAGATCAGGATCGCGCCGGATTCGAACAGTGCCAATGGCACGCCACCAGGACCGTCGGGATCGATGATCGCGGGGATCTTGTTGTTGGGGTTCAGCGACAGGAATTCCGGGGACAACTGGTCCTGGGTCTCGAAGCTGACCTTATGCGCTTCATAGGGCAGGCCCAGTTCTTCGAGCATGATCGAGACTTTTACCCCGTTGGGCGTTGGCAACGAGTACAGTTGCAGGCGCTCGGGATGCTGGGCGGGCCATTTGCTGTTGATGGGGAACGCGGCGAGTGGGTTCATCGGGAAGTCCCTTTGCAGAAAGTCCCCATCATAGTCATCCCGACGCTGTCCTGCATGGGTCATCAATACGCAATATCCACTGGCTAATATCCCGCCAGGGCGAACCAATAGGCCCTTGTGCACTCTTAAGTGCGCTCAATGGTGAATGGAGGCGCCTCGCTATATCGACAGGGAATACCGCAGGATGCCCTTGGCGTCACTGGGGCCGGGCGTGTCCGCCCTCACCCGATGCACCGAAGACTCGACACTAATGACAATCAAGCCTCTGTGCCTTGCGCTGCGCCTGAAACGCTATTCATACATCATGTTGCCGCTGTTGCTGGCCGGCGGCGCTATTGGGCTGACCCTGGAGTCACGCATCAGCAGCGCCGAGCCCGTGGACGGCGTGCAAACCCTGGTGTTCCTGCGCCACGGTGAAAAACCCGCCGGCGGCCTGGGCCAACTCAATTGCCAGGGCCTCAACCGTGCAATGAACCTGGCCACGGTGCTGCCGGAAAAATTCGGCAAGGCCAACTTCGTGTTTGCCGCCAACCCGACGCGCAATGTCGAGGAAGGTGAGTTCGATAACTCCTACAGCTACATTCGCCCACTGATGACCATCAGCCCCAGCGCCATCAAGCTTGGCCTGCCGGTGAACATCAAGTTTTCGGCGAATGACACCACCGCCCTCGCCGACGAACTGGTGGAGGACAAGTACCACAACTCCATCATCTATACCGCGTGGTCCCACGGGTATCTGCCGGAGTTGATCAACAAGGTGGCCAGTGAAGCTTCCGGTGAGAAGCACACCATCACCGACGACTGGTCTGGCAGCGACTACGACACGCTGTATGTGCTGACGCTGACCTGGCACAACGGCAAGGCCTCATTGTTGAGCCGTAACTACAAGCAAGGCCTGAACAACGGTGAAGAAACTTGCCCGGAGCCGACGCAGGTCAGCGCTGATTCCTGATGATGCAGCGAGCAGCCCCTTTGTGCTGAGTAGGCCTGTTGTGGTGAAGGGGCTTGGTTGTGGTGAGCGGGCTTGTCCCGCGCTGGGGGGCGAAGCCGCCCCAATAAAAACGCCGCATTCTGTCTGACAGAATGCGGCGTTTATTTAGAGCTGCTGCGCAGCCCAGCGCGGGCGGTGCGACGATTCGACAAGCCCGCTCACTACTTACTGCCGGGCAGCGAGCAAGCGCTTGTGGCGGTTGCGTCGTGCGATGTTCAGGCACTCGATCACCGCCGAGAACGCCATTGCCGCGTACACATAACCTTTAGGCACATGGGCGCCGAAGCCTTCGGCGATCAACGTCATGCCGATCATGATCAGGAAGCCCAAGGCCAGCATCACCACGGTCGGGTTGTCGTTGATAAATTTGGCCAACGGCTCGGCCGCCACCAGCATCACGATCACCGAGGTCACCACGGCAATGATCATGATCGGCAAGTGCTCGGTCATGCCCACAGCGGTAATGATGCTGTCGATGGAAAACACCAGGTCGAGCATCAGGATCTGCCCGATGGCCGCCGCAAAACCGATGGTCACGGTGTTGCTGACACTGGCCTTTTCCTCGGGCTCCGGGTCCATGCTGTGATGGATCTCGGTGGTGGCTTTCCATACCAGGAACAGGCCACCCGCAATCAGGATCATGTCTTTCCACGAAAACGCCTGGCCGAATACTTCAAACACCGGCGCTGTCAATTGCACGATAAACGCGATAGTGCTCAACAGGCCCAGGCGCAGCACCAACGCCATGCTGATACCGATACGTCGCGCCTTGGCCCGGTGCTGCTCCGGCAATTTGTTGGTGAGGATCGAGATGAAGATCAGGTTGTCGATGCCCAGCACAATTTCCATGACGATCAAGGTCGCCAGTGCGACCCAGGCAGTGGGGCTGGCGGCCAGTTGTAAAAGGTAGTCCATAGGTCAGTCCTGACGTGATAGTGCTGGGATATTAGGTTTCTTTGGTGTCGGATTCAGCAGCGTTTTCGGCTTCTTCTTCCTGCTTCTCAGACTTGATCAGCCCCTGGGTTGCTTCACTCAATGCCTGTTCGGCGGCTTTGTGGGTGTCATCAATGGCTTGCTTGGCCGATTCAGTCGCTTTGCCAAGCACCTGCTGGGCGCTCTTTTCAACCTGATCGCAACCGCTGATCACTACCAATGAAAGCGCAAGCAACGATGCTGCGCCCAGGGAATTGAGTTTCATGATGTATTCCTCGTTAGAACCATTGGGTCCAAGTAGTGGCCCCGCGATAGCGAGGCATTCTATGCAAGCCAACAGTTCAGGAAAATTCGTATTTTTCTCGCGTATACTTCGATTTTTACGAAGTGACGGCCGCCATGCTCAACTATCGCCAACTGCATTACTTCTGGGTTGTAGCCAAGACCGGCAGCATTGTGCGCGCTTGTGAGCAACTTAATCTCACCCCACAGACCATCAGCGGGCAGATCAGCCTGCTTGAGCAAACCTTTGGTATCGCGCTGTTTCAGCGTGTCGGTCGTCAACTTGAGCTGACCGAAGCCGGGCGGCGGGCGCTGCCTTATGCCGAGCAGATGTTCCAGACCGGCAATGAATTGGAGGCGATGCTGCGGGCGCAGCCCAATGAGCAGCAGATCCTGTTCCGCGTTGGGGTGGCGGATGTGGTGCCCAAGTCCATCGTCTACCGCTTGATCGCGCCGACCATGGAGCTGAGCGAGCCGATCCGCATCACCTGCCGTGAAGACAAGCTCGAACGTCTGCTGGCCGACCTGGCCATCCAGCGCCTGGACCTGGTGATTTCCGATAGCCCGATGCCCAGTCATCTGGACATCAAGGGTTACAGCCAAAAGCTTGGGGAATGTGGGATCAGTTTCTTCGCCACCCAGGCACTGGCTGACGCATACGGCGGCGATTTCCCACAGTGTTTGCAGGGAGCGCCGCTGTTGATTCCTGGGGCGGAGACGGTAGTGCGCAGCCGTTTGCAGCGCTGGTTCGCCGAGCAGCAGATCCAACCCAAGATTATCGGCGAGTTCGACGACAGCGCCTTGATGCAGGCCTTCGGGCAATCCGGCAGCGGGATTTTTATCGCCCCCAGCGTGATTGCCGACGAGGTGGTGCGCCAGTACGGCGTGGCGCTCATCGGCCAGACCGATGCCGTCACCGAGTCGTTCTACGCAATCTCGGTGGAGCGCAAGGTCAAGCACCCCGGCATCGTGGCGATTACCGAAGGCGCAAGACGCGAGTTGTTTACCGCCCTGCCCTGACGGTTCAGGCCTTGGCTGCGACCGGCTGCTTGGCAGTCATCAACCACAACGCCAGCAGGATCGACACCAAGATAAACCCCGACGCCGCAAAGCCCAGGCTGCCCAAGCCAAGCGTGTCGATCACATGCCCGCCGACCATCGCCCCCAAACCGATCCCCAGGTTGGCCCCGGCGATGTTCAGCGACGCGGCAAACGCCGGCGCATGGGGCGCGGCCTTCATCAAGCGCACATGGCTGACCAGGAACATCGCCGCCTGGGTCACGCCCCACACGGCCATTGCGGCTGCCAGGCCGATGGTGGAGTGAATCGCCGGCACCAATGCCACCATGCCCGCGATCATGAAACCGCAAAACACCATGGACGCAATCAATGGATGACGGTCCACCGCACGGCCACCCAGGGAGTTGCCGATCAAGCCCACGGCACCGAACCCCATCAGGCACCACCCCACCAGCGTGCCGTCGAAACCGGCCAGGCGCTCGAGGATGTCCGCAAGGTACGTATAAGCGGTGAACATGCCGCTGAACACCAGGATTGACAGCAGGATATGGCCCTGCATCAGTGGGTTGCGCAGGATCTTGAACTGCGAGCGCAACGTCACTTCATCGTTCTTCGGCTGGGTCACGGGCAAGTAGATGAGCAGCAGCACGGCCTTGGCCAGCGCCACCACGGCGAGGATGGCAAACGCGGTACGCCAGCCGAACATATCGGAAATCAACGTGCCCACCGGAATGCCAAACACCGTGGCGCAGACGATACCGAAGCCGATCTTCTCGATGGCGCGCCCAGCGTACTCAGGCCCCACGATATCCACCGCCGTCTCGCTGGCCAGGGCCCAGAACACCGGGAGCCCCAAGGCCGGAATCAACCGCGCCAGGGCCATCACCCAGATATTCGGCGCCAGCGCGGCGACGGTATTGGCCACGCCGAAGAGAATCAGGATGCTGATAAACAGGCGTTTGCGCGGGAAACGGGCGAAGTATGCCGTCAGAAACGGCCCGAATGCCGCAACGGTAAACGCGAACAAGGTCACCAGCAGCCCGGCCTGGGACACGCTGACATTCAAGTCCCGAGCAATGGACGGCAGCAGGCCAACAATCACGAACTCTGTGGTCAGCACGGTAAAACCAGCGGCCGACAACAGCAGAATGGGGAACAGCATCAAAAACTCCAGAAACGACAACATCAACGACAACCCGAGGGTTCGCTGACAGATAAGATGAGAAAGGGATGTCGAATCTTAACAGAGTGTTTCAAAGGTAGGGCATGAAAAAGCCCGGTGGCGCCTGCTGGCACACACCGGGCTTTGACGTATCAAGGCTTAGAACGCGCCCATGTAGTCGCGCTTGCCCACTTCCACACCGTTATGACGCAACAGGGCGTACGCGGTGGTGACGTGGAAGAAGAACTGCGGCAAGCCGTAGCTCAGCAGGTAGGACTGGCCGCTGAAGCGCTTCTCTTTAGGAGTGCCAGGGCGGGTGATGATCTCGATGCCTTCCTTGCCGTCGACTTGCTCCGGCTTGATGGTGTCGACGAAGGCCAGCACCTTGGCGATCAGGGCTTGCAGGTCGGCGAAGGTGACTTCGCTGTCTTCGTATTTAGGCACTTCGATCTCGGCCAGGCGTGCTGAAACACCCTTGGCGAAGTCGACAGCGATCTGCACCTGGCGCACCAGTTGGAACATGTCCGGGAACAGACGTGCTTGCAGCAGCGCGTTGGGCTCGATGTTCTTGGCGGTGGCGTGGGCTTCGGCTTTGTTCAGCACATCGCTCAAGGCGGTGAGCATTTGCTTGAAGACTGGGATGGAAGCGGCGTACAGGGAAATAGTCATGGCAGTCTCATGGGTGATGGCACGGTTTGAACAGGCGACGATTATAGACCTGCCCGTCGCTTGTCTTTTATTTTTTCCGGCTTACGCTAGGCACTTCACTGCATAGGGAAAGCGCGATGACCGCCGAGCACGACACCGACACCCCTGAGCCGCGCCTGAACAGCACGGAAATCCGCATCCTGGGCTGCCTGATCGAAAAACAGGCGACCAACCCGGAAACCTACCCCTGACCCTCAACGCCTTGGTGCTGGCCTGCAACCAGAAGACCAGCCGCGAGCCGGTGACCAACCTCAGCCAGGGCCAGGTCGGCCAGAGCCTGCGCGTGCTGGAAGGCCAGGGTTTTACCCGCCTGGTGATGGGCAGCCGCGCCGACCGTTGGGAACATCGCGTGGACAAGGCGCTGGAACTGGTGCCGGCCCAGGTGATCCTGATTGGCCTGCTTTTCCTGCGTGGGCCGCAGACGGTCAATGAACTGCTGACCCGCAGCGGGCGCATGCATGATTTTGAAGATGCAGAACAGGTTGTGCACCAGCTTGAACGCCTGATTGCACGTGGTTTGGCGGTGCTGGTACCGCGCCAGGCGGGTCAGCGGGAAGACCGGTATACCCACGCGCTGGGGGATCCAGCGGATATCGAGGCGATTCTCGCGGCGCGGGGCAGCCCGGTGGAGCGTGGGACGACGGGTGTTTCTGCCGAGCGCATCGAGGAGTTGGAAGCGCGGATTGCAGCATTGGAAGAGCGCTTGGCCCAGTTGGAACAGGCATAACTCGGTTAAACCTGTGGGAGCTGGCTTGCCTGCGATAGCGGTGTAACAGGTTAAGTATCTGTGACCGAATCACCGCCATCGCGGGCAAGCCCGCTCCCACATTGGTTCTCCAGCGCTCACTAACCCCGGGCGAACGCCACTGCCGCCTGGAACTGTTCATCTGTTGGCCGCACCCCGGTATAAAGCACAAACTGCTCCAGCGCCTGGATCGCAATCACCTCCAGCCCGGTAATCACCCGCTTGCCCTGGGCCCGCCCATGCACGATCAATGGTGTTTCGGCGGGGATCGCCACCACATCGAACACGGTGTCTGCCGCATCCACGGCATCTGCCTCAAACGCCAGCGCATCTGCCTCGGCGCCACCGGTCATGCCGATGGGCGTCACGTTGATGAGCATCTGCGGGCGCAACTCACCCAGTTCTGCATGCCACTCATACCCCAGGTTCTGCGCCAACGCCCGGCCGGCCGCCTCGTTGCGCGCGACGATCACACCCTTGGCATAGCCGCCGTCACGCAAGGCACTGGCCACGGCCTTGGCCATGCCACCGCTGCCGCGCAGGGCGAAGGTGGAGTCCTTGGGCACTGCGTGCTTTTTCAGCAGTTGTTCGATGGCAATGTAGTCAGTGTTGTAGGCCTTCAGATGGCCGTTGGTATTGACGATGGTGTTCAGGGAGTCGATGGCTTGAACTGAATCGTCCAGTTCGTCCACCAGGGCAATGGCGGCTTCCTTGAACGGCATGGAAACCCCGCAACCCCGCACACCCAGTGCGCGGATACCACCTATCGCGCCGGGCAAATCCTGGCTACTGAACGCTTTATAGTAGAAGTTCAGACCCAGCTGTTCGTACAGATGGTTATGGAACCGCAAGCCAAAATTTCCAGGACGCGCCGACAATGACATGCACAGTTGGGTGTCTTTGTTGGGGTGCATCTGCATGGGTAACTCCTTGAAGTAAGCAAATCGGTACAGACCTTACACAACCTTTACCTATCGGCCGTGCTGTTTTTCAGAAATACGTTGTCTTAAAAGTATCCCCGCGACAATCCTTGAGTCTATTGATTGCAGACCACAAGCGCAGGGGCTAACCGAGGAATGACCATGATTCGTACAATCCCCAAGATCGCCTTGCTTGTTGGCGCACTCGCTATGGCAGGCCAAGCCTCCGCCCACGGTGGTGGTTGGGGTGGCCCGGCCGTATTGGTGCTTTAGTCGGCGCAGCCGTAGTGGGCTCCGTGGTTGCCAGCCAACCCCGTGAGGTCTACGTGCAGCAACCGGTGTATGTCCAGCCGCAGCCGGTCTATGCCGCTCCGCCGCCGGTCTACTACGCACCGCCGCCACCGGTGTATGTGCAACAACAGGTCTATTACCGTCCGGCGCCGGTGTACTACGGGCCGCCACGTGGCTACTACGGCCCTCCCCACGGCTACTACGGCCGCGGCTGGTAAATTTGAATCAACACGTCTGAACCAGGCCTCGCCCATACGCGGGGCCTTTTTTTGTGTGAAAAGTCCTGATTTATGCTGCCAAGGTCGCTATGAGGACAATGGCCCAAGCGAAATCGCACATCATCAACACCATTGTCTACTTGCTCGATCGGGGCCCGCGCTGTCATGTTTGTGTCACAACACGCTTCCACTATCGATCCTGTCCACCCAATAACAATTAAGGACGACTGACCATGCCCACACAAAACCCGCACCGCACCGCTGGCCTTTGTACGTCCAGCAAGGTCTACAGCGCGCTTACCGAGCTCAAGGCCCTGGAAGGCCATCGCAGTGCCAAGTTCCTCGCGCTGCTGGCGGAAAACCTGGTACGCAAGGGGCTGCTAAGCGAACAAGAAGTGGTGAACATGCTCGACCAAGTCGTGGACTGACGCCTGGCGTCGATGTCGACTATCGAGACAGGTGATTTTTCCTACAGCGCTTCACCCAATAAAGTGACCTCCATAGCGATTGGAGGTACTTATGCCCACTGTTCACATCATGTCCGTCATCGGCAGCGCCGTCCCCGCCCCTCTTCGGGAACTGGGCCTGCTCGCCTGCTGGTACCTGGTACGCGACGGCGAAGCCATCAGCGGCCCACTCACGTCGTTGTCGGCCGCCGAGAAACAGCTGCAACAGGCCGCAAACTTCAAGCTTCACGCCTGAAGCCTAAGGCAACGGCAACTTGACCCGCGGCTTGCTTTCGACAAACAGCGCCCAGCTCGACATAAACAACGCCGCCACCAGCGGCCCAATCACAAAGCCGTTCAGGCCGAATACCGACAGGCCGCCCAGGGTCGAGATCAGAATCAGGTAATCCGGCATCTTGGTGTCCTTGCCCACCAGGATGGGGCGCAGCACGTTGTCCACCAGGCCAATCACAAACACGCCAAACAAGCCCAGCACCACGCCCTGCCAGATCGAACCGCTCAACAGGAAGTAGACGGCGACCGGCCCCATACAATCCCGGCACCCACTGCGGGCAGCAATGACAAGAACGCCATCAACACCGCCCAGAGCAACGCGCTGGGAATGTCCAGGAACCAGAAGATCACTCCACCCAGCGCACCTTGCGTCACGGCCACCAGCACGTTGCCCTTGACCGTGGCACGCACCACCCGATTGAACTTGAGTTGCAACCGGCGCTTCTGCGGCTCGGCCAACGGCACCGCCGTGCGCACCTTGCGCACCAGCTCCGGGCCGTCGCGCAGCAGGAAAAACAGCAAATACAGCATGATGAAAAAGCTCACCAGGAAATCAAACGTACCCTGGCCAAAGCTGAACGCCTGGGACGCAAAAAACTGGCTGCCCTGCATCGCACTCTTGACGATCTTCTCCCGCAAGCCTTCCAGGTTGCCCATGCCAAAGCGGTCCAGCAGGTGCTGGAAGTACGGCGGCAACACGTTCTTGAACTGCTCGATATACCCCGCCACGTCCAACTTGCCGCTTTCGACGTTCTTGTAGAGCGTTGCCCCTCCTGCACCAGCAGGGCGCTGGTGATGATCACCGGCAAAATCGCTATCACCAGGCAGGCGGCCAAGGTGGTCAGCGACGTGAGGTTGCGGTTCCAGCCCGTCCGCAACTGCAGGCGTCGCTGCATTGGCGCAAAGATGATGCCCAGGATCACCGCCCAGAACACCGCGCCATAGAACGGCAGCAATATCCAGATAAAGGCGATGGTCACCAGCACCAGTAGCAGCAGTAGGGTCTTGAATTGCAGGTTGGTTTGATTCATGTCCGGTCCATGTCAGAAAAGCAGCAGACCCGCGTAGGCCTTGTTGCTTAGTCCGCGCAGAAACCTGGGAGTGCCCTTATTTATCCAACACGCTTGGGCCCTATCATTCCTGCGCCTTGGCCTCGCTTAGCAACGCCTGAATCACCCGTTCTTGTTCGTCATAACGGCCTTCGCCAAAGTGCGTGTAACGCACCTGCCCCTTGGCGTCGACCAGGTAGTGGGCGGGCCAGTACTGGTTATCGAAGTGACGCCAGATCGCATAGTTGTTGTCGATGGCAACGGGGTAAGTGATCCCCAGCTTGCGCACCTGCTCCCTGACGTTGGCGGTGATGTGCTCGTAGGCGTATTCCGGCGTGTGCACGCCGACTACCACCAGGCCATCCTTTTCGTACTTCTCCGCCCAGGCCTTTACGTACGGCAGGGTGCGTCGACAGTTGACGCAGTCGTAGGTCCAGAAATCCACCAGTACTACTTTGCCTCTGAGTACCTCGCCGGTCAGTGGCGGAGAGTTGAGCCATTCAACCGCCCCCGCCAACGACGGCATGGGGCCCAGCGTATTGCCGGTTGTGGCATCAGCCTTGGTTTCAGGGCTGACCATCAGGCTGCAGGCCAATGCGACCATCAGCAGCAGGCCGGCGATCAGGAGTGCGAAAGGACGCATGGTGTTTACCTTGTCGATAGGGAGGCGCCTATTGGACACCCTGGAGGTATCGCACCTATGTCAAAAACCGCCCACCGATACACAGCAATACAAAAAGCCCAAAGAACGATCTGGATCAATAAACCGCCCGCGTGCCTCGTCTACCCTCGCGCCTTTTTTTGCGGTCCGTGCCCATGCCTCCCATCCTTGCCCCCGAACTGCTCGCCCCCGCCGGCACCCTGAAAAACATGCGCTACGCCTTTGCCTATGGCGCCGATGCGGTCTACGCCGGCCAACCGCGCTATAGCCTGCGGGTGCGCAACAATGAGTTCGACCACGCCAACCTGGCCTCGGCATCGACGAAGCCCATGCCCAGGGCAAGCGCTTCTACGTAGTGGTCAACATCGCGCCCCACAACGCCAAGTTGAAGACCTTCCTCAAGGACTTGGCCCCCGTGATCGCCATGGGCCCGGATGCACTGATCATGTCCGACCCTGGGTTGATCATGCTGGTACGCCGACACTTCCCGCAGATGCCGATTCACTTGTCGGTGCAAGCCAACACGGTGAACTGGGCCAGCGTGGAGTTTTGGCAGCAACAAGGCATCTGCCGGGTGATCCTGTCGCGGGAACTGTCGCTGGAAGAGATCGCCGAGATCCGCCAGCAAGTACCGGCCATGGAGCTGGAGGTGTTTGTGCACGGCGCCTTGTGCATGGCCTATTCCGGGCGCTGCCTGCTCTCGGGCTACATGAACAAGCGCGACGCCAACCAAGGCAGCTGCACCAATGCGTGCCGCTGGAAATATCAGGCCACGCCTGCGGTGGAAAACGCTACTGGCGATATCGTCCTGGAATACACGCCAACCCTGGGGATTGGCGCGCCGACCGACCAGGTGTTCCTGCTGCAGGAAGCCAACCGTCCCGATGAACACATGCCCGCCTTCGAAGACGAGCACGGCACCTACATCATGAACGCCAAGGACCTGCGTGCGGTGCAACACGTGGAGCGCCTGAGCCAGATGGGCGTGCATTCGCTGAAGATCGAAGGTCGTACCAAATCCCACTTCTACTGCGCACGCACTACGCAGGTGTATCGCCAGGCGATTGATGACGCGGTGGCCGGTCGCGCGTTTGACCGCAACCTGATGACCCATCTCGAATCCCTGGCGCAACGCGGCTACACCGAAGGTTTCCTGCGCCGCCACGTGCACGACGAATACCAGAACTACCAGAACGGCAGTTCAGTGTCGGAGCGCCAGCAGTTTGTCGGTGAGTTGACCGGCGAGCGTCGCGGTGAGCTGGCCGAGGTCAAGGTGAAGAACCGCTTTACGGTGGGCAATCATCTGGAATTGATGACCCCCGCCGGTAATTTCCACTTTGACCTGGCCAGTTTGTACAGCGCCAAGGGCGAAGCCATCGAGGTGGCACCGGGGGATGGGCACACGGTGTATGTGCCGCTCCCGACGGAGATGGATTTAAACTTCGGTTTGTTGATGCGTGACGTCTGAAGCTGTCGAACCGGAGCAAGCGTCCTCGCCACGCAGGTTAGATCCTGAACTGGCCAACCAACTGCCCCAGCCGCTGGCCCAGCTCCGCCAGGCTGCGTGAGGTCTGGGCGCCCAGTTGGGTTTCGTCGGCCACACTGTCCACCGCCACGGCGATCTGATGCAAGCTGCGGTTGATCTCTTCGGCCACGGCGGTCTGCTCTTCGGCAGCGCTGGCGATCTGCGCGTTCATCGAGTTGATGGTGCCGATCAACTGGGCCATGGTGTCCAGCGATGCCCCGGCTTCGTTGGCCTGGGCCGAGGTGCCGTCACCGGCATCGCTGGAGCGGCGCATGGCGTCCACGGCGGCCTCGGTACCTTTTGCAGGCGGTCGATCATGCCCTGGATTTCCTGGGTGCTGGTCTGGGTGCGGCTGGCCAGCGCACGGACTTCATCGGCCACCACCGCAAAACCACGCCCAGCCTCCCCTGCCCGCGCGGCCTCGATCGCCGCATTGAGGGCCAGCAAGTTGGTCTGCTCGGCGATGGAGCGGATCACGCCGAGCACGCTGACAATCGAGGACACGTCTTGCTGAAGGCTGTCGAGGGACACGCCGCTGCTGCGGATATCGTTCACCAGTGCGTGGATCTGCACGATGCTGCCGTCCACCACGCGCTTGGCGGCCTGGCCTTCGACGTCGGTCTGTTGCGCGGCGACGGCGGCGCCTTGGGCACTGCGCGCCACTTCGTGGGCGGCGGACGACATCTGGTTGATCGCGGTGGCGACCTGGTCGGTCTCGTGGCGCTGGCGCTCCATGGCCTGCTCGGAGCGCTGGGCCTGCTCCGACACTTGGCTCACCAGGCCGGTGAGTTGCGAGGTCATTTCGGTGATCTGGCGCACCAGGCCGTGAATCTTGTCGACAAAACGGTTGAATGCGCCGGCAAGATCGCCCAGTTCATCCTGGCTGGTGATCGCCAGACGGCGGGTCAGGTCGCCTTCACCGGCGGCGATGTCGTCGAGGTTGGCTTTCATCAGGTTCAGCGGACGCAAGATGGTATTCGCCACCAGCAGACCCACCGCAGCGATCACCAGCAACACCACCACGGCCACCCCGAGGATGCTCAGCAAGACGCCTTCCATGCGTGTTTTGACTTTGGCTTCAACCACCGCTACCTGGGCTTCGATGCCGTCCAGGTTCACCGACGTACCAATGACCATGTCCCATTTGGGCAGGTATTCGGTGTAGCCGAGCTTGGGCACCAGTTCGGTCTGCCCCGGCTGGGTGGAGCTGTATTGCAGGTAGTGGGTGCCCTCCTTGCCGACCTTGACCAAGTCGCGGTTGACGTACACACCGTTGGGGTCGCGGTTGTCCTTGAAGCTCTTGCCTACGCCGTCTGGGCTGTTGCCCTTGAACAGGCGGATGGTCTCGGAGTCGTAGCCAAAGAAGTAGCCGTCCTTGCCATAGCTGGTGTTGGACAGCAGCTTGACCACCTGGGCCCGCGCGGCGGTATCTCCGGGGGCTGCCGCGTCGTAGAGCGGCTTGATGGTGCTCATGGCCACTTCCACATAACTTTGCAAAGTGGCCTTGGCGTCGTTGAGCAGGCGCTGGCGGGTTTCGTCCACCTCGTTGCGCGCCTGGCCCTGGAGAATCCACACGGTGGTCAGGCTGATCACCACGGCAAACAGCAACACCGGCACAATGGCCAGGGACAGGACTTTGGCCTTCAGGCTCAGACGCATGGCTTTTCTCTCTTATTAGTGGCGACTTAAGAGGTTAACGGCCGCGCAGAGAGTTTCTGTAGTGAGCGGGCTTGCCCCGCGCGGCGTTTTGTCAGGAGACCTTAGGGCGCCTGGTACATCGCCGCGCGGGGCAAGCCCGCTCACTACAAACAACGGTCAGAGGGTCATGGCCGCCAGCCAGCCGAAGGCCAGGAGCGGGATGTTGTAGTGCAGGAAGGTCGGCACCACGGTGTCCCAGATATGATGGTGCTGGCCGTCGATGTTCAGGCCGGAGGTGGGGCCAAGGGTCGAGTCCGACGCAGGCGAACCCGCATCACCCAAGGCGCCCGCGGTGCCGACGATGCACACAATGGCCACCGGGCTGAACCCAAGCTGCACACACAGCGGCACGAAAATCGCGGCAAGAATTGGCACGGTGGAAAACGACGAACCAATGCCCATGGTCACCAACAAGCCCACCAGCAGCATCAGCAACGCGCCGACGCCACGGCTATGGCCGATGAATGCCGCCGAGGCTTCCACCAGCGAACGCACGTCGCCGGTGGCCTTGAGCACTTCGGCAAAGCCCGACGAGGCGATCATGATGAAGCCGATCATGGCCATCATCTTCATGCCTTCGGTGAACAGGTCGTCGGTGTCGCTCCAACGCACGATGCCCGACACCGAGAAGATCAGGAACCCTGCCAGGGCGCCGATGATCATCGAGTCCAACCACAGCTGGATGATGAACGCCGAGGCAATCGCCAGGCCGGCCACCAGCAGGGTCAGCGGGTTGTACTGCACCGCCACTTGCTCGACCCGCTCGATTTTCTCCAAGTCATACACGCGCTTCTTGCGGTAGCTGACGAACACCGCCACCAGCAGGCCGACCACCATGCCCAGGGCCGGCAAGCTCATGGCGTGAGTGACGTTGACCTGGCTGATATCCACGCCGCTCTTGGCCACGTTGGCCAGCAGGATCTGGTTGAGGAAGATATTGCCGAAGCCCACCGGCAAGAACATATACGGCGTGATCAGGCCAAAGGTCATTACGCAGGCGATGAGGCGACGGTCCAGTTGCAGCTTGGTCAACACGTACAGCAGGGGCGGCACCAGCAGCGGAATAAATGCGATATGAATCGGCAAGATGTTCTGCGAGGCAATCGCCACCACCCACAGCAGGCCGATGAGCAGCCATTTGACGTGGCTGCCACCGGTCGCTTCCTGCCGGTCCACCAGCATCAGCGCTTTGTCGGCCAAGGCATGGGCCAGGCCTGACTTGGCAATTGCCACCGCGAAAGCGCCCAACAAGGCGTAGGACAAGGCCACGGTTGCACCGCCGCCCAACCCGCCATTAAAGGCTTTGAGCGTGGCGTCGATGCCCAGGCCACCGGTAAGGCCACCCACCAGGGCGCCGACAATGATGGCAATGACCACATGCACGCGGGACAAGCTGAGCACCAGCATGGTGCCGACCGCGGCAATGACTGCGTTAATCATGGTTACCTCAAGCAGAAACATAAAAAACAGGCATGCCCGCGCCCAGGCGGCCACAGATGGCTGCCAGCGTGCAGGCTTGAAGGAGGTCTTATTAGAGGGCGCGCACTTTGCAGCAGGCGGGGCCGCATGTCAAAAAACGGCGCCGCTTTTAGCTTTCAATTGAACGTTTAAATAATAAAGATTCGAAAAAAACGGCCGATAACCTGATTCTCTGTGTTTTCAGGTTAAGGATGCTCCTCGATGTCCCTCAGACAGCTGTCCATTCAATGGAAAATCACCCTGCTCGCCGGCCTTTGCCTGCTGGGAATCGTGACCCTGCTGGTGGGTCTGTCGCTCTATCGCATGGAGCAGAGTTCGGAACAGGTCAAGGCGTCCAGCATGCAGATGCTCGACGAAGCCGCTCAATCGCGCATCGAGGCCCAAGGTGAAGTGCAGGCACTGGGCATTCGTCGCCAGTTCATGGACGCCTATCAGTACGGCCATGGTTTTTCCCGCCAAGTGCTGTTTTTGCGCGAGCAGGCCGAAAAACGCTTCCTCGACGCCTTCGACACCCGCGAAGACCTGACCCGTCAGGTCAAGGCTGCGCTGCAGGCCAACCCTGATTTGCTGGGTTTGTCGCTGGTATTCGAAGCGAATGCCCTGGACGGCAAGGATGAATTGTTCGCCAACCAGGCGGAGCTGGGCAGCAACGACAAGGGCCGCTTCGCCCTCTACTGGTCACAGCCGACCCCGGGCAAACTGGAGTCGATGGCGCTGCCGGAAAGCGACATGTCCGACACCAGCGTGGGCCCCAGCGGTGAAAAGGCCAACGCCTGGTTCACTTGCCCGCGTACCACCCTCAAGCCGTGTGTGATCGAACCGTACTTCTACGTGATCAACGGGCAAAACGTGCTGATGACCAGCATCGTGTTCCCGCTGACGGTCAAAGGCAAAGTGATTGCCTCGCTGTCCGTGGACATCAACCTCAACAGCCTGCAGGCGGTCAGCCAACAGGCCAGCCACAAACTGTATGACGGCCAGACCCAGGTCAGCATCCTCAGCCCTACCGGTTTGCTTGCCGGCTACAGCCCGGACGCAAGCAAGCTCAGCCAACGCCTGGACCAGGTCGACAGCGCCAACGGCGCGCAACTGATCAGCGCCCTGGCCAGCAGCACGCAGATCCGCAGCCTGCGCACCGACCATCAACTCAAGGTACTGGCGCCGTTCGCGCCAATCCCGGATGGCAAGCCATGGGGCGTGTTGCTGGATGTACCGGAGAAAGTGCTGGTGGCACCTGCCGAGGCGCTCAAAGCCCAACTGGACGCCGACAATGCCAAGGGCACTCTGCTGGAACTGGGCCTGGGCCTGTTCGCGGCCGTGCTCGGCTTGATTCTGGTGTGGTTGATGGCCCGCAGCGTGACCCGGCCGATCCTCGGCGTGGCGCACATGCTGGAAGACATCGCCAGCGGCGAAGGCGACCTGACACGCCGCCTGGCCTACGACAAAAAAGATGAGCTGGGCCAATTAGCCGGCTGGTTCAACCGCTTCCTCGACAAGTTGCAACCGATTATTGCCGAGGTGAAACGTTCGGTGCAGGACGCCCGTGGCACCGCTGACCAATCCGCCGCGATCGCAACCGAAACCAGTGCCGGCATGGAGCAGCAGTACCGCCAGGTCGACCAGGTGGCCACCGCCTCCCACGAAATGAGCGCCACCGCCCAAGACGTCGCCCGCAGCGCCGCCCAAGCCGCACAAGCCGCCCGCGATGCCGACCAGGCCACCCGCGACGGGCTGACTGTGATCGACCGTACCACCACCAATATCGGGCATTTGGCAGCCGATATGAGCACCGCCATGACGCAGGTCGAAGGCCTCGCTGCCAACAGCGAGAAGATCGGCTCGGTACTGGAAGTGATTCGCGGCATCGCCGAGCAAACCAACCTGCTGGCGCTGAACGCCGCCATCGAAGCCGCCCGCGCCGGTGAGGCCGGTCGTGGGTTTGCCGTCGTTGCCGACGAAGTTCGCAACCTGGCACGACGCACCCAGGAATCGGTGGAAGAAACCCGCCAGGTGATCGAGCAATTGCAAAGCGGCACCGAAGAAGTGGTGGGCTCCATGGGCAACAGCTATCGCCAGGCCCAAGGCAGCGTCGAGCAGGTCGGCGAGGCGGTGACCGCCCTGCGCCAGATCGGGGATGCGGTCACGGTGATCAGCGACATGAACCTGCAGATCGCCAGCGCCGCCGAAGAGCAAAGCGCGGTGGCCGAGGAGATCAACAACAATGTGGCGACCATTCGTGATGTGACCGAGTCGTTGTCGGAGCAGGCGAATGAATCGGCGCGGGTGAGTCAGGCGTTGAATAGCCTGGCGAATCAGCAGCAGGGGTTGATGGATCAGTTCCGGGTGTGAGTGAGCGGCACTTTTTCTGATAGCTGAGCGGTGCAAAGTGGGAGCAGGCTTGCTCCCACTTTTTTGATCGCGGTCAGCGCTTGGGCAATTCGATCAGCACTTTCAGACCACCTTGCTCACTCTCTTGCAACTGCAACACCCCGCCCCATACCTCGACGATATCACGCACGATCCCCAGCCCCAGGCCATGGCCATCGATCTGTTCATCCAGGCGCGCACCACGGCTGAGCACCTGGTCACGCTGGGTGACAGGAATGCCTGGGCCGTCGTCCTCAACGGCCAAGAGGTAATGTTGCGCCGTTTCACTGATGCTCAGGCGCACCTCGGCATCCGCCCATTTACAGGCGTTATCCAGCAGGTTGCCCAACAGCTCCAGCAGGTCCTCACGGTCCCAAGGCAATTGCAGCCCAGGGGACACGTGATAGCTCAGGTCCAGGTGTTCACCGTGGATCATGTTCAGCGTCGCCATCAGCCCGGGCAGTTCTTTTTTACAGTCGAACAACGCGCCCGGCAGGGTTTCGCCAGCCAGCCGCGCGCGGTTGAGTTCACGGTTGAGGCGTTGCTGCACCTGCTCCAACTGGTCACGCAGCAGTTTGCTCAGTTCGGGGTGATCCTTGAGGGCCTCGCTGGAGGCCGCGCTGAGCAGCACGGCCAACGGGGTTTTCAGGGCGTGGCCAAGGTTGCCCAGGGCGTTGCGCGAGCGTTTGAGACTGTCTTCGGTATGCGCCAGCAGGTGGTTGATCTGCGCCACCAGCGGCTCCAGCTCCAGCGGCACCTGGGTGTCGAGCTGGGAACGCTGGCCCTGTTGCAGCTGGGCGATCTGTTCACGCGCGGTTTCCAGCGGGCGCAAGGCGCGACGCACCGTGACCCGTTGCAGGACCAGCACCAAGAGCAGCGCCGCCAGGCCCAGCACCAGGCCGATCTGACGCATCAAACGGAAGCTTTCACGCACCGGCGTGTAGTCCTGGGCCACGCTGATGGAAATAGATTGGCCGAAGCGCTTGTAGTCCTCACGCAGCACCAACAGTTGCTGGCCTTCAGGCCCCAGTTGCAGGTTGCTCTTGAGTCCGGCCTCGGGCAGGTGCGGCAGGTCCTGGTCCCACAGCGAGCGGGAGCGCCAGTGGTTATCGGCGAAATCAATGCGGAAATAGTGCCCGGAAAACGGTCGCTGATATGCCGGCGACAACCGCTTCTCATGCAGTTGCAAACCGTCGGGGCCACGTACCAGTGCCACCAGCAGGCTCTCGCTGTCATTGCGCAGTCCTGCCTCCAGGTAGCGTTGCAAACCGGCCTCGAACAACCACAAGCTGGTTTGCGCCAATGCCACGCCGACAATCACCATCACGCTGATCAGGCCCAGGCTCAGGCGCCGTTGAATCGACCTCATGCCGGGTTGACGCCAAACCGGTAACCCTGGCCACGTCGGGTTTCAATCACGCTGCGGCCCAGTTTGCGCCGCAGGTGGTTGACGTGGACTTCCAGCACATTGGAGTCGCGCTCGGTTTCGCCGTCATACAAATGCTCGGCCAAGTGGCTTTTCGACAGGATCTGCTCGGGGTGCAACATGAAGTAGCGCAACAGGCGAAATTCGGCGGCGGTCAGCGAGATCTCCGCGCCATCGCGCAGCACGCACTGACGCCCTTCGTCCAGGTGCAGGCCGGCAGTCTGCAAGGTCGGTTGGTTGGCCCGCCCATGGGAACGGCGCAACAGCGCCTGAATGCGCAAGTACAGCTCTTCGGGGTGAAAGGGTTTGCTCAGGTAATCGTCGGCACCGGCCTTGAGCCCTTCGATGCGCTCGGACCAGGAATCACGAGCGGTAAGGATCAGCACCGGCGTGGCCAGCGCGGCGGCGCGCCACTGGGCCAGCACTTCAAGCCCTGGCAAGCCCGGCAGGCCAAGGTCGAGGATGATCAAGTCATAGGGCTCGCTGCGCCCCTGGTACGCGGCATCACGTCCGTCGGCCAGCCAGTCTACGGCGTAGCCCTGGCGCTGCAGGCCAGCCAACAGTTCATCGGCCAGCGGTACGTTGTCTTCCACCAGAAGCAGGCGCATCAGTCTTCCTCGTCTTTGATCAGCACACCCGTGGATGCGTCCAACTTGATCTCGCGTACCACGCCCTCGGCAGTGACCAGTTCCACTTCATAAGCGTACTTGCCGTGCTTTTTCTCCAGCTCAGCCTCCAGCAGGCGGGAGCCAGGATGGCGCTCCATGGCCTGTTGCAACAGCGCTTCCAATGGCAGGATCACACCCTGCTGGCGCAGTGCCAAGGCTTCATCCTGATCAAGATCGCGTGCCGCCAGACTTGAGCAAAAAACCAGGAGAACCAGCGCCACTCGACTGCTGGCGGATAAATTTACCTTCATTACGTTTCCTGATGATTCTTGAGAACCTGCCCGGTGAGCGCGTCCAATTCAACGTCCCACTCGATGCCGTTGGCATCCTGCAATTCGACTTGGTAGAGATACTTGCCGTATTCCTCGTCCAGGTCGGTGTCCAGCAAGGTCGAGCCGGGGTGCAGGGCCAGGGCTGTGGATTCCAGCTGATCAAAGGCGACAATTGTAACAGTGCCGGGTAATTTCAGCGGTTTGTCGGGGTCCACTGCGCAGGCATAGGGCGCTGCGGAGGCAATCATACCGGCGGTGACCAGCGCTGTAAGGCGCTTCATGAAGAGTCTCCGTGTCAGGATATTTTTCCTACAGCGGCAACCGTACCTGTCACAACTTAATTGAAACTGAATTGCCACCATGGCAATTACCTACAGCGCGCTTCCCCCCTCAACAGGCGAGATTTCCTATACTGCCCTGCTCGCTTCAACAGAGACCGGTATGACAGCCATCCACATCAAATTTCCTGCCCTGACCCTCAAGGCCGGCAAACGCGCCTTCACGCGTATTCGTGAACAGGGCCTGCAGCCCGCCGACGTCGGCATTCTCCCTGGTGCGGCGGGTGGCCCCAAGGCATTGGGTATCCAGGGCCTGGACCTGGCGCTGTTCGGCGATTGGCTGCCCCGCGCACCTCGGGAGCGCGCGCTGATCGGAGCCTCCATCGGCTCCTGGCGGTTTGCCAGCGCCTGCCTGCCCGACCCCGTGCAGGGCTTGCTCGATCTCGGCCGCCTGTATAACGAGCAGCGTTTTGCCAAGGGCGTGACCATGGCCGAGGTCAGCCAGAGCTGCCAGCGCATGCTCGACGACCTGCTGGCCGGCCGCGATGCGCGGGTGCTGGACAACCCCGACTACCGCCTGAACATCATGGTGGTCAAGAGCCACGGCCTGCTCGCCGATGACCATCGGGGGCGCCTCGGGCTGGGCCTGTCATCGGTGATCGCCGATAACCTGCGCGGCCGTGCGCGGCTGTCGCGGCACTTCGAGCGGCTGATCATCCACGACCCGCGCCAGGCGCCGCCGGTGCATGCGCTGGAGGATTTCCCCTCGCGGTTCCTCGACCTGGACCTGGGCAACCTGCGCCAGGCGCTGTTGGCGTCGGGCTCGATCCCGATGGTGATGCAAGGCGTGCGCGATCTGCCCGGCGCCGGCGCTGGCACCTACCGCGACGGCGGCCTGTTGGATTACCACCTCGACCTGCCCTACCACGGCGACGATATCGTGCTGTACCCGCACTTCACCGACCGGGTCATCCCCGGCTGGTTCGACAAGGGCCTGCCGTGGCGTCGCAGTAACCAGCAAGGCTTGCAGGACGTATTGCTGCTGGCACCGTCCAAGGACTACCTGGCCCGCCTGCCCCACGGCAAACTCCCAGATCGCAGTGACTTCAAGCGCTTCATGGGTGACGACTCCAGCCGTAACAAGTACTGGCAAACCGCGATGAGCGAGAGCCAACGGCTGGGAGACGAGTTTCTGGCGCTGGCCGACAAGGGTGGCCTGGGCGAGCGCTTGCAGGCGCTTTGATCCAGCGGTATGCGCGACGGCGGGCCAAGCTGTTAAACTCGCCGCCTGCCAGATACCTGACCGAGCTGAAAATACTGTGGAAATCTTCAAAGATTCCACGGTAGCCTCCCGCCTGAAACCACCCCTTCCCAGTTCCCTCCGTACAACCCAACAAACAAAAGCATTTGAGTATCACCGCGTACCACACGATACCTTCCCAATGGCAATTAGTTAGTACATCATCCAGTACATTGAAAATGGTTTTGAGAGGATGTACTAGTGGCACTCACGGACACAGCGGCCAGACAGGCCAAGCCAAAGGAAAAGGCATACACCCTCCCCGACTCCCTGGGTCTTTCGCTTTACGTGGCGAACAGTGGAATCAAAAGCTGGCACTTTCGGTTCACATGGCTTGGAAAACAGGCAAGGATTTCTTTTGGAACATACCCGGAAACGGGCCTGAAGGAAGCGCGCTCTCGCAGAGATGAGGCGCGGGAAGACATTGCGCGCGGCGTAGACCCGCGCGAATCAAGGAAGGAGAAGAAGGCAGGACTGATTGAGGCTGGCGGCCGGACATTCCGCCGCGTGTACGATGAGTGGCTGGCATTCAGGAAGGGCAGCATATCGCCGGGCACCTACCGGATCATCAGCAATTTGATGGAACTGGATGTGCTTCCAACATTTGGCGGGCGGCAGATCGACGCCATCAAGCGCGCCGACGTGATCGGCCTGATACGACGCATCGAAAAGCGCGGCTCTGTAGTCACGGCGGTAAAGGTTCGGCAGCGGATGGGCCAGGTGTTCAGCTATGCGATCGCCACCGGGCTGATTGAATCGAACCCTACAGCTGAGATGCATGCCGTCACCGAGAAAGGCGCGCAGAACCGGCCTCATCCATTCTTGCCGTTCAGCGAACTACCCAAGACCATCGCCAGCATTCAACAATGCGTGTCCGGCCACCAGTTACGATCGGCTATTATGCTGATGATCTACACGGCCTCACGCCCTGGCGAGGTCAGGCACGCAGAATGGTCTGAAATCGATCTTGATGCCGCGATCTGGACAACGCCGGCGGCGAAGATGAAGGCGCGGCGCGAGCACGCGGTACCGCTGCCAACCCAGGCCGTCGAATTGCTGAAAGACATGCTACCCATAACCGGCGGGCTTAGGTATGTCTTCACTAATCGCAGCGACCCTACAGCACCGATCGGAACCAACTACGCCAACAACGTCATGGAACTGTGCGGGTTGACTGGCAAACAATCACCCCACGGATTCCGCCACCTCTTCTCCACTGAGATGAACGGGCGCGGATATAACCGGGATTGGATTGAGCGCCAGCTTGCGCACGCAGACAGTAGCTTCATTCGTGACGTATACAACCATGCGGCATACCTGGAGCAGCGCCGAGCCATGATGCAGGAGTGGGCTGATCTTGTGATGCCAGCCAATTAGCAGCTCTGCATAAGTCGGCTGTGCGGATTAGCTGGCGTATTCCAAAGGCGCTAGACAAGGGGTCTCAGCGCCTTCTGAGACCCCAGAGAGTCCCTCAAGGGAACATTGATTGGTACGAAAAGTGGTACGAGCTCCAATCCATCCAAGGCGTCCTGCCGACGAACACCACTCCCAAATCTGCCCCGCCTCAATTACTGTATGCACATACAGCATTTGAGTTTCCCAAGATGAACATCGATCAAGACACCTGTGAGTGGCTCGGATGCCCGACGCCTCTGGAAATGTACAAGCACCAGTGCGCCCTTCTCGAAGACGAGCTCAACGGAGCACAAGATCAGCTGCGTAAGGCCCGGGCGAATGTAGCCGGGCTGGTGCAGATGAACGATCTCCTGCTCACTGGAAAGGCGGATGCAGAGGAAGCGCTGAAGCTAGCGAAACACGATCTTGATGAGCTGAAACAGCTTGGGTCACCCCCAGCATCCTTAGCATTAAGCTCGTAGCCGAACAGCGTGACCATCTGCTTAGAGAGAACCAGCGGCTACTGGGCGAACTGCGAAAACTTACTGAGAAGCAGGCCTGACACTCAACGAGTTATAGCTTCTCTCGCAGGTCAGTCCGGCTATTCGGGCATGGTCATAAGCTGCCGCCAGCTCTCCCGCTCTTTTGTCAGCCCGCTGGAGCAGGTCGGAGAGCACCATAGCGGCGCGGGTGGCTGACGCGCCTCGCTGGGTAGCTCCGGGATCGCCGCAGGCAGTGGCGGCGAACTTGCCGGCTTCGACATGCAACCGGTCACCAGCAGCGTCAGCGGCACCAGCATCCACAGTTGCAGCATTGTTCTGTTCTCGCGCATCGCTTGCTTCCTTATTCACTGCCTTCTGGCGGCGCTGCTCTTCTACGCGGGCCGTGTTGCCCGCCTCAGTGATGGCGAGCGCCTGAGCTTCGCCGAATTCTGCCAGCTGCTTGCCGTAGCGATAGTCCTGTACCCGCCAGGTGCCACCGGCGCTGATCACGACCGCCAGCACGATGACGGCCACAATCTGCATAGGCGTCACGACATCACCCCGCCCGCCAAGCGGTATTGCTTCAGCAGGTCCTCCAGCCGGTGTTCCCGTTGGCCATACCCAGCACCCGGCAGGCTGGCCCAGATGTTCCGGCACTTCGAGATAGCCGTCTCGATCCGGCCGGCAAGCACATCAGGCAAAGCCCGGCACTCGCGGATGTGCTGCAGCGCCAAAAGGTCCTGGCTGATCGGGCTGAAGTCCGTCAGCTTGAGCAGGGCCTTGTAGTGCGGCCAGTCCTTCAGCATCTGCTGGTACCGGCCCGAGGCATTGGACGTGAGCCCTTTGCTATTGATGACCTTCGACGCGCGCCCCTTGGCGAACGGGTGATCCGTAAAATCCTTGAACACTTCCGGCTTGCGGTCGATACCGGTCACGATCACGTCGTAACCATCCATAGCCGTGGCCGGTGAGGTGCTGGTGCCCTCACCCCAGGCGAGCATATCGAGGAAGGCCAGCGCGTTACGGCCGCCGGCGAGAGACTCAGAAAGTCGTGCCATTGCTTTTCTCCAGGCAAAATAAACCCGCTCGATGGCGGGTGTCGTTGTTTTGTTAAGGATCAGCTGGGCGCGACTGGGCGCTTGCTACTGTCGGGAAAGTCAGGATTGATTTCGGTCCACTTGCGTAGGGCCAGCCAGTATTTCTGCCACTGCTGAGCGGTTCCGGTAATGTCTTCCTCGCCGTACTCGATGGCGGTCACATTCTGCTGGGCGATAGGCATTTGGGTTTCGCGCCACGAGTTTTCGACAATTGCTGGATCAATCGGATCTGCCGCAGGGTCTGGCGGCCTAGCAACCTCCTGAAAATTACCAGCCGCAAGCTCTGCCTGAAACCAAGACCATTGCTCAGGTGTTGCTTTAGGGTGAAAGTTGTAAGGCATTCCGTTGTAATTACCAACAGCCGATCCATCTGTAAGATAATAAAATTCACTCATGATATTTTCCACGCAATCCCCATAGGGTAAATTCCTGAAGTAGCAGCCGATATCACGGTGCCTCCTGCACTTACACCTACTTGCGGATTGACACCGCTATACACGCCGCTAGATGAGTTCATCCTTATATACCACCATGCCCAAGTCCCGCCCGCTGGCAGTGTTACCGTGGTGTTGGATGCCTCGGCAAGGCGGATGAACGTAGCCGCAGTAGGAATTACTGGGACACTTGCCAAACTGGCTTTAGCATCCAACGCCGCCTGCAAATCCGACTGATCAGAAAGTGCCCCTGTAATTGCGCCCCATGCTGCTCCTGTTGGCAGCGGAACCCAGGTCCCCGCCCCGCTCAGTACCTTCAGCCGATCGGCCACCGAGGGCGCAGGCACAAGGCCTTTAATCCCAACCGCGCCTGCAGTTGCGCCAACCATCGCCGCGATTCCCTGGCGTAGCCGGTCGAAACCGTCCGCAGTGAGCGCCCATAACGAAGTGATATCGTTGTTGTTGCCACTGGCTGCCTTACCTTCAGTAACCTCTTCAGCTCGGTCTGCCGAATCTTTCGCTGCTGCAGCTGACGCGGCGGCCGCCTGCTCCGATTGGATGATGGAATCCCGGGCGGTTTCAGATCTAACGGCTGCATCACTAGATGCCTGCGCAGAGCCCTGGCTTTGTTGGGCTGCTTGCTGCGCGGCGTTCTTGTTGCCAGCAGAGGTTTCTGCGGCCGCAGTTGCAATACCTGCTTGCTCGGTGGCCGTCGCCTTGGATTGCCCAGCAGATTCAGCAGCCTCGCTCGCGGCCGCCACTTGCTCCTGCATATCCGCCACGCCACCGGCGATGGTCTTGGTCGCTTCTCGCAGTGCGTCGGCTGAGTCTTTGACGTATCCCTGCATGGGAGCAAGGGAGTACGCGCCAGCTGCCACCGATGCGCCTTGATAATCTGGCGCAATCGAAAGGGAGGTGTTACTGGCAATGTTTGTAACTTCGTACCACTCGCCATCTGGCCCACGAAAGGCATCTCCAACGCGCGAGTTTGCGATAAAGGATGTGCCCATGCCGATAACAGCATTGCTGCCAGATGCAACAGTAACCGTTCCCGTCTTGTACCAAGTCATTTAATTCACCTATGTTATTGGTTTGGCGAATACAACAGGAACATAGAATGTTGCTGAGTTTGAAACGCCAACCGTGGACATTACTATTCTGTTGGCGGAATAGTCCCACTGACAATAAAGCTTCGCCGCTTTAGCAACCCCTGCACTTACATCCATGCCGATATTATTTATCAACATAAAGTCACCCGTATTGAGAGGTGATGTGGCAGTGAAGAAAACTTGAGTTGTTCCTTGCCCTGTGCTGCCTGAGCCAATATTGGCCCAAGACGAGATTGTCCGCGTGAACTGCGCACAGGGAGTTCCGCTATCAACCAATAGTTTCCCCGAGCCATCCCATATCCTAAAACCGAATCTAGCTGTAGGCGTGGCCCCGAACGACGCCGCAAAGTACTTTCCCGATCCTCCCCATTGAACGAGAAGCCCGTCCAATTCCCTGGGCCGCCGCTAATTCGTGCGTAGCTCAACGTGAAAGAAGAGTTCGGCCTTATGAAAACCAAGGGCGGCTCTTGAGAAGTAACCGGAGACGGAAAACTAATTGGCCCGCTGTAATCCCCTCGATGAAGAACGACAAGCCTAGAAAACTCGGAGTCTAGGACTACAGTTCCGGCTTTGTTGGTGAAGCTCATGCCATAAGCCATTATCGATACTTCATAACTAATAGCCTTTGAGTTGCAAGGCCAGGTGCTGGTGGGGAGGACGGATCTATTCCTCTATTCACATACCAAACACGCACAAACCCATACGCAACTTCAGGCTCATATTGAATCGCGTAGAGGTTCTGTGCACTGGGATCTGCCGGATACTCTGAAACAGGAATGCACACTGCGTTGCATGTTGTGGGATCGCATCCAGCAACCGCGATGTCACTGTATGAGGTGCCCGCTGGGCGCGTGATCAAAGACGAATGAACAACCCTCACAGTGAAGGAGTTTTCATCCAGTTCAAGCAGGCCAGTCGGACCCCAAACCCTTATCCCATAGCTCATGCGGTGAGGTCTCCCCACTGGTATCGCTTGATATTGTTTTCGTCGTAAACCTTACCTCCACGGTTGTTGACGATCTGACGACCACCCTCCCCGACCGTGCTGTTCAGCTCAAACTCACCGGTTACGAAATTGATCATCAGCCCCGTTTTACCCGGAACGTAGTTCTCCGATTGGATGCTTTGGGTCAGCTTCGCCACACCGATAGACGCGTCTTGAATAAACGCTGAGCGAATGAACACCTGCCCGTTTTGCACCGTGAATGGCGAAGAAAGAGCACCGTTGATTTCGTTAACTACTGCAAAGGTGTCAGCGCTCACCAAGAAATGGCTTTGCAACTGACCATCCACGTTCTCTATACCGAGCCCTACCGACGCCGCGACGTACTGTCCGTTTTGGTTGAGTTGCATCTTCACGGCCCACATCGTGGACAGCTTGCCGTCAGTGTCGCCCTGAGCGCGGCTTACCGTTTGGATTTCTGCAGAGTTATCGTCGATCTTGACGCCGATCTGTTGGATAGCCTGGGCCGTGGCCTCGCGGTCGGTGACCGCAACGCTTTCCAGATCAGTCACGGTGCCGGCGACATCGCCCACTTCGGCAGTGAGTTCGGCCTGGCGCTGCACCATGGCCGCGTTCTGCGAGGCGCGCGTCTTCACTTCCTGCGCGAAACTCGCAGACGCGTTGTAGCCCTGGATCGCATCCGCCAGGTCGCCCTCTCCAGTGTCGTCTCGGTACGCCGACTGCAGGGCCTGAAGGCTCGACGCCTGGGCTGTCACCACGCCATCCAACTCGGTGATGCTGGTAGTGTTGATCTCGACCTGGCGCGCCAATCCGTTCGCGGTGACCAGTACCTGACCCACGTCTACCCAGTAATCGGCGTTCGGCGGCGAGGTGCCCACCGGCACCAACTGGGTCGCTTGGTAGATCCGCTTACCGACCACCACCAGATCACCTTCCAGGTACACCGATTCAGGGTCGTACGCCGACAAGCCGTCGAGCGCATCAATTTGCGCCTGCAGGCCCGGTATTTTGTCGATCTCGTCCGTGATGTCCTTACCGAGCTCCGTCCGGCCAACTTGGCCAGCGATCAAATCCAGCACCGGCGCCGCATCGGCACTGGCCATGCCCATCACGCCGTTACCGACTGGATAGAACGGACCAACGTTGCCGGTACGATCCACCAGGCGCGCCCAGAAGAAGAACTGCGCGCCAGCCTTTAGGGCCTGCATGCTGTAATTCGCCTGGGGGTGCGCCAGGTCTGCGAGTTTGGTGGCCGCCGATAGGTCATTGGCCTGGCCATACCACAGCTCGGTGCGCTGGGTATCCTCGGCGCCAGCTGGGAAACCCCAGCGAATGCCAATGCCGAACAGCTCGCTAGTGGTGGATAGGAACGCCACCGCCGGCGGCAGGCCGACCTTCCCTTCCAGATTGGTCAGGTTGGAGCTCTTCCAGATAGAAGAGATCTCGAAGGCGCTCACCGATCGCACCCGGGCCAGATAGGCACCTGAGTATATGCCGGTGACGTCCACGCTCGTCGAACCAGTACGCTGCAGCTTGATCCAGTTTCCGCTGTCCTTGCGCCACTCCACGTCATACGCGACCGCACCAGCCACGGCAGGCCATGAGATGTTCATGGTGCTGATCGCCAGGCCCTGGTCCACGGAGTAGTTCGACGTTATGTCGACGCTCGCGGGGGCAGGAACGACGGTGATAGGCACAACGCTGATTGGCCGCTCTTCCAGGCGGGCGCCGGTGTCGATGTGATCGAACTTGCTCGGGTCGTACTGAACTGCCGAGATTTCAAACACACCAGGCTCCGGCCGCGCCACGCCGACCACGCGATAAAGCGGGATGGCCAGGTCGTCAGCATCCAGCGCCCACACCAGTTCGCGCTCAGGCGGCACGGAGTAGGCAACGGTCACGGTGACCTGGCGCCCACTGACCAATTGCACGGTGCGGCCCTCGCACTTGCCGTCGGGCAGGTTGAGGATAAGCCGGTCGCCGGGCTTGGCCTGGGTATCGCGGTCCAGGGTGATGACCTTGCCGTTCACCGCCGAGATACGCCCGCCCACCGGCCGGCCGGCCAGGAGCTCGTCCGCGATGGGGATCACGTAGCCAGGCAGCGGGATGCGTCCGTCGAGGCCGACCTTGAAGGTAACCGCCCGATCCTTGGAGTTCGTGAGCAGCGCCCACTTGCCCCGGCGCTGGGCCTCGGATTCGCGGGTGCAGCCAATAGCGCTTATCTCCAGCGGGTTGTCGCCGTAGCGCCGCTGCAACTTGGCATCGGTCACAGCTGTGACGTCGGTGTCGAAGTTGTTCCCCGGGTTGTCGTAGCTGATCAGCGCCCGCGTGTAGCGGGTGCGCTCCGATGCGCTCGAGTAGGTGAACTTGCCATCGATGACATTCGCCCGGGTGTAGGCAAAGTCGAAGTCGGTAGCGCGCGGCATATCCGACAGGGTGAATACCTGGCCCTGGGCCCAGTAAGTCATGCCCCGGTAGATCGCTGAGATATCACGCAGCAGCGACCAGGCATCAGCCTTGCTCTGCAGGTTCAGGTTGCAGATGAAGCGCGGCTCCTGGCCGCCCTTCCCGTCCGGCACCAACTGGTCGCAGTACTGCGAGATGCGGTAGAGCTCCCACTTGTCGACCATCCACGGCTTTATGCGGCGGCCCAAGCCGAAGCGGTCAACCGTAGTAATGCCATAAGTGGCCCAGGTCGGATTATTGGTGTATGCCTCTTTGAGCGTCCCGTCCCAGATGCCACTGTAAGTACGCGATACGGGATCGTAGTTGCTCGGCACCTGCCATTTGCGAGCCTTACAGCCAACGGTGACGGCCGGAATGCTGCGGAACTGCTCGGCCGAGAACTCGATGTAGAGCAGCGCGGTATTGGGATAACGGATCTTGGCGTCAATAACCTCGGTGAAACCCGCTATCTGCATGATGTCGGAGAACTTGCCCGGACTGTTCTGGTTGACGGTCAGTCGCGTTATCCGCATCAGCCAGCCGCTGGCTGCCTTGGGCAAATCGATACGTCGGGTTCGCTCGTAAAGATTGGTTGTCTTGCCGTCGACTACCTCACTCAGGACTTCCTGATAGGCCCCGCCATCGGTTGCCAGTTCGACCTTGTACTGGATCCGGTAACCATTGATGTTGTTGTTCGCGTCCACGGACTGTAGCGCCGGCCAGGAGAAACGTACTCGCACGGCAGAAAGCTGGTGTTGCTGATCGCTCGAACCCACGGTGTACCGCTGCGCAGCTCGGTGCTGATCGTGGTTTCGTTCTCGATCGAGGGGATGCCCTGGATATAGGTCTGATCCACGGCCCCGGTGCGCCATTCCCACTTCACGTTCGGGAAGTTCATGTTGCCCTGGGGGTCTTGCAGCGGGGTGTTATCGAGGTAGATGTCGCGCGCGGTTGGCGTGCCTTCGAACTCACCCTCGCCCACGGCGATCAGCATTTTGGCGATGGCGACAGAGCGCAGGCTGTCCGGGGCTTCCGTTGGCGTTTTGGTTTTTCTTCGCCGCCCTTGGCGCCGTGGATGTCTAACTTGTGTGCTGCGCCCATGCTTTTCTCCAGGCAATAAAAAACCGCCTCATGGGCGGCTGCGGTGCTTCAGGCATTGGCTACATCTGGTCTTCTGCGTAGATGGCGGCACTGATGATTGCACCACCCCAGCGACGCTCGCCGATACACAGTGGAACTGGGTTACCGGACGCCGTGGTGTTCTTGGCGCTTCCGAAGGCGTAGCCGGGGGTGTTCTCGGGCGCCGCGCTGGTCTTGAGGCCGCCAGCCTGCGGGCTGAGCATCTGGATTACGCCTCCCAGTACCATCGACCCGCCCATCATGATCAGGGCCGAGCCAAAAGGCGCACCTGCGCCAAAGGTGCCGCCGGTGATGACGAGGCCGACGACGATCAATACTGCGCCGATAATGGTCTGCAGTGCCCCGCCTCGCTTGCTGCCGGTGATGACTGGGGCGATGCGGATGTCACCCTCCCCGTGAATCCAAGTTCCTTTTCCGCCAGATTCGTCTTGCCGCGAAAAACGGCGAACTCGATCCCTTTGGATTTTGCGTTGGATAGGAAGCGCTCAAAGCCTGGAATTTGAACGCACAGAGCTTTCACCGCTTCGGCGGGAGACCTCACAGCCATTCGGAATGAGCGCCCAAACTGCCGAAGCTGGCCGTAGAGCAGGATTGTGGTCATTGGCTGATAATTGATGGAAAGTGCCGCCATGTGATTTTCTCCAGGCAAAAAAAAGACCCGCCGAAGCGAGCCTTGAACAATTTGATGTGTCGCTACAAGCAGCCTTGCAGCGCGGTCAATCGTTTATTTGCGATCCAATTACCCACAACGACGTAATACTTCGCCTCTGAGCCGGTGCCCTTTGGCTGGATATCAACGAAGTACTGAGAGCCCTCAGTGAATACCGTATATCCGGTGTCACGCCCCGGCTGAAGCGTTGCGCCAGGCGCGCCGCCGAAGATCGGCTGGTTCTGCCATTCGTACTGAACGCACTTTGCCAGCGCGGCGTCGGCCTTTTTCGAGCTCATTACCTTGTAAGGTCCGCTCTGGCGCGCCTCATTCATCGTGGGCGCCATGCACCCCGCGAGCATCGCCGCCGACGAGCAAATAATGAAGGCCAAAACAAGCTTACGTACCGAGCCCAGAGCCCTCATTTGTCTTTCGCCTTCAGGCATATAGAAAACCATTTATTTTCAAATTCGCTTACCGCCCTTTTTTGGTTTTCCTCCGTACGGAAGGCCGAAGTGCTGTAAGCGTCCTTGATGACTTCCGCCCCAAGCGCGTCGACAGATGGGTCTCCAGCAGAGGCTTTCATCATTTTGGCCATTGAAACTTCATTCTGCCTATTTTTCATAATCGAAGCGGCCATCTCTGAAACGGAAGTGCAATAACTGAGCGTTTCATCGGATGGTTTTGCAGCCAGTGCAATGCCTGAAGACAAAACAAGCGCCACCATCGCTGTACCTGATAATAAAATCCGCATGTCGTTCCCTCGTTGGTTTGGCGGGACTGTAGCACTGGGAAGGCCAGATGCAAAAAACCCGGCGCTTGGCCGGGATTCATGAGTCTGCTTCTGACCTTACAACGAGCGTAGCTCAGTGAATGCCCGAGCAATGCAGTAAGGAATCACTGCACAGGTCAGCCCCATTGCAGCTGCGGCCGCTTCCTGCGGGGCGCTTTTCGCAAGCATCATCCCGCCAAAGCCCACAACCGCACCTATAAACGACATTACGATGGTGACGAACCACATAAATTTGGCCAAGTTGATTCCCTTCATCCGATGATTGTTCTTGCTCACTCGCTACGAGCGAGCCGCTCTTTCGCGAGGAATCTACAGTTGTCGTTGCGCAAGGTCAATTTGCCATCACTCAACAGATGTACTGCTCAGCCACCAAACGTGGACGGAATGCCAATTCTGCATGACTTGCGTGCCCCCGCCGCGTCACGGTTGTTTTGCGTCCTTATGCCTGAGGATCAGACGCGTACGGTCATGCCAAGGGCCGCCGCAGACAATTATCTCTGACGGCCTGCCGTATAGGTGGTGCAGCAGGAAAGGGCCAGGTCCGAAAACTCCTGAATCCTCACCAGGCAGTGACGGGTCGGTGCCAAGGTAAATGCCAGCGTGGTTCGGGTGAGCAGTCCGGCCAACCTGCATAACGATCATGTCACCGCGCTGCGGGCGATCAACACGCACGAAGCCGGCTGCCTCGTAGTGCTGCTCGTACAAGCTCGCGTTCTCCGCGCTCTCCCACCAGCCATCGGTGCGCTGGAAGGCCTCGAACTCAAGCCCCACTCGCGCTGATACCAGTCGGCGCAGGCCTGCCAGCAGTCCCAGGCGCCGTGCACGAACGGGCGCTTGAGCAGCGGCGTACGGCCGGTCGGTGTGATCGTGCGTAGGTCGCCCTCGGGCCAGCTCAGGATGTGCCAGGGCAATGCCGTGGCCTCGCACATGGCAAGGTCATGCGGCGACGGCCTGCTGGTGGCGTCCGGGTGTGAGTGAACGATGCCGATCACTTCGCCCAAGTCTTCAGCCGCGGCGTAGTCCTCGGGATCAAGCCTGAACTCTTCGTTCGGCTCCGTTGCGATGTTCCGGCACGGGAAATACTTCTGCTTGCGCCCGGTGGCGAGCAGCAGGCCGCAACATTCTTTTGGATACTGGGCCGCCGCGTGCGCCCGGATAGCCGCAATGATGTGCTTGCGCATGGTCAGCTCCGGGCAATCAGGGAAACGGCGGGGAATCCACCGAAGGACAGTTCGTTGTTCTCGCCGAAGCGCAACTTGCAAGACAACAAGCAGCCTTTGCACTGGTCAAGCGCCGGATCGTCCGTGGGATTGTCCTCGTCATCGAACATGGCCGCGCCGGTGTAGCCGCAATCTGGCCCACGGTACCCATTGGTCATGGCCCAGTGACAGAACGTTGTCATCTGCCGGCCTGGCAAACCGTGGTTATCGATCTCTCCAGGGGACGACAGCTCCCAAACCACCGCCTCGCCGTCCTCGCTGGTTTTCTGGTCGATGTACCAGTTTTCCAGCGCCTCCTGGGTCGGGTCGGCAGTTGGGTTGCCATCGGGGAAGTTCGCCGCGTCCAGGTACTGGGCCAGCGTCTCACGGACAGTCAGCTTGAACTTGAGCATGTCCTCAAAGGCCAGGCACAGCGCTGTGACGCGACCGTTGACGTTGCCTGCGGCAAAGGTTGGCCGAGAGGCGGTGCCGTCGCTGCTCGAGGAAATACCCTCAATCTGCACCGGCCAGGCCGCGTACTCCTGGCCCTGCCAGATAATCGACTTGGCGGGCAGGTCCTCTTCCGAACCCTCATAGGCCAGCAATTCCTCTGGCGTGTGCGGGATGGCGTGACCGTGGAAGCGCAGGTAATCCGCGCCGTACTCGGTGCCGTCAATTTCGAACAGGCGAATCTCGCCGCCGGGCTCCAGTTTCTGGATGTCCGTGATCAGTGCCATGTGCGGTTATCTCAGGGATGAAAGGTTTGCTGGAAAGTCGCAGTGATGGCGTAGACCTGGCCGCCGCGGTGCACTGGCTTGTAGCCGTTGCACTTGTAGAGGCCAAGCTCACCCAGGGGCGGCTCCCAGAGGAAGCCCTTCGCCCCTTTGTGCCGGTCGAGGAAGGCCATGATGTCCTTGATACGCCCCTTCAAACCGGTAAAGGTCACCGGCCATGATTGCGACCGGTTGTTGAGGCCATCCTCGACCGACTGCTCGTAGCCATCGCCAAACTGCTTGGAGCGAACGCGCTGGGTGATATCACCTTCTGCGCCCTTCTCTGTCGCCCAGGTGAATCGTTCGATAGCCATCAGCGCCCCTTAATTGCTTTGTTGATGACGCCGCCCTGGCCCATGTCCTTGTTGCGCATCTGTTGGTACTTCTGCTCAACGAACGCGGCCAGTTCCTTGCCGAACAGGTCATAGCCTGGAGCATCAGCCGAGGACGAGGCGTTACCTTCGCCATCGATGTGCACCTCGACATTGATCTGCGTTGATCCAGATCCGCCGCCAGCAGCCATAACCCCAAGCTTGCCACTGGATGTGCGGGTCAGCGGCATGATCGCCTCTTCCCCTGCCTCGCCCATAACCCCTGTCTTGCCGTTGGCCATGCCAAAAGCCGTGGGCTTGCTGACGATGGAGTTGGTGAAGGCACCGCCGTCGGCAAACATCTGCACACCGCCCGACCATGCGCCGCCCAAAGCCTGTGGGAAGTAGGTGTTGGAGTAGCCGGCCGAAGAGGCGCCGAGGTTTGACGATGTAGCCCCAGCAGATCCAGCCGCCAAACCATTGCCACCACCGGCAGCGCTGCCGCCGAGGTAACTTGCCGCAGCGCCCACCAGACTGCCCAGCAACGCCGAGCTGGCCTGACGGGTAGCGATACGTGCCATGTCAGCCAGGATCGACTTGGTAAAATCTGCAAATGACAGCTTCCCAGTCATGGCGAAGTTGACGATCGAGTCCTCCATGGAACTGAAGGCGTTACCGAACAGGCTCTTGGTCTGGCCGGCGATGTTGCTCGCCGAATCCAGGTAGTTGTCCCAGGCAGCCGTCGCGCCCTTCGTCCAGTCGCCCTGGGCATTCTCCACATCCGCATAGTTCTGCCGGATTTGATCGGTTGCTGCTTTGTTGGCATCGGCAAGCGCCTGCGATTTTCGGGCGAACTCCTCTTCCGACATATTGCGCGACGGGTCGGACTTCTGGTTGGCCAACTCCAGCGACTGCTGAGCAAACCGGTCTTGCTGGCTATTCAGTTCGCCGCTGAGCGCGTTTTGGCGATCGCCCTGCCCCACGCCGAGCACCGCGCGCTGGCCCGCCAGTTCCAAAGCCCGCTGTTGCTGCCCCAGCGCCTGCACGTAAGTGCTGATCGCCCGCTCCTGTTTGGCAAGGCGGCCGGTCTCGTTGGTCGCCAGTACCTCAAGCTGGCTATCCGCATCCTTCTGCGCCTTGACCATTCCTGCGCGCGCGTCGGCGATCTTCTGGTCCAACTGAATGCTTTGAGCGGCCGTAGTAGTCTTCTTGCCCTTGGCGGCCTCCAGTGCGGTAATCTCATCCTCGTAAGCCGCCGTGGTTTGGTCGAGTTGGTTGCCGATCAGCGCCTGGCGCCGCAGCAGATAGTCTTCCTCGGACAGCAGGCCGGCCTTCTGCGCCGCGTCCAGTTCCTTCTGGTAGTTTTTGTAGGTGTCGGTGATGGCCGCCAGTTCGTTCTTGGCGTCGTTGAAGCTGGTCAGGTCGACCTGCGTGCCGGCGGCTTTCGGGTCTTTATTCTTGTCCTGGAGCCCCTTCAGTAGCGTGTCATAGGCGCCGCCGGAGAACTTACTGCCGTCGTAAATTACACCATCGAGCAGCGGAGACTTCTGGCCTGTTTTCTCCGCGTTCTCGTACAGTGTTCTGAACTGCTGATTCAGCTTGTCCTGAGCAGCCTTACGCTTGTTCAGCGGATTTATGTTGTCGAGCTGAGCATCCAGAGCTTTCTGAGCCTCAATAGCCTTCTGGTTCGCGTCAGTGTTTTCACCGGTGGCGATTGCCAGATTGGAGCTGGCCGCCTGCCTGGCTTTCAGGCCTGCAAGTTTCTTTTCTAGAGCCTCGGTCGAGTCGTCATGCTCCCCGGTGCCCAGGCCCAGTGCGGTGTTGAGCGAGCTGAGTCCATTGGAAATGGCACCAGCCACCCCTCCGCCTTTGCGCGTGTCCAGCACCCGCTGCGTGATCTCGATCTGCTTGGCCAGGTCGGGAAAAATCTCCGACCGGACTTCGGCGTACGCGCCTTTGATAGCGGTCTTGATGTTGTCCCAGTCGCGCTCTACGTCAGATAGCGACTCGCGATAGGTCTTCAGCCGCGTAAGTGCGGCCTGATTCAGGTCTTCGCTGAGCACATCCAGCGCGCGCTGACTGTCGCCTTGGTCGTCCAGCCCCTTGATCACCTGGTACTGCTCGAGTGTCAGAAGTCCATACTGGCTGCTGATCTTGCCTGCCGCCTCGGTGGCCGTCTCGCCGGCAGTGGCAAAGGACTTGGCAAGTTCGCCGGCGCCCTGCCCAGTTACTTCACTCACGGCAGCTGCAGCTTCGGCCAGATTGCGCATCTGCGTGCCGCTGGTAGCTGCTCCGGATGCAAGCGAAACAACTGCCTCGCGCGCGCCGGTCAGGTTGCCGGTGACGCGCCCAGCGCCGTCGGCCATGTCCTTCAGGCTGGCGATGGTCTGCCCGGCACCATTCGTACCGCCATTGATCGCGGCATTGAACTCGCGTGCCTGCTTCATTGCATCGAAGTATGCGTAGCCCAGCGAACCGATTACGGCGACCAGCAGGCCGGCCGGGATCAGCATACCTGCCAGGTTTTTCGCCGACTCACCGGCGCCAGCACCCAGCTGAGCGATCGCACGCGCCCCGCTGCCCAGATCACCCGCCTGGATGGCGTTGGCGAGCTGCATTACGTTTTCCTGAGCTTGGCGGGTGCCGAGCTTTAGCTTGTCGAAAGCTCCCGCAGCATCCGTCAGCCCTGCCCGATCTTTCCCAATCTTTGCCAGGGCCTCGTTATAACGCTCGGCGTCAATTTGACCAGACTTGTGCAGATCGTTGAGGGCTTTCTCTTGGGCCTCCAGCTTAGCCAGCTTGGCGGTCACCGGGTCAATCCCGTTGACGGTACGCTTCAGCGCCTCAATCTGACGATTTTCCGCTTCGATCAGCTTCTGCTTCTGCGACAGCTCTTTGGCTTCGGCCTTCTCGATCTTGTCATAAGCTCGGCCCAGTTGATCTTGGTACTTCGCCTGCTCTTCAATGGTGACAAGGCCGCCTTTGCGCGCGCGCTCAAGCAAGCCTTCCGCCTGAATCAGCGACTCCATGCTGGTAATGTTGCCGGTCATAGCTCGATCGAGCTGGCCGATTACATTTATCTCAGCAACAGCGCTGTCGGCCGCCTTGCGGCTTGCTCCGGACCGCCGATCTATTGCGGCAGTCGACTTTTCAACGCCCTGAGCTACTTCGCTCTCTGCTTGGGTGATCTTCTTCCCGGTGTTGGCCAAGCCTTCTCCGGACTTGCCTAGTTCGTCAATTGCCTTCTGTGCGCCCTCGGCCGAGTCGACGAGCTTGTCCAGGTCGTCAGCAGCCTTCGCTGCCTGTGAGGACTCAACGGAAATGCCGAGGGAGGCGAAGTTAGTGCTCATCAGTTTTCTCCGGGCAATAAAAAACCCGCTCGATGGCGGGCTTGTTTGAACATTGGTTCGGCGGCTATTTCTTCAAGCTGGCGTTCTTCTCAGCAAGCTGGCAGGTGGTGTTGATATCTGCCTGGCTCTCAGCGGTGAATTTTGCGACTGGGTACAGGCCAATCCCCTCAACAACATACATTGCGAACCCACCATATCCCCCTGCGCGGTTCTTCGCGTTCACTTCACCGCAGACCACAACCTCATCACCCACTCGATAGACTTTCTCATTTCTGAACTGCGCAGAGTCCGCATCAAATAGGTTCCTCTTTACCTCTTCCCTTGCCTGCTTGACATCGCCGCTACCACACCCCGCCAGCGCCAAGAGCGCCAAAGCCCCCACGAACAGCTTCATATCACCCCCTCGCCGAAACACTTAGAAGCTGCTCGGCTGCACGGATATTGACCCGCCGCCAGCAGGGAGGAAAACCCTGAATTTCTTTTGCTGGCCCTGCTTCAAAACCACTGACGTTTCCATTCGCTCGGGGTTCGCCGCGCAAAGTGCTGAACCATCCAATGCGGCGCCTAACAACCACTCACCGGAAGGGACTTGGAAGACAGCTTTCTCGCCGGTGTCCAGCTTTGCCACGGGAGCACCATTTAGGAAGATGGTCGCGAAGCAACCGCCGCCGAGAAACCCTGTGTCTCTCGTCACGATTAGCGAACTACCGCCAGGCACTGGCTTTTGGTAGCCGCTTACTCTTTCGGGTGGCGCTAAGCGCGCCTTTTCGGACGGAACTGGAGAAGTCGCACAACCAGCCAGCAACGCTACCGCAAGCGCACCTACGAATAATTTCATGTCGTTCCCTCGTTGATATATCGAGAGACTTTATCACCAACAAGGGAGCAACACGAAAGCCCGCATGGGCGGGGTTCTTCGGGTTGGCGGGAGGGTTACGCTACGTCGAGCTGCAGTGTCAGTTGAAGCTGCTCCAGCAAATGCTCGACGCGTCGCTCAAGCACAGGCTTTTGCCAGCGCCATGCTGCCAGCCCTTTCCCTTGGGCGCTGGCGAGTTTTTCACGCTCGTCCAATATTCGACATGCTCCTTCGTACTCTTGGCGAATCCCGATATCCCCATGCAACAGCGTATCAATCTGAACATCACACCAAACGGCGAAGTCGGCAGAAAGCCAGCGCGCGAACGCAACGGCCAGCTTTGGATGAATCCAAGTACCGCCGCCGCGATCCGCACGAGCCCGGCTGGTTTTTACATACGGGATTTCCCCGCATGTACGCGCCATCGCCTTCAGATACTCGATCGTCTCCGGGAGTCGAAGCCATTCATTTGGCAACTTCCCGAATTGCTTGGCCGCCTGCGTGGCGTTAATCCAGCCGCCACCATTAAAGGCGACAGCATGGCCGTGAAAATCAAACGGGATAATGTTGCTCATGCTGTCTTCCTCACTTCAATCGACGCGACCACATTTGGATTGAAGCCGTCCAGTGGCATCAGACTTTTCTCGCTGACCGAGTAGCGCTTGCCCTCGACCAGCATCAGCCAGGTTTCTTCGATCTTGCGGACCAACTGGCCGGAGCGCCCGACCAGATTTGGCCGCTCCGGGGAAAGGATCAGAGCGCGACCGCCAGCTTTCAGAGTGAAGTTCATGCTGCCTCTCCCGAATCAACCGCATAGCGGTGCGGATCTTCAACGACACGATTCAGCCCGCTGACGAAGCTGCTGATACCGCTCAGCTTATTGCGGTAGGTCGCCAACTCCCACTGGGCGGCATCGACAACGTAACCGGCCCGCTGAAGCTCGAAGATGATCAGTTCGCAAAGCGAGTCGTGGTGGTAGCCAACGTCCTCAAGCCGAACATCCAGCCATGCGCGACCATCGCCCCGATCCGTCAGCATCCCCTGGCGGCGACCAGCAAGTGCTTGGATCGGGAAATGAATGTTCAACCGCTCCGATTTTTGGTTCGCGTGGGAGGTACTCGCCTTCGAGCACCACATAAGCGGCGATGAAGTTACGTGCGGAGTCCAGTTGATCGGCTGGAATGTCCGCTGCCGACCGAACACCGAATGCTGCGTGGGTTTGAGCCCAGATCTTTGCGGTAGCGCGGCGCTGAACTGGAGCAGGGAGATTGGATACCTTCCCCTTTACCACGGCACCCAGCATATGAAATCCGTCGGTCCCGATTGTTTGGCCTACGAGGGTTTCCATCTTCCCATCGTGATCTCGGTAGCTTCCTTGCTTGCGAATCGAGGGAAGAACCTCAGAAGTTACCCACTTGCGAAACTGCTTAGCCTCCTTTTTCTTACTACGAAGGATCGCTGCATAGAGGCCGGATTCATTGATGGCGAGCATCTTTTGCGTGCCGCCAAGGGTACTCACTGGGTGAGTACCCTTTTCATCTTCATCAAGATTGCGACACATGTTGAAGGAGTCGCGATACTCAAGCAGAGACGAGATATCGGAAGCCACAAACCATGGCTCACCATTGATCGTGACTGCACGGACGCTGTTCCCGCGAAAGTCGAAAGGGATGACATTGGATGTGGCTGTGCTAATATCGCTCATGACGATTTCTTCCTGGTAGTTGATCTCGTTACCCGAAACCCCTTGCGCTCGAACGCTTGGGGTTTTTTTATGCTTGCTTGATTTGCCGTTCATCCTTCTGTTTCGCCTCCTCAATAAGCCCTAGAACAACCGCTTGCATGCTATGGAAGCCAGCTTTTGCCTTTCGCTCTACCCAGTCTTTGTGCTCGTCCGGCAGGCGAAGTTTGAATTGCGCTTTTGGTCTCAATGCTAAATCCTCAGATGGACCCAATGGGTGCAAAACAAGTAGAACCCATTGGGTCCGTTTACGTCAAGACCCATTTGGTCCATTATTTCAAAATGAATAGAACAGACCCCCAATTCAAGCTTCGGATACCCGTCGTACTCAAGGAAGCCCTTGACGCAAAGGCGGATGAGAACTCGCGCTCCCTGTCGAATGAGATGCTTAGGCGGCTAGAGATAACGATTGAACTGGATGAGCTGCTAGCCGTCAGTGGCGGCTTTGACTATGCCGCCGGAGTTCTGGCCCACTTGATCAAAGAGAACCAGGCGCTTAAATCGGAAAGGGATGAATTCCGATCCCTCGTTAAGAATGATTTTTCAAAGCTGCTGGATGAGCGGATAGATCTTCTTGAGTCAAGGCTGCTCAGCCTTCCTGACTCTTCCTTCGGGAAATCTGTCGCGAAGACAAAGAAGTAACCCAAGCCCGGCCCGCCGGGCTTTTTAATGCCTGTACGAATCCTCAGTAACACCCGACCATCGGCCAGTAGTAGCCTCCTGCCACACGCAGGATTTCCCAGTCCTTCGCCTGCAAGCCCAAGGACTGGGATTGCGCCAATATCGGCGCGTTTATGACCTGGAGGTCAATGTGAGCAGCGAAAAGACATATCTCCATATGATCGGCACGACGCTATAGTTTTGGGGTTGACCAGGGTTGTTAAGACCCTAGCTGCAGCCGTCTACGCATCCAGCGAACATCGAGATGCAATCGAACAAGAGTTCCGTGATGCAATTGCAGAGGAAAATCCACAGGCCGTACCGCCATCCACGCTGAACCTCTATCGGGCGCCTATCGCTGGTGTTTTAGCCGCGATAGAAGACCTGAAGAAAGTCCTCCCGAAAGAGCCTGAATAAGAGATTGCTCACCATCGCCGTCGGGGGTATAGATCTGTGCGGCGGGGGCGGTGATGGATGTTTTCCATCGTGACTCGCCTCGCGAATGCCCGCGCCTTTTATAGAAGCGAACTTTTGTAGTCTGTTATGCATGATCATGCCCTCCCCAGGTGTTCCGCGTCATGTTGGTCGTTTTGCGTCTTTGTGCCTGAGGATCAGGCTCCCCTCGCACTTTCTCTCTGTTCCGCCATCACCTGCAGGGCTTCAGCCTCCATATGCCGGAAGTCGCTGAAAATGGTTTTGCGCTGACTGATCGACACACCGCACATCCGAATCACGCCCGGGAGAACGCTGTAATCCATGCCTGTCGCGCCGCACGCGCCTGTACGCCACTGGGTACTCATGGCCTCGAAGACTTTGAAGGCGTCCCAGTTGTCAGGCCAGATGCCGACTTCCTTGTCGGGAATATCCTGGCGCGACAAGCCGAAAGCCATCAGATCTGCGTCTGACGGCCCCGGTTCATACAGGGCGCGGGAGGCGCTTAGGAGTTTCCCAGGCGGGCTTCACTGAAGGCTTCTGCGTAAGCATTCAGCACAGCCTTGGGGGCTGAGTTGATCGAATTGACGAGGATGCGTACGTTTTCAGGCGTGAACTTTTCTTCGATATCCCAGCCGACGACCACATCGAGCAGTTGATCGGCTTGCAGAGCGATCTGCGCGGCGGTGAAGGCTTTCAGGTCCATGTCGCCGACCTGCTTGCCCAACTCGTCGTGCCTCTCGTTCCAGCCGGTGTACAGCTCGGCAAGTGCGGTGCGGTCCAGGTACTTGAACTCGAACTCCACCTTCTCGGCGTTGTAGCCTGCCCGCTGGATCAACACCGTCGCCTTGAACGTCGGTTTTTGGATCAGCTTGAACTTGGCCATGGCTTACACCGTGGCCGCGTAGCGAGCCGGACGGCCAGTCAGCGCCAGGCTGATAACGCGGGTCATCAGGTTATTGCGGGACATGGCCGGGGTCGACGTGATGGACACATAACCGTTGTAGATGATGCTGCTGCCGCCCGGCAGATTGAGGCGCAACAGACGCGCTTGCTTATCGTCGTCGGCAGCTTCACAGACGGCTACATAGGGCTTGGACGGGTCATCAGCGACGGTGAAGGTCAGCGTGATCGGGTTCTTGGTGGTCGGCATCTGGCGGTCGTCATCGTCTGCGAGGAAACCGAAGGTCAGGAACTGCTGCTCACCACCGGTCGAGTTTAGCTCGGTGATTTGCGAGATCTCGGTGAAGCCAGTCACCTCGCGGACCGAGCCGATGCCAGAACCCGCAGGATACTGCTGCACGTTGGTGGTATTCACGCCATCCAGGGCGAATGTGCCGCTGGCAATCTCGCCAACGCGCAGGCCGCGGCCTTCAAGGCGGGTCCAGCCAGAGCTGATAGCGATCACATCGCCCTCAGCCAGACCATGCGCAGCCGCAGTAGCTACGGCCGGATTGGCATTGGTCAATGCGGTAAAGGGATTGCATCGCCGTAAGTGGCTGCAATCTCAAGGGTGGCGCCGTTGGGCATTTGGATGCCGGCCATGGGTGTTTCCTCTTTTCAGAATGACAAAACCCGCACTGAGGCGGGTTCAGGGTTTGCCCTGCGGGCGGATTAGAACGTGTCGGCTCGATACTGAAACGACAGAGGCAAGGTACTCGTAGTCTCGCCCTGGATGTATGCGGCCGCGGCCATGGGCGAGCGGACGTAAACCGTGAAGTCCTCTTTCGTCAGCGGCAGGTTGTTCGGGTACAGCTGTGCGATCTCTTCGGCAATCGCGCTGGCGGTGCCGGTGCCAGAACCTGACGCTGTGAACACGTTGACCTGAAATACGCCCCGATAGGAGACGTGTTTGCCGGCCAAGTCCTCGCTGTCGGTATTACCGGGCATCAGGTACGCCCTCAGGTAGGTAGCCCCGCCGGCAGGCGGCGTGAATGTCACGCCTTCATACGCGATCACCAGCTTTGGCGTACGTGCGTCAGCCCATGCCTTCAGGCGTGCCTCGAACAGACTTCGGATAATCCGGTCGCTCATTGTGAAAGCTCCGAGACGGCTTTATTTATGAACATCTGAAACTCCGTCACGGTGATCTGCACCATTCCGGCTGGGGCCTGGTTGGACCAGCCTTCGTACTCAAGCCGTGGGCCGTATGGGAGATTGTTCATGATCCAGATTTTCCCGACGCCGATCTGGTAATGCTCAAGAACGCCCTTGCCAATGGCTTTGGCGGCAGAGCCGGTTGGGTCGACAAGGTCCAGCATGCCGGTGGCGCCGACCTCAAACGAAACCTGCCAGTTACCCCGGAACCTTCCGCCGACATAACCCTTGCCGGCGACCAAGCCGTTCACGTTGAAGTTCTGGTCTCGCTCGGTTTTTGTCAGGGGCTTAGCGTACTTCACGCTGCGCTTGAGCTTGCCGGACTTGGTGAAGTTGCTGTCAGTCAGGTTGATGACCGTATTGCGCACCGCCACCTTGAAGTCATAGTCGTCCGCCGCACGTGTATTGGCTGCGCGATGCTCTATGTTCGCAGCCCATAACTCAGGGTTGCCCACCGGAGAGCGATCGACGACCGAACTCAGCAGATCAATCGAAACCTTTTTAACGATTTCCTCGATGTTCCCCTTGGTCTTTTCGGCGAACTCCCTGATGTCCAGGCTAAAGCTCATTTTCTGGCCTGCACACTGAAGCCGACGGCAATGCCGGCGTAGTCCCAAGGATCGACGTGCTGGACCGTGTAGGTGTCACCATCGAAGGCGATCTTGTCCAGCGTCACCGGTTGGGGCGTGTCTGCGCCATCCAGCAGCACTGGAGAGATGAGGATCTTGACGTCCCCCTGCTTTATCAGCGAACCGTCGATATCTTGCTGGCGATAGTTTTGGCGAAGCCCTGAGCCGTCGAATTGCTCCATGGTGACAGGACTGCCTCCAATCTCAGGGTTGTAATCACCGGTAGTGACCCGAACTAGGGATAGCTCCAACCCCTTGCCGCCTCTCGATCGCGGCGCCAGCATCCGTGCAGCGCTCGCCTTTGCACGATCATAGATATCTGTCATCAGCTTCGTACCAGGTTGACCTGACTTGAGGATTCCAGCAGGCCGGAGAACTGGGCATACGACTGCCGAGTTGCTGCCGGCTTGCTCACCGACTTGGTGGCAACTGCAAACGTGGTGCTGATCGGCCCAACCGTTTCGGAAACGACTGCTCCCGTTTTGGTTTCCGGCGCGATCAGGTCATCGGCATGGATCTCGGCGGCCAGGGCCATCTGGCCGGCCTTGACCTGTGGCGGGATTTCGTCGATCCGCAGCACCCAGCCCTGACGCTTGACCTCGGCCCGGGGCCAGGCCAGCGCCTGATCACGGTTCACAGCCCTGCCCTTCCATGGCATCGCGTCCATTTGCAAGGCGGCACGCCGCAGGAGAGCCTCTTGCGAAAGGGTATCGGCCGGAATAACCCGGTCAAAGTTCGCCGCATACGTGACCAGCTCAGTTACCGTAGCAAAACTCTCGGCGCCCGGAACGATCAAACCGGTTTCAATTATCAGTGCCATAGATGCCTCAAGCTAACCGAGTCTTTTTGATTACAGGCTATCCACGACTGGCGCGATAATTCCCGCAACGATGGCGTACCCGGCGTTGGTCAAATGGATTTGGTCGGCAGCGAAGTAGCTCAGGTTTGTTGGATCTTTCAAGCGACTATCAGATGCCACGTCGGCAATCCCGTCGGCAAAGCTCGCGTAGTTTTCGCGGATCAGGCCGTTGACAGCCAAATAGTCGACTCCAAACCCCGCGTAGCTGCCAAGGCGAGGCAAGCAAGTAGCAACCACCACCTTGTAGCCGCGCGCCTGTCGCGCCTTGCAGTAGGCGACGATCTTGTCATAGGCCGCTGCGCTGCTGGAGCTTGTCGCTAGTGTATTGGTTACTTCCCACACCACGCAGATATTCTTGGGCGACGCCGCTGGAAGCCAAAACAGGTCACCAAAGGCTGGCGTCCCGGAGAGCATCTGATCGGTGGTTCGGCCTGGGAATGCATCCGTGCGGACGTCGTAGTTATTAGCGCCCAGCAGGTTCCACAGCACGCTGGGGTAGTTGGTTCCTGTCACCGATGTGGCCTGAGTAGGACCACCAGTGCTGTTCGTGCCAGATGTGAGGCTGTTGCCGGCACACAGCACAAACTTCTTAGAGTGGAAGCCCCACTTGGCCGCCAGATAGTCATAAACCATCCGGTATTGCTCGTTGGTTAGTGCGGTATTCCAGATCAAGATTTCGCTGATGCTGCCCGGCCACGCGAAACCGCCGGCTGCGATATCGCCAATGGTCAAAACGCCGGTCAAGCCAAGCGTGCCAGTCGCGGTGATGACGTTGTTATTGGCAGAAGCGCCGCCTGGCGCAGCACTGACCGAATTGAAATACCGGTCATATTCGTAGGTGAACGATGTCGCGCGATAGACCAGGGCATCGATCCCGCTCGTATTGATGTAAGGGGTAATCGACGGCGCCGGAGAAACACCAGCAAGCGAAAAGCTGCTGCTTTTGGCTGCGTCATTACGCTGCAAGTACAGGCGGTTCGAGGCAGAGCCAAGGACGACCTTGTTGGCCGCCCCACCACTCGCCGCGCTCACGATGAAAATCGTCATCCCGGTGTCGTACGTGCTATCCAGAAACGACGGGGTGACAAACTTGCTGTTGCCGTTGAAGTTGATCGTTGGTCGGCCATTCATGCCGGCAGGGCTATAAGTCGGAAAGGTTCCGCTAGCCGTACCGGAGTTGCTGTTGCCGCTCCGATCAGGCCAGATTCCGATCTGATCGCCACTGTTGGCGACCTTTGCGGCATAGCTGGCGGTGTACATGGGCTGAGATGCGTCGAGCCACATCTTCAGGCCTGGAATCTGGTCGGGCGTATTACCGTGATTGCTAGAGATGCTAGGCTTGACGATCTGCTGGGAGGACAACTCTTTGCGCTGGCGGACCGATAAAGTGCCATCAATGCATGTGACCCGATAGGACATATCGAATAGGTATGGCCCAAGTACAAGCTCGCCTCCAGTGACGACCTGCTCAACAACTGCCCCCTCAAACATGCGCTCAACCAATGAGCGACCGCCGGCCGCTGTAATAGTCACAACACAGCCAGCAGCAATGATGTTAGTGAGACTGGTACCTGCGGCTACTAAGTCCATATCAGACCTCTTTCCAGCCAAGTCGCTTGTGGTCGTCCAGGCAGGAAGGGTGAACGTGCAATTCTTCGCCGCCCTGCTCCACCTTCACCAGTCCGGTGTAGTCCGGTTCATCGTCCTCCACGGCTGGTTTATCTTTCGGCTTCGCCGTTGCTGCTTCATCTGCAAGGCGCTGCGCCTCCACCACAGCCAAATCAATCGCATCCTGTGCGCTTTTGCTCCAGTCGGCACGTTCCTGCTCGCCCAGGGCCTCAAAAGCTTCTGCACTCAAACCGCTGAGCTCGATAGCCTTGGCCAGCAGCGCCTTTGCCGCCTTTTGTTCTTTCGTCAGTCCAGCCATTGTCATTTCTCCAGAAACAACGCAGGGGCCGAAGCCCCCGGTTGTCGTTGTGGTTGAGTTAGCCGAGCAGCAGGCTGATGTGCTCATCTTTGATGGCGCGGCAGCCCCAGGCCAGACGGACGTGGTAGGCCGTTTGCAGGAACTGACGGTAGACCGCGATCTCGAAAGACAGGCCGGTCAGTGGATCGGTGATGGTAATCACGTCATCCGCCGAGTCGCCGCCTTCTGGCATCGCCGGGGCGCGGGTAGCCAGTACGATCGCCGATCGGGCAAACGCCACGTTCGCGGTGTACGAGTTACCCAAGGTCAGGGCGTTGCCGGTTGGGATGACGATCTGCGAGCCGGGCTTGTTCAAGGCGATGGTGCCTGGGGCCGCAACACCGGCACCGATGACGTACTTGTTGTCGCCGTCAGCCGCGAAGGTTGCGATATCGCCAGCCAGCAAAGTGCCGGTACCGGTTGCCAGTGCGATGTTGGTCGCACCGATAGCGGTAGAGCCGGTGGTGACGTACGCAGCGCCGGTACCCTTGACGTGTCGGCCTACCTGGTGGGAGTGACGGATCGCCATGTTCATGATGCGGTCGGTCATGCCATTGCGCAGCATGTCGCTGGAGCCCGCTTCGTTCACCTTAAACAGGCCAGATTGCTTGCCGCGCATGTTGCCGATGGCAGAGTGGCCCAGGACCAGCTGCAGGTCGTTGGTGGGTGCGCCGTTCTGCTCCAGTACGCCCAGTACGCCGGCGAAGTCGGACAGATCTGCCGCGGTGCCGAACGGCGTGGTCCCCGCAGTGCCGAACGCACGGGAGGCGTTACGATAGGCCTCGAGCCACAGATCCTTCTCGATCTCGTTCACTAGCGTGCGCATCGCTTGATAGAAGCGATCAGCCTGGATGGACGAGAAAGTGCCAGCGTTTTGCAGACCTTTGGTCTGTTCACCATTCCAGCGAACCGGAACGTGCTTGCTCTTAGTGATGGCCACGGCCACGTTGTCGACAGCGGTATCGCCAGTATCAGGCGCGGTTACGCCAGGGATGTTGTCTGCGGCAGCTTCTGCGCTGGTGATCGGGACCAGTACGTCCTGACCGATAGCGGCCCGTTCAACGGACGAGTCGCGGGATACCGCAGGAATGAAGCCAGTCAGCTCTCGCGAGATAACATCCAGCGCTTCGTACAGGTCCGGCACCAGGCCGTTAAGGGTGTTCGCCATTTTGGCTTTCTCCACAAAAAAGCCCGCTCAGTGGCGGGCATTGATTACTTGCCGGGCAACACCCGGCGGCTTTGGTCAGTCAGTTACCAAGCCGCCATTGCGTGCGTGATCAGCCTTTGCGGCAGGATCAAGCGCATCAAATGCGGCTCGCGGAAGGGTCTTCTTGTCGCCACCCTTGCCGCCATTGTTCGGAGCGCCGCCGCCATTGGCGCCGGAGCCCTTGAGAATGTTGTCGCGGTATGGGTAGCGCTCGACCAGGGCTTCCAGCGCCTCGTCGAAGTCAGCCAGTTCGCCAGGACGAGCGCGGCTGTAGATCTTGTTGCCATCGTCGCCGTAAGCCACGACCTTGCCTTCCTCGACCTTAAATGCCTTGCCGAAGGTGTTTTGCAACATGTCGGGCGGAACTGCGATTTTGTCGGTGACAAACTTGGAGCGACCGAAGGCGCCGCCGATCTTCTCTTGGTAGAGAATGCCGGTGGTGGTGTCGCGCTCCGCTGTGACGGTTTTGATCTGCTCGGCGAGCGTGGTGACCTGGGCCTTGAACTTCTCCTCGGTGGCAGCGATAGCCGCTTGCTTGATCTCGTCCACCTTGCCGGCCTGGACGAGTTGCCCAGCGTCGAGGTTCGCGACAGTTGCCAGTGCGGCGCGTGCCTTTTCAGGGTCTTCGATGCCTTCAAATGCCTTGGCTCGAGCCTCGGCGGTTTCTTTGGCTTCGCGGTGCCCTTTGGCTTCAGCGTTCAGCGCAGTGATTTTGGATACGGCCGACGGAGCATCAAACGCTACGTCCTTTCCATCATCGTGCGTGTAGACCGGCTTGCCATCCTGCACAACCACATGGCCGTGTTCGTCGAGTTTCAGTTTCATCGGTTCGTCTCCGGGCATCCGCCCATCTGGTGGGCCATCCGGCCCGGTGCGGCGCTTTCCATCCGGAATCGCGCCCATAAAAAAACCTCCCGGAGGAGGTCAGTTTGAAATCTATGCTCTGTCAGGTGACAACCACCCGATGTCCGCCAAGAAGACATCCAACGCAGATCAGAGTCTTGGTGCCGCCAGTCGGCTTGCCATTCTTCATCAGCACGCCGATCTTCGTTTCGATCACCTCGCGCCCGCCACAGCGATGGCATTGAACCATCGTTGCCGGTTTTGGCATCGCACGCACACGCTTGCGCACCTGTTCCGCCGGAGTGTCCGGGGCTGGCGTGCCTTGGATGAGGTGAAGTTTTGGCTTGTCTGTCATGCCGCCATCTTAGCGAACGCCTGCGCATCCTGCTGCTTGATCTGCTCCAGGGTTAACCATTCGCCTGTAGGCGAGTAGAAATCCTTAAGGCTCTTGCCGCCCTTGTAGAGCTGATACCGCATTGGTCCGAGCACCTGAGCCTTGCGCGCATCGGACTGACGAGCAAGCCAAGTGCTGAAGGTAGTGTCAGCCGGCACCTGGCCGTCCATGCTTGCCCGCTGACCTAGTGTCATCTCATCAATGGGAATGCCAAGCTCTCGCCATGACTTGGTTCGCGGCGTTGAGGTGCTTCGACAGCAGAAGTGAATCCGCCCCGGGCCTTGCAGCCACGGCACCTTGTGCCCTATCGGTTTGTGCGTGCCGACCTCATAAGAAAGCTTGTCCCGGATGATGCAGTCGGTGGAGGTCTTCGTGTCGAGGGTACTGAGCCAGTCCTCAGCTTTCAGGATTTCGCTGTTCGCAACATTGAACTGTTCTCGTGCCGTGGCTGCGGTGTGGCTCACGGCCGTTTGCACGACCGCTGCCAAATCCTTCCGAGGCCGCTCAAGGAAGCCATCGGCATAGCCGGCCGCCCTGGTGCCGCGAATACTGCGGATGATCTGGTCGGTGGTCCTGCCTTCCAGGTAGCCGGATCGGATCGCATTGCGGACCTTGACCATGCGCTCAGCGCCTACCTGTTTGCCCCAGTCGCGCAACAGGCGACCCTGGAACGGCCGAGACATCGCGGCCGCATACGCCTGTTCAGAACTGATGCTCACCAACGGGAAGCGCACCAGCACCGGCTCTGGCAGCGCCTGCTGAAACAGTGTCTGCTGCCAGTTGGCCTCGTAGCCCGCAAGCTCCTGCAGGTCAGCTTCAAGCGCGGTGAACACCTGGTCGTAGGCTTTGGCATTTACTGCTCTCACCTCATCCAGTAGCAGTTCCAGGCGGTCAACGGTGAACGATTCAGCGGGCATACGCTCCAGGGCCTCGGTCAGTGCTGCCGATAGGCTGGCATCCGACCGATTCAACTGAGCGATGATGCGCCGCACCACGCCAAGTTTGTACTTCTCCAGCGATACCGCATGGGCGATATGCTCGTCCTGAAGGATCTCGTTGACCGTCGCCATTTAGAGAGCTCCGAGTGCTGGCCCTTGATCGGCAATCTTCTGCCTCTCAACCTCCCACTCAATGTCATCTGAGACCACGCCGCGGCGCTTGTACTCGTTGAACAGGGTTTCGTCAGAGAGCCGGCCTTGGGTTGCCATGTTGAGCAGTAGTGGAAGAGTGGTTTCCGGTGCGAAGTCCACGTCGAAGTTACCGTTCACCTTCACGTGGCCGCCCTCCTTCTCGCCCTTCCAGAGCGCGAAGTACTGAAGCACCTGGTCAAGCGTGTCCTCAAGCTGGCCGGCCATGGTTTGTAGCGGGCTCATCTCCTGAGCAGCCTCTTCCTCGGCCTGGGTAGCTGTTTTGGTGGACTGCTTTTCCTTCTGGAGCAACTTAGCGCCGGCGATACGCATCTGGTCTTCAAGATCCTCCAGCGACTTGCGCCCCGCCTCGATGGCGGTTCCGGTATGCTCCACCCACTTCATGTCGCCGCCTGTAGGCAGCTTGGTTGCGGAACTGGTCCCAACCTTTAGCTCAAAAGCTTCGTCATCGATACCGGAGATCATCAGCATCGGCACCCGGGCGACGTGCAGGATGTTGTCCTGATCGCTTTGGGACTGCCAGTGCTTCTTGTTGAGGTGAGCCAACTCCAGCAGCGGAGGTATCGCCGTCATGAATCCGGTGCGCTTGGTATAGAACGTGGCAAGGGGGATGACCGACAGCGTATTCGTCCCCTCGTCAGTCTTGGTCCACTCCTTCTTGCCGTTTGCGTCCTCTGTCTTGCGGTACACCTTCCAGCCACCAGGGATCAAAACCCTGATCTGCGGAATGATGGTCACACCGAAATCACCGACGCGCTCTTCGACAGCCTCCGCATACCAAAACTGAGACAGCGAGCATTCGCCGCCCTTCTCTTCTGTGAGCCAGCCAATCACCTGCTGGGGGTGAATCATCACCGCATATGGGCGAACACCGGCAGCCTTCTCGTCCGCAGCAGTGCGTACGACAGAGTTGCCCTGCTCGTCTTTCGTCTTGGGGTAATCAGCCAGCACATGGCAAAGGCCATGGGAAAGCCCTACGGTGAATAGCTGTTGAGCCCAGACTTGCAGGTTATTGCCCTGGCGGTCGAAGTTCTGCACGTAGGTCTTGATCGACTCAGGCACATCGTCGCCGAGCGCGATATGTTCTGCGAACACCCTGCCCTTCATGTTCTGGACGGTCTCGCTGAACGCAGGCAGTAGCGTGGAGAGCGACAGGCGCTCCTTATAGGCGTCGTCATCCTCCTTTGGCCACTTCGGCAGGTAGAGCTTGCCAGCCAGTTGCATCGCCTTAGTTCCGCCCATCAGCGCGTCAACAAGAGCCCAGTCTTCGCGCATGGCGTCTACGGCCGGTAGCGTTTTGCTTGGGTCGTTGCTCATGGGGTCACATTCTCAGATTTTCAGTGGATGCGGTGCGTTTGATGCACGGCCACTCAACGTCGATGCAATAGCCGATCGCCGTGGTGATGTGCTGGTAGTCGTTTTTCTGGTCTTCTTGGAAGGTCGAGCCCATTTGAAGCTGAACCGTACTCAAGCCCTTGTGACACCAGGGAGCGGTGACAGGGTTGATGAACAAGCTGGTTTCGCCTGAGGCGGTCAGGATCTTCGCCCGGACGGCGTTCTGCCGGTCCTTGATGGACGGGTGCGCCGGCTTGACCTTGCGCGTGTACGTCCAGCCATTGGCCTTGAGCACACCCTCGATGTCGGTGTAGTCAGACGCGTGGCCGTGCTTCTCGCCCGCCTTGCCCGCCGGGTCGCCGTAGATCAGGACGTGCTTGTTCTTGTGGTCCTTGAATTTGTCCACGAACTCAGCAGCCGACTGCTTCGAAACGGCGCTGATCAGCACGATCTCATCGAGCAGATAAAGGTCTTTGCCATCGTTGCGCCGGACACCGATCGCAGATGATAGAGGCGTGTAGTTCTGGTCATGCATCCACATCAGCTGCTCATGCGGCTCAATGGTTGCGTTCGTGGTGTTCGCCTTGCTGTAGTCCTCGTAGATCCGGCCAGACGCCGTTTCGAATGATGCTTCAAATTCCTGCTTGAACTGCTTGGCCGACATGGCCCGCTTCATTGCATCCATTACGTCAGCCGGAAGAATCTCGGCCGATTTCCAGTGGAACACACGGAAGTTCGGGTCATTGCCCGACTCCGCCTGCATGCACAGGTCGTAATAGTGGTTCAGGCCGTCCGGTACGCCGAGCAGCCAGCACCAGGCCCGGTAATCCGGCATGGTTGGGTTGACGGTGTTCAGCGCCGGAGAATGTTTGCCTCCCATGCGTCCGGCTTGATGTCGGCGAATTCGTCAATGCCCCCGCCAGTCCACGGGATACCCTCAATCCGCTGCGGCTTGTCCAGGCCGATAACGTGAATCTCGCTGCCGTTGTCTAGGTAGATGATCAGGTCGGACTCGGAAGGCCTGCGACTGTGCATGCAGCAGAGCGTGAAAGCCTTGAGGTCATCCCAGAAGATCTTCTTGGCCTGGGCATGCGTTGGTGCGGCGGCAAAGTACATGCCGGTGTACGCCGATGCCTGTTTCACCACGAAGCGCTTGAAACGCTCAGTCTTGCCGCTACGACGACCTGCAGGCACCAGAGGGAAGCGAATCCCTTCCGACACTGCCGCGACCAGGGCGAGCTGAACGGGGTGATCCTTTAGCGGGTACCAACGTGACAGCTGGCGATCCAGCATCAGGTTGCCGGTGTTCGCGATCATGACGGCAACCTCGCGATCAGATCGGCCAACAGTTGAGCGTTGGAGTTGCCACCGCCCTTCTCTATTAGCTTGAGCTCGGCCTTACGCTTCTCGATCTCAAGCCTTTTGATTTCTTCATCCAGCGACTTGTCAGGCTCAACGCGTCGATTGACGTATACGTCCCCGGTTTCCTTGGCCGCTTGCTCAATGATCTGAGTGGCAAGAGCCATGTTCTTCATTGTCTCTGCCTTTTCGGCCATGCGGCCCAAGGCTCGCAGCCGATACGCACGGTTCGCGATGGGTATCTCTGCGGTTTGCTCGCGGAAACGCTTCCGGGTGTCATTGAACAAGGTCTGCCATTTGGCTGCCAGATGAGACCCGGCTCTCTTCGTTGGGTCGTGCTGCTCTACCTGCTGACGGGTCACATCAATATCAAATTCTTGCTTCACCGCTTGTGAGACCTGGCTCGGTGTGTCGAAACACGCCAAAGCCTGAACGATGAAGCTCTTCACCTCATTTTTCAGGGCTGCCATAAGTTAGATTCCGTCTCACGCCTGTCTTACATCAGGCCAACTTGAGCAGACAGGTTCCGCAGGCCCTCGCAATGTTCAATTTCCCCACCTCAGCAGGACTGTTTGCAGCATCCACCAACGCTTGAACGTCAGGGCTCGCACCGTAGCGGCGGACCACACCGACGAACTCTTCAACGTCGTGTCCACGCATCTCAAGCTTTGGCGCGCCCTCCTTGTTGAAGGCTGGCTGGCCGTACTTATCGTTGGCGTGGGCGATGTGATAGAGCTCATGCTCGATCAAGGCACAGAAATCGGCGTCGCTGCACTGGGCGCAATAGTCAGCAGCCAGAGTGATGATGAAAGCCGGCACGTCGCCGAACCAATCACGCATCTGCTGCTCCATTCGGGCTTTCTGCCAGCCGCCGGCGCGGAATGCTACCTGTTCGGCCTGGCCCAGTACTGTCCTGCCCTGCTTCTCGAAGCTCGACGAAGCCCACATGATCCGGATGTCTGCATCCAGTAGGTGGGCATGGTCTTCGTTGTGAATGCTGCCGGTGCTGGCGAGGATCTCGTTCTGAAGCCATTCCCACACTTCAGGCGCTGGGGTCAGGCGGATGCCGAAGTCGGAGAGATCGGACAGCTCAAGCAGTGACGCCAGAGGAAGTGGTCTTTGCATCAGCCCTTCCCTCGTCAATGATCAGTGTGCGGATGGCGCCGCCTGTGTTCGTGTCACGCCTTGCGGCAATCTCAACCGCCTTATAAGCACTGGCCCCCATGTCCATCGCGGCAAACGCGAATGCCGTCCCACTGCCAATTGCGTACGGACGATCAAGTGCAACGGGGGATGCCCAGATACCTGTAGTGTCATCCACGGCGACAAGTGAAAGCTGGCCGTTGTTCAGCACCAGAGCCACAGCATCAATGTTGCCTTCCGGCTTCGCGCCGAAGTAAGCATCGATCAGCCTCTGGTGATCCGCGACCGTGCCTGAGCAGAAGAACTTGACGCCCTTCTGTTCGGTGCACTTCTCATAGTCGTCATACGTGATGACGTCACCACGGGTTACCTGGGAGTCATAGGCGATCACGCCGTCTTTGTAGGCAATGGTCGTCATTGGATCGGCCCTCTCCCATGCGGAATGTCTTGTTGGTGCCGGTGTAGCCGCCGCAATAGATGACCCTGATCTCACCCCATACAGGGTGGAAGTCGACCGTCTCGCCGTCGGTAGCCTTGAGCGGCTGGTCGGTAACAACTGCGATACCCGCCTTTGTGTCGCACCAGGTCACACCGACAACCCGCTGGCCGTCGATGATTACTTCCCGCCGGCCCCGACCATCATCCCAGTAGTGGACGTGCTCGCCTGATTGGTCAGCCATGGCTCACCTCAATTGCTTGCGTTGTGCGGCAAGTTCAATTCAGGCCCGGATGGCTTCTTGCCCCACCAGCCTATAGCGATTGCCCGGGATGCTCTGTTTTTGGCGAAGAGCGCGCGAATGACAAAGCATCGACCGCGACGACCATGTTCGCCCTTCTCACTGGTAAAGCCTCGATCAACCAAAGGCGCGCCAGCAGGCTGTCCACATACGGCGACATAGAGACGACCAATGCAAAAGGTGTTCATAGGCGAATCCTCATAATTGCGCGCCACGATTTGGCGCATTCGAAAACGTGGCGCGGAGTAACTCAGCCTTTCAGTGGTCCGTCAGTCATCGCGACCACGCCAAGGCCGGCAACGGATACCAAGTAAACATCCCAGCCAATACGATCATCGCGTCCATAGGGCCTTACCGAAACGTTTTGACCTTCTTGGATGCCATGCATCGCCAAATACCTCATGACAGCCTTGGCCGTAGGTTTGATCTGCTCAACAGTCTCCATGGAGCCCGTAAGGCTTCCTCTATGCATCTTGATCTTCATGGCTTTCTCAGCCTGTTCGATCCGCTGCCCGGAAATGACCTCGCCAAGCGTCAAGCCATGCCGGCTGCGCCGTGACTCGACGCCTGATGCAATGTCCTTCGCGACCATCCCGTCAGCAACTTCGTCAGCAAGCGTGCCGTTGGCGAATTCGCCGATGACGCTGGATGCGGCACCGACCTGTGAGCCGTCTTGGTTCGACATGGCCTCGTATCGGGTCACGACATAGCGGGTTACAGGGCGAACTTGGTATTCAGTACTCATAAAGCCTCCGGCCTGCGCACAGGCTGATTGTGGGTGAAGCGTTGTGTTACTTACCCCGGCGCTCTATACCGCCAGGCGCCTTGTCACAGTGCAGGCAGTGCTCGCAGTTCAGCGTCCGGCACAGCCAGACCTTGACCCGTTGCCAATAGGTGACCATGAAGACGTGCCGGGCACCGGCCAGGGCCAGGGCAACATGCAGCGTCAGGCCGGCAGTGGTCGGGCCGAAGAAGATGTTCTGGCTGCGTACCGACACGACGAAACCCGTGATGGCGATCGTGGTGTAGATCAGCTTCCCGAGGATGCCGTCCCTCACCTTCCCGCTCAGTACGCACCATGCTGCCCACAGCGCGATAAGGCCGCAGGCGATGGAGTTGATCAGTTCAAGATTCATGGTGGATTGCCTCCCCGAACCGCTGGCGAATAAGCGCCCAGAGGTCAGCGGATTTGATGGCTCGATTGATGGCCGCCAGGAGCGAGCCGCCGAAGGCACCAGCAGGAAGCCGATGCCGGCGACGATCTTCGGCTCCGTCACGCCCAGGTAGGTGCTGACCATGCTCGTCAGATAAATCGAGCAGGCCATGCCGGTGATCAGGAAGATCATCCAGGCACGCCAGTCGTTCAAGTCGTCCTTGTGCCACCAGCTGGCGATCACAGCCCCAACAAGGCCCGCGATCAGCAATTCGAACCTGTCGATCTTGTCGAGCAGGCGCTGTAGATACTCCATGCGCTCGACTCCGTGGGGCATGTTTGAAATAGGTCAGCCCCGGCGGCACTCCCTGCTTAGAGCGAAGGGTGTGGCGGGGCCGAAACGAAAAGGCTCGCTCAGTGGCGGGCCGTAAATTAGCGTGAACGCCAGAGCAGTCCACCCTGGCGAAGCTCGGAGCGGATCACTTCTTTGACCTGGTCGGCCATGTTGAACTCGAAGCCCTCAATCTCGCCGATGCCGAAACCGGCTGCGAATGGTCGACCATCGGCGCCTAACTGCACTCGAATGGACCAATTCGCGGCGAGCCGGCTCTCGACCGAGGCCTCCTTGATGCGCTCCGCATTGATGTAGGTGACACCGTCAATAACGATGAACGGCTTCTGGATTTCTTTAAGGGACTTTCCGCAGTAAACGGCCTTAGGGTCCGCCCCTGTAATTTTCACCCGATCGGATGCAAGCTCGAAGGCCCCCGTATCAGTATCAATTTTCCAGCCGGAAACACCCGGCACGTAACCTTCGGACTGAATCGTGTGGGACATTTTCCGTGCCTCATAATGAGAAAAGCCCCAGCGAATGCTGAGGCCCTGAATAGGTGCGCGCGTCTTTCCGCGCTGTCTGCCAAAGACCTTCCCGGCGTCGACGCCCCAATGCACCGATCTCGCCGTTCCTGTCTCGCGCCACCCTGAAAGCGTGTTAGGTCAGAGCGCGCGGGCTGCCGGTGTTTTTCCGTAGCGCTGCACTACCGGCTTATCAGCGTCCAGGCCTCCCGAGGGCTGCCCTGGCTGCAGTTAAAATCAGAATGCTGGGGTGATGTCGAAGTAGTAGTCCTTCCCTTCTTCGAAATGCTCAGCGCGATCTGCGGCCACGTTTACGGTGTATTCGCCGTATGGGGTGTACTTGCCATAGATCGCGTCTTCTTCAGCCGGATTGGCCGACCACACCGCACCGAAGTTCAAGCGGGTCAGCGATTCCGTCGAGCCCTGAACAGGCCCTTTTGAGCGGAGAGTCATTTTGCAGCGGGTGATATGCGTCATCGGTAGATCCTCTGTATCGAATGAGCAGGAGGGTCTTTCCGGTCTTTCGCCTGCATAGGTTTGGTACATCCGGGAAAGCGTCCACTTCGGTAGCGGCTTTCCTCGGAGGTACAAAAAAGCCCGGCGCATATGTCCGGGCTTTTTCCATTGCTTCCAGGCGTATTCAGCAGGGGACCAAACCAACGCCATCGGGAGCAGGCTTGGCCGAGACCATTACGAAGTGGTTGCTGGATGCGCGCAGGTTGGAAGCCAAACTTTCATCAGTGGTCTGGCTACCCGTTCGCCACATGGCGAGGGTCAGTTCCAGCCGCTGCATGGCAACGCCTTGCGGCTCGCTCATGCCGTACGCGGACACGTACGCAGTGCGATAGGCGCTGGAGATTGGCTCGGCGAATGCCGACATGGAGAAAACAGGACAGGCAGGCGGCAAGCGCCAGGCCCAGGTAAGCGGACAATCGCTTCATCATTCGGCATTCCTTGTGGTGAGTTTCTTTGGGCAATAAAAAACCCGGCGCAATGGCCGGGTTTGTTTGGATCAGTGAGTTAGTTGCCGAAGGCAAAACTCTAACAGTGGCGAAATCATGCCATGAGCCGCACGGGAACGCAATAGGCCCTCATGCGGCCTCGCGCATTTCGTAGATTACGGCGGCAACCGGACTGAGTGCTCGACGGTCCAGATCCTCGCAGCAATCGAAGATCAATTGCAGCATGCCGCCCCAATCCCGCTCCCAGTTGCATGACTCAAGGCGTACGCCGTAGAACTGCCACATCCACTCCCTGAACTTTTCGGGATTGGCGAACGGGTCTTCGTTGGCCGACTGGCCGCCCTGGTGCATGTACTGGTACCGACGCATGACGCCCTTCACCACATACTCCAGCTTCTCCCGCTTGGCCGCTGTCATCCGCGGTGACTTGCTCTGCACCGCCAGGAATACCACCTCCTCGGCTGCCTCACGGATGTCGTCGCTCTGCTCGGCGGCGTACATGAAGTCGCCGAAGACGCGGATCTGCGGGTGCAGGCGATCGATTGCCGACTGGATATGCCCAGCCAGGGCGCCGTGCACCGCATGGTTTGCCGTTGGCCCGCGCTCGGTGTTCTGCACCACCACGCCCAGTTGCACAACGTCAGAGGCTTGGCCGGGGGCCGGGTTGTATTTGCAGTCATGCCAAGCCTGGCGCGCTGAGTTGATCTTCATGCTGCCTGCCCCTTTTTCAGTTCTCTGGTCATTGCCCGATACTTGGCCTTGATGGCCTTGGTCTCTTCCATGTTTCTAGGCCCTCAAGTGCGGCAGGTCGTGAGCTGCCAAGTAATCGTTGCGCGCTTTTACTGCGTCCTTGATGTCCTTGAAGCGGCCGAGGTGTATTTGCTTTTTCTGCCACTGGACCTTTGCGGACCACTTGCCGCGATCCCAGGACACCCCGACATGACCGCTGGTGTTCTTGTCGGTGAGGCGACGATTTGCCGCCTGGACGTTGTAATCGGCGTAGCGACAGTTGCTTGGCTCGTAGCCCTTTGTGGATTCGATCCGGTCAAGAGTCAGTTGATCGGTGTAGCCGTTAGCTATCGACCATTGCATGAATGGCTCGAAGCTCATCCACTCATCACAAAGGGTGACGCCCTCGTACTTCTGTACCTCGGTGCCCCTTGGGCTCAGGCAGCGGCGCTTCATATTCGCCCACGTCACATGCAGCCGGCTGTTTGAATTATTGAGGCCGTGGGTTGCGCGCTTCCTGCCCGCCGCCTTGTTTGCACATGGGATGCAAAGCCCGGTCATGACCTTGGCTCGCTCCATTCGGGTCTCGAACTCGGTTAGGCACTCTGGGCACCGGAACACCCCTATCGACCTTCTCGAGCCAGAAATCTCTACCAGCGACTTTCGAACAAGAATCACACTATTGCCCATAACTGACCCCTTTCGTATCTCTGCTCAATCCGTCTGATTTTTTTCGCAAAAACCGCCTTCAAGCGCTTTAGGTATGAGATTTCATGGCGGACCAGATCCTGATTGCACTCCAGCCACGCGACCTTTTCCGCGCCGATCTTCTCGACCAGGCGAGGCCGGTAAACCATGATGTTTCCGCTCAGGTGGGCATTGCACTGGGAGCAGGACTTGTTCATGTTCCAGAGGTTGAAACGGAGATGGGCGGCGGCCCCAACGCTGCGGAAGTGCGAGCAATGCCATTGGCCACCCCAGCTCGCCGGCTTGTCACAACTGATGCAGCCGAGGTAGGCATCACGCAGGCGCACGTAGCGGTTAACGACTGCCTGGGCTTCTTTCGCATGATCCGCCCTGTTCTTCAGCCTCTCCTTGCGGACCTTGATCTCGCGGCGTCCTACTTCTGCCAGGGCTTTACCGGCGATCGCGCGGCCCTTCTCGGATTTGCCGTGTGCGATCGCGCACTCGATCTCACCGCACACGGCCTGCGAATCGCGCAATGGCACGAACATCACCCGGCACTCTGGGCAGCGCCGGCGGCGTGGCCTGCCGGACGCGAGTGGAGTCGTTCGTTGCAGCGGTGTGCGCTTCATACAGCCTCCTTGGCTTTCTGCTGCTCGGGGGTGAAGTCGCCGCGAAGTGGCATTAAGTGAGACGGGAGTGCGAGGCAGGCTCCGCGTGTATCTTGAATTCCAGATATCAAGCCATCGCCGATCACAAGCCAGCACTCGAACCCAGAGGCATTGTTTACTGAGCGGCCATCCTCGGGGTCCAGCCATGCGCTAATTTGTGATGGTTTCAGTAGTTCGACGAGTTCACAGGTCTTGCCAATATTTCTCGGATAGCTTCGCGCCCCAACAATCAGCGCCAGATCGCCCGGCTTGAAGTTATGGCTCATCAATACCGCCCTCCCCAATTGTCCTTTTGTGTCCAGCGCACCAGGTGCTCGGCGCCAAAGGCGTGCACCCACTCAATCAACTCCCCGCACTGCTTCACGGTGAGCTTGCTGGTGCGCTCGTAGATGACGTCGAAACCGTTCCCGTCTACCGCCGGGATCATCTGCGGCTGGTCGCCTGACTCGCGCAGCCAGGCGGCGGTCAGCAGGCGTTTCCAGATCAGGACATCCCACTTCTTACCGGCGTGCTCTACCTGGGCGGCGATATCGGCCAGCGCCGCGTGCAGGGCCTTGTTCTGCTCCCCGCTGCGGTCAACTTCGGTGATGGCCAGCTTCTTGGGCCTGGCCAGGTCCAGGCCGGCGATGTAGCCCATGGCCTTGTTGCGGTCTGATTCGTTGCGGATCTGGAGACTGGTCATGGATTCCTCCGGTCGTGAAAGTTGCCACCACGACGCTTGAACTGCGTGCTCACCTGCGAATCAGCAGCTCGCCCCGCGTCGCGCAGGCTCACGTCGGCGTTGTCTTGGTAGCCCTTCCAAACGACTTCGTCACCGTCCTTCCCAGAAAGAACCAATAGCACCGCGGTGGGCTCACTCTTCACGTCGTCGGCCTGAATCCACTCTGCAAGGGTGCGCAGGTACTCGGCGATCTCGTTGCGTTTTGCCTGCTCTCCAGCGACACGCCTGTTGCGAAGGCTGCGCGAGGCTGGGAACTGATGAATTTCGGCTGTCATGACTGCTCTTCCTTGCCCATCGCTGACAGGATGTCGTGCAGATACCCTGTCGCCACAATTGGCTGCTTTACAGCGGCATCACACAGCTTCTGCACGAAAGCGGTAGCGCTCTGCAGGCGTTCGGAATCCTTGCGCAGCGCCTCGTTCTCGGCCTTGAGCTGGTCACGCTCGGCCTCCAACGCTTTCCCTCGGCTGCCATTGCAGGTTTCGCATACAGCGTTTGGAATCCCTTCCCCTGCCATTCCCCACCACAACCCATGCAATCCGCGCAGGCACTGGGCGCGGCTGCAATTGCCATGTTGATGTGGTCGTACCCTTTGGAAGTGGCCACCATATGAGCTCGCCGCCACATGGCATCGCGCCTGCTCTCGTATTCAGGTGTGCGGTATGCAGGTCGGTCGCCCCACTGCTTGGTGAGCCGCTGGTTCTCGGCGATCAGGGCCAGGACTGTTTCGGGATCAACCTCTTCGTGGAACTGCTGGAGCGCACGCATCTCCTCGCTTTCATCAGCGAACTTGATTGTGTCTTGGGCCGCGTATTCGGCGGCCTTCTGAAGTTCGGTGTAGTCGGTCATAGCGCGTCCCCCGGATTTTCCAGCAGCGCAAGGTTGTCCTCCGTCAGCCGGGCGCACTCTTTGCGCAGGCACTCGTTCTCAGCCAGCAGCTCCAGCGCCACCTCTTCCACGGTCTTCTCGCCGAGGAACTCACCGAGCGCTGCGGAGCTCTGCTTCCACTCACTGCAGTCTGCCTTCCAAGAAGCGACTTCACTCCACAGCAGTTTCTGAAGTTTCTGCTTGTCGATGGTCATGTCCGTTGCTCCGCTGTTTCTGCGATCAATGCCATGCGCTCCAGGCGCTCGGTGGCTTGCGTGGCCAAGTTCAGGTGGTCCGCCTCATCCACCACCGGCATGCACACGAAACGGATTCCGTGCTTGACCATGGTGTTTGCCACCTCAAGGGATTGGCGTAGCTGGGCTGGGTTTGCTCGTTTCATCACGCGGCCTCCCGTGCATTCCAGCACTGGATGATTTTTTGCGAAAATTGAGAAAGCGCCCACTCGGCGCGGCTGGCTTGGCGGTACTGGGTCAGCTTCCGTTGGTTGATTGGCCCGTGGAGGCCCTTTAGGTACGTCTCGCGCGCCTGACGATCCATCCAGCTCGTGATGACCTCTTCGACGATGTCGCCAATGCAGACGCAGTCAGGTCGTTGCTGATGCTCGCCGGCGGCCAGGTAGGCGGCGTAGGTGTGAATCCCAAACCAGCGCCGCACCGCTGCGCCAACTTCCGCAGTGGAGTAGCTGACCTCACCGCGCTCACTGAAATAGCTCAGCATCCCGTGGAACAGTTCACCGCCAATCATCTCGGCGCGGCCGTAAGCGAATACCACCGGGAACCCCGTGATTTGCTGGGTATCCCATGCCTTTTCACGCTCAGCCTGGCTCGGGACAGGCCCTTTAACTTCGACAAATGCGCCAACAGCCGGCAGGAAGAAGTCAGGCATGTAGCCACCGTGGCGGGTGACCACGGTGCGCGGCTCGTATACCCATGCGACCCCCAACGCATCCATCATCGCCGCCCAGCGAGTTTCCGAGTGGGAGCGCATTTCGTAACCGCCGTAGCGGAAAATCGTTTGCTTGTCTCTCATCAGAAAGTCTCCTTTTGGCGTAACGGCTGGACAGTGGGTTGACTTTGGCGGGGCGGCCTCGACCGGCTCAGGCTTCCACCCGGCGGCGAGGTTTTCGAACCGGTTGAACTGGCCCAGGAATGCCGAACGCACGGTTCCCGTCTCAACGTCTCGGCCTTTGCCGACGATGATTTCTGCGATGCCTTTGGCGTCTGAGTTTTCGTTGTAAATCTCGTCCCGGTAGACGAAAAGAATTACGTCAGCATCCTGCTCAATCGCCCCAGATTCCCGAAGATCGGAGGGGATTGGCCGCTTGTTTGGCCGCTCTTCGCACTTACGCGAAAGCTGGCTGAGAAGCACAACAGGGATTTGAAGCTCGCGGGCAAGGAGCTTGCAGCCACGGCTTATGCTGCTGATCTGCTCGGTACGGTTGCCACCCTCCCCATCCATGAGCTGCAGGTAGTCGATGACCAGCAGGTCCAGGCCATAGCGCATCTTGTGGCGGCGGGCCAGGGAGCGAATGCGTCCAACAGTTGCGCCGGAACGGTCAGCGAAGAAAAGGTTTGCCCGGCGCACCGAACTGGCCGCGGCCATCTGTTCGGCACCGTGTGTCTGGCATGCTGTTCCGTTCTTGAGCAGAGCAAGCGGGATCTTGCCTTCGGATGCCACAACACGATCCAGCAACTGACCCTTGCTCATTTCCAGGCTCACGACGAGACACGCCTTGTTCGCGTGGATGGCGTTGTGAGCAGCAAAGCCCATGGCGAGAGTTGTCTTCCCCATGGCTGGACGTCCGGCGACGATGATCAACTGCTCAGGCAGCAAACCACCCAGTTTTTCGTCAAGCTCTTTAAGGCCCGTAGAAAGCCCCATGAGCGTTTCGCCGGTAGCATGGCGGTCATGCCTTTCCTGCCACACCTCAACCTGCTCTATCAGCACGTCAGAGGCCTTCACGACCTCATCCGCATTGGCGCCGCTGTCGATGGCGAGCGCTGCAGCCTGAATTGCGGATATTTTCGCCTGGGTATCCTGATCGCCCTGGGAAATTTCCATGGCCTGGCTGCCGAGGTCATACAGCGCCCTGTCAATGGCGCGCTCACGGACGATCTGGGCGTAGGTTCCTGAGTTGGCCACGCTTGGCGTGTTGCGCACGATCTCTGCGCAGTAGGCAAACGCCGGGGTACCGGTAGAGCCAAGCTCACCGATGTGGTTGCCCACGGTCAGGAAGTCCACCGCCTGGCCGGCCGAGCGCAGCGCCATGATTGCGCGGTACACATCTGCGTTCTCAGGGAAGTAGAACGACTCTGCCGTCAGGTCATCGCTCAGGGTGTCGATCAGTTCGGGGCGCTGCATCATGGCGCCCAGCAGGCCGTGCTCGGCCTCGATGCTGTAGGGGTCACGCATGGTAGTTCCCCTCGACGACCTTGACGAAGTTGCGAGGGGCGATCAGCCAGTCAAAGGAGGCGCGGAAAGGCTTAGTGCCGAAGCGGCCTTCGACCTTTCCCATCAGGAATTGCGAGGCCTTCACAGACTCGAAGTACTCACGCCAGAAAGCCAAGTCGCGGTGGGCTTCGTGTTCACGCCACCGGCCTTGCAGGTGCTGCTGACGGGTTTTGTTGATCAGGGTTACGGCTGGCAGCTCTGGGAGGATTTCGTGGTACAGGTCGACAATGGCCCGGTGTGGGCATGAGTCGGTTTTCGTCCTGGAAATTTTCTCTGACGCTGCTCCCGGTTGACGCTCGGCGTCGACGACTACCTCGTCAGAGGTAGTAAAAGAGTGTTTGTCTTTATTGTGTGGTGGAAACGCCACTAAGGACGTGGTGGAAACGCCACACTGTGGCTCTTTCTTTGGGGATGCTTTTCGGTTGTTTTTAGCGTCAATTCGCCACTCATGAACCGGTGAAATACCGATCGGAGATTTGCTCCCACCGTCGCGATAGATGACCCGCTGACGCAGCAGCTCGCCGATGATGCGCGACACGTCCTCGCGGTGGATGTTCGCCATCTCAGCGATGTAGGAAGCGGCAATGCGTGCGCTTTCGAGATTGAAGCCGGTTGTCTGCCGGTGAATGGCCAGAGCTACACGCAGCTCACGTCCCGACAGGTCGGCCCGGATCAGGGCCTCATATAGGTCGTTATCCATCCGGGTAAACCCCCCGGGGCTTTTTGCAGTTAGTTGAATGACATTGCTCATGGGCGCACGCCTTTCGACGAGGCCAGGAATGCCTGAAGCTGATCAAGGCACTCACGCACCAGCTGATTTTTGGAAGGCTTGGAGTACTGGAAGCGGATCTGCTTCGCGGCGCTCATTGCGGCGTTTAGGTGAAAATTGCTGCGCGCCACGTTTTCGGATATTGAAAAACGTGGCGCGGGATTATTGAGGGCCTGTACATCAGTGTTCGACGTATGCATAATCAGCTCCACGTTGAAACGTTATTTGCAAGCGCTGTAAAAAGAGCCGGGATTGCGCCCCGGCTTTTTTGTGCCTGCGATTTGGGTTTATTGGTTGAGGTCTTCATCAGCCCCTCCTTTTCAGGCCCTATTCCGGGCTTCGGCGGTTCTCGCCTTGTTGTTGGCAGATGCCGGATCTTTCCGGCGCCTCTTGGCCTGGTCTTCTCGAAAAAACGCTCTGCTCCAAGCTTTGCGGCGTATTCGTCGGGCGTCATGCCCGCATCCTTCGCCAAACGTTCAAGCTTCTCGTAGAGGCGCCCATCGATCCCGTGGCTGATCGTGGTTTCAGGCACAGAGCCTCCTTTCAGGGCCTTCAGGCCTGCATGTGTTTCCCGTTAACATCCAGCTCAACGATGCTTTCCAGCTTTTCCTCGACGCACATGCGAACGAAAACCGCGAGCTGGAGCTTGTGCAGGCGCGCGACAGCCTTCAGCGCCTCGTAGGTTTCGTCGTCATAGCGGGACTTGATCTCCCGGTCTTTCAGGTGGCGCGTATCGTGATATGCCATTGGTGAGGCTCCTTGGTTGTTCGGGAGGGTTAAGCGGCGGATTTTTGGGTTGCTTCGAGCAAGGCTTCGATTGCCTTCCCGGTCTCATACCGAACCCCCGCGCCTTTGCTTGCACGGTGAATCGTCGGTTGCGTGGTTCCAGTCCGCTCGGCTACGGCTTTTTGGGAAAGGCCCCGCTCAAACAGGCTGTTCAGCATTTCTTGTACGGTCATTAGATGCCTCCAATTCGGCAGCGTATTAACCAAATGATACGCCGACGTATCGACACAGGCAATACACTGGCGCAATACGTTTTTCTATTGGTGACAAATGCATATCGGTGACCGGATCTCTAGAGAGATGGGCGGCAAGGGGTGGAGCGAGGGTGAGCTGAGCAGGCGATCCGGCGTAACACAGCCCACTATTCATCGGATCATTACCGGCGAATCAAAAAGCCCTAAGCGAGATAACGTTGAGCGAATAGCTAAGGCGCTTCGCGTCCCTGCGGAGTGGCTGTGGGTTGGCGGTGTACGGCCAGACTTGGTAAACGAGCCTCTATCAAACGTAGAGCTTGCTCTTCAGCCAACCAGATCGTTCTCATACCCTGAAATTAGCTGGGTTCAAGCGGGGTCTGCCATGGAGGCAGTAGAGTTATCCAATGTTGCGGCCTGCCCAAGGCATACGTCTGACGTGTGGGCTGGTGATAATGGGTTCTGGCTGCGCGTAGTCGGGGCATCCATGACCAGCTCTTCAGGAGCCTCGTTCCCGGAGGGGTTCTTGATTCTCGTGGCGCCGGATATTGAGCCTCGCCATGGGCAATACGTAGTAGCCAGGATGGTCGACACGAATGAGGCAACCTTTAAGCAGCTGGTGCGTGATGCGGGCGAGCTGTACCTGAAGCCGCTCAATACTTCTTACCCAACGAGGCCTATAGATGATGCCTGGGAAGTGGTTGGTACGGTGGTGGACGGGAAGATGCCGAAGTCCGTCTTCTTTTAGTCGGCCCGGCAACCTATAGGAGGCCCCATGCCCCTCACCAAGCCCAACCAAGACCTAAAGCGCGACCTCCAGGGCATCGCCTCGGACCTCAAGTGGTCCGCTGTCGAGCTGCTGCGTGTCGCCGAACGGCTGAGCCTGGCCGGCAATGAGGCGGACGCTCAAGCGGTTCTGAGGATGTGCAACGTGTTTCATGCGGATGAGGATCGGCTGGCGGGTTATGCGGAAGAGGTGAAGGCTGGAAGGATTTTGCGGGCGCAGCCTTAGAAAAATGGCGCTGAAACGCCTTAATGAAAAATTACGGAGCATTGATGGGCGACATCATTCTTACGGACGAGCAGATAGAGCGCCTACTTGGCACACCGAAAACGGCGATTTCATCAAATGCGCGTTGGAAGACGCAAAGAGGATCGCGGCAGCGTAACTACGATCTTAAGTCGCAAGATGGCAAGCTGCTTTTCTCCCTCTACCTTCGTCAGAACGAGCGCCTGAAGGAGTCCTTCTCCTGTGGCCTTCTTTATCTGCACGCCGGCGGTGAAAAAGTGACCTTGGCGCGCTACAACGGTAGCGACCATCCTCATTACAATCCGCTCGACGGCACCCGCTCCGACAATCATTGCCACATTCATCGAGCGACCGAGCGATACATGGCTGCTGGTCGGAAGTCAGAGCACTTTGCCGAGAGTACAGATCGCTATTCAGATCTTGATGGCGCACTGAGAGCGATAATCGACGACTGTAAGATTACCGGAATACGCCTCGCCAACCAGACAGATCACGACGATAATGAAGAAGCAAGTGACGATCAGTTGGACCTAGACCTGTGATGAACATCGACCAACAAGCTCTCGAAAAGCAACTGTGCAACACGTTTTGCCAAGACGTGAGAGTCACTGTGGGCGATAGTTATGCTCGGGTAAACCTACCCATGACAGGCCGTGATGGCGATGGATTCACCGCATATTTGAAGCCTATCTCTGCCGGATGGAGAATATCCGACATGGGCACCACAATGATGCGCCTTAGCTACGAAAACGACCTATCCAAGCTGTTTACTGGAGCGCGCGGAAAGCTATTTGAGACCATCCTCAAGGAAGGCGGTCTTGCGGAGGATGACGGCGAGTTGTACCTGGAGGTGTCGAGCGATGCCATCCCTCGCGGTCTGTTCACGCTCGGGCAGGGTATCACCCGGGTAGAAGATATAGGCCTATGGACGCGCAGCCGAATAGAGTCGACCTTCTATGAGGACCTCGCCTCTGTTATCGAATCCATATTGCCTCCAGAGCAGATTGAGCGGGGTTATGTCGTTCCTGGCGTACCAAGTGGCGATTCATACCCCGTTGACTACCATATCCACGCGCCACGTCGGCCGCTTTACCTGTTTGGGGTGAACACCAAAGAGAAGGCGATGCTCACCACTATCATTCTGCAACACCTGCAGGCGGCCAGAAAAGACTTCGATTCGATGGTCATATGCTCGAACATTGACGACATTCCAAAATTGGATAGGCGTCGATTGATCAACGCAGCTAACGATGTGGTTGCCAACATCCAAGATACAGACGCTATCCGGATGAAAGTTGAACATCGCGTAAGAGCTTGAGTGCAAGCCCAGCGCCGGGCTTCTTGTTTCTGGCCTTCCTTGATCGCCTCCTAAATTGGTCTACGATTACATAGTCGAGCTACTGGTCCCCCAACTGGCTCGACTTTGCCCGCACATGCGGGCTTTTTGTGTCTGCCCTTCCTGCATTACCCCCTACCCCTCGCAGGCATCGACCTGCACCGCCTGCACCGCCTGCACCGAACGGTACGACCTGCTGATTTGTGGTCGGCCTGCGCCTGACCGGGTCGCGAACTGAGCCCGCCATCGTGCGGGCTTTTTGTTGCCCGCATCCCACAGGAGTACAAAAGTACTCTCGCCATCTTGCCTTTTACTTATGGATAAAATACTGTTTATTCATACAGTAAATCAGAGATCAATCATGGCAAAAGCAAAGGCAGCACCGAAACCACCCTCCTCTTACGAGCTGCTGGGTATGCGAATCCAGGGGGCGATCAATACGCCCAAGGCCCAGCTCTCGAAGTCGGTGCTGCTGGAGCGCTCAGCATATGATGCTGCCGACGACTGGGATCGCATCCTGGACGAGATCGCCGAAAACGATAACGTAACCATCGCCCACCGCGATGACGGCCTGATACAGCTATTCTGGACCGTGCCGAAAGAAGATTGACCGCCCACCTGAGCCCGCCTATGTGCGGGCTTTTTTGTGTCTGCGATAAAAATAATACGTCGACGTATTGACTCGATCGATACGCGGACGTATTGTTACCCCATCGAGTCACCCAACAGGGACTCGCCAGGGCCTCACAGCCCGCCGCTCTTTAACAGCACGGGAACCTCGCAGATCGATCCCCAGCAATGGGCACAGCGCGAGCAATAAATTCGATCTCCACGCCAGCTCTGGAACTGGCCGTGCTCACCAGATGTGAGTACGCGAAACCACGCAAGCCAGCCGGGAAGAACGCCGTCCACGAAATGTGTGACCTGGCCAGAGATATGAATCGGGCGATGCGCGTGGTGGAGACAACAAATTTTCTCGATGACCTTGGCAACAGGGTCATCCGGAAAATCAAACCGGAGTAACCGCCATGAGCAAAGGAGTCGTGATTAAGTACGAGTGTGGCGCATGTAATGAGCAGCACGACGACGAAGACGGGGCGCGCGAATGCTGCATGCCGAGCGTTACCGAGATGTACATCTGCCCCATATGTGACGAGCAGCACGACGAAATGGAGGACGCCGAGAAATGCATCCTCGGGCACGCCGACATCGAATCCACTGATGATCAGCACTGTCCTAACTGTCTACGACCCTCCGACACAGCTCAACTTATGATTGAGGTGGCGATTGCCGGTCATTGCAGTGTATGCAATCCGATCTACACGCCAGATGAAAATCTCAGGATCAAGTATGCACTTGAGCCAAAAGACCTGTGAGCGCACCCACAGATTTACTGATGCCGCTTCTATGAGGCGGCATTGGAAATCAACGGAGACCACCGAAATGCTCAACATCAACGAAGACGATCTGAAAACTGCAATTGTAGCCAAAGTATCTGATGAGCTACTGCGCGACGGCGATGACCTTTCCGGCATGGTTGCTGCGGAACTGAAGAAACGCATCGACAAGATCTTCAACGAGCGCGTAACAGCGCAAATTGAAGCCGCAATCAACGAAACCATCAACGGTTCCTTTGAGCGCGAGTATCGCCGGGTAAATACCTGGGGCGAGCCAGAAGGTCCGGCCACAACAATTCGCAAAGAGCTGGAAAATACCGTGAACGCTTACTGGTCTGCGAAGGTTGAGCCGCGCACAGGCAAGGCCGCGACGAGCGACTACAACACGGTCACCCGTGCCGAATACATCATGACTCAGGTCTGCGCCGAAGACTTCACAAAGGAAATGACCCAGAGCGTGCGCAACGTATCGGGCGCCCTGAAAGACGGCCTTCGCATACAACTGGCCAAACAGATGGACACCATGCTGAACGGCCTGTTTCACATCAAAAGCTTGCAAGACCAAGGCAAGGCTGAAAAGCCGTACTGACCTTTTCACTGATGCCCATCCAGAGCGGTGAGCATTGGGAAAACAACCGGAGATATGCAAATGCCAATGTTCCGCAAAAAACCAGTAGTCATCGAAGCCGTTCAGTTTGACGGCACCTTTGCCTCTGTAGAGGGGGATGCTGATCCCGAGCTGCTCCCAGGATCTGGGCAGCAACACGCTGGAGATTGAAACCCTCGAAGGCGTTATGACTGCGAAGCCGGGCGACTGGATCATTAAAGGCGTGAAGGGTGAATTCTACCCTTGCAAACCGGACATCTTCGCCGCGACTTACGATCCGGCCTAACCCACTCCTTGCACGTCAGCCAGACGAAAATTGGCCCGATCCTTTCCTTGGGGAGACTCGTATAGGAAAGCAGCCCGCACATGCGGAACCACCCTTCTCGCCTCTACCCGTCAGCACTTCTACCCCGCGCCCATCGGCAACCAGCGGGAGGCATGAGTTTTGACGAATACAGGTGAACCCACAGAGGACATCAGCGATGTGTACTTGCAAACAGGATACCGAAGCGAGGCTGCTTGAAGCTCTGCCCGCCGAACTTCCGGAAGGCTTCAAGGGCTTGAGTGCGCGGCTGACCGGCTACGCAATGTTTTTCGGTGGGAATCAAGCGCGGTTCAAGCAGGTCATGCCGATTGAAGTCACGTATCAGGCCCCGACCAAGGCTGGCGTGATGAAGGGCAAGAAGAAGTCGATGAGCATGCTGGCCAACTACTGCATGTTCTGCGGCGAGAAGTACGACAAGGACGAGCCAGAAGACGCTGACGCCGCCTAACCGGGTGAACCAACGAATGGAGAGAGTCATGAACTTCCAACCACCAGATCCGCCCGAGTACGGCCACTGCCTGACCTGCAACCGGGTCATCCATGTGGACGAAAAACGCGGCGATAAATGCATTGAGTGTGACGACCAAGAAGCCAGCGACGGTGCCGATGAAAACGGGGTTCGCCCTGCTGTTTCTGAGGACGGCGCCTACCTCTTCAACCCGTGGACCGGCCAACACGAATAGGCCGCCCGTTCCGCCTAACCCCAAACACTGGAGGTCGCCATGAGCGATTGGATCAAGGTTGAAGACCGGCTGCCGGGTTTCCCGATTGAGGTAATCGTGGCTTACCACTCCGACGCTGATGGCGAGCCATGCCTGGATACGGGCTTGGCAATTCTTCACCCGGACGGAATCTGGCGCGGCGCTGGTGTGTTCTACCAGCTTGGACAGGTTCAAAAGTTCGCTATCCGGGAATGCATTAAAAAAGTAACCCACTGGCAGCCACTCCCCGCCCCGCCCACCGAATAACGCCACTGTGGAGGCATCTATGGCCCGCACTTACGAATATTGGACGGTCAAGGATGGCGAGGACATTGCCGTCAACCTGACCGTTGTCTCTTTCTCGGCCTCGAAAGGCAACTTCAGCTCGCAGGCCGCTGATCCCGATGAGTATCACGGGCACTGCGAAATCGAGTGGGAATCGAAAGACGACACCAGCTTCATGACTGAATCAGAGATCGCCTCGATGGAAGAGTGGCTTGTGAATGAGCATTCCGAGTACCTGGCCGATCAGGACTACTACGACTAACCCGCCACCCTGGAGGCGACCATGCACCACAGCATTCAATCGCGCCGCGACATCGTCGACGGCCTGCGTCAGCGCTCCCTTCTCGCCACTGCTGATTTCTACCGGCTGATTGATCGTCCGATGCCCGTGGTCACCTTCCGCATGGTGGTGAAGCCTGCGGGCCGCGACTTCTTCCATGTGGTGGACAGCCAGACTAACAAGGTCATGGGCTTCCGTCGCAACCACAACGAAGCCTGTGCCCTCGCCCGGAGCCTGGAGTCCCCCCATGTCCAGCATTTACGCGGATAGCGCCCAGGCCAGGGAATCCGACAGGCGTTGGGACTTGCCGAACTTCGGCAAGAAGCCGCATGTCGATCTGTTCCACGAATACACGGCTGACGACCTGGCAGAGCGCGAGTCACGGCGTCTCAAAGAGCGCGCAAGCCTAAAGCTCCGCATCGGTGTAGCAATGGCACAGATGGAGTTGATATGCCCACCAGCCGAGGGCGTCGAATGAACATCGCACAGCGAGACCATCAGAACGCCGTCAGCTGGATCGAGGGCGAGATCGAAAACATGATCCGCGACCTCGGCAAACCAAACGCCAGCTCGGCAGCGACATCGTGCGTCACCCTGGCCTTCATGTTGCGGGTCATCGACGAAAACGAACACCGGTACTTCCGGGCGTGCATCGACAAGATTTACGCCAACTACAACGCTTCACTCACTTCCGCCGCCTGACGGCACCACTCAACCCTACAAATTTCAATGCTGCGCCTGGCGCGGCGAGGGATCGTCATGTCCAAAAACACCAACCAAGCACTCGCACAAGAACCGCTCGAAACGAGCGAAACCGAAAAAATCTAAAAATTCAGTTGTCCCTGCTGTTGCCGTCACCGACATCGCTGAATATCAGCCGCACGAAGAACAGATCGTTCGCCTGGAAACCGCTTACGCGAAGTTGGTCGTTGATTGCGCGACCAGTGAAGGCTTGGCAAACGCGAAAGAAGTTCGAGTCGATATCCGCGACGTCCGCTACGCCCTGGCGAATACAACCAAGACGGCACTCATCCCCTACCAACAAAAAGTCAAAGACGCCCAGGCTCGCGTCAACCAGGTGAAAGAGTTCGGCGAGACCTTGAAGGCTCGTGTGTTGGTGCTTGAAGAGCCAGTCGACGAAGCCATCAAAGCCGAAGAAAAGCGCGTCGCCGATGCCAAGGCCGAAAGGGAGCGGCTGGAGCAGGAGCGCATCGAAGCCATCCGGGCGAAAATCAACCGGTTCAGCTCTGTCGCTGCCGCCTATGCAAGCCGCAGCGCCGCCGATGTCGCAAGTGTTCTGCAGAGCGTCAAGGAGTCGGTGATCCTGCCCGAAGAATATGGCGAGTTTGAAGCCGAAGGCACCATCGCTCGCGACAACGCTATTGAGCAGTTGGAAGCGCTACACAAGGCTGCCGTTGACCGAGAGGAAGCTGCTGCCAAGTTGCTGGAACAGCAGAAAGAACTGGATGAACTGCGTGAAAAGCAGCGTAAGGCCGACGCCGAAGCCGAGGAACTGCGTAAGCAGCGTGCCGAAGAAGACCGCAAGCGGCTGAAGCAACAACAGGACGATTTGGACCAGCAACGCCGTGATATGGAGGCACAGCAACGCCAACAGCGTGAGCAACTGGAAGAACAGAAGAACCAGCAGAGCTTGCGCGACGCGCAGTATCAGCGCGATCAGGAAGAGCTGGCCCGCCTGCGTGCCCAAGCTGCCGCGCCGACTCCGATCATCACCCCAGCTCCCGCGCGGGTCGTAGAGAAGGTTGAAGCCGAACCAGTCAGCTCACAGGTGACCACCGCTGAAAACGACGATGTGACTACGAACGCGCCTGCGGTTGAAGACATCATCGAGGTGGTTGCCCTGGGCTTCGATGTGAACCTCGAAACTGCTCGCGCCTGGCTTCGCGCCATTCGCTTTTAACCACCCTTTCCATCTGATGGACAGCACATCCCATGCTGGCTACGGAGAGCGTTATGACCGATACAACCCCCCAAGCACAAACCGGTCTCTCGACCTATCACGACCCATCGCACAATGCGGCCGCGCTAATCCTCGACCCAGGCACTATGCGGTCGATGAGCGACCTGCCCTGATGATGTCGCAGGGCGTAACCACAGTCCCTAAGCATCTCAAAGGCAACCAAGCCGACTGCATGGCGGTGGTGCTTCAAGCAATGCAGTGGCAAATGAACCCATTCGCCGTGGCGCAGAAGACGTTCATCGTCAACGGCGGCGCATTGAGCTATGAGGCGCAGCTCGTTAACGCAGTGATCATCGCCAAGGCGCCAGTCACAAGTCGATTGAACTTCGAATGGTTTGGCCCCTGGGGAAACGTCATCGGGAAGATGCGTGAAGTCACCAGCAAGACCAAAAAGGACGAGGACACTGGCGAGTTTAAAAAGTACCGCGTTCCGGCCTGGAGCTTTGACGACGAAAAAGGGATCGGCATTAAGGTTTGGGCGACCTTCCGGGGTGAAGACGAGCCCCGCACCCTGGAGCTTTTGCTGACCCAGGTCCGCACCCGCAACTCTACGCTCTGGGCAGAAGACCCCAAGCAGCAAATCGCGTACCTGGTTACCAAAAAATGGGCGCGCCTCTTCTGCCCTGACGTGATCCTTGGCGTTTACACCCCCGACGAATTTGAAGATTCGTACGGTGGCGAGATCGACATCACCCCCGCCAAACAGACAGCGAACACCGCAGCCGCTGCCGGCGTGTCATTCGGGCCAAAATCCCCCTCGCCTGAAATTGACGGAGTATTCGCGGACCTGCTGAGCGTTGCCAAGCGCCAGGACATCGAAGCCTACGCGGCAGCCTGGGCGGGCCTCAAGCCGAAGCAGCGCGCAGCAATCGGCCTGGAATGCCATGAAGCACTCAAGAGCATGGCGGCGACCGTCGATGCTGACTTTACCGACATGACCAGCACCAACGGCGACCAGCCCCACACAGAAGAGGCCGCGTAGTGAGAACTGAGCTTCAGGGCACAGAGAAGTGGCATGCAGACCGATCTGGCCGCGTGACAGCCAGCCGCTTCAAAGATGTGATGGCCTGGGGGAAGCCGGACAAAAACGGCAAACGGGTTCCACAAGGCGCCCGCACCACCTATATGCATGAGCTGTGCTTTGAGCGCTTAGCAAAGCGCGCCAAGCACAGCGTCAGCAGCAAGTCGCTTGCGTGGGGGCATGAGCAGGAGAAGCCATCCCACGACGCGTACGAGATGCTGACCGGCAATGTGGTGACCAAGTCAGGATTCATCGTTCACCAAAAGTACGACTGGCTAGGGTGCTCCCCTGACGGACTGATAGACATTGATGGCGGAATCGAATCGAAGAACCCCTTCAGCGAGGCGATTCACGTCAGAACATGGCTCGACGGGATGCCCGAGGAACACATGCCGCAAGTCCAGGGCTGCATGTTCGTGACGGGCCGTAAGTGGTGGGACTTCCTGTCATTCGATTCTCGCCAGGATGAAGAGTGCCAGCTCTACATCGAGACGATTTACCGCGACGAAGACTACATCGCCAACCTTCACAAAGAGCTGGTCCAGTTCAACCTGGAACTGAATCGCATGGTTGACGAGGTAGCAGACAAAGCTCGGGCGCAAGCCCATCGTTTAGGAGCCTGATCATGATCAGCAACCACCTCAACCTGGTCGAGCAGCAGCGCCGGTACGCCGATTCAATATCGGAGCGTACCGCGCTATTCTGGCCGCTGGCGGAACGATCTACCAGGGCGAAAGCCCAGCGATCAACCCGCCACCTGCCAAACGCTCTACCAAGATCGATCCCGAAACCATCCTCAAGCGCCGCAAGCCAGTTCTGACAAGGGCTGAGCGTAACGCGCTGCGCAAACTCGCGGAGGCACTATGAGCAAGCGCAAACCTCATAACCTCAAGGCGCGCATTGACCGATCCTGCCGGTCGCTGCTGGCCTCCAACCATGTCGCAGTCGTCAACATCGACCCCAGCGGCCGCCAAGGCATGATCAATTACAAGTCGCTCAAGAACATTGCGCCGGGGAAGATCGGCCAGGCCGTCTGCGGCATTCCACACCGGTGGACGATCTACCTCAGCGCCCTCTGCATCGACGCTCAAGGTGACCGCTACAGCAAGTCGGTGGAGGTAGCACCCGATGGCGTCTACCTCTCCGACCACCTGGAAGACGTGATCGAGCATTGCTACAAGAAGCTGCGCGACGAGGCCAATCAAAGCCAAGTGGTGGCTTCGGGCTGGATCGCTATTCCCGAGGCGATGTCGCTCGATGAGGCGCACGCCGCACGGATCTTCGAAGCCGTCGGCGCCTGGCACCAGGTGAAGGTCGATTCATGCGCCGCATAGCCCGCATCCAGCAACGCAAACGTCAAACCTGGCTCGCACTGCCGGCCAGCGGAATAGAAGAGGTAGGCCATGGCTGCAACTCAACAGCAGCGATCTGCGAAGAGCGCAGCGAAACGCAAGGAGCGCGGAACGGAGGATCTCCGGCTTCGTGTGTGCAAGGGCGAGAAAGACTGGCTCCTGCAGTTGATGGAGTGGACCCAGGACACGGAGCAAGGCTCGGTAATGGCCGGCTGCCTGCGCCATGTTCACTCGCTTGGTCGTGAAGGCGCGATTGAGGCATTGCGAAGCCGCCACAAAATAGAAGTAAACGAAAACGTGGCGGCAGAACTCTACGCCATCGGCCAGCGCCAGGCATCTCGGCTCGACGCCGAAGAAGCATAACCCACCCTACTCGCTGCATCCGGTAACCGGAGGGGATTCACTGCATCTCTTTTGCTCGATTCCACTCTATCTTCAGGATTTGCTGAGCTAGCACAACAATTCTGCCGCAGTTACCATAAACGCCACCTCCTGGAGTGCTGGCATGTTCCAAAGCGCTGAGCACTTCAGTTGCGAGCTGCACAAAGGCTGGCTCCTTAGGGTTCGAGAGGAGCTGTATTTTTGCGCTCAGTGAAAACGCTGTCATTAATAACTTTCTTTTCTCGCCTTCCCACGTCTCTTTCAAGCCCGCGGCGGTCGCTGGATCATCAGCCTTAACGATTTGGATGAATGCTCCATGAGCTTCAGATCCATCAGCGTGAGCCTGTAAAAGTCCGATAGCAGCAATGTAATCAGAGCACGTGTCACGCAGTTCGTTGATCCAAGCTTGCCTGCTCTCTTTCAGTGCCACCGCTTTCGCCAGGACCATTTGGTTATTGGCAGTTTTTTGAATGTGAAAATTGAAACCCAAGCTCCGACCAGCACTGCAACAGCGGTAAGCGCAAAACCGGCTAAGACAGTCCAATCTGTACCTGAATCAACTATTGCTCTGATCTCCGGGACTCGGTTTAGCGTTACCACCATATTTTCTATTGTCAATTTCCGCTCCTAGCTGAATGCAATTCAGACGTCACAGATACCCCAATCAAACCCAAATTGCCACCACCGGTCACGGAGGGCGGCGCCTGACTGGAGATAATCCATGAGCGACTACATGTACAAGACCACCGCCCCGGCCGTGGTGGCCGCGGTAATCGCCTGGGAAGCCAAACGCAAAGAGTGGGACGCCCAGCGCGCCAAGCTTGGCCAGGCGTTTGGTGGGGCGGCCTCGCCAATGCGCTCAGGCAATCGAAGCTACGTCGGCGGCGTGAAGATCAGTGATAGCCGCGAGCTGGACGTGCACTGGTGCCGCCCCGACCAATACGGGTACCGCTCGCTCCGCTCCAGCTCCAAGCCTGCGAAAGGAACGCCAAAGGAGGCGCGCGCCGCCCAGGTCGCCGAGCATGAGCGCCTGTCGGCTCTCTGGAAGGAACATTGCCCTGCCAGCATCGATATGGACGAAGCCTGGGAGGCGATCGGCCTGAACACGGGCGCACTGTGGATGTGCGGCGGTGTGTTCTTCGAGCTGGATGGGGTTGTTTACCTGAATCTCGGCCTCAGGCTTGAGGATGGGCACGAGAACATCGAGGGCGCCGCCGAGATCCTTGGCAGCGAGTTTGAAGCGGCTCGCCAACTGGTGCTGGATCAGCGGAAGGCTGCCTAAAGGGAGAGTGCCATGGACAAGAACACCAAGATCCTGATCCCGGAGATCCCGGGTGAGTGGACCCAGCGCCAGCGTAACGGCAGCCTCAACGTGTGGAACGGGGCGGATCATCACCGATTTCACCGTACCACTACTGACCTGCCTGAAGTCAGCCTGCGGCCCCCGGAAAATGGCCTGTACGCCGAGCGAATTGATGGCGCCTGGTACTGGGTTTCTGGTTGCGCCAAGTGCAACGGAACCGGCGAGAAGTACAGCTACACGGTGTGCGACAAGCACAACGTTTGCCGCCTGTGCAGCACTCACCGATCGAAGCTCACGGAAACACCGTGGGGCCATCCTGACGGCTTCACCTGCAAACCTTGCCAGGACGCAGAAGACGCCGTTGCGAAGGCCGAAGCGCTGGCAAAGGTTGCCGAGACCGACTATGACGAGTGGGATTATCGCAGCCAGGACGAATGCAAGTGCCCGCATTGCGCCACGGTCATCCACATCGAGTCTGAAGATTACGGCGACAAGAAGATGACGTGCGATACCTGCGGCGGCGCGTTCGAGCTGGTCACCGAGTACACCATTCAGTTCACCACCACCGTGATTGGCGAACGCCTCACCGCTTGATCCGGCTCCATGCCGGTCACCCGTAATACCCCATATCAACGAATCACGCCAGCCGGCGAGGCAGGCGCACGCTTGGAGATACCCCATGAGCACCTTCTCTGTGTTTGGAATGACCCTCGATGTCGCCAAGACCGAGGCCCGCAAGAAAACGGCCGGCACCCGGAAGAACCCGAAGGCTCCTGGCGGCGTCGAGCCGATCCCAGAAGCCGAATGGCTGGAACTGGTCGTAAAGCGCACCGAGAAGATCATGGGGGGTACGGTCCGCCAGCTCTCGCCACTCTTCGATGCGCCGCAGTACGCCGAGCAATTCATTGAGTTGGCTCGCAAGACCCTGAGGTGCCGCGACATGCAGATCAGGGCCAAGGCCGTACTGGTGGACGCCAAGGGCAAACCAATCATCAACCCAAAGACGAAAGCCCCGAAGGTTGGCTTTTCGGAGTGGCCACCGAGGGATGAAACGCGAGCGGCCTGACCGCGTAGACAAGGATCTTTAAATTACCATGGCCTGCTTGGTGAGCGACCATACTTGGTCATCCAAACTAAAAACTCGCTTCCTCGTGGCGCAATATTCAGAACGCCATCCCCTTGAACTATAAGTTCCCTAGCGATTAAAAAAGCTTATAAAGGGTTCTGGCTGCCATTCGTCCAAGTGCGGCTTGAACCGCTCCTTGTAGGCAGCCCACTCAGCTTCCGCCTCGGAATTTGACAAGCCAGTAATCCGTCGCTCATTTAGCAATTGCAGTAATTGAATCTGTCCACCAAAGATATATGAATACGTATTTTCAAAAAGCCATAGAACTCGCCATCCCGCATCAACACCTATTAAATATTTGATCTGCTCATCCTGATTTTTCCCTGCGACCTCTGACTCTACAAGATTTAGAGCAACTGCAAACGTGCTCGGGTAGTCGACGCTCTGGTTATATTGCGGGTCCTTCTCTTCTTTAAGTGTCGGCTGTGCAAGAGGCGGCTGCGGGTCTACTTCCACTCCACCAGTTCCGATTTTTTTAATTCTCGGAATGACGCCTCTAACTTCATGCCTAAAAAAATAGATCCCGATACAAACTATTATCAACGCGGAGTGAGGCCACTCTAAGCCGCCCCAGAAAACTGAAACAAAATTTTCAAACCAGCCAAAAGTGGCGCTTGCCACTCCAGCAAGTTCTGCCCAAAAACCGGCTTCCGATGATCCGCTCACTGCCTTCTCCTTTCCAGTAGATCTGGGCCAAACACAAATACCTTTTTTCTACGAACCACGCCAGCCCGGGCATGGCCCGGCAAGGACTCCCCGTGAAACGGATTTACCTAAGCGGCCCCATGACCGGCCTGCCCGGCCTCAACTTCGCCGCCTTCCACGCGATGACCACCAACCTGCGCGCCGGCGGCCACACAGTAACCAACCCTGCCGAGATCAACCCCGACGGCGGCACCTGGAACGACTGCATGCGCCGCGACATTGCCGCCCTGATGGACTGCGACACCGTGGCCACCCTGCCCGGCTGGGAGCATTCAAAGGGTGCCCGCCTGGAAGTCCTGATCGCCGAGCGCCTCGGCATGACGGTTGTGAATGCATATGATCTGCTTACGAGGGAAACGGCATGAGCCAATTACTGCGATACACCCCAAGCTTGAAGCCTGGTCTGATGATTGAGGATGCCGAAGGGAAATGGGCGAAGTATGAGGTATTGGCCCAGCTAGTAGCCCAGGTTGGCGCGCTGCAGCAGCGCCTGACCGCAGCGGATGAGCGGGCAGATGTGTTGGAGACCGCGCTAAAGAAGATCAGCGTCCGCTGCGTGGCCTACATCGAGGCTGAGCGGGAAATGCCAGAGCCATCTGTTGAGGTCTGCCAGACGATCGCAGAGGCCGCACTCAAGCCAGCAGAGGGTGGTGGCGATGAGTGACCTACTGATGGCGGCTGGATTCATTTTCAGCGTCTGGGGCATTGCGGCGAGCATCGACACAGGTCGCGACCAGTACTGGCTGATGGTTCTCGCCGGCGGCTGCGTAATCTCATCATTTTTGGTGCCAGCATGAAAGCCCAACTCCCCGCCTACTGCTGGTGCCTGCTGGCACTGACACAACTGATTTGCTGAGGTGATTTATGAGCGAATTAAGCCTAAAGCCAAAAGCCAACAACGCCCCGACTTACATGTGCCTTTATCCGGGCTTGGCAGAGATCGCCAGAGCAAACGGATACGCACTTGCGGTACACGGCTCTTTGGCTCGCGACATGGACCTCATAGCTGTTCCATGGATTGATAGCCCGTCCTCGCCAGGGGCGGTGATCGCCGCCATTGAGTCTGCTTACGGAATCCGCCGTATCGGCGATTTAACCGCTGCGCCACATGGGCGGATGGTTCAGACGATAGGTATCCAGTTCGGGGAATGCTTCATCGACCTGAGTTTCATGCCCGCTTCAGATCGCAGGGGTGATTTATGAGTGAAGCTTGCGCCCACAGTTACGCCAATAAAATTGGCTGCCCGGAATGTGGCGAGCTGATGAAAAAGCCATGTGCTTGCCCGGGATGCGAAGCTCCAAGGGAGGATGGATCAATATTCTGTAAGCCACACCAGCATTCCGATAGCCGTCTCCATTTTATCGCGAAGACGCCGAGCCCTACCAATGAGCAGCTCGCTCATATGATGCAACGTGACGGAGAGCAGCAATGACCACCAACCAAACGATTGACGGCGTGCCGCGTGAGCTGCTTCAACGCTGGCTGGACAATGCAGAATTTTTCAACCATTTGGACGGCATGTCGATGTCATCCATTGACGCAGCTCGAAAGGATGATGAAAAAATCCTTGAAGAGCTGCGCGCCCTGATGGATCGCGACAAGGTTAACAACCGGAAGATGGGTCTCGTGCAATTCTTCGAGGCGCACCCGATTAAGCCAGCCACCCAGCTCCAGGGCGAGCCGGTGGCGTACGATCCCGCCAAGGAGAACAAGCAGTTCGAAGCTTGGGCTCGCACTCAGTCGCAGGTCGAGCTCCGGCTGTGTGACATCGGCTTGTACTACGAGCGCCAGACCGGCCTTGCGCACGATGCGTGGCAGCACCGAGCCAAGCTCTACGCCGATCAGCCCGCGCCGGTAGCGGTGGTGCCCGATGGATACTGCATCATGCCCCGCCAACTTACCGCTGAGAATGGCGCCAAAGCCTTGCTGCTCGGCGAGTTCAAGCTTCTGGTAACCAAAGAATGCCCTGAATGCTGCGAGCTTGAAGAGCCAGTCGAAGGCTGCTCGATATGCGACGGTGAAGGCGAGTACGGGCAGAAACACACCATCCCGTGGGATCAGATCAAGTTCATCTACAGCAAGGCCGTATCTGGCCTGGCCGTAAATTCTGAGCCTGCCAAATCCCGATAAGAGTACATCCGTACTCCTACTCGCAAAACCTGTAACCCCTCCCCCTTCAAAGTCAGCCGCTAAAGCGGCAAGGACGAGCTCGACCATGGAAAAGATAAAACTCGGCCCGGACCATTATCGCTACGTCGACGAGCTCGACCCTAAAGGCCTGGAAGTCACCTGCAAAAGTACGTGGTTATCGGCGAAACGGAGCAGTGCTGGTACATCGTTGATGAATTCCACAACAACCTCTTCGGTGGCTCGCAACGTGATTCCCTGCTGAAGCAGTACCGCAAGCGCGTCCTGAAGGATGGCGGGGAGCACGGCCGGCGATTCGCCTACACCGATAAGGCCCTGGCGCTGCGCTCATACAAGCAGCGCAAGTCCTGGCAGATACGCCATGCCCAGCTGTCGCTTGAGCGCGCTAAGGCTGCAATAGGCTATTTCGGTGATGCCAGGATCGAAAACACCGTACCGCCTGACGTGCTGGTGGTCCCGTGCGAATACATCCAGGCCATGAACTGGAGCGAATGCTGATGAGCAGGCGTGCGGTTCACCTATACCCGTGGGATGGCGGCACCGAGGCAGACCAGGACCCGCCAGAACACGTTTATTGCGGTACCGATGGCGTAATGACCGACGAGCAGCTCACCAATGACTGGCGGTACGTCACCTGCAAGCGCTGCCTCAAAATCCACGCAAAGAGTTGGCCGCGCGAGCTGCGGACGACCGAGACCAGAAGGTCAAGCTGTTCGACGAAGCCCAGGCCATCACCATCACCCTCGGCCACCGGAATATCTCGACCGCCATAAAGGCTCTGGTCAGGGAGCGCGACGAACTAAGGCATGAGCGTGACCGCCTGCGCGAAGACCGGGACGGCTTACTCGAAGCAGGAGCGCACCTAATATGATCGCCACCCTCTGGTTCGCCTACGTCTTCATCTACAGGATGACCGGGTAATGGCCTGCTACCGGATCTACGACAAGAACCGCAAGCCGACCGGGCATCTTTGTGGCGACCTGGGCCCGCACTGTGCTGAATGCGGTGATGTTGGGACTCAGCTTTGCGACTACCCGGTTGGAGACGGCAAGACCTGCGACAGGCCGGTCTGTGAGTACCACGCGGCTGTGGTAGCGCCCAACGTCGACTACTGCCCTGCACATCACGCCGAATGGAAAGCCTTTCGCGATGCCGGTGGCGTGAAGCGCGAACTCGAAAACGTCGTCCCGTTCAAGGGCGCCTAACCCCAATCCCCCTACATGCCGGTCGGTGAGCGGCGTCAGGGCAACTGACTGTCGATCCATCGTTCAGCGGCCGCCATGGCGTCATCAAGGGCGGTTGGGTAGTCAGGCCACGGCCCGGTCAGTTCAGCGGCAACCTCGCCCAACCCATCAATTGACGCTGGCTCGATGATCTTGGCGGCAACCGGGGCGTCATCGTTCGGGCGTCGCCAGTCGAACTTGAGGAACATCGTGTGGCCCCGGTAAGCATGCGCTATCGGGGCATCAAGATTGTGTGACACGTCCATGCCTCATCACGAACTTAGTTGAACCTTTTGTACACCAAACCCCACGCACGTTAAATATCGGCAAAACGCCATTACTCCATCCCCCTACATGCCTGCCGGTGAGCGGCGGGCGAGGTATTCCTGCATGTTCGAAATAATCAAAGCCTGGTTTTCCCGCAACGTTTTCAGGGCCAATCCATGGCAAGACAAGTTCGTGATCCTCAACTTCATCGACCTCTACTACAAGGGCCAGCGTGACAGCATATTCGGCATCGCCATCGACTCCGGCGACAACGGCGACTACCCGGGAAACAAGCTGATCATCCATGTCTGGAAGCATTCAGCCTGGATCAAAATTCCCAACATCATCAAGCCTTGGGCACAGAAGCACACATTCACTACATTGAGCCCAGAAGCTACAGCACGACGGCTTGAACAGTTCGGGCATCTCGACTACTTCGAGTATCACGCTCGCAAGTACGGGTTCCGCCTGCAAACCCGAGGAATCCACACGAATTTCGGGCCTAGCACAATGGACTCGCAATCCGAAAAGTCTCGGTACTTCTCATTCCCTTGGCGCGAATTCGATCTGGTCCTGAATGCGCTGTGTGACGCAAGCGGCGTTGAGCATATCGAGAAGAGCAAAGGTGTTCGCCTTGGCTACAAGGAAGCTCAGGCCATCAAAGACACAATGCCCCGCTATGTGTTTTTGCTTAAGGACTATGACGGCCAGGAAATACGAGCCTATTGCCATATGGAGAAGCGCGTTTACCGAATCGGTACCGGCTGGGTGAAAAAGTACTTCGGTGCGCTGCGCCCTACGCGAACTTTCGTTGAGCTGGATATCGCTTTTGACGGCGAGACAGGCCCAGAAAAGGGGTCGTGGAAAGGCGGGACCATCGGTACCGGCAGCCGCGCGGAGAAAGGCGATAAGCACGACGCCCAGTACCTGATCGAGAAGTACTGCGCCGGAACGCATCGCGCCAAAGGCTCCCACTACCAGATGACCTTTGTCCGTCGCGAGCCTGATGCTCCATACACCAACGAGACTTACCGAAAGGCTTCGGCTGAACGCCGCGGCGAAGCTTACGTGCCGATCGCATAACTCTCCCCCACCTTCTGCCGCCCAGCGCGGCTTATTGACTCACGCCGCCTGCGGCACGGAGAATCAACATGGCAGCAGCAGAGAAAATTGATCGCTTCCTTCGCCTCGACGAGGTGCTTTACACCACAGGCCTGGGCCGCAATACAGTTTATCGGCGGATCAGGGAGGGCACATTCCCAAAACAGGTTAGAATAGGCCCCAATTCGGTCGCTTGGCGCCAGTCGGCAATTGCTGAATGGATGACCTCAACAACGCCCAGCAACGACCAATCAGTACATTGATCAGTACACCAGCAACTGACAATATTCCCAAAGCCACGCAACACAAGCCCTACAGGTCACACCGTGGAAATCTTCAAAGAGTTTACCTTCGAGTCTGCCCACCGCCTGCCCCACGTACCGGAAGGCCACAAATGCGGGCGCCTGCATGGGCATTCATTCAAGGTGGCCATCCACCTGAGCGGCGACCTGGATCCCCATACCGGCTGGATTCGCGACTTCTCGGAGATCAAGGCGATTTTCAAGCCGCTCTATGAGCGCCTCGACCACAACTACCTCAACGACATTCCAGGCCTGGAAAACCCGACCAGCGAAGTGCTGGCCAAGTGGATCTGGAATGAGCTGAAACCGTTGTTGCCAGAACTCAGCGCGATTCGCATCCATGAGACCTGCACCAGCGGTTGTATCTATCGCGGTGAGTGACAGTGTGAGAGAGGGCAAGCCCTGATGGAAAACACCTGGCTCGCCCAAGCCAAACGCCTGCAGGCGTTAGCGTCCACGGGGCTGCACTTTTGCACCGATGACTTCGAGCGCGAACGTCTTGAAGAGATCGCCGAGATCGCCCACAGCATGTTGGCGCAACTGGGCAACGTGCCATTGGAACGCATCACCGGGCTGGTCACAGACTTTGCCCAACGCTACTCGACGCCGATGATCGACGTGCGCGGCGCGGTGATCGACGGTGACCGAATCCTGCTGGTGCGCGAGTTGACCGATGGCTGCTGGGCGTTGCCTGGGGGCTATGCCGATATCGGTTTGTCGGCGGCCGAGAACATCATCAAGGAAATCCACGAGGAAGCCGGGCTCACGGTAACCGCGCGGGCGCTGTACAGCGTGACGCACAAGGCCAAGGGCTTATACCGGCCGGATGTGCGGGACTTCTACAAGCTGTACTTCTTGTGTGACCGGGTGGACCAGCTTGCGCCAATGGCTGGGTTCGAAACCACCGACGTCGGCTTTTTCCGCCTGGATGAGCTGCCGCCACTGTCCCGTGGGCGCACCATCGAAAGTGATCTTGAAGCCGCATTCGCGTTCCATCGCGGCGAGACCACGCACACGCTGTTCGACTGATCCAATTTGTATCACCGCTGCACCGCTTTCGTGCCCGATTGGGCACCGCGAACACCCCTTCCTACATTTCTCCCCGGTTTGGCTATAAATACTGTGCACAGTGCACAACGCCCACCGTGCGCTCGTCACTGCCACCGATTTGGCACGCGCGGTGCAATAGGCCTGCGTCACTCATTCAGGGAGCAAGGCACATGACGCAGCAAGAACCGGGTAATGACTATCCCCTCAGCGAAGTCCCCATGCATGCGCGCAAGGGCCTGGCGTCCACCGCCATGGTGCTGCTGGGCTTCACGTTTTTTACCGCGACCATGTTTGCCGGCGGCAAGCTGGGCGTGGCGTTCAGTTTTACCGACATGCTCGGCGTAGTGGCCTTGGGTAACCTGTTGCTGGGTATTTACGCCGCAGGCCTGGGTTACATCGCCTTCAAAAGCGGCCTGAACTCGGTGCTGATGGGGCGCTTCTGCTTTGGCGAAGTGGGCAGCAAGCTCAGCGACCTGATCCTCGGTTTCACCCAGATCGGCTGGTACGCCTGGGGTACCGCCACTGCTGCGGTGGTGCTCGGCAAATATTTCGAGCTGGGCCAAGGCAGTGTGCTGGCGCTGATGGTGCTGTTCGGCCTGGTGTTTTGCGCGACCGCCTACATCGGCTATCGCGGCTTGGAGATTCTGTCCTACATCGCCGTGCCGGCCATGGGCATCCTGTTGTTTCTGTCGATGTGGGTGGCCACGGTCAAGGTCGGCGGGTTGGAGGGGTTGCTGGCGGTGGTTCCGACCGGCGAGCTGGATTTGTCCACCGCGATTACTTTGGTATTCGGCACCTTCGTCAGCGGCGCAACCCAAGCGACCAACTGGACACGGTTTTCCCGCTCGGCCAAGGTTGCGGTGCTGGCCAGCCTGATCGGATTTTTTGTCGGCAACGGCCTGATGGTGCTGATCGGTGCGTACGGCGCCATCGTCTATCAGCAGCCGGACGTGGTGGAAGTGTTGCTGCTGCAAGGCTTCGCCATGGCGGCGATGGCCATGTTGCTGCTGAACATCTGGAGCACCCAGGACAACACCATCTACAACTTCGCCGTGGCTGGCTGCAACCTGCTGCGCACCAAGCGCCGCAAGACCGTGACCCTGGTCGGTGCAGTGATCGGCACCCTGCTGGCGTTGCTCGGTATGTACGACATGCTGGTGCCCTACCTGATTTTGCTGGGCACTGTGATCCCACCGATTGGCGGGGTGATCATGGCGGACTTCTTCTACCACTATCGCGGCCATTACCCTCGTCTGGCGGACGCGCGCTTGCCGGCGTTCAACTGGCCGGGGCTGGTGGCGTATGCCGTGGGCACTGTGCTGGCGTTCCACTCGCCATGGGTTGCGCCGTTGGTGGGGATTGCTGCTGCATCGCTGACCTACATCGCGCTCACCGCCGTACTGCGCGTGCCGTTGGCTGACGCACGGGCATGAGCCTGACCCTCGGCGATATGCTGGCTCTGCCGGGCCTGGAATCCATGCGCCTGCGCGCCGGTGAAGGCGGTCTGGACAACACCGTGCGCTGGCCATACGTGGCGGAGAACAGCGGGATCGCCGAGTGGGTGTTGGGGGGCGAGCTGGTGTTCGTCACCGGCATCAATCACCCGCGGGATGAGGCCAACCTACTGCAAATGCTGGATGAAGCCTGCCAGCGACACGTGGCCGGGTTGGTTATCCTCACGGGACCTGCGTATATCCAGGCAATCCCCCAGCGCTTGCTCGACGCTGCCGAAGCGGCCGGCATGCCGCTGATCGAACAGCCCTACTCGTTGAAAATGGTGTTGGTGACCCAGGCCATCGGCTCGGCGTTGATCCAGTCCGAGCAGTTGGGGCGCTCGCGGCACGACGTACTGGAACGCTTGCTGACCGGCGACTATCAGTCCCTGGAATTACTGCTGCACCGCGCCGCCCAATTGGGCATGTCGCTGGCGGGGCATTGGCAGGTGGTGCAACTGCAACTGGAAGGCAGTGAATTGCTATTTGCCAAAGGCGATGCTGCCGTGGTGGAGGCACAACTGGCCCGGCAACACGACGGCATCAATCGGCGTTTGCGCCAGCTCTGCGCTGGGCTGCCGGTACTGGGACGGGCCGGACAATGGACGGTGCTGCTGCCTGCCCCGGATGCCGTCGCGGCTTTGAAAAACCGCCAGTTACTCGCCAATTGGCTCAACCCGCTGAACCTGCGCCTGGCGCCCCTCAAGTTGTTTATCGGCCTGAGCGCCGCCGCCCATCCACCCGCACGCCTGGCCCAGGCGCAAGATGAAGCACGCCAGGCGCTGGCCGCCGCGCGACGGTTCAGCGAACGCGCCGGACTGTGTGTGTATGACGAACTGGGCGTGCTCAAGTTGCTCAGCGGCGTGCGTGACCGCGCCCTGCTCGACCAATTTCTCAATGAGCGCCTAGGCCCGTTGCTGCGCCACGATTTGCACCATGGCCCAAGCTTGATGCCCACCCTGGAAGCCTGGTTTCACGAGAATGGTAACCTTGTGGCCGCCGCCCAGCGGCTGGCCGTGCACCGCAACACCCTGACGCACCGCGTCCAGCGTATCGAAGCCCTGTGCGGACTGACGTTGGACAATTCTTATGACCGCCTGGACATCGGTATCGCGCTGATGATCTGGCGGCTGTCTGCCTGATTGTTTTTAGCCAAGAGGAACTTGCCCATGCACATCATCAACGCCCGCCTGCGCAACCGTGAAGGCCTGCATGATCTGCACCTGGAACACGGCCGGATTGCCAGCATTACGCCACAAACAGCGGCGCCTGTAGCGGGCGCCGGCGACCTGGATGCTGCCGGCAACCTGGTGATCCCGCCCTTCGTCGAGCCCCATATCCACCTCGACGCCACCCTCACTGCCGGCGAGCCGCGCTGGAACATGAGCGGCACCTTGTTCGAAGGCATCGAGTGCTGGGGCGAGCGCAAAGCCACCATCACCCAGGCCGACACCAAGACCCGCGCCAAGAAAACCATCCAGGCCCTCGCCGCCCACGGCATCCAGCATGTGCGCACTCACGTTGACGTCACCGACCCGGACCTCACCGCGCTCAAGGCCATGTTGGAAGTGCGTGAAGAAAGCGCGCACCTGATCGACCTGCAAATCGTCGCCTTCCCTCAGGAAGGCATCGAGTCTTACCGCAATGGCCGCGAACTGATGGAGGAAGCCATCCGCCTCGGTGCCGACGTGATCGGCGGTATCCCCCATTTTGAATACACCCGCGATCAGGGCGTGAGTTCGGTCAAGTTCCTGATGGACCTGGCTGAACGCACCGGTTGCCTGGTGGACGTACACTGCGACGAGACCGACGACCCGCACTCGCGCTTCCTCGAAGTACTCGCCGAAGAAGCGCGCAGCCGCGACATGGGCGCCCGCGTCACGGCCAGCCACACCACCGCCATGGGCTCCTACGACAACGCCTACTGCGCCAAGCTGTTCCGTTTGCTGGGGCACTCCGGCATCAGTTTCGTCTCGTGCCCCACCGAGAGCATTCACCTGCAGGGCCGCTTCGACAGTTTCCCGAAACGCCGCGGTGTCACCCGCGTCAACGAACTGCTGGAGGCCGGCATGAACGTGTGTTTCGGCCAGGACTCCATCGTCGATCCCTGGTACCCCCTGGGCAATGGCAACATCCTGCGAGTGCTGGAAGCCGGCCTGCACATCTGCCACATGCTCGGCTACCGCAACCTGCAAAGCGCGCTCGACCTGGTCACCGACAACAGTGCCAAGGCCATGGCCCTGGGTGATCGCTACGGCCTGGAGCTTGGCCGCCCAGCCAACCTGCTGATCCTCTCGGCAGACAGCGACTACGAGGTCATCCGCAGCCAAGGCCTGCCGCTGTACTCGATCCGCAACGGCAAGGTGCTGATGAAACGCCAGCCGGCGCAGGTAGAGTTTGTCTAGACGATCGAATCGATATCCAACGAATGCACCCTCCCCCGTTCGCTGTTGGTAGACGGGGGATGCTGGCGACCTGGGACCGCTCGCGGTTTTCGCGGTGGCTGAACCAACGTTTGAGGCTGGGTTGCAACTGCGCGGAGTGGGCGTAACTGCCATACACATCACGAGCTTCAAGGCGCCGCCAGCGCAGGGTTTCGAGGCGCTCGCGACTGGTGTGCAAGCGGTCGATTTCGGCGTTCAACGGTTCGTGGTGCTCATAGCCACGCCCATTGCTCGGGGCGCGACGAGCGAGCTCCAGGCGTTTTTCCCGCAATTGCTGGCGCATGCTCGCCAGCGCGTGATCAAGCAGCTCGAACTCCCTCGGCGTCACCAGTGGGCCGCTGCTGTCCAAGGTTTGCTGCCAACGACGCAGGGTGGCCCAAGCTGCCGGGATGTAGCTCGCGGTCATGAAGTGCTCCTTGTATTCGACCAACTGTTTGATCAGCCCTTCGCGATCCGGCATGTCGCCATGGAGTTGCAACGCCCGATTGCAGCCTGCTTCTTCGATGGACTCACAGCCCGGCTTCCACAACACCGAAGACTGCGTGCCATCCGCAAGCATGAGCGGCATGAAGTGTTGTTGTTCACCGTGGTGTTCGTAGGGGTTGCCACCCACGCGCACCAGCCCGGCGGCGAACAGCAGGCTGCCTAGCGCAGGCGTGCTGAACAGCGTGACCGCGCCGGGAACCCAGAGTTTGGCGGTGGTGTTCATCCATGGCGCTGGCACGCTGGGGACGGGGTCGTTGTGGTTGACGATACGGTGATGGACGAGGGATGAAGCGCCGGCGGTGAATTCGAATCGGCGGCGCGAGGAGCGCCGTAGGTGTAGAGGAGGACGTTGTAGGTGCCATTCGACGTTCGCCGCAGGCCTTCGGCAAGCAGCAAAGCGATTGCTCCGCCCAGGCTATGGCCGCAGATAATTATCCGCTGGCCTGCGAAAAACTGGTCGAGGTATTGCTGGACGAAACCTCGCATGGCGCTGAAGGCCTGATAAAAACCTTCATGCGCCTTGCCGATACCTTCGGCGAAAGCCACCTGGTGGGCGTTAGCATCCCGCAACCCATCGGCGGAGCTTGCAGTACCCCGCACAGCGATCAAGATCACCTCATCGTGATGACTGATAAACGCCTGAGTGTCGGTACCAAATTCAACATCGTCGAAAAAGTGCAAACGTGCTGGGTGCTCCTGGTTCTTCTCCAACTCTGGCCTGTTCTGCGAATACAACCCAGGGTCGAAAGGCAGAATTTCGAAACGTCGCGAGTAGGGGACTTCTTCGTAGATAGGATAGAAACGCTGTTGTTGCTCCGCATCAAATCGCCAGGCTTCGTGATACCCCGATAGCTTTTCAGCAAAGAGATGACCCACGCTGGGGTCGAAGGGAAAGTGAACTTTATCTGTGGGTCTTTCAGGTGGCACTTGCCCGAAGTCGCAGTAACTCAAGGTAGCCATCAGTGCCAATTGGTAGAGATTCAACGCACAGAAACTATCGTCGGTGGAAAATATCGGGCGAAAGGCTCGCAATGGCCGAACCTCAAGTACGGTGTGCTGGTTGGGGAACAGCACGACTCCCGACAATGTCCGTTGCGATGGGCTGAATCCTAGTTCGGCCATCATTTTTAGGGCATGTCGTTGGGGCTGATGCGTTCGTTGCGCCACTACAGGTAAGTGGGCGGTATGACGGACCAGATCACGAACCTCAACCTGATAGAAGTGATTGGCTTTCTGTTTCGCCGGATTATTGTCAACACGCTGACCATTCGAGTTGGCAAACCGGCTTTGTTCAGCACGAACCTGGAGCTCGGTAATAGGAAGTGGGTAGGTTCGCCGCATAACAAGCCGGCTATACGGCTTCTCGATTCCTGAATATAAGTCATCAAAAGCAATCACTACGGGACCGCAGTAAATATCTTGAAGCCTGGCAAATCCGTTTTTATCCAATCGACCTTTGTGCATCTGCCCAGCACTGTCATGGATGGTATATGGCAATCCACCATACACCGCTCCTATACCGAGTTCATCGACCAGACAGAAACTCACCCAATGGCCTCGCAACGCGCACGCTGGCTTACTGTCACTGAAAAAAGGTTGCTTCCGTGCATCCAACTTCATGGAATACTCCTTGTTACTTACACGATGGATAGACGTCGCAGATACGGCCATCCGGCATTTTTATCGGCTTAAAGTCGGTGGTATTGCCACGGCAAAAAGCGTCTATGTCTTCAAAATTGTCTCCTTTGCAACGCTTCCACCCACCCGGCACAGCCACCCAGTTATCGTCAAAATAGGGCTGTTCCTCATCTGTCAGCGCCAGCACCATCCTGAGCTTTTTCCCCGCCAACTGGTCTCGCTGCGCCACACCTCCCGCAAGCCTTTGCCGCCCCGTTGCGTCCAAAGAGCGGCACTGCAAAATCTTCCTGATCATGTGGAGCGGGCCGATCGTGCGGAACAACCAATGACACCGTCCAACTAACGTTTGAACACCTGACTCAGGCATACCGGTACCGTGATCCCAACGATCTCGAATACCGATAACTGCACGGTCTCCCCCATATCCCAGAGGCGCACGCCCCATTTCGCACGGACGTCAAATTCCACACTGGTCAACACCGAAGGGCAGCCTTCAATTACTCGCGACAGCGGCAAGTCAAAGCTCACTCGTTCAGCCTCAGGTTTGTATTGAGTGATTAACACCTTGCGCTCCGGCGTCCTGCCCCGACGTTGAGGTAACGTGCAGATTTCCCCTGCTGCCGGGCTGTACTCGGCGACGGCGACAAAACGAAATTGCGCCGGTAAATCCACCTCCAACGTAAAACTGTCAACCGGCTTGCTCGCACAACCAGCAAGCCCCGCCATTCCCAGTGCAACCAACACATTCAACCTTCGCCTACTCATCCTGTTCCCTCATCAAACGCCACTGTTTCACCACTCGTTCAAAGTGGTCTCCCGACGCCTCTCCTGGCATCGGTTGCCACCGAATGACACTGCTGCGAGTAGCCTCCTCTAACCTTCGCACCACCAAAAACTCCAGTTGCGAAGGCTCCCGCCATTGCCAGGCATGGGCCTGCACCAGCACCTGGGTCAGCCAGACCCTCGGGTCCTGGAATTCCATCAATGCCGCCAGGTCTTCACTGTGCTCGGCCAGCAGGTAGCGCAGGACATTCGCGTGCAGGATGACGCTGGCGTGAGGGTTGGGGATGTTCAGCCAGGGAGCGGAGTCGGGCACTGGATAATCGCCGGGGCTCGGGTTGTCACGGCTGTGCCAACCGCCTTCATGCCAGTAGCACACGCTGATCAATGGCCCGAGGAATGCCGGCCAGTGCTCAGGTGCAAGATGGTTCAATGCGCGCGCCAGCGTGCGATTGTCGTGAAAACGGTACAACGCCGGATTATCCCGCGGCCCTACCAGCAATCGGTCGCGCCAGTGTCGAGTCACGCCCGCCAGGTCCTCGCTGGGTAAACTGCCCAGCCAGCCCCATTTGTCTCAGGTCGTTGCAAAGGTCGAGCAACCCGGGCTCGCTCATTTGTTGCAGCAGCACGATCATCGGGCCCGTCGTCTTCAGTTCCGCCACAACGGTCCCGGCATAGAAGCTGCAATATTGCGACACGGTGCGCACCTCCAGCAGCGATTGGCATACGTCGCTGTCACCCTCAAGAACCAGGCACAACCGGTGTCCAGCCTGTTGCTGCTGAGCCATCCATGGGTAGGGAAGAAGGTTCATCAGGCGACCCTCCCATCACTGTCGCGACAGCCTTCGCATACCGGGCAAAAGTCTGCCCCCAGCAGCCTCGCCAAACCCATGATGGAGCCTTGCGCTGCACAGACGTTCTGCACAGCGGCAACCCGGGGATTCGCGAGCTGGGTAGATGACGGTAAACCGCCCAACGTAATAGGCCGGCTGCTGAAAATACCGCCCGCCTGGATGACCAGATGCTCCCCGCCAGCCATGAGGCTCAGTTGTGCGCCAGCATCAATCACCAAGCTGGCACCGGACTTGAGGTGAAGCTGTTGCCCTGCCTCAACCACCAGGGTTTGCCCCACGTGCGTGCGGCTATCGCCTTGTACATCCAGATAATCGCTCGCCCTGAGAACGACTTTACGGTCGCCAGCGATATAACGATGCTCCTCGTTCTCCAGGTGAACCGTGCTCAGGCCCCGGATGACTTCACGTCGCTGCCCTGCTACCTCAAGACGGCTGTCATGACCGACCTGTTGCTCCAGGTCGCGTTGCGCACGCAGGTAGATAAGCTCCTCGCCACGGCGGTCCTCCAGGTGCAGCTCGTTGGCGCCGGCGCCGCCCGGGCTGCTGCGACTTCTCAATACGCTGCGGGTCTTGTATCGGGGGTAACGGGTAGGCCGGTTGTTGCGATGCATTCGGCAGGCAACCGTTGATCAGAGGTTGGTCCGGGTCGCCTTCAAGGAAGGTGACCAATACTTCCATACCCACTCGCGGGGTCATCATGGCGCCAAAGCCGTCACCGGCCCAACCGGACGCGACCCGCACCCAGCAGCTGCTCTTGTCATCGTTCTTGTCCAGGCGGTCCCAGTGAAAGCGCACCTTCACTCGTCCGTATTTGTCACAGTGCACCTCCTCGCCGGCCGGCCCGGTGACCGTTGCGGTCTGGCTGCCGTTGATGGTCGGCTTGGGATGTTTAAGGGGCGGTCGATACGTTGCACGCCAGGGTGTGGCGGTGAACCGATTGCGATAGCCCTGGAATGTGTGAGCGTCGCAGTAGCCTCCTCCAACACCTGTGGTTGATAGCCCTCGTGACGTATCGAGGTGATCAGCCAAAGGTCGTTGCAGGCAGGATCTGGATGGTCGCGCAACTCAAGGAAATGCCCACTGCGCAGGACCGCTAGATCACTCTTGCCCAACGCGCGAAAACGGTCGCTTTGATGGCGTTCCAGCCCCCGACGCGCCAGGCGCTGGCCTCGCGCACGGCCAGTAAAACCTGAGGGGTAGTGATAATCCTCAAGCGGTTCTGTCGAAACGGGCCCGGCGCTGTCTTGCAGGCGCAGCGAAGGGTGTTCGAAGTCATGATCCCGGCGCACTGTCTTTTGGCCGCGAGTAGCCAAGCGCACATCAAAACGCTGGATAACCTGCGTCTCGGCTTGCGGCCCACCCGCAGCGCAATAACGCTGCGCGGGCAACCGGCTAAAAACCGTCTGGTCGTCACCAAACACCAGCAGGTGAGCATCCTGGGTATGGCGAAAGTGATAATGAATCCCCTCCTCTTCACACAGCCGCTGGATGAAATGCAGGTCGCTTTCGGCGTACTGCACGCAGAACGTTCGCGGTGGATAGACCACGGGGCCCAATTCAAACACATAGGCGTCAGCCAGAATGCCGTGGTGCTCAAGGACCTGCGCGATGATCTGCGGCACGCTGCGCTGCTGGAAGATCCGATGGTCCCGACGATAGGCGAGGCTGGCGAGCCGCGGCGCCAAGGTCAGGTGATAGCGGGTGAGCCGCCGCCCTGGATCATCCCGGCCAATGGCATGAACCACGCCATGCAAGCCTTCGTTCACCTCGCCGAAATCCAGGTAGGCGGGTTGATGAAGCAATGCCTCCAGGTCAAGGGCAGGGTTTTCACTGACCCACTGCACCTGGATGAAATACGGTTGATCGAGGGCCTCACTGCCTTTAAAGGCAAGCACCTGAAAGTCGTTATTTACACCTGGAAGTACCAATTTGAAACGTGACGAAACAAACGCGCTATCCATCCGCTGTTACCCGCCATCCATTTTCCACACTGAAAGACTCTTATCGCTCAACTTGAATAAGTTGCCGAGAAAAAGTCGCCTGAACGCCACGAAGCTTAGCGATTTCAGACAGGAATCGGCCGCCACAAAATAAAAAAGAAGTTTCGTACAAAGAAACTACAAATATCTTTTACTAAATCAAAGCTCACCGAACACCCACGGCTTAACAATAAGAAAGGCCCTACACCGACTTAGTATTTTAGAAACTTACTAATAGAGAATCAGCTGACACTAAGTTAAGCCGCCAGCCGTTTTAAAGTTCACACTTGCAGACGCGCAGTCCCGAACAGGCTGACGCTCAGCAACGTCTCGCCTTGAGCAAGCAACCTCACCGGCGCAGTGCCGCCTGGCATCGTCACGGCGACTTCGCCGGCCTCGACTAACCCGCGCGCCACGCCGCACAGGCCACCGCACTGGCGCTGGTCCCGGAAGACGCGGTGGGGCCCTCGCCGCGCTCGAACACGCGGGCGATCACACGGTTGCTGGATTGCCGGGCAGCCCATTGCAAATTGACCCCAGCCCTGCAGGGCTGGCCACGGCCCATTAAGGGGTGCAAAGGCAAGCGCCTGTAGGGGTTCGAACAGTGGCGGTTGCTGCATTTGTTGATTGTCCGGCAATGCCGACGCTTGCTCGACCAGCGTCACACAATGAGGGTTACCCACCCGCACAAATTGGCTGCTGGCCCATTGCGGGTTGATCGCGGCCAGTTCGGTCACATGACTGAGCCCAACCCCGCCCAGGAGCGTTTGCTCCACGCCCTGTGCGCCCACCGCCCCGGACCGAACTCGGGTGTACCCAACGCCAACCAAAACCCCTCGGTGTGCTCGTACACCGCTGGCTCAACCTGGGTGGCCACGGGGGACGGCGCATCCGATTTGTCGTGATGCACCCGCAGCTCACACGCTTCGGTCATCAAGCCTGCGTCACTGAGTGCCTGGGCGAAGATGGTCAACCCGTTACCGCTACGTTCGGCCAGGGAGCCGTCGGTGTTGACGATCAGCAGGTCAAACGGCGGTTCGGCCTGGAATGGGCCGACCAACAGGCCGTCACAACGGTGAGCCTTGCCATCCACCGGATGCGGACGGGAACCCCAGCCGCATTCGGACGCTACAGCGGACAATGTCCATGCCGCACGATCACGCGCTGCCTGCGTTGCGCTCTGAGCAACCGCGATGCCCTGCTGACGCAGGACCTCGGGGCTGACTACCCCGTAAATATTGCCCCGTGCATCGTAGAACATCGTCATGGTGCTGCCTGCCAGAGAGTTTTCATCGGTTAGTCCGTTCGTTCACCTACACACTTGGCTGGCAGCGTATTACAGAACAGGCCGGGTGTGGGCAGCGACCCTGCAAGTCGTTATTCACCGAAAGCAGCCAGGGAACCCGGCTCGCACGGCGCGGCCTGATGTGCAACGATGTCGCGCCGGACATCGTTCTATGAACGCAAAACCAAGGATTTTTCATGACTGCCATCCCCACCCCAGCGCCCGTGGTTCCCGGGCGGCTGGAACAAATGTCGACGCGTATCGCGTTTTTCATCGCAGGCTTCGGCATTGCCGCCTGGGCACCGTTGGTGCCGTATGCAAAGGCACGCGCCGAACTCAATGAAGGCACTCTGGGGTTATTGCTCTTGTGCCTGGGGGTTGGCTCGATCATCGCCATGCCTGCGGCCGGTGCGCTGGCATCGCGTTTTGGTTGCCGACGGGTGCTGAGCGCCGGGACGATCATGATCTGCCTGGCCTTGCCAATGCTGGCTACCGTCAGTTCGATTCCGTTGTTGATGGTCGGGTTATTCCTGTTTGGCGCCGGCCTGGGCACGGTGGATTCCACAGTCAATTTGCAGGCGGTGATTGTCGAGCGGGCCAGTGGCAAAACCATGATGTCGGGCTTTCACGGGCTGTTCAGCCTGGGCGGAATTGTCGGTGCGGCAGGGGTCTCGGGGTTGCTGGGGCTGGGGCTGTCTCCGCTGCAGGCGACACTGGTGGTGATCGTAATCACGCTGGCGGCACTGTTCAAGGCGGCGCCTCACTTGTTGCCTTACGGCAGTGAGAGCTCAGGACCCGCCTTTGCGGTCCCCACGGCGTGGTGCTGTTTATCGGGTGCCTGTGTTTTATCGTGTTCCTGGCCGAAGGTGCCGTACTCGACTGGAGCGCGGTGTTCCTCAGTGCCGAGCGGGGTCTGGATGAGGCGTATGCAGGCCTGGGCTATGCAGCCTTTGCCCTGACGATGACGGCCGGTCGCTTGACCGGTGATGCCATCGTGCGGCGCCTGGGCGCAACCCGGGTGATCGTGATCGGCGGCGCGCTGGCCACCGTGGGGATGCTGCTCACCACCCTGTTGCCAGCCTGGGAAACCGCGTTGCTGGGGTATGCACTGGTGGGCGCGGGCTGCTCGAATATCGTGCCGGTGTTGTATACGGCCGTGGGCAAGCAAAAGGTCATGCCTGAACACATCGCGGTGCCAGCCATCACGACCCTCGGTTACGCCGGCATCCTCGCGGGCCCGGCAATGATCGGCTTTATCGCCCACGGCAGCAGCCTGAATACGGCCTTTGTATTGATCGCACTGTTGCTGGCAGGCGTAGCCATCAGCGGCAAGATTCTCAAGGTGTAAAAAACACCGCGCGAAGCCAGGGCGCTACCTGGCTTTGTACATCTCGTATTGTTCCAGCCAGCGCTCCAGGCTTTTTATTGCTGAGGCACCCTTCATGCCTGGGTCGACCAAACAGACGGGGGTAATTGGCGCGCTCCAGCGAACGCAACAGTCCCGGCCGTTCAACGATGTTTTTGGCCATGTAGACACAGTGTTCGCTGTACTTTTTACTGGGCAACCCGGTAGCCGGCTCCAATCTCGGCAGCCCCTGGGCATCGGTATCGTCAGGGTCATTCATCACCGCTCTGAGGAGGATGATGTCCACATATTCCAACGCTTCAAAAAAGCCTGCCCGATCCTTGGCCGTGTCCCTCAACTGCTTGAAGTAGCCTTGCAGCGCCTGGACGACCTTGGCGTTGCATTGGCCGTGAAAAGGGTCTTGGCTGTAGGCGCAGGGGGAGCTGTTGCCCCGCAACGCTGCCGCCGCGGCCTTAAGGCTGTCGCGAGTTATGAAGCCCTCGAAATCAATGATCGCGTCGTTCAGCAGCGGGCGTTTGAGAATCTCCCGGACCACCAGGATAATGCGGTCCCGCACCTTAATCTCCAGCCAGCTCTTGCGCTGCGATTCTGCGCAGAGACGCTTGCGTCAAGCGCCCCTCCTTGAAAAAAGAATGCAGTTCACCAAAGTTCTTATCCAATTCGCTCGCCAATTGGCTATCCGTCGAATGCCTGCCGGGTGGGACCGTATTCGTGCGGACGACCGGCGCACTCTGTAATGCCTGATAGCGCAGCGACGACAAGGCACTACGACACATTGGCTGCTGGCTCGGCTGCACATCCCACGAAATACGTTGATCATCACAAGGGCCATGGGCGATGGGCATTGCCGCAGTCGAACGCTCATCTACCGCACCTCTAACCTGGGGTATTGCAAGAGGCGTTACACCATTAATTGTCATTCTTCATCTCCAGCCATTTCCGTATACGCGCTTGTCTGGCAGCCACGAAAAGGTAGCCAACGTCATCCAATAGACCCCAGTAAAGCGCGCCATCGATATGTGGTGGGTCGAACGCAATAGTTCCGAATTGAGGGCGCAGAGCAATGACAGCATGTAAACGCTCACACCGCGCGGCCTGAGTCAGTCGAGCTTGACGCATCAGGCACATGATGGCCTTCGGCCCTTTGCCCAGTACACAGGCTCCTTAACCCATGCATCACCGACGCCAGTGCGCCGCGAACGTGTACCACTGGGCCGGTGTCATCACGCGTGCCATGCCCTGGTGGAAGCATGCCACGGGCAAAATCATCCGCGACCGGGGCTTGGAACCTGTGCCGGCCGGCAAAATCTTTCATCCGCTGGATCTCGCTGGCGTGGCGGATGGGCGCTGTCTCTCTTTCCTGCGTGGGTTCTGGCGTTTCGCCATGGGTTCGAATGCTTACGGGTTGCCAATACTCCATCTGGCGAGTGTTCAGGGAAGACGTCGTCATATGACCCCCAAGGGAAGTCGCCACGGGTGTCTCGTGGCGATCTACCTGTCTAATGAATAACGTTGCGGCTGGGCTGTATCAACGAGCCATTTGGCGCAGCGCATCCTTGTGAATCCAACCGTCCTTGCCCCAATGATCTCCACCGTCCAACAATGCCGCCGTGTCGGAACGCTTGAGGATCTCCTGTGCAATCCAGGCCAGGCGACCATGAACAGGGTCGTCAGTAGGCCACTGGGCAACGCCGCGCAGCTTGTCGATGCTGATGTAGTCCCGGTTATCGGGGTCTCTCAGTGCCTTGAAATGATCGAGCATCTCGCCGGCCAATTGCTTGTCGTCCAGATACTTCATGGGACTCTGACTGCCAATCGTCATTTCGATTTTCTTGCGGTCAATCAAGCCATCCAACGCACCGGTAGAGCTGTGCCGATCGATTGCATTAACCAGTTCGGGGCGCTTCATCAACTCCCTGGCCAAGCGAATGTTCTGGTCCTGGGAGGCATCATCGGTCAACGGTTTATTGGCCATGTCCGAGATAGCTTGGGTGTTGATGAACCAGGGTTGCTTCGGGTCTTTGAAAGCATCGAAGTTGTTCAGCAGCATTTTCGCCAGATCATCGTTGCTCTTGTTCGAGTACCAGGGGTCTGGTTTTCCATGGCACGGATCTGGTTTGCACGGCGTTGGTCGCTCCGGCGGCTTGCCATAGCTGGGATCCGGCTTGCATGGTGTTGGTCGCTCCGGCGGCTTGCCATAGCACGGATCCGGCTTGCACGGTGTTGGTCGCTCTGGCGGCTTGCCATAGCATGGATCCGGCTTGGGCGGCTCAGGCGGGCAAGGCTTCGGGGGCCTTGGGGGCTTCGGCGGCTTGGTGTTGCACGGCGGAGGTGGGCAAGGGTCGGGCTTTGGTGGGCGCTGCCCACCACACCAACTTTTCAGATTCTGCTTGAATTTGTCGAAGAACCCCGGCGACTGGGCATCCGACGCTGCAGACTGGCGGCAGTTGCCCTGTGAAACGTTACCGCCTGCACGCTCCGTCGTGGTCGACACTTGTGCCGCAAACACTTTACCGGGTTTGTTGTCGCCCGAATTAAAACTGACGCGATCAGCCTTTTGCCCATCGGCTAACGAGGGGGAAACATCCTTGCTCTTGAGTTGAGGTTGAGGCGGTGGCGTACGCGGGGGTGGGTTGGAAACAGGTTTATCGAGGGCTGATACCGACATTTGAATCTCCAGTCCGGCTTTATCACAGGGTTCACCTGCCTATCCAACGCCTAAGCGAGCGCATGAATGCAGGCGCTCTCTGTGTGGTGGCCCCGTCCGATTCAGTTCCTGTCACACACGCCAAATAGCCGAGTACCGGTAGGAGGTTGGATCATCACGCAAAAAAAATCGCAGCATTGCGCTGCGATTTTTCCGTACCCGTTGCAGGTCAGAAGCCAACGCTCGCCTGTACGAAGAACGTACGCGGCTCGCCCAGGTACAGGCCGGCATTGTTGTCGCTGGAGCGGGTGTAGTGCTGCTGGTCAAAGACGTTCTTCACGCCCACGCCCAGTTTGAGGTTGGACAGTTGTGCGCCAAAATCGTAGCCGCTGCGCACGTTCACCGAGACATAACCAGGGATGTCGCCATACCGGCCATCCGCTGTGCCCTGGGTGATGTAGGTCGTGCCAGTGCCGGGTGCGCGTTGGCCGGACTGGGCGTACACGTCCAGGTTGTGGGTCCAGTGGTTAACGTCGTAGCGCAGGCCCAGGGTCGCTACTTCACGGGAGTACAACGGCAGGTCTCGGTCTTTGAAGGGCACGTCGCCTACCGAGGTGGCCTTGGTGTAGGTAAAGCCCGCGTTGGCGGTCAGGCCGTCAAGGCGCGGGTCCAGGTTCGACAGGTCGTAATGGGCCGACGCTTCGATCCCTTCGTGCTTGGTGGCGCCCAGGTTGGTCCAGCCTACGGCGTTGCTGACGTATTGCAGCTCATCCGAGAAGTCGATGTAGAAAAACGTCAGCTCGCCGCCCCACACATTGTCGTTGTAGCGCGTACCCACTTCGTAGGTCTTGGCTTTTTCCGGGTTCAGGCCGTTGGCTGTCTGGTCACCCGAGCCGCCCTGGCCTACCTGAAAGTATTGCAGGCTGCCAAACGAGGTCTCGTAGTTGGCAAACAACTTCCACGCATCGGAGATGTGGTACATCACGCTCAAGGCCGGCAGCGGCTCGTTGCTGTTAACCTCGCGACGCTTTTCGGTGGTGCGGGCGCCGGTCAGGGGAACAACCGGGCGGTCGTGCCATTCGGTGCGGATGTCTTCGAAGCGGATACCCGGGGTGATGGTCCACTTGCCGATATCGATCTTGTTATCGACGTAGAACGCGTTGGCCTCAGTGCCGCCAGTACGGTCCTGATAGACATGGCCATCACTGCGCCCGCCAGGCGTCGGCACATTGTTCGTCAGCAACAGGCTGGTGGCCTGCTCGTGCATGCCCTCCTTGAGGTAACGATAACCGACGCTGACTTCCTGGGTGCTTGGGCCCACATCAAACACGTGGGACACACGCGGCTCGATGCCAAAGGTGTAATAGGTGCGTGGGTACGAGCCCAGGGTGAGCTGGTCGATGTTGGCGATGTTGCTGCCGCGAAAGCTGTCGGAATAGTAGGTCAGCACTTCGGCCTGGGTACGGTCGTCGATCTGGCGGATGTACTTGAAGGACACGTCTTTGCGCCGACCAGTGAAATTATCCCAGTCACGCACCGACTGGTACGGGTTGGCATCGAACTGCTTCTGGGTCAGGCCGCCGGGCATGTCGGCGCTGGCGTCGTAGTAGTGGAAGTTCAGCGAAAAATCGTCTTGATCGGTCGGCGCCCAGTGGGTCTTCAAGATCACGTCGTCAATATCGTTGGAGTTGTTGCTGTTGCGGTAGCCGTTGCCCTTGACCCCGGAATACAGCAACGCTACGCCGATACCGTTGTCGGCGGTGCCGCCGATAAAGGCGTTTTCGATATGCTTCCAACCGCCATGCGCGGAGGTTTCCAGGGTGGTGCCGACTTCACCGGAGAATTTCTCAGGGATCGCGCGGGTCACGAAGTTGATCACGCCACCCACGTTTTGTGGCCCGTAACGCACAGAGCCGGCGCCACGGACGACGTCGATGCTGTCCAGGTTGCCGGAGGAGATCGGCGCCATCGACAGCTGCGGCTGGCCGTAAGGCGCAAACGCGGCCGGCACACCGTCAATCAATACGGTGGAACGTGGCGACAGGCGCGATGTGAGGCCGCGTACACCGACGTTGAGGGAAATGTCGCTGCCGCCGGTGCCGTTGGCTTCCTGCACTTGCACACCGGGGATACGCCGCAGCACGTCGCCGACGTTCATCGCGCCCTGCTCTACCATGGCTTCACGGCGTACCACCGTCCGCGCGCCGGGGTGGTTCTGCACCACTTCGGCGTTGGCGTCACCGAGCCAGTCGCCGACCACCTTGATGTCAGTAGCCCCCAGTTCCAACGGCGAGCCAGCGGCACCGGTGCCGCTGCTCAGTGGGCGCAAGGTCACGGAGCCGGCGTCGAACTGATAATCCAGGCCGCTGCCCTGCAGCAATTGGCGCAGGGCTTGTTCGGGTGAAAGATTGCCGTCGACTGCAGGCGCTTGCTTGCCGGCAACCAGGTCGGGGCTGAAAAACACTTGCAAGGAAGTCTGCTGACCCAGTTGGCTCAGCGCCGCCCCCAGGGGCTGGGCCTGGATGTGAATGCCGTCGGCAGCGTAGGCCGCAGGTAGCGCGGCGCTGACGGCGAGTGCCAGGGCCAGTGGCGCCCAGCGGGAGAATTTATTGTTGTGAGCGGCGAGTTTTTTCACGTCGAGCCTTGTCCTGTGATCGCAAGTGTGTGCGGCTGTTAATGCAAACCAGTTGCAGTTGCAGGAGAAGACGAAGAACTCGAAAAAACCTGAATATCAGCGCGAAATAATTTCCTGGCTGCCATCCGGCAGGTTGCGCAGGGCCACCGGCAAGATGTGCGGCAAGGCCTTTAGCAAGGCGTCCGTGTCGTTGGCCTTGAACACACTGGTCAGACGCAGGTCTCTGACCGCCGGCGTGCTCACCCGCAACGGATGCTCTCGATAACGCGAGACTTCCCGAGCGACTTCACCCAGCGAGGCGTTGTTGAATACCAGCTTGCCAGTGCGCCAAGCCGTCAATTCTTCGGCATTCACAGCGTAGGACGCCGCCACCTGGCCCTTGCTATCCACATGGGTGCCCAGGCCCGCCGTCAGCGTCACCACCTCGTCCGGCGAGCGGCCTCGCACCTTCACGGTACCGGCCTCGACCACCACACGGGTTTGGTCATCATCACGACGCACATCAAAACGCGTACCGGTGACTGTCACCTGCCCTGCCCCGGCGGCGACCACAAAGGGCCGACTGGTGTCGTGTTCGACACTGAACATGGCTTCGCCCTGCTTGAGCTCCACGCCGCGCCGGCCTTTTTCAAAGTGCACCGCAACCACGCTTCGGCTATTGAGGTCCATCACCGAGCCGTCAGGCAATGCCACTTGGCGACGTTCGCCCAGGCGCGTGCTGAATTCAGCGTTGTAGGGCTTGGGATGATCGAGACCGCTGAACAGGCCCAACCCCAAGGCGACAGCGACCAGGCTGGCGGCCACCGCATAACGCAACACGGTTCGGCGCTTGGGTCGTTCTACCGGTTCGGCGCACAGTGCCCGCAAGCGAGTCTTGGGCAGCAAGTTCGTGGCGCTCCACACGCCTTGCAGCACATCGAATTCGTATTGATGCTCGGCTTTTTCAACACGCCACGCGTCGAACTGCTCACGCTCGCAGGCGCTCAGCTCAGTGTCTTGCAAGCGTACAAACCATTGCGCGGCTTCGTCGCGAGCACGGCTATCCATCATGGAAGGTCCTGTTTCAAAGCGGGCATGAGTCATGGGGCCATCGCATCCAGGCGGTCGCGCAGATGCCGCAGGGTGCGGATCATATACTTTTCCACCATGTTCTTGGACAGCCCCAGGCGCTCTGCGATTTCCTGCTGGGTCAGGCCCTCGATCTTCTGCCAGATGAAAATCTTGCGGCAGTTGAGCGGCAGTTCCGCCAAGGCCTGTTCGATGGAGTCCGCCAATTGGATCGCGTGCATGAAATGCTCCGGGTCGCCGCTGGGGGCGTCTGATCGAGGGCTCCCAGCTCCATGGCTTCGCGACGGTCTTCGCGTCGATAGGCGTCCACTGCAATATTGCGCGCGGTCTGGTGCAGATAGGCGCGTGGTTGCTCCACCTGGACCGACTTGGCCTCCAGCACCCGCACAAAGGTGTCATGGGCCAGGTCTTCGGCCTCCTGACGGTTTCTGAGGCGGCGTGTCCAGGTCCGGATCAACTCTTCGTAATGCTCGAAAAAGCCTGTTCTGCGGGGCGGCTGAGGGATCATCGCGAGAGCACTGGAGAGGCGGGGCGTGAATAGTAATGCTTCCTATTAAGTCGAGCAATTGCTACCCGTCGCAGACGGCCAGGCGATAACGCTAAACCGAGCCGGCCGCCTGCTTCAGACGGCTCAATTTCGCGCGGCTGCCGCATACGCTCATTTGGCACCATCGACGCTGCTTGTTCTTGGAGAGGTCCAGGAATATCCAATCGCAGTCCGTGGAACTGCAACTCCTTAACGCGTGCAGATCACCAGAAACCAGCAATTGCGTGGCCTCGATGGCCAGGCGCCCCAATAGCATCGCCGTCAGTTCCTGGGCCGTCGCACAGGGTTTCCAGTCCCAGCCCGGCAGCCCGTCGACAGAACGCAGCACTCGCCAAGTCACGCCTTGTTGAAAGGCCAGGTTGATCTGCTGCAAATCCTCATCGGCAGCGGCCTGATGCAATGACAGCGCGTAAAACACGCGGTACAGGCATTCCCTGAACGCAATAATGGCGTCGAGGTTCGGCTGATAGGAAATAGGCGTCTCGAACACCATGGGTTTATAGGTTTCAAACTCCTGCGCAGAGATCACTGATGCATGTACTGCCCATTGAAAGAAGAACTGAAAACTGGTGAGCCGCTCTTCCATCAGGGTAAGTGTGGTGCCAGGACGTCGGCCGTTGTTGGTATTGATAAAGTCCAATGCCCGGGTGCCGCCAATCAAGCGAATCGACTTTGCAGTGCCCGTGAAATGTGTCATGCGTACTCCTGGAAAACGGGGGTTCCTCCGATGGCGCAGAGTACCTTGTTTCCAGGAGTTGCAAATACCGTGATCCCCAAGCAAAGACCAACGGTTAAGTTTGCGTACCGCGCTGCGCGATCCACTCAAGAATAGTCACTACCGACTGTTCAACGGACAGCGCCTGGGTATTCAAGTGCACTTCGGGAAAGACGGGTACGTCATAGTGAGAGTCGATACCGGTGAAGTGCTTGATCAGCCCCGACCGGGCCTTTTTATATAAGCCTTTGGGATCACGTTGTTCGGCTGTTTCCAAGGGCGCATCAACATGCACTTCGACGAAATGCTCGTTACCGATAATAGAGCGTGCGTAATGCCGGCTCGCCGATGAAGGTGAGATCAGCGCCACGATCACGATCAGCCCGGTATCGAGCATCAAGCGCGCCACCTCCGCGACCCGGCGGATATTTTCATCGCGGTCACCCTCGGTAAACCCCAGGTCGCGGCACAACCCGCCGCGCACCGAATCACCATCAAGGATGCAGGTGAACAGGCCTTGTGCGTGCAACGCGACCTCCAACGCATCGGCAATCGTCGACTTGCCGGAAGCGGAAATACCGGTCATCCAGATGACCAGAGGCTTCTGCTTCATTCGAGTGTGTTCGGCATGCAGATGGCTGAATGCAAACGCATGCAGGTTTTGGTTTTGACTGTTCGGAAAATAACTCATGGCCGCTCACCCTCCGTTGCTGAAACAGGCTGTTGACCCAACATGAATACCATCACGCATTGCACAAAGAGCAACAGCGCAACCACCGCATACACCATGGAAAACGAGCCCGTCAGATCTTTGGAAAACCCACCGAGAAAGTTGCCGCACACCCCACCCAAACCAATCAACACATTGGCAATGCCGAAGGCCTGGGTCAGGCGGCTGACCGGCACGATTTGCCCGATATAGCTGGGGACAAGCCCGAAGATCGGGTAAAACGCCAACGCAAACAGAAACGCCGCCAGGTAGAACAGCGGGATGCTGTTGAAGCTGAACACCAAGGTCGCCGCCAGGCCTGCACTCAGAAAACACATCGCCAATGACGCCCGTACCCCGACCTTGTCGGCAATCCACCCACCAGGAAACCCGACGCCATGCCCACGGCGCCGATGGTGGTCCAGATAAACCCGGCGTCCTGCACCGACACGCCAAGCTCATCGCGAAGAAACGGTGCCAGATAGGTCTGGAAAGGCAGCAATGCCATGCCATTGAGAAAGGCGATGGCCCAGGTCAGGTAAAGCGAACGGCTTAGCCAGGGTGCGTGGCTGTCGAGCGCTGCCGAGCGATGCCTGGAAAACCCACTGTCCTCGCCCGCCGCCAGGTTGCGCAACAGGAACCAGGCGATGACGCACAGGGCCACCGATATCACACCGGCGGTGAGCCAGATCGAACGCCAGCCGCCGTGCAGCGTCAGGAACGACACCAACAAGCCGTTGATAAACACGCCGTAGCTGGTGCCGCTGGAGATCAGCCCCATGACCCGTGAACGATTGCCGGGGCTGAACCCCTTGGCAACGATCTCCGCCAGCGGGATATACACCGACGCCGAGCAACCGCCGAGCAAGATCAACAACCCCCAGACAACCAGATGTTGTCACTGACACTCAGCCCCAGCAGCGCCAACGAGGTGATCGCCGTGGACACCAGGCTGATCTTCCAGCCCTCGAAGTAACGGCTGATATAGCTCGTGACCGATGAAAACAGCAGGAAGCCAATCTGCGCACCGCCCGTGATCAGCCCGACGGTGGTGTAGTCGAAGCCGATGTCGCGGCGCATGTCCACCACCAGGTTGGCGAACAGGTACACCCCAAAGCCATAGGTGCTGGCCACAAACCCGGTCAACACCACCGCCAGCACCACGCTGTCCAGGGTGCGCGGGGTGCTCTGTACAAGTGTGCTCATCGTGCTTCCTTACACAGCGCGTGCAGTGTGGATGACAAAGTCGCAATTCATCATGTCGTAGTTACGCTGGAAATCGCCGTAGCTCTCATGCACGGCAAACCCGGACGCAAGCACCTCAGTGGCCAACTCCCCAGGCAACAATGGGTAAACCTTCAGCCGGTACTGCTCAGCGTTATCGAAGGTGTAGATGAACTCACAGAGGTGCTGATCGACCTGACCCAGGCTGACCGACGCGTTCGTGCCGCAGTAGTAGTAATTACCGCTGGCTTTGAAATTACCCGCGCGAATGGCGAGGAAGTTGCGTTGGTCGACAATCAGCAAACCACCCGGCTTGAGCAAGGCCCGGAACTTCTCCAGCACATTGAGGCGATCATGGGCGGCGAACACGTGGCACAACGAACTGCCCAGGCACACCACTGCATCGAACTGCCCCAAGTCCTGCGGGTCGAGGGACAGCCAGTCACGGTAGTGGGATTGAATCTCCAGGCCATGCTCACGAAAGTTCGCCCGGGCCTTGGTCAGCATGGTGCTGCTGCCGTCGGTGGCCACCACATCAAAACCCGCTTGCTTGAGCTGCACCGCGTGGAAGCCACTGCCCGTCGATACATCGATCACCGACTGCACGCCATGTTCACGCAGCAGCTTTTCAAAGAAACCGCCCTCCCCCGCCTTGCGTTTTTCCCAGTCGATCAACTCGTCCCAGCGCTCGACGAAATCCGCCGAATATTGCGCGGAGTAACTGGCCACATCGTTGTGTTTTCGCCCTGATACTTGATTCATCACACACCTACCAAGTTGAATTCTTGAAAGACAGGTACTTGCTCGCCAGCTCGCGGGCAAAATCGGCCGACTGCTCGATCGACATGGTTTTCTTGGAGTAGCCCAGCAGCGTTTGCATGATCGCCATGCACTGCGGGTTGAACGTGACGGAGCCGTCGCAATGGATCTCGTCGATGCCGTCCTGGCTCTGGCAGATGGCGTTGATGCGCACGGCCTCGTCCTGCGGGCAGGCGTCGGAAAACTGCACGTCGATCTGCCCATCGTGCAGCCACACCGGATAACCACCCGGAAGCCCCAGCGGGCCCGGCGCATGCACCAGCACCGGCGTGGGCGAAAACAGCCCCTCGATCACCGTGACGGCCGAGCACGCGGTGAGGAACTGCCCATCCACGCCACCCAAGCGCCGGAACTCGGCCTTGACCGTGGAAAACACCGACTCCGCTGGAAGACGCGTTACCTCTGGCCGGTCGCGCACCTCATACAACAAGCGGTAACTGGCACGCGGCGGCAAGCCACCGCGCGGCACGTAGTGGCTGAAGTAATGCTGGGCATACAAGCGCACTTGCACATCAGCGGGTTCGCACTCCAGCAACCGGGCGATGGAAAAACGCACCGCAGGGATCAGGTTGGCCACATTGCCCACGCCGATATCCGGCGCCAGGCCGATCCTGGACAGGATCGGGTTAACCGCATCCGGAAAGGCCGCATTGACCGTCTTGGCCGAAATGCCCGAAGCCTTTACCGCTTGCATCAGGTAATGCATCAATGTCAGGTGCATCGGCAGCCACGGGCCAAACTGGGCCTGGTCGAGCTGTTCGAACGTGAGCTTGGGCAAGCCGGTAATCACCCGCCACGATTGCAACGAAGCGCAGTTCACCAGGATGTCTGGCGCCTCTTCACGCAGCAGTCGGGAAACCTTGTCGATCTCCGCGAGGTCGGCGATAACCGGCTTGATCGAAATGAACTGCCCCAACTGCGCACATGACAGCGCCACCAGGTTGCACAGCCGCAGGGTCGATTCTTCATTGCGGCCCAACACCACAAACTCGAACTGGTTTTTCGGCCCGAGAATTTTCAGGATCTGCAGGCACAAGTTGCCCGCACCGACCAGCAGCAGCTTTTTCTTGCGTATCAACTGGCTCACCGTGGGTAGGCTCCGTTGTCTACCGGAATAACCCTGCCGGTGATGTGGCGCATCGCATCGTTGACCAACAGCAGGATCACATCGGCAACGCCGCTGGGCAGGATGGGGTCCTTGAGGATTTCCTGGCGGGCGTACTCGTCACGTCGGTAAGTGGGGATGGTGTCGTAGATGGCGGTGTCATGAATCAGCGCCGGGGACACTGCGTTCACTCGTACAAAGGGGGCAAAGTTCCAGGCGTTGGCCTTGGTCAGGCCGATGACCGCCGCCTTGGTCGCACCGTAGAGCGCGTCGCAGCTGCCCACCTCACCCGCCACCGAGGCAATGTTGACGATGCTGCGCGGGGCCTCGTGCTTCATTTCCCGTTCGGCAAAGTCCTTTGAGAGGTACACCAACGCCTTGAGGTTCACATTGAGGATTTCGTCGACTTCATCATCGGAATAGGCGTAGACACTTTTGCCGTGATAAAGCCCGGCGTTATTCACCAGCCCATAAATAGTTGAATGGCGGGCATACAACGCGGGAATAAAGCCCTTGATCACGGCAGTGTCCGAGAAGTCGGCAACCTGAGTCTCCAACACATCCGCGCCATATTGATTTTGCAGTACGCGCAACCCGTCGGCATCTTTATCGGCGGCGATAACGAAATACCCTTGTTCAATCGCTTTTATCAACGTGGCCCGCCCAATCCCGTTGGCCGCACCGGTAATAATCAACTTTTTCATACAACCATCCTTATTGGCAAAATTCGTTCATGCGCGCGTAAAACGTCCGATGGTATTCGTACATCGCCCTTAACTTTGGGTATTGATCGAGCGCTTCCGTGTCGGCTGCTTGTTGCTCCGGCAAGACAATACGGTCACTGTTCTCTGCGGCCACATGCCAACTTCGCCAGGTTTTCCACTGGGGCGGGCATTCGCGTTTCCAGGTCATGGCATGAGGCAGAAATTCAATCTGCAAGTAGTCACACAACTTGCGAATGATGCGCTCCGGGTCGGCCGCCAAATCATCCGCGTTAATCACATAAGGCACTTTGCCGGTGAGTTTGGTGACGACACAAAATATCTCGTACAAGGCTTTATGCCCAATCGCGTGCAGCGGCATATCGGGATGCACCCGATGGTGGGAAATAATGCTACTGGCGGGTTCGCGAATAATAAAAATGTTTTCTTGTTGCGCCAAAAGCCAAGATCAACTTTCAATTCATCCAGGCAGTGGTAGCACATGTCCTTGTGAAACACATGAGCGCGCTCTTTCGCCTGGATAAGTTGATCTTTGATACCGGCATACGTCGTGGGCAAACTGTGGTCCCACTCATCCGAAGGAATCGTCGAGTCTTCGGAAAACGCCATGTGGGCAAATGGTTCGTGAAACACCTCAAAATCGCCGCGCTCGATAAACACGCGCTCCAACACGGTGGAACGCGAACGTGGGTGCGCCCATAAACCGACCATCTTGTTCATGCGAGCACCCCGTATTCGGCGGCCAGGATCGCGTTGAGCGACATTCTGTGCGGCTTCGCCGCCGGACAGAGGCGCACGCAGTAGTCGGCCAGGCGCCGATGAGCGCTGTTGGCTTCGTTGCAAGCGTTGATAAACGCCTCATGATTGCCGAAGTCGTACGCTTCAATACCGTCGACAAAATAGGCTTCGCAGAAGTACGGAATGCGCACCAACTTTGCGAAGGTCGAAAGCGGCGCCTGTAGCGGTTCGCTGGCGGGCAGCACCGGTTTGCCACGGCTCTCGCGTTCGATCAGAAACTCCACCACGTCCGGCGTCAGCGTGTAGCACGTCGCCGTCAGCCCGGTTTTCTCCAGGTGCCAGCAATGTTTGTTGCCGCGCTCGTCCACATCGACCTTGATGCTGGACAGCAGGGTTTTGACCGGCACGTTGGAGGCGGTTACCAAGGCCTGGATCTGCTCGTAGATCAGCAACTCAGCCCACCGCAGCTCTTCGGCATCCAGCGCCAAGCCACGCTCAGCGGCTTGCAAGGCCAGTTCGGGCTGGCAGGAAAAGCGCCCGATCATGAAGGTGATCACGTATTTGCAGTGGCGGGTGTCGACCCCGTTACTGCGCGCCGTCGTCAGGCCACGTTCTATGGCCTGGATACCGGCCTGGAACTGCGAAACGGTAAAGCAGAAGGTGATGTTGACGGAGCCACCCTGGGCCACCAGGCACTCTACGGTTGCCAGCCCTTCCAGGCTGCCCGGCACTTTCACCATCACGTTTGGTGCCAACTGGTGCAGTTCCACCCCACGGGCGGTCATGCGCTCGGTGCAGCGCACATCCACCGGATCGACCTGGGCAGAGATCCAGCCATCCGCCTGGGCCGACTGAACCCACAGCGACTTCAACGTCGCGGCCCCTTCGATGATGACCTCGTCGTAGAGTGTCTTGCGTAACGCCTGGGGCGACAGGCTGGCCAAGTTGAAACGCGACGACCAGTACTCACGTTTGTCGAGAATAACGGCGGTGACCAGGCGAGGATTGGTGGTCACACTGCTGAAGCCTGCGTGCAGTGCGAACGCATCCGGCATCAAGTGATTAATATGAACGGCCGCCGCAGGGTACTTGTCCAGCAAGTGCTGTTTATAGGGTACGTACACCACGGGCGATGAATCCCACCATACCTCTGAACAGGGGTCATTACTCTTAAGCCGTTCTATGTAACCGAAAGTGTTCACAACGCCTCCTTTCCTGAGTAACGCCATCAATTAATAAGGGTCAGTAATTCACGCATTTCGGCAAACGGTACGGCCCCGGCATCGGCCAACTGTCCATGCCGATCGATCGAACCAAAACCCAATACTTTTATATTCGCGGCAACGGCCGCTTGAATACCGGTGACACTGTCTTCAATCACCACGGCATCCGCTACGTCAACGTTGTAGGCCTGGCAAGCGGTTAAAAACACCAGGGGGTCAGGTTTCCAACGGCCCAATTCATAACAACTGAATATTCGCCCCTCGAAATAAGAGAACAACCCCGCCACACGCAAACAATGTTCTATCTTGTTGCGCGGTGCGCTGGACGCCACGCAATACGCAATGTTCAGATTTTCCAGCACATCGATTATTCCGTCAGTGGCCTTCAAGTGAAGCGTCAAGGCCTCCAACGCTTGCACCCTAAAGTGCGGTTCAAACTGATCATCCAGGCGTATATCCAATACCTGCTCAGCCTCACGCAAACAATCGGCAATCTTTCGCCCACGAAAACGCTCAATATAATACGAACTATCAAGTACAATAGTGTCCGGCGCATAACCATTCAACAGGGCAATCAATACAGACAGGCTGATTTCTTCGCTTTGAACTAATACACCGTCGCAATCGAAGATTACCAACTTAGGCAATGACACTGCCGCCTGTTCTGGTAGTTCCCCTATAACTGCCGATTCATACATGGGCATCTCTTATAGGTGACTCCGCGATGACTTCCGAACTACCAACGGAGCGGGTTGAGGTGTGCCTATAAGACACGCGACAAAAAACCCTGTCAAACGCTTTTGAGCGGTTTTTTAGTATCTTATGGTTATTTTTTATTATTCTGTTATTCCATTTTTCACCATGGTTGTAGTCGCTAATTTCACAACGGTGAACTTCCCTTGTCCGGCATCAGTCAGCTGCTTGAACTCACGAATTTAAGGTCGGGTGGGCAATGCGAATTTCGTTGGAACAACAAGTGGCGTTGGTGACGGGTGCCAGCTCCGGAATCGGCGCCGGCGCGGCCAAGGCGCTCGCGCAATCCGGGGCTGCAGTGGTGTTGAATTACAACGCCCAGGCCGCGCCTGCCGAAGCACTCGCGGCGCAGATCAATGCCGACGGCGGCCGTGCCATTGCGATTGGCGCAGATGTGTCTAAAGAAGCCGATGTTGAACGCCTGTTCGCCCAGACCCTCGATGCGTTCGGCCACCTGGACATCCTGGTGGCCAACTCCGGGCTGCAGAAAGACGCCAATCTGGTCGACATGACGCTCGAGGACTGGAACACGGTGATCGGCGTCAACCTCACCGGCCAGTTCCTCTGCGCCCGCGCCGCGGTGCGTATCTTCAATCGCCAGGGCGTGCGGGACGGTGTCTCGCGGGCCGCCGGCAAAATCATCCACATGAGTTCGGTGCACCAACTCATCCCTTGGGCCGGCCACGTGAATTACGCGGCCTCCAAGGGTGGCGTGGAAATGCTGATGCGCACCCTCGCCCAGGAAGTCAGTGAACAACGCATCCGCATCAACGGCATTGCGCCGGGGGCGATCCGAACGGCAATCAACCGCGCAGCCACCGAAGGCGCGGCCGAAAAGGAGCTGTTGAAGCTGATTCCTTATGGTCGGGTGGGTGATGTGGAGGACGTCGCCAACGCCGTGGTATGGCTGGCCAGCGATGCCTCTGACTATGTAGTGGGCAGCACCCTGTTTATTGACGGCGGCATGAGCCTTTATCCGGAGTTTCGTGGCAATGGTTGATTTGAAGAACGAACAACAGAGTGCCATTGATGCCCACGGCATCATCGGCGATATGCGCAGTGCGGCATTGGTAAACGATAAAGGCAGCATCGATTTTTTCTGCTGGCCGGAATTCGACAGCCCCTCGATCTTCTGCTCGCTGCTGGACACCCCAGACGCCGGGATTTTCCAACTCACCCCAGACCTGCCCAACGCCCGCCGCGAGCAGATCTACCTGCCCGACACCAACGTGTTGCAGACCCGCTGGCTCAGCGATGAAGCCGTGGTCGAGATCACCGACCTGCTGACCATCAGCGAGGAGATCGATGACCTGCCCCTGTTGATTCGCCGCGTGCGCGTGGTCAGCGGCAAAGCCAATATCCACCTGCGCTGTGCGGTGCGTCATGACTATGCGCGCACGCCAACCCAGGCCGCTCTCGACAACGGCACTGTGTGTTTTACCGCGCAAGGCCAACCCGGCCTGCGCCTGTCCAGCAGCCATCCGCTGCACATCAAGGACGGTGCCGCCGTCGCCAGTTTCGAACTACGCCAGGAAGAAGGCGCCGAGTTCGTCCTCGGTGGCCAGGAAGACGAGCGCGTCGACAGCGGCTGCACCGACTTGGCGCTGGCCCATACGTTGAAGTTCTGGCGCGGCTGGATCGCACAATCGAATTACCGCGGACGCTGGCGTGAAATGGTCAACCGCTCGGCGCTGGCCTTAAAACTTCTGACCTCGCGCAAACACGGCGCAATCATCGCCGCTGCCACCTTCGGCCTGCCCGAGACACCGGGTGGCGAGCGCAACTGGGATTACCGCTACACCTGGATCCGCGATGCCTCCTTTACCGTCTACGCCTTCATGCGCCTGGGCTTTGTAGAAGAAGCCAATAGCTACATGCGCTGGCTCAAGGGCCGGGTCAGCGACTGCTGCGGGCAGCCGACCAAAATCAACATCCTGTATGGCATCGACGGGCGCCAGGAACTGCCGGAAGCCGAGCTTGACCACTTTAGCGGCCACGGCGGTGCCAAGCCGGTGCGCATCGGCAATGAGGCATTCGACCAGATCCAGCTGGATATCTATGGCGAGCTGATGGACGCGGTGTACCTGGTCAACAAGTACGGCGAAGCGATCTCCCACGAGGGCTGGAAACATACCGTGGAGGTGGCCGACCAGGTCTGCGAGATCTGGAACACCAAGGACGTGGGCATCTGGGAGATGCGCGGCGAGCAGCATCACTTCCTGCATTCGCGGCTGATGTGCTGGGTGGCTCTGGACCGTTCGATCCGCCTGGCGTCCAAGCGCTCGCTGCCGGCGCCATTCGCCCGCTGGGACCAGACCCGCCAAGCGATCTACGCCGATATCTGGAGCAACTTCTGGAACGAAGAACGCGGGCACTTTGTGCAGCACACCGGCAGCACCGCCCTTGACGGCTCGATGCTGCTGATGCCGCTGGTGCGTTTTGTCGCCGCCACCGATCCACGCTGGCTGTCCACACTGGAAGCCATCCAGAAGAGCTTGGTGCGCGACGGCATGGTCTATCGCTACCGCAACGACGACAGCCAGATCGACGGTTTGCAAGGCACCGAAGGCGCCTTCGCCGCGTGCTCGTTCTGGTACGTGGAATGCCTGGCACGCGCCGGCCAAGTGGAAAAGGCCCACCTGGAATTCGAACAACTGCTGCGCTACGCAAACCCCTTGGGGCTGTACGCCGAAGAATTCGACAGCCAGGCACGCCACTTGGGCAACACGCCACAGGCCCTGAGCCATTTGGCGCTGATCAGCGCTGCAACGTTCCTGGACCGTAAGCTGAGTGGGGAGAAGACGACGTGGCAACCCTAGGGCACAATGGCCTGCCCTCGACTGCCGACAGGAACCCCATGCGCCAGGTACTGCTGATCATCGATGTGCAACCGTCCTTTAACCCGCCCGAGTGGCTGGTGGAGGGCATCAACGCCCTGCTCGGCCACCTGCCCTCGGTGGCCACTGTGGAGCGCCACGACGAAAGCGTCACCCCGTTCGCCCGCCAACTGGGCTGGCAACCAGCGCCGAACGACCAAAGCCTGATCGCGGCGGATCGCATCTTTATCAAGCATGGGTATGCGCCAACGCCCGAGACCGTCGCCTACCTCAAAAGCCTGGCGCCGGAGCGGGTGTTGGTGTGCGGAATCCAGACCGATACCTGCGTCTTGGCGGCTGGGTTCGCTTTGTTTGATGCGGGTTTGCAGCCGACCTTGATCAGCGATTTGACGGTAGGGTCTTCATTGGATCGATCAGGGCAGTTGGGGGTGGATTTGTGGCGGCATCACTTCAAGCATGTGCTGAGCCGTGCTGACCTTGATCTAGACAAGTAACCCCTGCGCCACACATCGCCCCCATCCCGTCACGGCAATCGGCTAGAGTTCCAAAACCTCTGGCCAACCGACAAACACTCACCATGACCACGACCGCCCCGCTGCTCTACGTGCGTACCTCCATGCTCGATGTGGCCTATGAAGCCCACGGCCCCACGGATGGCGCACCGGTAATTCTGTTGCATGGTTTTCCTATGACCCGCGCGGCTACGACGCGATTGCGCCGGTGCTGGCCGAGCAAGGCTATCGGGTATTGGTGCCGTACCTGCGCGGTTATGGCCCGACGCGATTTATCAACGAGCACGTGATGCGCTCCGGGCAGCAGGCGGCGTTGGCCAAGGACTTGCTGGACTTTATGGATGCGCTGTCGATTCCCCAGGCCACCCTCGCCGGGTATGACTGGGGCGGACGCGCTGCGTGTATCGTCGCGGCGTTATGGCCAGAGCGGGTGCGTGGTTTGGTGACGGGGGATGGCTACAACATCCAGGACATCGCCAAGTCGCTCAAGCCCCGGGCGCCGGTGACTGAGCATCGGTTGTGGTACCAGTTCTACTTTCATACCCAGCGCGGCGTAGACGGTTTGACCGCCAATCGCCGAGAGTTGTGTGAACTGTTGTGGTCGCTGTGGTCGCCGTCCTGGGCCGAGGGGCCGGGCCTGTATGGGCAGACCGCGCCGTCGTTCGATAACCCGGATTTTGTCGAGGTGGTGATTCACTCTTATCGCCACCGCTTTATGTACGCGCCGGGCGACCCGGCACTGGAAGCCATCGAGCAGGCACTGGTGTTGCAACCGGCGATTTCGGTACCGAGTATTTCACTGTGCGGCGCCGATGATGGTGTGGGCCCGCCGCCCGAGGAAGATGACGACGTGGAGCACTTCAGCGGCTTCTATAGGCGACGGGTGTTGCCCGGCGTCGGCCACAATATTCCGCAGGAAGCGCCTCAGGCCACGCTGGATGCGCTGTTGGAATTGCTCGGCGAGAAGCGCTCGCGGTAGGCCTGGGGCGTTACCGACAGGGCCCTTAAAAAGCTGCGGCGCAACGTCTCTTCACAACCGAACCCGCATTGCACGGCAATGCGTTTGATCGATGCATTGCTGTCGGCGAGTTGCCGGCGTGCTGTTTCGACGCGGATCAGTTCGACGGCACGCGCCGGGGTTTGGCCGGTTTCGGCCCGGTAGTGGCGCACGAAACTGCGCTCGCTCATGCCGCTCTGGGCGGCCAGGGTTGGGATGTTCAAATCCAACGTCAGGTGTTCGGCGATCCAGGCGTGGAGTTCGGCGAAGCGGCTGTCGCTCTTTGCAGGGACAGGGTCACGCTGAATTGCGACTGGCCGCCGGGGCGCTTGAGGAACACCACCAAGTGCCGCGCCACTTCCAGGGCCACCGCACTGCCCAGGTCTTCTTCCACCAGGGCCAGGCACAGGTCGATACCGGCGGTGACGCCGGCCGAGGTCCACACACTGCCTTGCTGGATAAAGATCGGGTTGGCCTCCACCGTCAGCGATGGAAATTTGCGCGCCAGTTCCTCGCAGCGCGTCCAGTGGGTGGCCACGCGACGGCCATCGAGCAGGCCGCTGGCGGCGAGCAGGAAGGCGCCGGTGCAGACGGACGTCATGCGCCGGGTGTGCCGGGCTTTCTCACGCACCCAATCCACCAGCGCCGGGTCTTCGGCGGCGCCGTATACACCCCAGCCTCCGGCGATCACCAGGGTGTCGCAAGGCGTGTCGGCGGCGGGCAACGGCTCGGCCACCAGCGCCAGGCCGGCAGAGGTCATCACCGGTTCGCTTTGCGCGGCGATCACCGAGACGGCATAGGGCAGCGGCTCACCGCGCTGACGGGCCAAGTCATTAGTGGAGGCGAACACTTGCAGCGGCCCGGTCACGTCGAGCACCTGGGCATTGTTGAAAGCGAGTACGTGGATGATTCGCGGCATGATTGGCGTGATCTGTGGGCTCAATGGCGTATTCGCCAAAGCCTAGGCCTCTACAGTGAACCCGTCCACCCCTTTATCGGAGCGCTATCCATGACCTTGCAGATCGGCTTTGTGTTGTTCCCCGGCATCCAGCAACTGGACCTGACCGGCCCCTACGACGTGCTCGGCTCGCTGCCGGACGTGAAGTTGCACCTGGTGTGGAAAGACCTCGCGCCGGTCACCTCAAGCACCGGCCTGGTGTTTACTCCGACCATGACCTACGCCGACTGCCCGTCGCTGGATGTGATCTGCGTACCCGGCGGTTCCGGGGTTGGCGCGTTGATGGAAGACCCACTGACCCTCGACTTCCTCAAGGCCCAGGCGCACACCGCGCGCTACGTGACCTCGGTGTGCACCGGCTCGCTGGTACTGGGTGCAGCGGGCTTGCTGCGCGGACGCAAAGCCACGACCCACTGGGCGTATCACGACATGCTCGCCCCGCTCGGCGCGATCCCGGTGCAAGAGCGCGTGGTGCGTGACGGCAACCTGCTGACCGGTGGCGGCATCACCGCCGGTATCGACTTTGCCCTGACCCTGGCAGCGGAGTTGTACAGCGAAGCGACGGCGCAACTGGTGCAGTTGCAGATTGAATACGCGCCGGCGCCGCCGTTTGATTCGGGCAGCCCGCAAACCGCGCCGTTGAGTGTTTTGGAAGAGGCTCGCAAGCGCACGGTGGAGTCGCGCAAAACCCGCGGCGAAATCGTCGCACGGGCAGCCGCGCGCCTTGGCTGACACCACAAAACCCTGTGGGAGCGGGCTTGCTCGCGAATGCGGTGGATCAGTCAACATCTTCAGTGACTGACACTGCGCATTCGCGAGCAAGCCCGCTCCCACCTTTGAACTGAGTTCGACACAAAAATCGGTCGGTTTTAAGATCGCCATCGCCGGTAATTTCAGGTGGGACGTGACATCACCGCCAGCCGTACCGCCAACACCATCAACACCGTCGCCAGCCCCCACTTCTGCAGCCAGGCGCTTTTCGAGCGACGGGCAAAAAACCGGCTCAACGCACCACCAAAGCCCCCAGCACCCCGTGAAACACAGTGGCGATCACGGTTAAAACACCGCCGAGTACCATCAACTGCACGGCAATCGACCCCGCCTCCGGCTGCACGAACTGCGGCAAAAACACCACAAAAAACAGCAACGCCTTGGGGTTGAGCAGGCTGTTGAGCATGGCTTGCAGAAACACCCGGCCCAAGGGCACGCGGTTGACGTGGGCAGTGTCCATCCCCGGCTTTTTCTGCAGGGTCTTGAACACCAGCCACAGCAAATAGACCACCCCCGCGTACCGGATCAGGTCAAAAGATGGCGGCCAACTGGCGACTAGCGCCGTCACCCCCGTCGCAGTCAATGCCGTCAGCAGCAGGTCGGCCACGCTGATGCCCAAGGCTGAGGCCATGCCACCGCGCCAGCCGTGGGTCACGCCATGGCTGATCACAAAGGCCATGTTTGGCCCCGGCGATAACAGCAACAGTAAAACAGCGCCGGAAAAAACCGCCAGGGTCGCCAGGTCGATCATGCTCAAGCCTTCCATGGTTAAAAACCGCAGATTAAACAGCGCCTGCCTGGGGTACAAAAAAATTGTGCTGGATACATTGCTCGACGGTAATTGCTCATTGCCAGGATCAGCGACTAGAATGCGAAACATTATCAATTAAGACTGTTGCGCCAGGATGCCCATGTCGAGCGACCACCCACTGGACCATGCCGCTATCGGCCAGCTTTACCATGCCCATCACTCCTGGCTGCGGGGCTGGTTGAGCCGGCGCACCGGTTGTCGCGAGCATGCCGCCGACCTGGCCCAGGAAACCTTTGTGCGCCTGCTCAATGCGCGCAAACAGCAGGCATTGCTGCAACCCCGCGCCTACCTGAGCAGCATCGCCCGCAGTTTGATGATCGACCAATACCGGCGCCGCGAGCTTGAGCGCGCCTACCTCGAAAGCCTGGCCCACTTCCCACAGGTTGAAGTGCCGTCGGAAGAAACCCGACTGCTGATCCTCGACAGCCTGGAGCGCATCGACCGCCTGCTCGACCAGCTCAAGCCTCGCGTTCGCGAAGCCTTCTTGCTGGCGCAACTGGATGGCCTGACCTGCGCGCAAATCGCCCTGCGCCTGGGTGTGTCCAAGGCCACGGTGGAGCGCGACCTGTCCAAAGCCCTGCACGCCTGCTATCGGTTGCGTTATGCCGAACGTTGACCAGCGCCTGGTGGACCAGGCCATCCAGTGGATGATCAAGCTGCGCTTCAATGTAGCCGACGACGCCAGCACCGCCGCGTTTGAACGCTGGTTGCAGGCCAGCGCCGAACACCAGCAGGTGTGGCAGCGGGTGGCGACGATGAATGACGATTTCAATCACTTGCCGGCGCAGGTCGGGTGCCACACCCTCAACGGCGCGCGGCAACGCATCAGTCGTCGGGAGAGTTTGAAGCTGCTGGGGGTGTTTGCGGGTGCCGCAGGGCTGGCCTGGCTGGGCCGCGACTACACGCCCCTGCCCGCCCTGATGGCCGACTACCGCACCGTTACCGGCGAACGACGCTGGGTGGCATTAAACGACGGCAGCAAGATCCAGCTCAACAGCGCCAGCGCCATCGACACCGCATTCAGTAGCGAGCGGCGCCTGGTGCACCTGCTTCAAGGCGAGATACTGGTGAATACCGGCGCCGACAGCCGTCCCTTCTGGGTGCAAACCCGCGACGGCTACCTGCGCACCCTCGGCACGCGCCTTCTGGTACGCGAAGAAGCCCAAGGCACGCTGCTGGCGGTGCAGCAAGGCACCGCGGCGTTGTTTGCCGACCGTCACGACGCCAACGCCCGCCAAGTGATCAGGCCCGGTGAGTCGGTACTGTTCGAGCGCGGCAGCATTCGCCCGGCCCTCGCCAACGGCCTTGACCCCTGGGCCTGGAGCGACGGCGTGATCAGTGCCCACAACATGCGCCTGGACGATTTCCTGGCCGAACTGGGCCGCTACCGCAACGGCCTGCTGCGCTGTAGCGAAGCGGTGGCCGGCCTGCGAGTCTCAGGCACGTATCAGTTGGACGATACCGACCAGGTCCTCGGCCTCGTGGCGCAATCACTCAACGTCGACGTCACTTACCGCAGCCGCTATTGGGTCACCGTCAGCCCGCGCGTTTAATCAATCGAAAATAAATGAGGTGAATTCTCATTGCCGCTCGACCTGTAAGGAAAGGCCGATCAACAGGCCGGTTCTGTTCACTTCCTTCAGGAGCACCCCGCGGTCATGCAAGCGTTTCCCTCCCAACGTTCCCCCCCTCAAGCGCGCGGTGCAGGCCGCCCTGCTCGGCGCCTGCCTGAGCGGCGGCGCAGTGCCATTGGCCGTAATGGCCGACACAGCCGCCAGTGACACCCAGGCCCGCAGTTGGACCATCGCACCCGGCTCCTTGGCCAACGCGCTGGACCAGTTCGCCCGCCAGGCCGGCGTCAGCCTGTCGTATGACGCCAACAGCGTGGCTGGCAAAACCAGCCCAGGCCTGAGCGGCAACTTCGACCGCCAGCAGGCCCTCGGCGAGTTGTTGCGCGGCCAGGGCCTGCAAGCCCAGCGCCAAGGCGACAGCACCTGGCTGTTGCTGCCACAAGTAGCCGATACCGGGGCACTGAACCTGGGCGCCACCACGATCACCGGCGACCGCTTGGGGGCCACCACCGAGGGCACCGGGTCCTACACCACCGGCGCGGTAACCATCGGCAAAGGCGAACACAGCCTGCGGGAAACCCCGCAGTCGGTCAGCGTGATGACCCGTCAATTGATGGACGACCAGAACCTCACCACCATCGATGACGTGATGGAACGTACGCCCGGCATCACCAGCTACGAGTCGCCCATGGGCGGCAAGTATTTCTATTCCCGTGGTTTCAAGATGCTCGGCCAGTACCAGTACGACGGCGTACCGCTGGACATGGGCAAGGACTACGCCCAAGCCGACAGTTTCAGCGCCAACATGGCAATTTATGACCGGGTGGAAGTGCTCAAGGGGGCGGCCGGCATGCTCAAAGGCGCCGGCACCGCCAGCGGCGCGGTGAACTTTGTGCGCAAGCGGCCCCAGGCCAAGCCCACCACCAGCCTGTCGTTGTCGGCCGGCACCTGGGACAACTACCGCGCCGACCTCGACACCGGCGGCCCTCTGAATGACAGTGGCACCGTGCGCGGTCGTGCCGCGATCAGCCAGCAGGATCGCGGCTCGTACATGGACATTGCCAAGCGCAAGGACCAGGCGTTCTATGGCGCCCTAGACTTCGACCTGAGCCCGGACACCACCCTGGGCGTTGGCGCCAGCTACGAAGATGTCGACGCCACCCCATGCTGGGGCGGCCTGCCGCGCTACGCCGACGGCAAAAGCGCCCACCTCAGCCGCTCGACGTGCCTGGGCCAGGCGTGGAACGACTGGCAAAGCCGACGCACCACGTTTTTGTCGACCTCACCCAGCAGCTCAACGAGGACTGGAAACTCAAGGTCGCCGCCGTGCACAGCCGCAACCTGCAAGACACCAAGTACGCCGCCAGCGAAGGCACCATCAACTACGGCGACCCAGCGCCAACGGCCCTCTCCTATGCTGCGTTGATGGACTACGACCACCGCGACTATGGCCTCGATGCCTACCTGGACGGCAAGTTCGAAGCCTTCGGCCTGCAGCACGAATTGATCCTAGGCGCCAACGGCAGCCGTGGCACCCAGGACGACGTGTATGCGATCCAGAACCTGCCCACGCGCCAGGGCATCTACACCCCAACCACCATATGCCGGAGCCGGCCGACAACACCTTCTGGCCGAACATGTACCGCGGCAGCACGATCAAGGAAACCGCCACTCAATACGGCACCTACGCCACGCTGCGCCTGCGCCTGGCCGAACCGCTGATGTTCATTGTGGGCAGCCGCGTGAGCTGGTACGAAAACCGTCGCCAGTCCTACAGCCTGGGCTGGGGCGAATGGTCGTTGCAGGACGCGCGCTCGAAGGAAACCGGTGAAGTCACACCGTTCGCCGCACTGATCTACGACCTCAACGAGCACCTGTCGGTGTACGCCAGCTACGCGGATATCTTCCAGCCGCAAAGCGCCTACGCCACCGCCGACGGTGCGCCGCTCAAGCCGAAAGTCGGTGACAACTACGAGTTGGGCATCAAGGGCGATTGGTTCGACGGGCGCCTGAACAGCTCCCTGGCACTGTTCCGCGCCCTCGAGAAAAACGGTGCCGAAACCGACTTCACCCGCCTCTGTTCCACCTCCGCCGATGGCTTTTGCTACACCGACACCGGCAAGGTGCGGGCCCAAGGCGTGGAGGCCGAAGTCAGCGGCGAACTGCTCGAACGCCTGCAGGTGTTCGGCGGCTACACCTATACCCAGACAAAAGCCCTGAAGACCATCGACAGCAAGATCGAAGGCGGCTCCTCCAACACCTACGTGCCTCGGCACATGCTGCGGCTATGGGGTGACTACCAGCTCGACGGAGCCCTGTCGAAATGGAGCGTAGGCACCGGCGTCAATGCCCAAAGCAGTAACTACCGCATGCAGACCATCAAGCTGGAACAGCCCGGCTACGCGGTGTGGAGCGCTCGCCTGGCCTATCGCCTGGATGACACCTGGACCGTAGCGCTCAATGGCAACAATTTGTTCGATAAAAGCTATTACAACACCGTCGGAACAGCATCCTGGGGCAACTTCTACGGTGAGCCGCGCAATTTCACGGTTAGTTTGAAAGGCAACTTCTGATTCTACGAAAGCCCCGGTGGCAGGGCACTAAGTGCGCCTTGCCACCTTCTTGTCGCCCTCTTTCCTACCTCTTGTGGAAAAAGGTTTTTTCTTTATGCAGGAAAAATCTCACATTTGTTCCTACACTCCAAAACACACCCCATAACCGAGTGTCCGGACAAGGAATGTCAATAAAATGCCGAAAAAAAGACTGATTAACCTGTCTAGCATGCCGCCTCCGCACCATCGTCAATTCGTTGACAAAGCACATTAAGGGGACACTCCTTTATTCACTACCCCCGCAAATTCCCTTGGGTTAGATAGGTAATTGCGTATTACCCAGAGCAGCCGTAGTTCGACTTTCCCCTATAAAGCAGCCTACCGCCTTATAGAGGAAACAACCGAGCAGTGAGTCTGGAGTGCAATGAGGGATGTTTTATGCGAGAGAAGTCGTCCGTCGATAGCTTGTTTTTAACGCGTGCCGGTTTTGTTGAGTTTTTTGTTGTCTTCGTCAAATTCATTCATGGCCTGAGTGCCATTCTGCCCCCGTTGGTCCTGGTGTTTTTCATCGACCCGATGGAGCCCGCGCTGCGCCCTCACTTCCTTGGGCTGCTGCTGTTTTTCGCGGTCCTGACCATCATTCTGTTCCAGGCGCTGGGCATTTACTCGGAAGAACTGTTCAGCAATCGCCTGCGCCTGAAAACCAAGGTCAAGGCCTGGTCGGCGGCGTTTTGCATCCTGCTGTTCATGTACCAGATCCTGCAGATGTTCCCCCAACTGACCCCACGTAACCTGGCGGTGTGGTACGTCGTCAGCCTGGCGCTGTTTTGCGTGGAGCGCCTGGTGATGCTGCGCCTCTATCGCAACCTGATGCGCAAGGGCAAATACCTGCAACGCACGGTCATCCTGGGCTTTACCGACACTGCCGTGCATGTTGCCGATCACCTGCAGCGCAACGGTGACATTCGCTCCGGCCTGATCGGTTTTATCGACGACCGCACCGAACGCATCCCCAAGGAGCTGAGCAACCTGCCCTTGCTCGGCAACTCCCGTGACCTGGAAAAACTGATCCGCGCCGAACAGGTCAACCAAGTGATGATCTGCCTGCCCTGGGCCGCCGAGCAGCGTATTCACGGGTTGGTCAATCGCCTGCGGCAGATGTCGGTGAATGTGATGCTGGTGCCCGACATGGCGGCCCTGCGCTACGGCCACAGCAAGATCACCGATGTGGGCGGCATCCTGATGTTCAACACCTCGCAACTGCCACTGCGCGGATGGTCGCCGGTGATCAAGCGCCTGGAGGATTTGTTGCTGGCCAGCCTGGCGTTGGTGGCGTTGTCGCCGGTGATGCTGGCAACGGCCCTTGCGATCAAGCTCGACTCAAGGGCCCGGTGCTGTTTCGCCAGAACCGCTATGGCTACAACGACAACGAAATCCGCGTGTTCAAGTTCCGCTCGATGTTTACCGACCAGAGCGACTTCACCGCCGAACGCCAGACCACCCGCCAGGACCCGCGCATCACGCGTGTAGGCCGCATCATCCGCAAGACCAGCATTGACGAACTGCCGCAGCTGTTCAACGTGCTGCTGGGCAATATGTCGATGGTCGGGCCACGTCCCCACGCTACGGCAACCAAGGCCGCAGGCATTCCTTTCGAGGTGGCGGTGAGCGAATACAGCTCGCGGCACCGGGTAAAACCAGGCATCACCGGCTGGGCGCAAATCAACGGGTACCGGGGCGAGACCGACACCCTCTACAAGATCCAGAAACGTGTCGAGTACGACCTGGAGTACATCTCCAAGTGGTCGGTGTGGTTTGACTTGTACATCGTCTTCATGACGGTTCCGGCCGTCCTGTCCACCAAGGAGGTCTATTGATGAATACCCTCAACGGATTGATACCCTGCATCATTTCCGGTGGCTCGGGCACGCGGCTGTGGCCGGTGTCCCGGCAGAATATGCCCAAGCCGTTCATGCGCATGCGTGACGGCCAGAGCCTGCTGCAGAAGACCTTCCAGCGCGCCGCCAAACTGCCCGGCGTGGAAAGCGTGCTCACGGTGACCAACCGCGACCTGTTGTTCCGCACCCTGGATGACTACCGGGGGGTGAACAAGGCCCACCTGCCCCTGGACCTGCTGCTGGAGCCGTTCGGGCGCAACACGGCAGCCGCGATTGCCGTGGCGGCGCTGCATGTGCAGGAGCATTTTGGTGATCAGGCGCAGTTGCTGGTGATGCCGGCCGACCATTTGATCCTTAACGAAGTGGCGTTCGCCGAGGCTGTCACCCAGGCCCGCGACCTGGCCGAAGCCGGTTACCTGGTGACGTTTGGCATCCAGCCCGACCACCCGGAAACCGGCTTTGGCTACATCGAACAAGGCGAGGCCCTGGACACCGGTTATCGCGTCAAGCGTTTCGTCGAAAAGCCCGACCTGGCCACCGCACAAGGTTACCTCGACGGCGGCAAGCACCTGTGGAACGCCGGCATGTTCTGCTTCAAGGCCAGCACCCTGGTGGACGAACTCGCCGCCCACGCGCCGGATGTACTCACCGCAGCCACCGCCGCGCTGCAACACAGCCAAAGCCTGCAAAACAAAACCTCGCGCCAGCGTGAACTGGACGCGGACGCCTTCGGCAGTGCGCCGGATATTTCCATCGACGTGGCACTGATGGAGCAGTCCAAAAAAGTCGCCGTGGTGCCCTGTGACATCGGCTGGAGCGATATCGGTTCATGGGAAGCCCTGCGCCAGCTCACCCCAGCGACGCCCATGGCAACCAGGTCAACGGCGAAGCGATCTTGCACGACGTGCACAACTGCTACATCGACTCACCCAAGCGCGTCCTCGGCGCCGTCGGCGTGCGTGACCTGATCATTGTCGACACTCCCGATGCGCTGCTGATCGCCGACGCCAACCGCAGCCAGGATGTGCGCTACATCGTTGCCGAGCTCAAGCGCCAGAACCATCCGGCGTACAGCCTGCACCGCACCGTCACCCGGCCGTGGGGCACCTACACGGTGCTGGAGGAAAGCAGCCGCTTCAAGATCAAGCGCATCGTGGTCAAGCCCCAGGCATCGTTGTCGTTGCAGATGCACCACCACCGCAGCGAACACTGGGTGGTGGTCAGCGGTGCGGCGCAGATCACCAATGGCGAGCGCGAATTCTGATCAACGCCAACGAGTCCACCTACATTCCCGCCGGGCACAAACACCGGCTGACCAACCCCGGCATCATCGACCTGGTGATGATCGAAGTGCAGAGCGGCGAATACCTGGGCGAAGACGACATTGTGCGCTTCGATGACATCTACGGCCGTGCGCCCGCCGACGTGAAAAAATGACATGCGTACCTCACTGATCATCCCGACCCGTAACGCCTCCAGCCACCTGGCCCGCCTGCTGCCGGCGCTGAAAATGCAAACCCTGCAACCTGACGAGATGCTGGTGGTGGACAGCGCCTCCAGCGATGACACCGTGGCGCGCTTTCGCGAGTTTGGGGCACGGGTCGAGGTGATTGATGCGCGTGACTTCAACCACGGTGGCACCCGGCGCTGGGCCAGTGAACAGGTGGGCGGCGATGCGTTGATCGTGATGACCCAGGACGCCATCCCCGCCACTCCCGAAACCTTCGCCAATCTGCTGGATGAACTGCAGCAGGACCCACTCAACGGCGTGGCTTACGGCCGCCAATTGCCCCACCCCGACGCGGGTGTACTGGGCGCGCAGTCACGGCACTTCAACTACCCGGAGCACAGCCGCAGCAAAAGCCTGGCTGACGCGCCGGAATTGGGGATCAAGACCTGTTTCAGCTCGGACTCGTTTTCCGTGTACCGGCGCAGTGCGCTGGAGGCGGTGGGCGGTTTTCCCAAGGACGTGATCGGCAGCGAAGACGCATTCGTGGCCGCACGCATGCTGCTCGAAGGCTACAAGGTGCGCTACGCCGCCACGGCGCTGGTGCACCACTCTCACGATTACAAACTCATGGATGAGTTTCACCGCTACTTCGACATTGGCGTGTTCTACGGTCGCGAACCGTGGATCAAGCAAGCCTTTGGCGACGCAGGCGGCGAAGGCAAGCGCTATGTGCTGGCCGAACTCGCCGCCTTGCGCAAGGCCGGTGCCTTGCACCGCGTCCCCGAGGTACTGGTGCGCAGCGCGTTCAAATTGCTCGGCTACCGGCTGGGCCATCTGGAGCGGCGCCTGCCCCTCGCGATCAAGCGACGCATCAGCATGTTTCCCGGTTATTGGAGGTGAGTCGCATGACCTACAGGAAGTCCCCCTTGATGAAACGAACCGTGCTCGTCCTGGCCATGCTGGCCCTGGCCGCCTGCAATACACCGGCGCGCATCGTGCCGCCGGACAGCCAGACCATCGAAGACGGCAAGCGCGCCCTCGACCAGTTGGCCCAACTGCCGCCGGTGGTGGAGCGCATCCGCATCGGCGACCAGTTGCGTATCGTGCGCGATGCCGGCGAGATGCCGACGCTGTCGGCGTTCAACGTCAGCACCATCTACGAGCTGACGCTGTACACGGTGCAGAACGACGGCAAGATCAACTACCCGTTCCTGGGGCCCATCCAGGTGGCGCGACGCACGCCCGCCGAGGTGGCCGCCGAGCTGACCAAAAGCCTGGCGTCGGTGTACCGCGAACCACGGGTGACAGTGAACATCAACCAGGCGCCGAGCAACTCGGTGATCGTCGGTGGCGCAGTGAACAACCCGACGGCGGTGCAGATCCCTACGGCCAACACGCTGGAGCAGGCGATTGTCGGTGCGGGCGGGGTCAACCCGTCGGGCGACGCCAGCATGGTTGCGCTGTTGCGCGAAGACGCCCAAGGCGCCTACCACGCCTACTTCCTGGATTTCAGCCAGTACCTCAAGACCGGTCCCAACGGGCGCAAACAAGTGCCGCTGCAACGCGGTGACGTGGTGTTCGTGCCCAAGTCCAACGTCGGCGAACGCATCCAGGGCGTGGACACCTACTTGAACCAACTGATCCCTTTCACCAAGTCCATTGGGGTTGGCTACAACTACACCCGAACCAGCGGCGGCAATAACTAAAGGAGCGACATCCCATGATCGAGATCCGTTCTTTTCGTGATCTTCTGCGCTTGTTCTTCATCTTCCGGCGTGAGTTCAAACTGGCGGCGATCGCGGCGCTGGTGATCATTCTGCTGGGGGCTTTTTTGCTGCCGGCCAAGTACGAATCCACTGCGCGCCTGCTGGTGAAGCCGGGCCGTGATTCGACCTTGCCCATCGAGATCAGCAACCGCCAGGCGCTGGTGATGCCCAGCACCCAGCGTGACCCGATTGTCGATGAGGAACGCCTGCTGACCGGGCGCCCGATTGTGCGCACGGTGGCCGAGCACTACCTGGAAGTCATCGAGAATGCGCCACCGCCAGAAGGGTTCTGGAAGCGCACCAAGCACTACGTCAAGGAAGGTATTGGCGCGGTGTTCGGCGGCGTTCGCGTGGTACTTGAATCCATCGGCATCGTGGAAAAAACCACGCCGGTCGAACGCCTGGCCGCCAGCCTGGAGAAGAGCTTTGAAGTGAGCCACGCCGCCGGCTCCACGGTAATGGACATCAGCTTCACCTGGGGCGACCCGGAGATTGCCCAGGCCGTGGTCAAGGATTGGGTCGAAACCTATATCAATGAACGCACCCAGGCCCTGGGGCGCAAGAGCTTGTATGCCTTCTATGAAGGCCAGGTGAGTACCAGCGCCACCGAGATCAAGGGCTACAAGGAACAGATCCTTACGCACCTCAATGAAATCGGCGCGGCGAGCATCACCGACCGCCTGGAAGATTTGTCCGAACGCATCAACGTGCTGCGTGGCGAGACGTTCAACACCACGCGGTTGATCGCCTCTTCCGACAGTGCCATCGCCAGCACCCGCGAGCAGCTCAAGACCCAGCCCAAGGAAGTGACCACGGTGCGCCAGATCGCACTGAACCCGCAGCAACAGGACTTGCGTCGCCTGCTTAACCAGAAGTTTTTGGAAAAGGCCGACATGATGCGCACCTACACGGACAACGCGCCGCCGGTCAAAGCCCTGGATGCGTCGATCCGCGCAATGCAGGCCCAGGTCGCCAGCGAAAGCAACACCGTGCAGGCCTCGGAAAACCGTGCGCCGAACACCCTGGAGATCCACTTGCAGCGAGTGCTGCTGGATGAAACCAGCAACAACCAGGCACTGCGTACCCAGCTGGTACAGCAGCAAAAACAACTGGTGAACCTGGAAACCCAACGCAAGCAAGCCCTCGAGATCGAGCCGGAATTGACGCGCCTTTCCCGCGAGCTGGGCGCCGCCGAGCGCAACTACGCGCTGTATGTGGACAACCTGGAAAAATCGCGTATCGACCGCGAGTTGGATAACAGCCAGATCAGCAACATCGCGGTGATCGAAGAAGCCACCCTGAACCCAGGCCGCATCTTCCCGAAAACCCTGGTGATGCTGCTGTTGGCGATACCGTTTGCCATCGTCGTCGGCCTGCTGGTGATCTACCTGTGCTACCTGATGGATCAGCGCATCCACGACGGCGGCCTGGTGGAGCGCAAGTTCGGCCTGCGCTTGTGGACCACCCTGCCGGAGCTGGACACCACCACCGCACAGAGTACCAACGCGTTCAACGCAAGCATTTACCGGCTTTACAGCCTGCTCAAGCCCGACCGCATCGCCGAACAGGGCCTGACCCTCGGGCTGACCTCGGCACGCCACGGCGAAGGCGTGACCTTTGTGGTGGAGCAGTTGCGCCAACTGCTGCTGGAGAACGGCGTGAATGTGCGGGTCGGTGGCCTGGCCCCGGCCGAGCCCGGCGAAGTGGTGCTGCTGGACGCGTCGGCCTTGCTGGCCAACCGTGAGGCATTTGTCACCTTGCGTCGTGCCGACCTGATCGCCCTGGTGGTGGAAGCGCACAAGAGCACCGTGCCGGTGGTGGAACATGCGCTGTCGATCCTCAACACCGCGTTCGGCAAGGTGGACGGCATCATCATCAACCGGCGCAAGCTGGAAGTGCCGAGCAAAGTGCTGGAAACCATCAACAAGTACCGGGGAGCGTTCTGATGCGTATCGCCCTGCTCGCCCCGCTGCCACCGGAAAAAACGGCATCGCCGACTACGCGAACCATTTCCGTGCGGCGCTGGAGCAGCTCGGCGTAACGGTGGTGACACCGTTGGCCGCAGTAGCGGGTAACAGCGAGGCGATCAAGCAGGCGATCGGTGGGTTTGACTGGCACACCGTGGACCTGGTGCATGCCGAACTTGGCGGCGGGCGGCTGGGGGAATTCCTGGCCCTGCGTGAGCTGCGCAAGGCCTACCCGCAATTGCCGCTGACGGCCACCGTGCATGATCCCGAGCGCATCGTGTGGCGCCGTGAACACCTGCCCTTTCCACTGAACCTGCTGGAGCGTCTGCCCAGCCCGTTGCCGCAGGCAGCGGTCGTGCTGGCCGACCCACTGACCCTTCGCGAAGAACGCCACGTCGCCAAAGGCCTGACCCGCTTGGTCACCCTCACACGCCTGGGTGCCGATTGCCTGAGCCAACGCATGCAGTTGCCGCCTGGCAAAGTGGCGGTGATCAACCACGCCAACCTGGCGATTGCACCGGCACCGTTGCCGCCCCTCGACACCCTGCGCCTGCTGTACTTCGGGTTCATCTACCGAGGCAAAGGCATCGAGGATCTGGTGCAGGCCTTGGCCAATGCATTCGAACAAGCCCCGAACTGCACGAGCGCGTGCGGCTGACCCTGGCCGGCGGTACCGCTGCGGAAATGGCCTTTGGCGCGGGGGGTAACTACCTGGAGCAGCTCAACAGCCAAATCGCCGCACTGGTCTGACCGATTCCATCGACTGGCGGCTGAACCTGCCGGCGGATGAAATCGCACATACGATCCAGGCCCACCATGTGATGGTGCTGCCGTACCGCGAATCGAAAAAACTCGGCCTGTTGGGACGCCAGCGCGGCACCAGTGGTGCGCTGTCTTGGGCTGCCGCCTGCGGACGTGGCGCGATCACCTCCGATGCGCGCGCATTTGCCGAAGAAGTCGCCAGCGGCAACGGCGCCATTTACCCCGAAGGTGATGTGGCCGCCTTGAGCGAACAGATTGTGCGCCTGGCGCGCACGCCGCTGCTGGCCCGGGACTGGGCCGAGCGCGCCGGTGAAATCGGCCGCGAACGCCTGTGGCCGTCGACCGCACTGAAGTTCAAGCAGCTCTTCGAACAGGCCATTGCAGGAGCCCCTTATGGCGCATAAACCCACCTTTCTTGCGACCCTTGCGATGGTTGCCGTACTGGGCGTTACCGCGTTCCTGTGGGGGCGCCCGGCCGACGCCGAGAACCATGTGCTCAAGGGCAGCAAGGTGGTGGTGTGGAAGGATTTCCTAGGGGTGAACGCGCAGTTCCTGTGGTTCAGCCCCAGCGTTACCAGATGCAGATCGATCGCCTCAAGGCCCTTGGGCTGGAGTGGGTGCGCCTCGATTTGCACTGGGATCAACTGGAGCCCGTGGAGAACCAGTACCAGGTCGCCACCCTGGACCAACTGGTGGGCAACCTGCAGAGCAACCAGCTCAAGTCGGTGTTTTACCTGGTGGGTTCGGCGCCCTTCGCCACCTCCGCGCCGCCGGGTGCGCCTTATCAGGACCAGTATCCGCCCAAGGACCCGAGCGTATTCGCCACCCGCATGGCACTGCTATCCCAGCGCTATCCCAGCGTCGATGCATGGCAGGTGTGGAACGAGCCAAACCTGCTGGGCTTCTGGCGCCCAGTGGCCGACCCCGCTGGTTTCGCCGCACTGTTGACCGCCACGGCGGGCGCCTTGCGCGGGGTGAATCCCACTAAACCGGTGGTCGCCGCTGGCATGGCGTTCTTCAGCGAAATGCCCAACGGCCAGACCATGTTCGACGCCCTTGGCGCCCTGGGCGTCGCGAGCCTGAACACGGTGATTTCCTACCACCCTACACCCAACTGCCCGAGGGAAACGACCCGGCTAACCTGGACTTTATCGCCAAGACCACCACCCTCAACCAGGCCCTGCGCAACGGCGGCGTGCAAACCTTGTGGAGCACCGAGTGGGGCTGGTCCACTTACCCAGGCCCCAAGGACGCGCAGGACATCATCACCCAACAGGGCCAGGCCGATTACATCGTGCGGCGCCTGGCGCTGATGAGTGCGATGGATTTCGACCGGATCTTCCTGTTCACCCTGAGCGACCTGGACCAGCGCGCCAGCGTGCGCGACCAGTTTTATGGCTTGCTCGACATCGACGCCAACCCCAAGCCCGCGTACACCGCGCTGAAAAACTTTCTTGATGTCAGTGGCCCGCAACTCACCCCCGGCGACCCTCCGCAGGCCGACCAATTGCCTGACGGCCTGTTCAGCATCGGCTGGACCCGCGCCGACGGCAAAAGCTCTGGTTCTTCTGGTCGGCAGAGGGCGGCAACGCGCACTTGCCCGGGCTGGCCAGTGCCACCTTGTACGACCCGTTGCGCAGCACGCAAACCCCTGTCAGTGGCAGCGATGGGCTGACCATCGCGGTAAAACCGAACCTGCAAATTCTGGTATGGGAGTAGAGCCTGCCATGCGCATTTTATGGATCCTGCCCTACTCGCCCTGGCCCGCCACCAGCGGCGGCAAGACGCGCCAGTTCCACCTGCTGCGCAGCCTGGCCGCGCGCGGGCATCGCATCACCTTGCTGCTGCATGACAAACACCCGGTGTCGCCCACCGACCGCCAGGTGCTGGAGGCGTTTCTGGAGCAAGTGATCATCCTGCCGCGTCGCCCTTTGCGCAGCTATAAAACCCTGCTGGCCGGGTTGTTTGCGCCCTACCCATTGCTGGCGAGTGTGAATGGGCTGTCGGGAGCGTTGCAGGACACGTTCAACCAGTTGCTGGACGAGCATTGGGACGTGGTGCAGATCGAGCACAGCTACACCTTCCAACCCTACGAGGACGTGCTGGCGCGCCAATCCCAGCCATTCGTGCTGACCGAACACAACGTCGAATCGGCCCTCGGCGCCGCGACCTACGACCGTTTGCCAGGCTGGGCGCTGCCGTTCATTCGCTACGATCAGTGGCGCTACTCGCGCTGGGAACGCCGGGTAATGCGCCAAGCCGCACACGTGGTGGCAGTGACCGACAGCGATGCGCAAGTGCTGGCAACCATTGCCGGCAAACCGGTATCGGTGGTGGTCAATGGCGTGGACTGCGATCACTTCGCTGCGGCCCAGCCCGACCCTTCGACACGCCGTGTGCTGTTCCTCGGCAACTACGAATACGCACCCAATGTGGACGCCATCGAATGGGCACTGGACGAAATTCTGCCCAAGGTCTGGGCGCGCTGCCCGGACGCGCGCATGAGCGTATGCGGCTTCGGCATGCCGGGCAGTTGGCGTGAGCGCTGGAAAGACCCGCGTATCGAGTGGCAGGGTTTGTGCCGAACCTGCTAGATCTGCAATCGAGCAGCTCGGTGTTCCTCGCACCGTTGCGCCATGGCGGTGGTTCCAAGTTGAAAGTGCTCGAAGCCCTGGCCGCCGGCCTGCCGCTGGCGAGTACCGAGCAAGGTGTCTCAGGTTTGGATTTGGTGGAAGGCTTGGACTACTTGGGCGGCCAGACTGCCGCCAGCCTGGCGGACTCAGTGGTACGCCTGCTGCAATTTCCCGAGGCTGCCGCGCCTATGGGCGAAGCCGGCCGTGCCTATGTGCGCCGCGCCCATGACTGGAGCGTCGCCGCCAGCCAATTGGAACAGGTGTATGCGACCCTGGCACCGTTGAATCAAAAGGAGCCCGCATGCGTATAGGCCTGGACTACCGCACCGTCGGCACCTCACCGCAATCGGGGATCAGCCGCCAGGTGTACGCGCTGGAAGCGGGCTTGCGGGCCTTACCCAACGTCGAGCTTGAACGCTTTACCGTGGCGCCCCTGGGCGACGAAACCCGCTTTCAGGCCCATTGCCCGGCGTGGGGTTGCGCCAAGACCGCGATGCACCAGCCACACCATCGCCTGCGCTTCGAGGCCGGTTTTTTGCCACGCGCGTTGCGCGAGCAGCACATCGACCTGTACATCAGCACCTTCAATATGGGCCTGCCGCTGGCGCCCAGGCCAAGGGGTTTGCGCACCGTGGTGCTGCTGCATGACCTGTTCCAGATCACCTTGAACAATTACCACGCCAACCGCATGAAGGCGCTGATCTACAAGACCAGTGATCGCCTGTCGATTGCCTGGGCCGTGCACAGTGCCGACCGCGTATGGACGCCGTCGCAGTACAGCGCCGACGAAACCGCGCGGTTGTTTCCCAAGGCAGCAGGCAAGATTCGTGTGCTGCCCAACCAGGTCGACGGTTTTTTCGAGCTGCCCGCGGATATCAGCGCACGCCAGTTACCTGAGCGTTATTGGTTGCTGGTGGGCACCCGCGAGTTGCGCAAGAACGTGCCCTTCCTGGTGGACGCCTGGCAGCAAGCGCGCAGCCAATCTACGGAAATACCGGAGTTGGTGCTGGTGGGTAGCCTGGAGCATTTGCCCGAAGCCCAGCGCACGTTGCCTGGGATTCGCGCGTTGAGTGGCGTGTCGGATGCCGAACTGCACGCGTTGTATCGCCAGGCGTCGCGCCTGTGGCAACCGTCCTATGCCGAAGGTTTTGGCTTACCGGTGATCGAAGCCCTGAGCGTCGGTACACCTGTGGCGGTGGCCAGCGGTACCTCACTGGACGAAAGCACTCCGCCATCAGCGCCACGCTTCTCGCCCACCGATGGCGCCGCGCTGGTGCAGCTGATGCTCAGCCTGGCCGCACGCCCGGATGCAGAATCACCCGAGCAACACAGGTTGTGGGCAGAGCGCTTCAACCAGCACGCCTACCGCCGACGCCTGGCTGAACTGATTGAGGAGCTGACGTGAGAGTGAACCTGGCAAGTGTCGTCGCGATTCTGTTCGGCCTGCTGTTTGGGGCGCTGGCCCTGCTGTTGTCACCGGCCAAGGCGTTCCTTGCCGTGATCGGCCTGGCGGGGGCGGTGACTATTCTGCGCTTTCCGTTCTGGGGCCTGTTGCTGTTCGCCGTCATGGCGACATTCATGCCGTACTCAACGGTCAACCTGGGTATTCGTACCACGGTGAGCGAGGCGATCCTGGCCCTGACCTGGGGCGCCGTGGTGTGGCACCGCTTTTGTCGCGTATGCCCGATGGGACGCCGTTCGCCCGGCGCCCCACCGACCAGATGCTGTTGTGGTTGATGCTGTTCAGCGTGTTCCCCTTCATCGTCGGCCAGGTGATCACACACGCCGACAGCAGGGGCGTGGCCAACTGGCTGCGCTGGTTGCTGAACCTGTCGGGGTGTTCCTCGCCGCCCAGTTGTTGGTGGACCGCAAGCACCGCGAATCCCTGGTGATTGCCCTGCTGCTCGGCACCCTGGCAATGCTGGTGCTGTCGATTGCAGTGTTTGTGTACACCCGCTCCGGCGCGGGCATCGCGCCGATCCTGGGGTTGTTCAACTACGCCAACTTCGAGACCTTGAAATTCGGCCTGGAGGCGATGTCCCCGCGCATGGGCTCACCCTGGACCCACCCCAATGCCATCGGCGGGATCATGGCGCTGCTGTTGCCCTTGGCGTTCTGCTACGGCATGACCGAACAAGGCTGGAAACGCGCGCTGGGTTTGGGCGTGGCGTGCCTGGGGGCGGCGGCATTGCTGTTGGCCAGTAGCCGTGGCGCCATGGTCAGCCTGGCGTTGGTGTTGTTGTGGATGGCCTCGCGGCGCGTGCCTTACACCGGCCGCCTGCTGATGATCGGCGCGGCGCTGACAGTGGCGCTGGTGATGGCGTACCCACCGTTGCAGGAGCGTCTGGCGACGATTTTCTCGTCGGACAACGCCAGTACCGAGGTGCGCTTCGACGAGTACCGCATGTTCCCGCAAGCGGTGGCGGCGTATCCGCTGGGCATTGGCTTCAAGGTCGACCCACCGGTGCCGGGCACCCATCTGTTGGGGATTTCCAACCTGTGGCTCAACTACATCTACAAGATCGGCATCATCGGCATGCTGTTCTTCGTCGCGGTGACGGTGCGCTGGTGGCGTGAGGCGCGTCCGGAGAAAGGCCCGATCCGCCTGACCCAGGACAACGCGCTGTGGCTGGGTACCACAGCGGGGATTCTGTCGGCGCTGGTCAGTGGCCTGTTCGACCACTACTTCAGCTTTGCGGTGGTGATGGTGGCGTTGTTCTGGTTGATGGTGGGGATCAATGTGCTGGAGGCGCGGCGCTTGTTCCCGACGCGGCTGCGCCAGGTCAAGCGCGTGGATGTGGCCGAGCCGTTGCCTGATGGCGTGCGCCACTGATGCTCGGCTCCGCCGTCTGGCTGACCCTGGCGACCCTGCTGGGCCTGTGCCTGGGCTTTGCGCGCGAATGGCTGCTGGTGGCGGCCTGGGGCGCGGGGAGCGCAGTGATGCGTTCCTGATCGCGCTGTTCTTGCCCGAGGCGCTACGCATGTCTCTCGCTGGCGGCGTGCTGAGCGCTGCCGCATTACCGTTGTACCTGGCGCGCAAGGATGGCGAGCGGTTGGACTGGCTGGCGGTGTTGTTTCCCGCGCTGATGGTGATCGCCTTGGTCACCAGCCTGTTGCTGACGCTATTGGCGCCCTGGCTGGTGCAGTTGCTCGGCCCGGGGTTGGCCGCTTCCGCCACAGCGCTGGCGGCGAGCAACCTGCAGATCGTCGCGTGGTGCGTGCCGGGCTTGATGCTGCATGCGTTGTTCAGCATTCCGTTGCAGGCCAGTGAACGCTTTGTGCTGGCGGGGCTGGGTTCGCTGCTGTTCAACCTGCCGCCGGTGACCTACCTCGCCTTGGCCGGCACTGCGACCCAACCTCACGCGCTGGCCCTGGCCTGTCTGGCCGGCAGCCTGTTGATGCCGCTCGCGATGTTGCCGGCCGTATGGCGCCAGGGCTGGCGGCCGTGGCGTTGGCAGCTTTCATTTGCGCCCTTGCGTGAACTGGGCCAGCGCATCGGCCCGTTGTTGTTGAGCAACGGCGCCAGCCAAGGGTTGGCGTTGATCGAACGGCTGGTGGCGTCGCTGCTGGGCGAAGGCGCGGTGACCTGGGTCAACCTGGCGCGCAAGCTGATGAACCTGCCGCTGATTGCCCTGATGAGCCTCAACCAAGTTCTGCTGGGCATGATGAGCCGCCGACAGGGCGACGAGCGCCTGGCGCTGCTCAAACGTGGTCTGGAAACCGCCAGCGTGCTGACCCTGCCCGCCGGGGTCGGCCTGGTGGCGGCGGCGCCAAGCCTGGTGGCGTTGCTGCTGCCCAAGCAATCGGCGGACTCGCCGCTGCCGCTGCTGCTGGCCTGGTTTGCCGTGCCGCTGGTGTTCGGCGCCTGGAACGCCCTCCTCGCGCGCTATGCCTACGCCGCCGGCGACACGCGCCAGCCGTTGCGCTGCGAACTTTTGGGTAGCCTGGTCAACGTGTTGCTGCTGGGCGCCCTGCCCTTTGTGTTCGGCCTCGCCGGCATCCCCTTGGCCGCGCTGGCCGGGGTGATCTGCACCGCATTGCTGCTGATGCAACGCCAGGCCCTGCTCGACACCCTGCCCTGGGCGCGGCAATGGTTGCTCAGCGCCGTGCTGATGGGCTTGGTGGCAGTGGCGCTGTTTCGCATTGAAGGCGTGTGGCTGCAACTGGGGCTGAGCACCCTGGCCGGCGCCGTGGTGTTGCTGGGGATGGGGCTGTGGCTCAAGCCATGGCGCAAGGCATGAACGTTCGATCGGGGAGCACGCAGGTGAAAAATCGCTGGATTCAAATGGATATCGCCAAAGGCATCGGCATCCTGGTGATCGTGTATGCCCACAGCTGGTTCGTGGCCACGTCACGGGAGCTGATGTACCCGATCCTGGCCTCGTTCGTGTTGCCGTTATTCTTCTTTCTGTCCGGCGTGCTGTTCAAGCCGGAGCAACCCTTCGGCGAGATGGCGATACGCAAGGCCGACGGCCTGCTCAAGCCATTCTTCTTCACCATGCTGGTCTACGTGATCGTGCGCGACGTGCTGCGCGGCCAACCGCTGCTGCCGGACATCGGCGGCGTGCTGTACGCCTCGGTGGACACCATTCCGTGGCAGGCGCTGTGGTTCCTGCCGCATTTTTGGGTGGTGATCCTGTTCAGTTGGGCGGTACTGCGGCTGATCCAACGCCTGCCGCTGGCGGTAAATTGCGCGCTGATGGCGCTGATGCTGCTGATCGGCACCTGGATACTGCCGCTGTTCTGGCAGTTGCCCGTGACCTTCGGCGGGCAGACTTGGGTGCTGCCGGGCCTGCCGTTCAGCATCGATATCACCCTGATCAGCAGCGCCTGTTTCATCATGGGCTACCTGCTGCGGGACTGGTTGCGCCGGCATGAAGGTTCGCTGCTGACCTTGCTGGTTGCAGCGGCGCTGTTTGCAGCCGTGTTCATCTGGCGAGGCGACACCATGGACCTGGCGCAACGACGCTACGATCACTGGGTGTGGACCAGCCTGCTGGCAGTGATTGGCGTGTACCTGTGCTGGGCGTTGGCACGGGTAGTCATGGTATCGGGGCTGCTGACGCGAGCAATGACCTACGTGGGCCAGTCCACCTTGATACTGTTGATCTTCCATGGCGAAATCCAGCACAAGACCTTTGATCTGATGGAGCGCGTGGGGCTGCATCTGTTTGTGGCGGCGTGCGTTGGGCTGGTCGTGGCGGTGGTGGTGCCGTTGTTGATCGGGGAAGTGATCAAGCGGGTGGCGTTCTTGCGGTTTTTCTACTTTCCGTTTCCGGTGCGCAAACAATCTGAAGCACGCCGCTGAACCCAATGTGGGAGCGGGCTCCCACATTTGGATGTGTGCCAGGCTCGCCACAGCAAGCCCGTTTATGTATTTCAGTCGTCGAGTTGCTGCGCAGGCTGCTTACCGGCCTTGACCGGTTTGGCAGGCTTGCCGCCCTTGGCCGGGGCGGCTGCTGCAGGTTCAGGCTCGGCAGGCGCGGCGGTTTCTTTCTCGGCCATTGGCATGGCGTCAATGGCGCTGAAGAACTCCTTCAAGTCGAGGGTATCCGGCGGTACGGTCTTCTCGACTTTCTTCTCGCCATCCTTGCCCACCAGGATCACCTTGGTGCCGCTGCCAGCGCCAAGCTTGAGGGCGCGGATCAGTGCGTTGGTTTCTGGCGGGGTGAGCTTCTTGGCGTCTTTGGGGTCCTTGGCGAACTTCTCGCCTTCGGCACCGATGCTGCCGAACGACACGGTGTAGAACACCATGTTGCGCTCTTCGAAGGACTGCTTGGTGGCAGGGTCTTCCAGTTGCTTCTTCAGGGTGGCCAACGTGGGGTTGCCGGAGTCGAGTTCCACCACTACCAGCGGACGGGCTTTGCCCAGGTCCTGCTTGAGTGGGTTGATATCATCCGCAGCCAGCAACGGCCCCGTAAAAGCCATCAAGGTTGCCAGGGTCAGCGACCGGATGAGCATGCGCACCTCCTTTGAATTCCATGCAGGGTTCTTGAGTTTCATGTCTGCGACAGTCAAATTCAAGGATGATTCCTACAGCGGTTTAAGAAAGCGTAGGTCAGGACGCCCGCTACGCAAGGGGTTGGTCGGGGTCTGGAGTCATTGTTTCCACTGATTGCAGAAACATCATGAGACCTTCCAGTCCGGCCAATGCCGTGCAAACACGGGGGCTACGACGGGATCGATATCCACCTGCATCAGCGTTTGTGCAAAACCCGGTGCCAGCCCGCTCAACGCCTCGCGCGCCTCATCCCAGCGCGACACCGCCGCTGCCATCAGGCCCAGTGCATTCGGCGCGCCATTGGGGGCAAACAGCTGCTCGGCGAACTGGTCGGCAAACACCACCCAGGCCTGGTGCAGATAGCGTCGGGTGCCGGTGACCAATTGCGCCTGCGCCGTCTCATTGACGTTGCCCAGCCAACGTTGCGGGTAGTCGATGATGCCGATGGCCGAGTAGCAATTGGCCGCGATGTACACCATGCCGCGAATGATCTGTGCGCGGTTGCCGGCCAGCAGGTCCGAGGCGGGAAATTCCAGGCCGAGGTGGATGAGGATCGCCGCGCTTTCGGTCAGCACCTGGCCATCGGGGGTCAGCAGGGTGGGCACTTGTTTGAGCGGGTTGATGCGCGCCAATTCATCGCTGCCCTCGCCCTCGGCCCATGAGGCGGCATCTACCCGTCGCCACGGTACCGCGCAACGCTGCAGGGCGATTTCGATCATGCAGGAGCCAGATTCGTCGATGCCGTAGAGCGTGTACATGGGCCCTTCCTCCTAGCGTTGCAGTTTGGCCTGTAGGCCGGCCTTCACCTGCGGCCATTCCGAATCGATGATGCTGAAGCGCACCGAGTTGCGCTTGCGACCGTCGGGCATGATGCGCTCGTGACGCACGATGCCTTCTTGCACGGCGCCGAGACGCAGGATCGCGGCGCGGGATTTTTCATTGAGTTCGTCAGTGGTGAATTGCACGCGCACGCAGTCGAGCACTTCGAAAGCGTAGGTCAGCAACAGCAGCTTGGCTTCGGTGTTGATCGCGCTTTTTTGCGTGGATTGCGCCAGCCACGTGTGGCCGATCTCCAACTTGCGATTAACCCGGTCGACTTTCCAGAACCGCGTGCTGCCAACCACCTGGCCGGTGTCGCGGCGCACGAGCGTGAAAGGGATGACCGTGCCCGCATCCCGCCCGGCCAGGGCGGTGTCGATGTAGTTATCGACAGTATCCGGGCCCGGTACGTTGGTGACCTTGAGGTTCCACAGTTCGCCATCGGCCGCGGCGTCGAGCAAGGCGGCCCTGTGCTCACGTTGCAGGGGTAGCAGTTGAACCGTGGTGCCGGTCAGGGTGATCTCAGTCATGGGGGCTGCGCCGTGGGGTGGTCGTCAGGCACAGAGAGTGCAGGCTCCCACCCAGACGAATCAAGCGTTTTAAAACAGCCCCATCTGGCCGCCCACCAGGGTGCTGAAATCGTCATCCACGAACGGCAGGATCGCGTCGGCCACCGGTTGCAATTGGCGGGTGACGTAGTGGTCGTAGTCGATGGGTGCTTGGCGCACTTCCAGCGGTTCCGGGCCATTGACGCTGATCACGTAGCTGATCCAGCCACCGCGCTGATACTGGCGCGGGCGGCCCAGGCGGTCGTTGTAGTCGTCGGCCAGGCGTGCGGCGCGCACGTGGGGCGGTACGTTGCGCTCGTAGTCATCCAAACGGCGGCGCAGGCGCTTGCGGTAGATCAGCAATTCGTCAAACTCGCCACTCACCGTGCGGCGCACGTAGTCGCGGATATAGTCCTGGTGCGGTTGGCGATGGAAGATGCGCTGGTACAGCTCCTGCTGGAATCGGCGGGCCAGGGGCGACCAGTCGCTGCGCACGGTTTCCAGGCCTTTGTAGACCATTTCTTCTGTGCCATCGCTGCGCGTCACCAAGCCGGCGTAGCGTTTTTGCTGCCCTCCTCTGCGCCGCGAATGGTCGGCATCAGGAAGCGGCTGAAGTGGGTTTCGTATTGCAGTTCCAGCGCACTTTGCAGGCCGAATTCGGTGTGCAGATGCTCGCGCCACCAGTCGTTGACGTGCTGCACCAACGCCTGGCCGATGCGGCTGGCGTCCTCTTGCGAATGGGCGCTGCCAAGCCAGACGAAGGTGGAATCGGTGTCGCCGTAGATCACCTCATAGCCCTTGGCCTCAACCAGCGCGCGGGTCTGGCGCATGATCTGGTGGCCACGCATCGTGATCGATGACGCCAGCCGCGTATCGAAGAAGCGGCAACCGCTGGAGCCGAGCACGCCGTAGAAGGCGTTCATGATGATTTTGAGAGCTTGGGAGAGTGGCGCGTTGTGCTCGCGCTTGGCCTCTTCGCGACCTTCGGAAACCCGCGCGACAATCGACGGCAAGCAATGCCGGGTGCGGGAAAAACGCGCGCCACGAAAGCCTTCCACCGACTCGCTGTCATCGGGGTGCTTGAGGCCTTCGATCAGGCCCACCGGGTCGATGAGGAAGCTGCGAATGATCGACGGGTAGAGGCTTTTGTAATCCAGCACCAGCACCGACTCGTAGAGGCCGGGGCGCGAGTCCATGACAAAACCGCCGGGGCTGGCCTGGGGCGGTTTGTCTCCCAGGTTCGGCGCGACGAACCCCTGGCGGTGCATCAGCGGCATATACAAATGAGTAAATGCCGCAACGGAACCGCCGTTGCGATCCGCCGGCAGCCCGGTGACGCTGGCCCGTTCCAGCAGGAACTTGAGCAGCTCGGTCTTGGCGAAAATCCGCGTGACCAGCTCGCAGTCCTTGAGGTTGTAGCGCGCCAGGGCGGGCTTGTCCTCGGCGAACATGCGGTTGATTTCGTCCATGCGCTGGTACGGCGTGGAGATGTCCTTGCCTTCGCCCAGCAGGGTTTGCGCGACGTTTTCCAGGCTGAAGGATTCGAAGCTCCAGGTGGCCGAACGCAGGGCTTCGATGCCGTCGATGATCAAACGCCCTGCCGCGGCGGCGAAGTAGTGATTACGGCTGCCGTGTTCGCGCCAGGTCATGGCTTCGCCGCCACGACCCAGCATCAGTGGCACGTTGAGGCGCTGGGCATGTTCGTGGAGTACACGCAGGTCAAACTGCACGACGTTCCAGCCGATGATCGCGTCGGGATCAAAGGTGGCAACCCACTGGTTGAGGCGTTCGAGCAGTTGGGTGCGGGTGTCGCAGTACTCGAGCTTGAAGTCGACGGCGCAGGTTTTGTTCGGTGGGCCGAGCATGTACACCTGGCGTTCGCCGCAGCCTTCGAGGGCGATGGAATACAGATCGCCCTGGGCAGTGGTCTCGATGTCGAGGGACACCAGTTTCAGCGGCGGGCGGTATTCGGGCGCGGGTTTCATCTGCGCCTCAACCAGCGTGCCGTCGGCGTCCGGGGTGCCGCCGAACCACACGGGGGCGGTGATAAAGCGCTCCATCATGTAGCGCTCCGGCGGGCGCACATCGCCTTCGTAGACATCCACGCCGGCGGCGCGCAGGCGTTTTTCCACGTCCATCAACTGGCGGTGCTGGCGGGTGTAGAGGCCCAGAACGGGGCGGTGATGAAAATCGCAGAGCTGCAACGGGCGCAGTTCGATATCGCGCTCGCCCTTGAGCAACCAGTCCAATGGCTTGCGGTGGGCCTCGGGAATAAACACCACGGAGGTCTGCATGGGGAGGCGGATAAACCGGGGGCCGTGGTCGGTCGCCAGCCAGAAGCTGACCTCCGTGCCCGACGGGGTGTCGCGCCAATGCCGGGTCAGGACAAAACCCTGCTGTAAATCCACCGTACCGCACCTCAGGAATCGCTTTCAGGGCGTGATTCTACTCGGCATCCGCGCAAAAGCGGCACGCAGACTGCAATCTCATAATTTTGTTGCAAACCATTAATCAGAATCACTATCATTTGCGCCGGAGTCGTATCCGCGCAGCGAGGACGCGCAACGTTTGTTGCCCTATTCCTCACTTTGACGGTTCGCCGTCAGGATCGACCATGCCCACCCGTATTCCATTCGCTGTGCCGTTTCGCCCGACCCTGCTCGCCCTTTGCTGCTCCCTGAGCCTCGCCGCTCAGGCCGCAACCCCAGTCACCCCGCAGGATGCGAACAACAGTCAGGACGGCAATACACTGGAATTGGGTGCCACCAACATCAACGCCGATGCCCCCGCGCCGAGCGCCCTGCCCCCTGCGTATGCCGGCGGCCAGGTGGCACGCGGTGGCCAACTGGGTGTGCTGGGCAACCAGGACATCATGGACGTGCCCTTCAGCATGTCCTCCTACACCGAGAAGTTGATCCGCGATCAACAGGCCGAAACGGTCGGTGATGTGTTGCTCAACGACTCTTCCGTGCGCCAGGCTTCGGGCTATGCCAACCAGTCGCAAGCCTTCGTGATTCGCGGGCTGCCGCTGAATGGCGACGATATTTCGCTGAATGGTTTGTACGGCATCCTGCCGCGCCAACTGATGTCCACCGACGCCCTGGAACGCGTTGAGGTGTTCAAGGGCCCCAACGCCTTTATCAACGGCGTGACCCCAGGCGGTTCAGGCATCGGCGGCGGCGTGAACCTGCAGCCCAAGCGTGCCGATGACTTGCCGCTGCGCCGTTTCAGCACCGATATCAGCAACGATGGCCGGATTGGCGAGCACCTGGATATCGGCCAGCGCTTTGGCGAAGACAACCGCTTCGGCGCGCGGGTGAATATTTCTCAGCGCGAAGGTGACACCGGCGTGGACGACGAGAGCCAGCGCTCCAAGCTGTTTTCGGTGGGCCTGGATTATCGCGGCGATGCGCTGCGGGTGTCGGGTGACTTTGTGTATCAGAAGCAGCAGGTCAACGGTGGGCGTAATTCGGTATTTCTGGGGCCCGGTTTGACCAGCATCCCCAAAGCCCCCTCGGCTGACACCAACTACGCCCCAAAATGGGCCACCACCAGCCTCGAAGACACCTTCGGCATGCTGCGGGGCGAGTACGACCTCAATGACAACTGGACTGCGTATGTTGCAGGCGGCGCCAAGCACACCAACGAGATTGGCCGGTACTCGTCGACCACTGTGAATGACAACGCAGGCAACGCGACCGTGACCGGCTCGCGTATCGCCCACCAGGAAGACAACACCAGCCTGATGGCCGGCCTCAACGGCAAGTTCCAGACCGGCGCGGTCAGCCATAAGCTGAACTTCGGCTTGACCGGCATCTGGACCCAGGCGCGCAACGCCTATGACTTCGACTTCACCGGGCACGCGAGCAACATCTACAACCCGGTGGATGTCGCTGAACCGGTCAAAGGCAGTTCCACCGGCGGCGACATGAATGACCCCGGCATCACCGCCAAGACCTTCGCCCGCAGCGCAGCAGTGTCGGACACCTTCGGCTTCATGGACGACCGCTTGCTGTTCACCGCCGGCCTGCGCCGCCAGGAACTGGTGGTGCAGGGTTACGCCTATGGCACCGGCGAACGTAACGCCAACTACGACAAGTCGATCACCACGCCGGTATACGGCCTGGTGTTCAAGCCGTGGGACCACGTGTCGTTCTACGCCAACCGCATCGAGGGCCTGGCTTCGGGGCCGACGGCGCCGGAGACGGCAGCCAATGGCAGCCAATTGACCAACCACGGCCAGACCTACGCCCCTGCCCGCTCGAAACAGACCGAGGCAGGCGTCAAGGTTGATATGGGCAGCTACGGCGCAACGCTTGGGGTGTATCGCATTGAGCAACCGACCCAGGGTTATTCCCAGTTGAATGCGGACAACAGCACGACCTATGTATTCCAGGGTAACCAGGTCAACAAGGGTGTAGAGCTCAACGTCTTCGGTGAACCGTTGCCAGGCCTGCGCCTGCTGGGCGGCGCGACGGTTATTCATACTGAAGTCAGCGGCACCGCCGGCGGCGCCAACGACGGCAACCGCGCCATTGGCGTGCCGACATTCCAGCTTAACGCCGGGGTGGATTGGGATGTGCCAGGCTTGCAAGGCGTGAGCGTCAACGGACGCATGCTGCGCACCGGTGGCCAGTACGCGGACGCGGCCAACAACCTGAGCCTGCCGACCTGGAACCGCTTCGATGTGGGTGCACGCTACACCTTCAAAGTGGAACAACGTGACGTCACCCTGGGCGCTACCGTGGAGAACGTCGCCAACACCAAGTACTGGGAATCGGCGCTTGGTGGCTATTTGACCCAGGGCGATCCACGTGTGGCCAAGCTGTCGGCGACGGTGGACTTCTGATCAACGGCGGGTGGCGGCGATGGCTGCCACCCGCTGCGGGTTACCAGTCGTAGGACACTTGCAAGGACGCCGTGCGTTCCTGCCCGTAGTAGCAACCGAAAGCGTAGTTGCACGCCGACACGTACTCGCGATCAAACAGGTTCTGCACGTTCAGGCTGGCTTCGGCGCCCTTGAGCGAGGGGCTGACACGGCCCAGGTCGTAGCTGACCGTGGCGTCATACACCACGAACGATGGCGTCTTGAAGGTGTTGGCCGAGTTGCCGTACTTCTTGCCGGTGTAGCGCGCACCACCGCCAACCGTCAGGCCGGCCAGGGCGTCACTGGCAAAGTGGTAGTCGACCCAGCTGCTTGCGGTCCAGGGAGCCTGTGATTCATTGCGGTTACCCTCATCGCCATAAGTGCTCTTGGTGTAGAACGAGTCCATATAGGCCACCGCGCCGATCACCTCGAACTGACCGATCCGCGTCTTGCCCTCGAACTCGACGCCGCGCGAGCGCACCTCGCCTTCCTGCAATTGATATTCCGGGTATTCGATGTCGCCGGTCAGCACGTTCTTTTGCTTGATCTGATACACCGACAAGGTCAGCAACGAACGGTCATTGGGCTGGTATTTCACCCCGGCCTCGTATTGCTCGCCTTCCACCGGTTTGAATGCCGAAGCGCCACGCTGTGGGGCCTGGCTGCCAATGCTCGGGAAGAACGATTCGGCGTAGCTGACGTAGGGGGCCAGGCCAAAATCGGTGAGGTACGTCAGGCCAATGCGCCGGGTGAGCTTCTTGTCTTTCTGGCTGACCGTGCTGTTGGCCAGCAGGTCGCGGTTTTCCACTTCGGCCCAGTCCTCACGCAGGCCGACGGTGAGGATGAAGCGGTCCAGCTTGATCTGGTCCTGGGCGTACAAGCCGGTCTGCTTGATGGTGTTGTCCCACTTGGTGGTCAGGGTGGGCTGGCCGAGGGTGTGGTAGTTGGTGGGGTTGTACAGGTCGATTATCTCCGAGCCATACAGGTTGTAGCCCTGGTACTTGCGGGTGAACTGGCGGTAATCGACGCCGGTCAGCAACGTATGGTCCAGGGCGCCGGTGGCGAACTTGAACTGCAGGTTGTTATCGATGGTGTACGCCGAGTTGTGCTGGTTCCAGTCGAGTTTGGTGCGGGTGGCGCGGGTGTCGTCGGTGCTGCCGTCGGCGCGGGTGACGAAACTGTTCAGGTAGAAGCCTTTGTAGCGATCGTTGACGTCGGTGTAGCGCGCGGTCTGGCGGTATTCGAGGTTGTCGTTGAACGCGTGCGAAAAGTCATAGCCCAGCACGTATTGATCACGGATGTAGTTATTCCAGTCCGAGTCGCCGAGGAAGATATCGCGGTCGATGTGCTTGCCCTGAGAGTTGCGGTACAGCGTGCCAATGGCGGGCAGCGCCTGGTAGTCGGCCAGGGACTTGTCGCGTTGCAGTTGGGCGTAGACGGTCAACGCGGTGTCATCATTCGGTGCCCAGCTCAGGCTGGGGGCAAGCAACGTGCGGCTGTCGGTGGCGTGGTCGACCATTTCGTTGCCGTTGCGCGCCAGGGCGATCAGGCGATAGCTGAGGGTTTTGGCCTCGTCGATAGGGCCGCTGAAGTCCAGTGCGCCGTTAACCCGGTCATAGCTGCCAATGCCGAATTTGACTTGGTGCCGGGCTTCGGTGGTCGGGCGCTTGGAGACCATATTGATCATGCCGCCCGGCTGGTTTTGCCCATACAGCACAGAGGCCGGGCCTTTGAGCACTTCGATGCGCTCCAGGGTGTAGGGGTCGATCTGCGGCGCGCCGCCGAGGCTGCCGGCGTATGGCAGGTAGGCGCCATCGAGGTACAAGAGGGTTGGGGCAAAACCGCGGCTGGCGACTTCATCAGCGATGGTATTGCGGTCGGTATAGCCGTTGGTGTCGACACCGGGCGTGTAACGCAACGCTTGGGTGAGGTTGCGCGCGCCTTGGACGGCGATCTGGTCGGCAGTGACCACGTTGACCGTCTGCGCAATTTCCAGGATCGGAGTGTCGGTCTTGGTGGCCGTGCCGCTGCGTGTGGCGACATAACCGTCCACCGGGCCCCAGGCGTTTTCGCTGAGTTGCCCGGTGATGTTGGTGGGGCTCAGGTTCAGTGTGCTGCCTTCGGGCAGCGGGTACAGGCTCCAGGTGCCGTTCTCGGTGACGATCAACCCCAACCCACTGCCCACCAGCGCCTGTTGCACGGCCTGCTCGGGTGTCAGTTGGCCGTGTACGGCAGCCGCGCGGCGCCCTTGCAGCAAGGCCGGCGTAACCGACAACGTGCGCCCGCTTTCGCGGGACAGGCGGCTCAAGGTCTCGCCGAGGGAAGCCGCCGGCAGGTCGAAGTATTGGGTGGTGTCCCGGGCCGCTGCGGGTTGGCCGATAACGGCCAAGGTCATGGCCAGCGTCAGCAGGCAAGGACGGATCATCAAGGGTGCCATAAGGGGTGGATACTCGTTGTCAGGTGGGCGTTCTCTAACCCTGACTCGCGAGACGAGCGATCCCCTCATCGTTGTTGAAAATAATTGCCTAGCGCACGTCGATCAGCGTCAACAGAGGCCCGTAGTGCTGAATACGCAGCGGGAATGTTTGTGCCAGCGATTGCAGGGTGCGCTCGGCATCGTCGAGCGGGTACACGCCATAAACGTGCAACGCCGCCGCCTGCGGGCTGACGCGCAGCACACCACGGCGATACGGGCGCAGTGCGTCGATCAGCAGGCCAAGGGGTTCGTCGCGGATGTCGATGCGACCGTCGCGCCAGTCCACCCGTCCGCTCACCGAGAGCGGCACCGGGCGCACCGCGCTTTCGCTGAACCACGCCGCCTGCCCCGCCTCCACACGCCGTTGGCTGCCGCCCAACGTGGTGACTTGCACGCTGTGCAACTGCACCGAAGTGAGGCTGCCGGCCGATTCCTGGCTGACCATAAACTGCGTGCCCAGTGCCTGCACCTCGCCTTGGGCAGTGGAGATCACAAAGGGCCGGCGCGTGTCGGTCGCTACGTCGACAAACACCTGGCCTTCACGCAGGTGCACGACGCGGCGTTGGTCGTTGAAGTGGATATCCACCGAGCTACGGGCGTTGAGGCTCACGCGAGTGCCATCGGACAGTTCGAAGGTCTGACGCTCGCCGGTAGCGGTACGCCGGTCGGCCCACACGCCGCCAAGTGGCTGGACGCGGTCAAACACGGCGGCACCGCTGACGCCGAAGAGCATCAAGGCTAACCCACCGCGCAGCACGTTGCGGCGCGATACGGAATCGGGCGTCATCAACGCGTTGGAGGCTGCGCGCAGCTGGCCAGGGCTATGGGCTTCGACGCGGTGCAGGTCGGCAATCGGTTGTTGCAACAGGCTGCCCACGCGCTGCCAGGCCGCGGCGTGCTGGGGGCTGGCGCGCAACCAGGCATCGAAGGCTTGATGCAGGGTTGGGTCTGCGCCGGCGGCTTCCAGGCGCAGCAGCCAATCGACGGCGTCGCGGGTGGTGGCGTCAACCTTGGGTTGCGTCATGCCAGGTCCGCCGATTCGGCCAGGCAATGCAGGAACGCCCGGCGCAGGTCACGCTCGACGGTGGCGAGGGAGACGTTCAATTGCTGGGCGATCATCGGTTGGGACAGCCCTTCGAGGCGACTGAGAATAAAGATCTGGCGCACACGTGCGGGCAAGCCATCGAGCAGGCGGTCGATGCTTTCCAGGGCTTCGCGGACCAGCGCCAGGTCTTCTTCCGATGGGCTGTAGCGCTCCGGCAGCAACGCCAGGCTGTCGAGATAACGTTGCTCCAGGCGCTTGCGTCGCCAGAAGCTGAACAGCAAGCGCCGCGCCACCGTACTGAGAAACGCCCGGGGCTCTTCAAGCTGGTGAGCTGGCGCGCATCGAGCACGCGGATGAAGGTGTCCTGGGTCAGGTCTGCCGCATCTTGGGGGCACTTCAACTGACGGTACAGCCACGCTCGCAGCCAGCGATGGTTGTCGTCATAGAGCGCGGCCAGCAAGGCCTTGGGATCAGTAGGTGTGGACACGCAGAGGCCAGACGTTAATGATAATTCATCTCATTATCTACGTGAGCCATGGCGCTTTGCAATCGCTAAAACACCTGCGTCGTTTGTGCAGTTGTGGTTCTGCGACCCTCCACTAGACTCAGGGCTCCTCTTACATGGAAGTCCTTTTAATGAAGCTATCCCGCTCCCTGCGCCAGGCCGTTGCCCTGGCTACCTTGCTGTCTGCCGGCACCCTCGTCGCCCACGCGGCGGATATCCCCTGTCCAAATCCCTGGAAGCCGATGAAGTCACCACCAAAGTGCTGGCGGTGGATGCGGCCAAGCATCAAGTGGTACTCGCGGGCGCCGAAGGGCGTGAGGTGCATGTGCAACTCACCGATGCCGCGAAAGACCTGGGCAACCTCAAGGTCGGTGACCAGGTCAAGGTGCTGACCACCCATTCGGTCGCGGCCGTGCTGGACACCGACGTGGACAAGAGCGCCCCGGACGCCAGTGAAAAAACCGGCGTGGTGCGCGCCACTGCCGACAACCCCAACCCCGGCGGCGCGGCTTTCCGCCAGGTTCAGGTGCAGCTGAAGATCACCCATATTGACCTGAAGAAAAACCAGGTCACTCTGGAGAACCCTGCCGGAGCAACAAAAGTGTTGAACGTTGAGAAACCGGAAATTCGTGCCGGCCTCAAAGACCTCAAGGTCGGCCAGAGTGTGCTGGTAACCTTTACCGACACCCTGGAAATCACCACGGCGCATGAAGGCTGAGCACAATGAAGACGGGCATCAGCGATGATGCCCGTATCGGTCAGCCCTGCTCAGGTAGGTTTCGATGTTGCCCATTTGCTCGTCCCAGCCACGGGAATTCATCTTGAAGGCTTTCTGCCGCCGCGCTTCGGGCACTGCGTCAAAGCCGGACTCGACCACCCGCAGCAGAATGCCGGGGGCACGGTCCTCGATGGTGAACTCGACCAGGGTGGGGGTTTCCTGGTCGTAGTCGACACCCTTCTCCACCGCAAACGGATGCCACCAGAACGAGAACAGTGTTTGCGGCAGGATGCGTTCGATCCTGGCCTTCCAGATCACATGTTCGTAACCCGGATAAGTGATCGGTGCTTCGAGGGTTTCCCCCTGCCGTGAAGGTTTTGCCCTGAAGGGCGACGCCGAACCAGTTGCCGAATTGCTCGGCGTCGGTCAGTGCTTCCCAGACTTGTTTACGTGAAGCGTTGAGCAGGACTTTTCGTTCTATGCGATCCAATACGTGCATAAGTCACCTCCTCCATTGACAGTAGGCGACATCGAACAATGCGCAACCTTTGGGTTACGCATTGGCGTTGCTACGGCATCAGAACTTCCACTTGGCATTGACCATCGCGTTGCGTGGCTCGCCGTAGGAGCCCGAGTTGAACGTGCCCATGCCGTCGTAGTATTTCTTGTCGAACAGGTTGTTGACGTTCAGCCCGACGGACAGGTGCTCATCCACCTGGTAGTTGGCCAACAGGCCCACCACCGCGAAGGGATCCTGTACGGCCTTGTAGTACGGCCCGGTGTAGTTGATCTGCGAGGTGGCGTACATCTCGCTTTGCCAGGTGACATTGCCACCCACGGTCAAGCGGTTCAGGGCGCCTGGCAGTCGGTACGTGGTGCCGAGCTTGAACAGGTTGATCGGCTGGTTGACCTGTACGCGCTCACCGTCCTTGGCGTGAGATTCGCGGTAGGTGTAGCCGCCGAACACGTTCCAACCGGCAGCCACCTCACCGGAGATTTCGGTTTCGACACCGCGCGTGGTGGTGCCGGCGATGGCTTTGTACACCGTCTTGCCAGTGGCATCGTTGCCCGAGTCGGCAGCGGTGTTCTTCTGTTCGATGTCGAACAGCGCGATGCTCGCGTTCAGCGCACCGTCGAAGAATTCACCCTTGAGGCCGATCTCGTAGTTATCTCCTTCCAACGGTGCGAGCGAACCACCGCTGGCGGTTTTATAGAACGTCTGCGGCAGGAAGATGTTGGTGTAGCTGGCGTAGACCGAGTAGGTGTCGTTCAGGTCATAGATAATGCCCGCGTAGGGCGTGACCACGCCGCTTTTCTTGGTTTTGTCGGTGGTTTGCGAGTAAGGGGCGTAATCCGTCACCTCATCAAGCTGCTTCCACCAACTGACGCGGGTACCGAGAATCAGCGTCAGCGGGTCCATCGGTTTCAAACGCAGTGCGCCGTACACGCCAGTCTGTTGCAGGGTGGTAACCGCGCCGCCAACCTCATTGTAGGAACGGCGCCCAAATTGCCGGCCATCCCAACTGAAGATGTTGTCCACGTCACCATAATCACCGTCTTGATCGGCAGAGGTGCTGCTGTAGTTTGGAAAGTTCAGGTGGGTATGCGACGTGCTCGCGCCCACCACCAGTTCGTGCTCACGCCCTGCCAACTGGAACGGCCCGCTGGCATATACGTCGAGCATGTCCTGGGTCTGGTAGCTGTCTAAACGATAGATGAATGCGCCTGCGCCCTGGCCAGTGATCGGGTCCGGATAGCCGCCACTGGCGGAAGCCCCTGCCCTTTGCGGTAGGAATACTGATGGCTGTAGGCGGTCTTCAAACTCCAGTCGTTGTCCAGTTTATGGTCCAACATCGTGGTGAAGGTATAGGTGGTGTTGTCCATGTAACTGGAGCGTGTAGCCGGGTTGAATGAGCGGGGGAAATTAGTCTGGCTGCCATTGCTGTAGAACAACGGAATATGCCCGTAGCTGGTGCCATTGGCATCGTTGTTCTGGTAATCCAGGCTGGTGCGCAGGGTGGTGGTGTCATTCAAGTCGATATCGAGCGCGCCGTACATCACGCGTTTTTTCTTGCTTGTACCACTCCACGAAGGAGTTCTGCTTCTGATACGCCGCGACGAAGCGTCCGCGCACGTTGCCGGTCTCGGTCAATGGGCCGGACACGTCGACTTCGGAGCGATAGCGGTCCCAGGCGCCGGCCTCTCCCGAAATATGGGCCTGGAAGTCTTTGGTCGGGCGCTTGCGCACCAGGTTGATGACGGCGGACGGCGTGCCTGCACCGCTCATCAAGCCGGTGGCACCCCGCACGACTTCGACACGGTCGTAGATCGCCATGTCGGAAAGCGGCCCGATGTACTGCTGGGATTCGTTGGCGATCTGGGACGGAATGCCGTCGTATTGGAAGTTCTGGATCTCGAAGCCACGGGAGTAAAAGGAATAGCGCTCGCTGTCACGGTGGTTGCTGCTGATGCCTGGGGTGAACGTCAATACCTCACTGAGGGTGGACAGGTGCTGGTCATCCATCAATTGACGGGTGATCACACTCACCGACTGCGGCGTTTCGCGCAGTGACAGCGGCAGTTTGGTCGCGGTACTGGCCGCGCCAGTGGTGTAGGAACCACTGTTTTCGGTGGTCAAACCCAGCCCTTCGGCATTGATGCTGGTAGCCCCAAGGGTTAAGGCACCGCCGCTGGCTTGGAGCCCCAGGCGGTAGCTGCCATCGCTGTTGGCAGCTACGGCCAATTGCTGCCGGCCAGCAGCCGGGCAAAACCTTGTTCAACGCTGTAAGTGCCCTGCAGGCCAGCGCTTTGCTTGCCGGCAGTCAGGCCGGAATCGAAGGACAACACCACGCCGGCGTCGCTGGCAAAGCGACTCAATACCGAACCCAGTGGGCCGGGAGCGATGGCGAACGCCTGTTGCTGGCTGGCTGCCATAGCACTGGAGCCCGTGGCGAACATGGGGGCCAGCAGCCCGGTTTGCACCATCAGCGATACGCCAAACAACGCGACCTGCAAGGGCTTTTTGCGGAACAAGCGAAGTGGTTGATTGGCGACTGAGGTTTGCCCTGCGCGCATGTTGACTCCTGGTGATTCGAAACGAATGAAGGGGGTTTGCAGGAGGAGTCGAACGAGGTGCAGCAAATCGACAATGGCGGTTGAGAATTATTTTCAGTTTCAGGCGCGAGGACCCAATGTCGTCCAATAGCGGGTGTGGGCAGTGAGGCGTATCGGCAGCGCATGGGTCAGGGCGTTGAGTGTCAGGTCGATATCGTCCAGGGAATAGGCACCCGAAACCGGCAGGTGGCCGATTTCAGTGGCGCACCCCAAGTATCCCGGGCGATAGCGGGCCAATTCCGCCACTAGACGATCCAGTCGCCAATTGTCGACAACCAACCGCCCCTGTGCCCATGCGCCTTCACCGGGTTCGTTAGCCCCAAAGGAGAGCATGCGCTGGGCGTCGAACGTGACCGTCTGCCCGGCAGTCACCACCGTCTCCGCGGGCTCGCGGCCCAGGCGCACCGCCACAGCGTGTTGCAGTACGCTCATGGCGGTGAAGTCTTCGAACTGGCGCACGTCAAAGCGGGTGCCCAACGCGCGCATTTCCCCATGGGCACTGCGCACCAGAAAGGGCCGAGGGTCGGGGGCGGTGTCCACCAGGATTTCTCCGGCCCGCAAGATCACCAGCCGTTGCTCGGCGTTGTAGCGGATATCCACGGCGCTGGCGGTGTTGAGGGACAGCCGGGTGCCATCGTCCAGCTGCAGGCTGTGACGCTCACCCGTGGTGGTGCGTTGGTCAGCCATCCACTGCGGAGCCTGTCGATAGCCAGACCAACCGATGGCACTCACTCCGGCACCGATCACCACGCCCTTGAGCAACGCACGGCGCCCAAACCGGCGGGATTGGTCGGCGGCAGCGTCCATCACATTGACGGTCAATGCACCGGGCAAGCATTGGAGTTGATGCCGAAGGTGTTCCACGCGCTGCCACGCCCACTGGTTCAGCGGGGTTTCATCTCGCCAGACGAGCCAAGCCGCGTGCAGTGCCGGGTCACCGGGCTCGGCGGCCAAACGCGCGACCCAGTGGGCTGCGGCGCTGAGGGCCTGGCGTTGTGAGTCGTGAGCCACCGTCAAAGCTCCAGCGAGAAGATCAGGCAGTGCTCGGTAGCCTTGGCGATATATTTGGTCACCGAACTCACCGATACCTGTAGCTGTTCGGCAATGTCCTTGTAGGGCATACCCTGCAGCTGTGAGAGCAAGAAAGCGCGTTTGGCCTTTTGCCCAAGGCCATCGAGCATCGCGTCGAGACGCTGCAGGGTTTCGATGATCAACAACCGCTCTTCCGGCGAAATGGCATAGGCCTGCGGCTGTTCGGCCAAGGCCTGGAGGTAAGCCTGCTCAAGGGCTTTGCGACGAAAGCTGTCGATCATCACGCGCTTGGCAATCGTCACCAGAAAGTGCCGGGGCTCTTTTAACTCGGCGACCTGAGGCTGAGTGCGCTCAGCCAGCAACAAACGGATAAAGGTATCTTGGGCCAAGTCTGCAGCTTGATGGGAGCAACCCAACCGCCCGCGCAGCCAACTGACCAACCAGCGGTGGTGGTCACCGTAGAGTTGGCCAACAGGTTCGTGGGGGGAACGGGGTACACCAGACAGAGGCATAATAATATTGCGCGTGAATGAGAACGCTTCGCAATTTAGAGTAATGCGGGGATAAGGGCAATGATTTGTATCACTGTGATGCACAGCGTTGCGGCGGAAGGTAGATTGTCCCCCTCCCCCCGAGGTGACGCACCATGACTCAACAGCTCCATGGAAGTTGTTTTTGCAAGGCTGTGCGGTACGAGCTGGATAGCCTGGATATGCCCATCAGCCACTGCCATTGCCAAAGCTGCCGCAAGGTTCACGCTGCGGCGTTCGTCTCGACGGCGGGCGTGATGCGTGAGCACTTTCGCTGGACTCAAGGCGAGGCGCTGTTATCGTCGTATGAATCGTCGCCGGGCAAATTCAGGCATTTCTGCTCGCGCTGTGGCTCACATCTGATGGCCGAACGTGGGCATCAACCTCATGTAATCGTGCGAGTGGCGACGCTGGATGATGATCCGGGCGTCAGACCCACTTCGCACATCTGGACCACCCACGATGTGCCCTGGCTTGCCTACGCAGACGTAGAGCAATGGGACGAGTGGAAAGTGTGACTTAAACCTTCGGATCCCCGGGTGCTTTGGCTGGCGTCGCATATTGCGGCTTCAGGTGGCCTTCCTGGTCAAGCAACCAGGCGTCCATGATCTGCCGCACCACAGGGCCCGCGACACGGCCACCCGCCTCGCCGTTTTCGATCATCACCGAGATCACGATTTTCGGGTGCTCGGCGGGTGCGAAGCCGACGAACAAAGCGTTGTCGCGATGGCGCTCCAGAGTCTTGTTACGGTCGTAACGCTCGCCCTGCTTGATCGCCACCACCTGCGCGGTACCACTCTTGCCGGCGATGCGGTATTGCGCGCCCTGCGCGGCGGCGCGGGCGATGCCGCGTGGATCGTGCATCACCAGCTGCATGCCATGGTTGACCTGCTCCCAGTCACGCGGGTCTTTGAGGACGACGTTGGGCATCGGGTTTTCGTCCACCGGTGGCACGCCATTGATGGTCTTGGCCAAGTGCGGTCGGTTCCACACGCCTTTGTTGGCGATCAGCGCAGTGGCCTGGGCCAGTTGCAGCGGCGTGACTTGCATGTAGCCCTGACCGATACCGAGGATCACGGTTTCGCCCGGGAACCAGGGCTGACGGCGGGTAGCGCGCTTCCAAGCCTGGGACGGCATCAAGCCTGCGGACTCTTCGAACATATCCAGCGAGACTTTTCTGGCCAAGGCCGAACTCGGCCAGGTAGTCGTGCAGGCGGTCGATGCCCAGCTTGTGGGCCAGGTCATAGAAGTAGGTGTCGTTGGACCGCATGATGGCCGCATCCATGTCTACCCAGCCGTCACCGCTGTGGTTCCAGTTGCGGTACTTGTGGTCAAAGTCGGGCAACTGATAGTAACCGGGGTCGAACACACGGGTTTGGGCGGTGACGACGCCGCTGTCGAGGCCAGCGATCGCCACTTCCGGCTTGATGGTCGAACCTGGTGCGTAGAGCCCTCGCAGAACACGGTTGAACAGTGGCCGGTCGATAGAATCGTGCAGTGCGGCATATTCCTTGAAGCTGATGCCGGTAACGAACAGGTTCGGGTCGAAGCTCGGCTTACTGACCATGGCCAACACTTCACCGGTCTGCGGATCGAGGGCCACCACCGAGCCACGGCGGTCGCCCAGGGCTTCTTCCGCCGCTTCCTGCAGATGAACGTCGAGGCTGAGCACGATGTTTTTGCCGGGGATCGGGTCGGTGTGCTTGAGCACGCGCAATACACGGCCCTGGGCGTTGGTCTCGACCTCTTCATAGCCGACATGGCCGTGCAACTCGGACTCGTAGAAACGTTCGATACCCGTCTTGCCGATGGACTGCGTGCCACGGTATTCGACCGAGTCGAGAGCCTTGGACTCTTTCTCGTTGATTCGTCCTACGTAGCCGATGGAATGGGCAAAGTGTGCACCTAACGGGTAATGCCGGACGAATTGCGGCTCAACGTCGACGCCAGGCAAGCGGAACTCGTTAACCGCCAGTACCGCGATTTGTTCTTCGGTCAATTCGGTAAAACAGTGTCACCGGGACAAAGGGATGACGTGCCTGCTTTAGAGCCTTGTCGAAGACAGCGCGGTCTTCAGCGGGCAAATGGAGCAGATTGACGATGGCGTCCAGTTCGCCCTTGAGATCGGTGGTGCGCTCGCGGGTAATGGTCAAGTTGTAGCTGGGACGGTTGTCAGCCAGCACCACACCGTTACGGTCGTAGATCAGGCCACGTGTCGGCGTGATCGGCAGCACATGGACGCGGTTGTTTTCGGAAATCGTGGAGTGGTAATCAAACTGTACGACTTGCAAGAAGTACATACGCCCTACCAGGGCGCATGTGATGCCAATTACCAACAGGGCGCAGGCGAGCAGGCGCTTGTTGACCAGGCGGTTTTCTTTTTCGTGGTCCTTGATCGGTATCGGTTCTGGCATTTCTACAGCATCTCGTTGAAGAAGGTCGACGCCGCGTCCTGCGGATAAAAGATCAATCCCTGTGAAAATGTGCTGCACCATACCAAAAATGCAGAAACACTTTGCATCGATTTCCCCAACGGCATGCTGTTTGGTCAGGAGAGGAGCGGTTTTCGGCTCCAGGAAGGCTGCTAGGCCAAAGGGCCCGTATTCGCGGGAAGGCCTGCTGATAGGCCCATCTGCCGCAACCTGCGCACGACCATTCATCGCATGCTTATAGGCCTCCAGCACACGCTGGAGAGCTCCTGAGACTGAAGGCGCGGTGGCAGGCTGCGAGGCGCTATATGTTTTACGCCAAGCGATAGCGGCTCACTGCGCTAGAAAAGCTCTCCTAACCCTATGTCGGCAGGCCTGGAGCAACAAGACTCCTGCTCTGCGCCTAATAGCCAAACCATTCAGCTCGATCTGACTCGGTGCGTTAGGTATGCCGCGGTGTCCGGTGTTGGGGCGGCTTCGCCACCCAGCGCGGGGCAAGCCCGCTCACTACATGGAATGAGCTGCGGTGTTGCGGGGCCAGCTTTTCGACCGCCCAAAACAAAACCCCTGACTGCGTTAGCAATCAGGGGTTCTGGAATTTAATCTTGACGATGACCTACTCTCACATGGGGAAACCCCACACTACCATCGGCGATGCATCGTTTCACTGCTGAGTTCGGGATGGGATCAGGTGGTTCCAATGCTCTATGGTCGTCAAGAAATTCGGGTACTGAGTCGTGACCTGTTGGTCTCGCTTCAGCAAATTGGGTATGTGACAGCTTTCGGTGTTTTGTGAACGTCGAACTTTCGGTTCATTTCGTCTTCACACACCGCAATCTGGTGCCTTTTCAGGTCAGCAAATTGCTTGGGTGTTATATGGTCAAGCCTCACGGGCAATTAGTATTGGTTAGCTCAACGCCTCACAGCGCTTACACACCCAACCTATCAACGTCGTAGTCTTCGACGGCCCTTCAGGGAACTCAAGGTTCCAGTGAGATCTCATCTTGAGGCTAGTTTCCCGCTTAGATGCTTTCAGCGGTTATCTATTCCGAACATAGCTACCCGGCAATGCCACTGGCGTGACAACCGGAACACCAGAGGTTCGTCCACTCCGGTCCTCTCGTACTAGGAGCAGCCCCTCTCAAATCTCAAACGTCCACGGCAGATAGGGACCGAACTGTCTCACGACGTTCTAAACCCAGCTCGCGTACCACTTTAAATGGCGAACAGCCATACCCTTGGGACCGGCTTCAGCCCCAGGATGTGATGAGCCGACATCGAGGTGCCAAACACCGCCGTCGATATGAACTCTTGGGCGGTATCAGCCTGTTATCCCCGGAGTACCTTTTATCCGTTGAGCGATGGCCCTTCCATACAGAACCACCGGATCACTAAGACCTACTTTTCGTACCTGCTCGACGTGTCTGTCTCGCAGTCAAGCGCGCTTTTGCCTTTATACTCTACGACCGATTTCCGACCGGTCTGAGCGCACCTTCGTACTCCTCCGTTACTCTTTAGGAGGAGACCGCCCCAGTCAAACTACCCACCATACACTGTCCTCGATCCGGATAACGGACCTGAGTTAGAACCTCAAAGTTGCCAGGGTGGTATTTCAAGGATGGCTCCACGCAGACTGGCGTCCACGCTTCAAAGCCTCCCACCTATCCTACACAAGCAAATTCAAAGTCCAGTGCAAAGCTATAGTAAAGGTTCACGGGGTCTTTCCGTCTAGCCGCGGATACACTGCATCTTCACAGCGATTTCAATTTCACTGAGTCTCGGGTGGAGACAGCGCCGCCATCGTTACGCCATTCGTGCAGGTCGGAACTTACCCGACAAGGAATTTCGCTACCTTAGGACCGTTATAGTTACGGCCGCCGTTTACCGGGGCTTCGATCAAGAGCTTCGCGTTAGCTAACCCCATCAATTAACCTTCCGGCACCGGGCAGGCGTCACACCCTATACGTCCACTTTCGTGTTTGCAGAGTGCTGTGTTTTTAATAAACAGTCGCAGCGGCCTGGTATCTTCGACCGGCATGAGCTTACGGAGCAAGTCCTTCACCCTCACCGGCGCACCTTCTCCCGAAGTTACGGTGCCATTTTGCCTAGTTCCTTCACCCGAGTTCTCTCAAGCGCCTTGGTATTCTCTACCCAACCACCTGTGTCGGTTTGGGGTACGGTTCCTGGTTACCTGAAGCTTAGAAGCTTTTCTTGGAAGCATGGCATCAACCACTTCGCTAACTAAAAGTTAGCTCGTCATCAGCTCTCGGCCTTAGAATCCCGGATTTACCTAAGATTCCAGCCTACCACCTTAAACTTGGACAACCAACGCCAAGCTGGCCTAGCCTTCTCCGTCCCTCCATCGCAATAACCAGAAGTACAGGAATATTAACCTGTTTTCCATCGACTACGCTTTTCAGCCTCGCCTTAGGGACCGACTAACCCTGCGTCGATTAACGTTGCGCAGGAAACCTTGGTCTTTCGGCGTGGGTGTTTTTCACACCATTGTCGTTACTCATGTCAGCATTCGCACTTCTGATACCTCCAGCAAGCTTCTCAACTCACCTTCACAGGCTTACAGAACGCTCTCTACCGCATCACTTACGTGATACCCGTAGCTTCGGTGTATGGTTTGAGCCCCGTTACATCTTCCGCGCAG